>NZ_OV350343.1:1380855-2071282 GCF_923868895.1 Halomonas sp. TD01
GTAGCGAACCGCTGCAGGGCCTGGGTGATGGTAGGCGGCGCTAAGCATGGCGCGGCACTCTGCTTCATCAGCAGGGGCTAAAATAACCATGCCGGGGATGCAGCGTAAAAATGATAAATCCATGCTGCCGTGGTGGGTTGGCCCGTCTTCACCGACTAGGCCTGCTCGGTCAATCGCAAACGTCACGTCTAGATTCTGGACGGCCACATCGTGAATAAGCTGGTCGTAGCCGCGCTGTAAGAATGTGGAGTAAATCGCCACGACAGGCTTCATGCTCTCGCAGGCCATGCCCGCAGCAAGCGTCACGGCATGCTGCTCGGCGATCGCGACATCAAAATAGCGCTCAGGATACTGTTGGGAGAAGCGAATTAAATCCGAGCCTTCGCCCATGGCTGGGGTAATCCCCATCAGCCGTGAATCGGTGGCCGCCATATCGCACAGCCAGTCGCCAAACACGTTGCAGTACTTTTTCTTAGCCGCTGTTTTGGGCGTTGCCGGTGGTTTTACCAGCGGCGCATTGGCAGTGGCGCTGGGCTTTTCTAGCTTAGTGATGGCGTGATAACCAATTTGGTCAGCTTCGGCGGGCAGAAAACCTTTACCCTTAACTGTTTTGATATGCAGAAATTGAGGGCCGTCCTGGTCGCGCAGGTTGCGCAATGTTTCGGTGAGCGCCTCCAGGTCGTGGCCATCGATTGGGCCGATGTAGTGGAAGCCCATCTCTTCAAACAGCGTGGCAGGGCTCACCATGCCTTTCATATGCTCTTCGGTGCGCTTGGCAAGTTCGAGTGCGCCCGGCAGATGGGAGAGCACTTTTTTGCCTTCTTCACGCATTTTAAGGAAGGGCTTACTAGACAGCACACGGGCTAGATAGGTCGCGATGCCGCCAACATTTTCCGAGATCGACATCTCATTGTCGTTCAGCACCACTAGCATGTTGGCGTTAACGTGGCCTGCATGGGCCAGCGCTTCAAACGCCATTCCTGCAGTGAGTGCGCCATCGCCAATAATGGCGCACACACGACGAGGATCGTTTTGCGCCTGGGCGGCTAAGGCCATCCCCAGGGCGGCTGAAATCGACGTGCTGGAGTGACCTACACCGAAGGTGTCGTACTCGGATTCGGTGCGGCGGGGAAACGCTGCTAGGCCGCCATGCTGGCGAATGCTGAGCATCTCCTCGCGTCGCCCGGTTAAAATCTTATGTGGGTATGCTTGGTGGCCTACGTCCCATACCAAACGGTCCTTGGGCGTATGAAAAGCGTGGTGCAGCGCTACGGTAAGCTCCACAACGCCCAGGCCTGCACCGAAGTGGCCGCCTGTCACACCCACGCTGTATAGCAAGTAGGCGCGTAATTCGTCAGCCAACTGGGCAAGCTGTTTAGCATTCATGGCCCGCAGCGCAGCGGGATGATCAAAAGAGTCGAGCAGCGGCGTCGCCGGGCGCTCGCGGGGAATCTCGTCGAACAACTTCATAGGCATGTCAGTGGTCGCGCTCGATCATATAGTGGGCAAGATCAGCCAGCGGTGCGGCTTGCTCGCCAAGCGGGGCGAGGGCGGCAATGGCCTCTTCAATAAGCGAATTTGCTTTATGCTGTGCGCCTGAAAGCCCCAGTAAGCTGGGATAGGTCGGCTTGGCACGTGCGGCATCAGCGCCGGAGACTTTGCCCAACGTGACGGTATCGCCCGTCACATCAAGGACATCATCATGAATCTGGAAGGCTAGACCAATGGCGCGGGCGTAGCGAATCAGAGCGGCAAGCCGTGGGTCATTTTCATCTACCGCGACTAACCCGCCTAAACGCACTGCAGCCACAATCAGCGCACCGGTTTTGTGGGCATGCATATGAGCCAAGGCATCCACATCCGGGTGGCCGCCTACGGCGGCTAAATCTAGCGCTTGGCCTGCGACCATCCCCGCCCGGCCAGAAGCAACAGCCAGCGTGGTTACCATGCTGCCAAGCCGTGGATGAGGTTGGCTGGCGAGTACCTCAAAGGCTAGTGCTTGCAGCGCGTCTCCCGCTAAAATTGCGGTGGCTTCATCGAACGCTTTATGCACCGTAGGTTGGCCGCGACGCAAGTCGTCATCGTCCATGGCAGGTAGATCGTCATGAATCAATGAGTACGCATGGATCAGCTCAATCGCTGCTGCGGGGGCATCCAACGCGTCTTCCCGCGCACCTAATGCGTTACCTGCGAGGTACACTAGCAGTGGCCGCAAACGTTTGCCGCCTACCAATAGGCCGTGACGCATCGCGGCTTCAAGCCGCGGCGCAACGGCTGGTTGGGTGTCAAACAAGGCTGAAAGTGTGGCATCTACCCGCGCATTGCTCGCCTGGCGCAGCGTCGCCAGCGGAGAGGCATTAGCAGTCGTTACCATGGCGGCGTTTCCTCGCTGTCGTTGCCGTGATTAGTGGCATTGTCCGTCTCTGGACCCGCCGTAAAAGAGGTAACGTCAAGCTTACCCTCGCGGTCTTCACTTAATGCACGAACTTTTAGTTCGGCGTTGTCGAGACGCTGCTGGGCGTCACGGGTAAGTCGCACGCCCTGTTCAAACGCGGTCAGCGCGTCCTCCAATGAGAGTTCGCCGGACTCAAGGCGTTCCACAATGGTTTCAAGCTGTGAAACCGTTGCGGCGAAATCTTGCGCAGGTGGAGTGTTGTCGCTCATTGGGTAAGGCCTACTATTTTGCTGGCGCCCTGACGCTGTTTAAGGGCGGCGAATATGGCTATAGCCGTGTTATCAAAAAATAAACGCCCAGTATACACCGAGCTAAGGGGGTGGCGTCTGCCCTCATCCGTGGTCAATTCTTCTACTTGCGCCCGGTTCATCTTGTAAACGCACACTTTTCATCATCTCAAGACGCCGAGAGTGGCAGTGGTTGTGCTACCATATGCGCCTCCCGTGAACCGATACACGGCGCATGCCGCCGACCATAGAGGTTGATTCAGCCATGGCCAAAACGTCCCTGGACAAGAGCAAGATCAAGATCCTGCTGCTCGAGGGCGTCCACCAAAGCGCGGTGGACAATTTTCACAACGCAGGTTACGAGAACATCGAGCACCTGCCGACATCGCTAGATGAAGCGTCGCTGATCGAAAAGATTCGCGATGTTCACTTCATCGGCATTCGCTCGCGTACGCAGCTCAACGAGCGCGTATTTGACGCGGCAGAAAAGCTGGTGGGCGTTGGCTGTTTCTGTATCGGTACGAACCAGGTTGACTTGACGGCAGCCCTTAAACGCGGCATTGCGGTATTTAACGCGCCGTACTCCAATACCCGCTCGGTCGCAGAATTGGTACTGGCGGAAGCCATCATGCTGCTACGTGGCATTCCCGAGAAGAATGCGCGCGCTCACCAAGGGGGCTGGCTGAAATCAGCGAAAAATTCCCACGAAGCTCGGGGCAAAACCCTGGGTATCGTTGGTTACGGTAGCATCGGTGCGCAGCTTTCAGTGTTGGCTGAATCGCTTGGCTTCAACGTCATCTATTACGATGTGATCACCAAGTTAGGCATGGGCAATGCGAATCAGGTAGCGAGCCTGGAGCAGCTGTTAGCACGCTCTGACGTGGTTAGCCTACACGTTCCTGACTTGCCTGCTACGCGCTGGATGATTGGCGAGAAAGAGATCGCGGCCATGAAGCAGGGCGCCATCCTGATTAACGCAGCCCGCGGCAGCGTTGTTGAGATTGAGCCACTGGCAGAAGCGATTAAGGCTGGCAAGCTTAACGGTGCCGCCATTGATGTCTTCCCGGTAGAGCCGAAGGGCAATGATGAAGAGTTCCAAAGTCCGCTACGCGGCCTGGACAACGTGATTCTGACACCGCATATCGGTGGTTCTACCCTGGAAGCCCAGGAGAATATCGGTATTGAGGTGGCTGAAAAGCTAATTACTTATTCGGACAATGGCACCACGGTTACCTCTGTTAACTTCCCAGAAGTAGCGCTGCCTGCTCATCCAGATAAGCATCGTCTGTTGCACATTCATGACAACGTACCTGGCGTACTATCGCAAATTAACCGCGTACTGTCTGAAAACGGCATCAACATTTCAGGTCAGTACCTGCAAACCAATGATAAAGTGGGCTATGTGGTCATTGATGTTGATAAAGCCTACGGTCCGCAAGCCTTAGAAGCGTTGAAGCAAGTGGAGCACACGCTGAAAATTCGCGTGCTTTACTCGGCGCATAACAGCTAGACGATGCTGTCAGCGTAACCATCTAAAACGGCCCCTCTTTCGGGGCCGTTTTGGTTTATAGGCTTATTAGTTTCAGCGATTGAAACTGGTTTAGGCTAAATCAAACAACAGCACTTCAGCCGTTTGTCCACCGGTCACACTGAATGTTTCATGCGGTTGAAATGCAGCAGCATCCCCAGCGCTGAGGGTTTCACCGTTAACGTCAACCGTGCCTTTCACCACATGTAGCCAGGCATAGCGTGACGGTGGTGCAGTCGCTTGCTCTCCTGCATCGAACAAGCCAGCGTAAAGGTTAACGTCTTGATTAACGCTCACCGACCCTTCGCGACCATCTTGAGAAGCGACTAAGCGCCACTGGCCTTGGCGTTCAGCGGTAGGAAAGGCCTTCTGCTCATAGCTAGGAGTAATGCCACGCTTGGCAGGCTCGATCCAAATCTGCAGGAAATGCAGTCCGTTCTCTTTTGAATGATTAAACTCGCTGTGCAGCACGCCAGTACCTGCGGACATGCGCTGTACATCGCCCGGGCGCATTACCTCGCCGTTACCCATATTATCGCGATGCTCCATTTCCCCTTCCAGTACATAGGAGATAATCTCCATATCCCGATGGGGGTGAGCACCAAAACCTTGGCCGCCGGTTACCCGGTCTTCGTTGATTACCCGCAGCGCTCGGAATCCCATATGGTTAGGATCCACATAGTTGGCGAACGAAAAAGTGTGGTAAGAACGCAGCCAGCCGTGGTCGGCGTAGCCTCGCTCATTAGAACGACGGATGTGCATGGTGTGCTCCGAAAACGTCATAAGGAATAGCACCAATATACGCTCGCTCGCCTGGAGCGTGGGGTGAAGCTTTTTAGACGGTCCGATCGAATAAATTGATGATTGACCCGCAGCCCCTCGTCATTGTCAGGCGGAGCAGCACTTCGCATGAATTGTTTGCTAAACTATGCGCGTTTATTTACCCGGTCCGCCCTTTGCGGGGGCGACTACCAGGAGTATTCCATGACGGAAACCACCCAAACGCCGCCTATTGTGGTCGCGGCGCTGTATAAATTTGTCACTCTGAACGACTTTGAAGCGCTGCGTGAGCCTCTGCGCCAGAGGATGATCGATAACGGCGTCAAAGGCACGCTGCTGCTGGCCAAAGAAGGTATTAACGGCACCGTGGCGGGCACCCGCGAGGGCATTGATGGCCTGCTAACTTGGCTGACCGCCGACCCTCGCTTAAGCGATATCGACCATAAAGAGTCCTACTGCGACGAAACGCCGTTTTATCGTACGAAGGTGAAGCTGAAAAAAGAGATTGTCACCTTAGGCGTGCCGGATATTGACCCCAACGACACCGTTGGAACCTACGTGGAACCGGAAGATTGGAATGATGTGATCTCCGACCCAGACGTGCTGGTCATTGACACCCGTAACGACTACGAAGTAGCGATTGGTAGCTTTGAGCGGGCAATTGACCCGAAAACGACCACCTTCCGTGAGTTTCCTGAGTACGTGCGTGAGCACTACAACCCAGAAAAGCACAAGAAAGTCGCCATGTTCTGCACCGGTGGCATTCGCTGCGAAAAGGCCTCCAGCTTTATGCTGAAAGAGGGCTTTGAAGAGGTTTATCACCTAAAAGGTGGCGTGCTGAACTACCTCGAAAAGGTCCCGGAAGAGCAATCTTTATGGCGCGGGGAATGTTTCGTATTTGATAACCGCGTCACGGTGCGCCACGATCTAAGCGAAGGCGAGCATGAGCAGTGCCACGCCTGCCGTATGCCCATCTCGCTTGATGATATGCAGTCGTCGGCCTATGAGCCGGGCATCAGTTGCCCCCACTGCATCGACTCACTCCCCGAGAAAACCCGCGCTGCCGCCCGAGAGCGTCAACGCCAAATCGAACTGGCTAAGGCCCGTGGCGAACCTCATCCTCTAGGCTATAACCATCGCAAGGGCAACCGCGCAAACACGTAACTCACGAGGCCTCCTGCTTCTCAGGAGGCCTCTTTGGTCGTATCTCGCCAACATTAGTTTTTGTACGCGCTAGACTGAGCAACACTCGACTGTCTAGGAGCTTTCTATGTCTGCCTCTCCAGATGCGCCACTGGCGTCTTCAGATCTGCTGCAACGCACTGACTATCAAGGGGTAACGACCCTTACTTTAAACCAACCTGAACGCTTTAATGCGCTGTCTGAGGACATGCTGACGGCGCTGCAACGTGCGCTTGATGATATTGCTCAGAATGAGCAAGTGCGCTGCGTAGTGTTAGCCGCGAACGGCAAGGCATTCTGCGCAGGACATGATTTAAAGCAGATGCGTGCGAACCCTGATAAAGCCTACTACCAAGCGCTGTTTGCTCGCTGCGGCGCGGTAATGCAGACCATCGTTAACTTGCCTGTACCCGTGATTGCTAAAGTTCAGGGCATTGCGACGGCCGCTGGCTGCCAGCTCGTCGCTAGCTGTGATTTGGCCGTGGCGGCTAGCAGTGCCCGCTTTGCCGTGTCAGGGATCAATGTGGGGCTTTTCTGTTCGACACCGGCGGTAGCGCTGTCGCGTAACGTATCGCGTAAACGGGCGATGGAAATGCTGCTGACCGGGGAGTTTATTAGTGCTTCTCAGGCTGCCGACTGGGGGCTCATTAATCGGGTTGCCGAAGAGAGCGAACTCGATAGTACTGTGGAAGCGCTCACTGCAAGCATTTGCGCTAAGAGCGCGGTGGCGGTGCGCACTGGGAAGGCAATGTTCGCCCGTCAGTTGGCCATGCCGTTAGAGGAAGCCTATGCCTTTGCTGGTGAAACCATGGCGTGCAACATGCTGGCAGACGATGTAGCCGAGGGCATTGATGCCTTCATTGCCAAGCGCCCGCCTCAGTGGCGCCATCGCTAGTAAATCTCGCTATATCATTGGTGGAATTTGTTTCCGTAAACGCGACAGCTGCCCCGCTGGCGCGTTATCCTCCCCCACTTTATGCCTTCAGGAGAGGCGCCTTCAGGAGAAAGTAAGGTGAGTGACGTAAAGCGCAGGTCAGTCGGACGTCCGGCAGGGGCCACCAAGCCGAGCGGTGGGCACAGCCAATCATTAGTACGTGGCCTCACGCTGTTAGAGCATTTGTCGGCAAGCCCATTAGGGTTAGCCCTGTCAGAGTTGGCGGAGATGGCTGATCTCGCGCCATCCACTACTCACCGTTTGTTGCAGGCGCTACAGAGTCAGGGGTTCGTGACGCAAGAGAGTGAGCAGGGGCTTTGGCGTATTGATGTTAAAACTTTCCGCATTGGTAACAGTTTTTTAGAAGCGCGCGACGTCGTTACCCAAAGCAGGCCCTTTCTACGCCGCTTAACCGCAGAAACAGGCGAAACTGCCAACTTGGGCATTCGGGATGGTGCAACCGCGGTATTTCTTGCCCAGCATGAGTCGCCGCAGATGATGCGCATGATTACTCGCCTAGGCTCGCGGGCGCCGCTGCATGCTTCAGGGGTGGGTAAAGCCTTACTGGCCTGGATGAGCGAAGACGAGCGTACCGCGCTGCTTAAAGGTTACGACCTTGCCCGGGTGACTGAAAATACCCTGCATCAATCCGATGAGCTGTTGACCGAAATGGCCACTATTCGTGCTCAGGGATTTGCCTGCGACCGCGAGGAGCATGCAGTGGGCTTACATTGCGTTGCCGCCTGCATTCACGATGAGCACGGCACGCCGCTGGCGGCTATTTCAGTCTCTGGGCCAATGGCACGCATTCCTGAAGAGCGCCTGCTGGCGTTGGGTGCGTTAGTGCGCACAATTGCCGACGAAATCACTCTACAGCTGGGTGGCCAACTGCCCCGATGAGCAGTGCTTCGTGGACCAGCAGTGACTGACAAAGGCGGCACCCATTATGTTTAGCTTATTCTGGGTGGCGCTAGCGAGTGCCACCTTACTGCCTGGCGGCTCAGAGGTGTGGTTGGCACGGCTGTGGTGTTTAGGCGAGTCCGCGCTTGGGCTGTGGCTCGTCGCAACCGCTGGCAATACGCTGGGCAGTATGATCAATGTGGCGCTGGGACGTTATGCTCGCCAGTTTCAACATCGCCGCTGGTTCCCAGCGTCGCCCGCTGGCCTAGCTCGCGCAGAGCGTTGGTACAAGCGTTTTGGCGAAGTTAGCTTGCTGCTTTCCTGGGCACCTGTCCTTGGTGACCCCCTGACTGTGCTCGCAGGTATCTTTAGGCTGCCCTGGTGGCGTGCACTGCTTTGGATTGTGGTAGCCAAAGGGGCACGCTATGGGCTGTTGTTGGCGTTAGCCCACCAATGGCTGGCGCCGCTTTGCGGGTAAATCTAAAGATAATGGCCAACTTTCGTAGCGTTGACGTAATAAACATTGACGAGGCTAGTGGCGAGCCACGCTCTTTTTCCCATGTTACCCTGTTTGTCTTTTATACAAACCTAGCACCCACGTAGAGTGCAATATGAATAGCGTGCACTATGATGTGCATAAAATGAGTTAATAATGACATTGAGTAAAAGACTCACCCAAAGGGAGGTTTAGGTGTGACGCCATTACGTTTTTTCCCCTGGCTAGGCGTCTGGTTATTGATGCTATTCGCCTTTCTAACAACGCCTGCGTTGGCACAAACGTCGCTAAGTGCAGGCAGTGAAGACACCGCTAACGTCGAAGAGCAGCCCTCCTACTCGGCACTTGCCGATCTGCTGGAAGATGAGCAGGCGCGTCAGGAGCTAATTGAGCTGTTGCGAAACCAGGCGTCAGTGTTACCCAACGAGCTGACCAGTGAGCTATCACCGGTGGCCGCCGCCCAAGGTAGCGACCTTGCTCCCGAGGATGTATCACTGCCTCGACAGCTTGCAGAGCTAACCAGCCGCGTAGTGGGGGATGTTGGCGGCCAGATAGAGCAGGCGGTGTCCGTTGTAGGTGGCCTGTTTACCGGTCAAGGGGCGGGTACCTTCGACATGGCCGCGTTTGTTAGTGCGGCAATTAATCTAGGTATCGTGATTGTTGCGACGTTCGCGATATTTTTACTTTCCCGTCGTTTGGCTAAACCGTTATTCACTAAAATCAGTGGCTGGTCTCAACAGGGCAGTGGTTTAACGCCCGTGCTGCGTTTGGTGTTGTGTGTCGCTATTGCTGCCGTCGTAGATGTGTTGTTGGTCGCTTTTGCCTACGTGGGCGGGAACTTGTTAGCGACGTTTGCGATTGGCGAAACAGGTGAACTCTCTACTCGTGCCTCGCTATTCCTGAACGCTTTCTTGGTTATTGAACTGTTGAAAGCCGGTGTGCGTATGCTGTTCTCTTCCCGCTACGAAGGGCTGCGCTTGTTACCTATTTCAGCAAAAGAGGCTTCCTACTGGAATCGTTGGTTAGCGCGTTTAATTGGCATGGTTGGCTATGGCTTGATGGTGGTCGTGCCACTGGTTAATTTCTATATTGCGGCAACCTTGGGCCAAGCAGTCGGCACCTTTATTATGCTGTTGGCCTTCATCTACGCGGTAGGTGTCGTGCTTAAAAACCGCGTACGCCTGCGTGATAATCTTGACCAGATGGCAGCACGAGCGACGATGACCGCCAGCCGTGTATCGCTGCACCTGTTTGCTCGAACCTGGCACTTATTCGCATTGCTCTACTTCCTGATGGTGTTTGTGCTTACGTTGACACGCCCTGGGGATGCATTGCCGTTTGTACTGTTTGCCACATTGAAGACATTGGCAGCCGTGGTCATCGGCCTTTTGATCTCGGCGTTCCTTACGCAAACGATTGGTCGTCGTATCCAGCTATCCGATGATCTGCGTCGTAAGCTACCGATGTTGGAAGTGCGCTTAAATAGCTATGTGCCCAATGCCTTACGCGTGCTGCGCACCGTGTTATTAATAGCGGTCATTATGGTCGTGCTGGATGCCTGGGGAGTGTTTAACTTAGCGGCATGGTATGCCTCTGAACGTGGCGCGAACCTCGTCGGGAAACTTACCAGCGTCGCCATAATCCTGATCGTTGCGTTTGGTGTGTGGCTGGGGCTAGCGAGTTTGATCGAACATAAGCTCAACCCGGAAACGGGGCATGGCGAACCCTCTGCGCGTGCTAAAACGCTGCTGAGTCTGTTCCGTAACGCCTTAGTGATTGCCATGGTGACGATTACCGGCATGATCGTATTATCGGAAATAGGCATTAATATCGGGCCGCTTATTGCTGGTGCCGGTGTGCTGGGCTTGGCGATTGGTTTTGGTGCCCAAAAGTTGGTGCAGGATGTAATTACGGGTGTCTTTATTCAGGTAGAAAATGCCATGAATACCGGTGATGTGGTGACGGTAGGCGGCGTCACTGGTACCGCTGAACGGCTTAGTATTCGTTCAGTAGGCATTCGCGATCTGTCAGGCACCTACCACATCGTGCCGTTCTCCAGCGTTGATACTGTGTCTAACTATATGCGTGAGTACGGTAACCACGTCGGTGAATACGGTATTGGCTATAACGAGAGCATTGACGAGGCGATTGAGCAGCTGCAGTTGGCGTTCGAAGATCTGAAAGAGAGCGCAGAACACAGCCATAAACTGCTGGCTGACCTGACGGTTGCAGGCGTTACCGCGCTGGCCGACAGCTCTGTCAATATTCGTGTGGTGATCAAAACAACGCCGGGCGATCAGTGGGGTGTCGGGCGTGCTTATAACCGTTTAGTGAAGTTGCGCTTTGATGCAGCAGGAATCGAGATTCCATTCCCGCATACCACGCTCTATTTCGGTGAAACAAAAGGTGGTAAAACACCACCCGCTAATGTGCGTGTGTTGGATTCCACTGCTGAGCGTAAAAAGGTGGAAACGTCGCAGATCCGTCAGGACAGCGAGCAGCCATCAAACCAGTCAGTTCAGTCCACACATGAGCCTGATCACCTAAAGCCTGATCATGGTGATGTTGATGATGTGTAAGCGCTAGGATGCCGGTCATTGAAACGGTTGACTAGATGACAAAGCCGCCCTTTTGGGCGGCTTTGTTGTTAGTGCGCAACCTCTACTGTGTGGCAGGCAGCGTGTCGCAGCCGCTTACAGGTTATCCAGATTCGGAGCCTGCTGGGGCCGCACAATCTTGATATTTTCCTTCATTAGTGCCTTCATTAGCGAAAACACCATGGCAAATACCATGATGAAAATCGGTAGGCCAATGACGGTAATCACTTGCTGTAGCGCCACTAACCCCGCATCCCCTGCGAGTATGATCAGCATGGCGGCAACGGCACCTTCCGAGACTCCCCAGAATACCCGCTGATGGATAGGGCCGGGTTCCGTGTCGCCGGTACACAGTAGGTCGATGACCAACGAAGCCGAGTCCGACGAAGTGGCAAAGAAAATCGCCACGATCACGACGGCAAGTCCTTGGATCAGCGTAGCAGCAGGGAAGTGCTCGAAGAACGCAAACATCGCTAATGGCACGCTATCCATGACGGCGGCCGTCATCACGCCAGCTTGGTCGCCCAGCTGTTCGCGAGCGGCCGCACCGATACCATCGATTTCCATGGCCGACCAGCCAAAAATGGCGAACCACACTAGCGTAAATACAGAAGGCGCAAACAGCACACCAAGGACAAACTCACGGATGGTACGACCCTTGGAAATGCGTGCTACAAACAAGCCGATAAAGGGAGACCATGTCACTGTCCAGGCCCAGTAGAAGACTGTCCAGTTACCCTGCCAGCCCCAACTGCCTTCTTCCCGGGTATATTGCGCTAAGGTGTCGTTCCAAAACGACAGAGGCACGATGTTGGAAATATAAATGCCAAGCGTTTCGATAATACCGCGCAGTAGAAAGACGGTAGAGCCGGTAAACAGTACAAACAACATCAGCCCTACGGCCAGACCGATATTGACGTTAGAAAGCAGCTTTACGCCTTTATCCAACCCCCCTGCAATGGAGGCTACCGCGACCGCCGTTAGCACGGTGATGATAACGACTTTACTGGTCACGCTATCAGCAATGCCAAAGAGTTCGCTTAGCCCTGCATTAATCTGAGAAGTGCCCAGCCCGATAGAAACGGCCACCCCAAACAGCGTTCCGAGCACCGCAAAGATATCGATCGTTTTACCGATAGGCCCGTAAATGCGCTCCTTGAGCAGCGGATAGAACACCGAGCTGACACGTACTGGTAGGTCGTAACGGTAAATAAAGTAGGCAAAGGCTAGCCCCGGTAGGGTGAAGATGGTCCAGGTATGCAAGCCCAAGTGATACAGCGAAAAGCCCATCGCCTCCCGGGCGGCTTCTACCGTGTGTGGCTCAATATCGCCGTGGGGAGGGGTAGCAAAGTGAAAGACTGGTTCGGCGACTCCCCAGAACATCAATACCGTGCCGATACCGCCAGCAAACAGCATGGTGAACCAGGAAATGTTGCCATATTCCGGTCGGTCGTCTTCGCCGCCCAAGCGAATATTGCCGTAACGGCTCAACGCTATCCAAAGCAAAAAAACCAGCCAGAAACTAACCCCGAAGATAAAGAACCAGCCCAGATTAGTGACCACCCAGGTGCGGCCAGTGGCAAAAACGTTTCCGATAGCCTCTGGGGCAACGATAAGTGCCACCAGAAATAGCAGCATTAATCCGGCAGAGGCAAAGAAAATAGTAGGGTCCGTGCGAAGCCCCAGCCGTTGCGCGAGTTTTTCCATGAGAAATTCCTTTTTATTGTTGGAATAGTCGACTCGAAGGGTTGTATGCCAGCTGAAAACAGACGACTTTTAGGAGTCTACCGATAATCCTTCTGCCCATGGAAGACGTGAAATGTGGCCTTTAGTTAAATCGTGCGGCGCTTACCAGAGAGCCACAAAAAGACTGCCGGATGCTCTTAATAAGCGCCGGCAGCGTATATCGTAGGGGTTTTTTGAAGACAGGTTCGAAAGACGGCTTTTACTTTTAGCCTGGATAGTTTTCGGAATGACGCCCTTCAAGGTTGATCGACTCGCCGCCATCGACAAATAGAATTTGCCCAGCAACAAAGCCATTGTCTAATAAGTAGTGCAAAGCTTGTACAAGGTGGGAGGGGTTACCCTGGTGTTTAACGGGAATACCTTCAATACGCCATTGAATATAGTCGCTGGTGCGTTGAGAGGCAGGCAGTACCACGCCGGGAGCAATACCGTTAATACGCAGCCGTGGTGCAAACTCAAGTGCTGCCATGCGCGTCATGTCCGCAAGGCTCTTTTTCGACAGTAAATATGCTGCATAAGGGTATTGATGGTAGGCCACTTTATTGTCAATGATGTTAATAACTTGGCCGTTATCGACGGTGTCTGCAAAGTGTCGTGTGAGCAGCAATGGTGTAAACATATTGACTCTAAATTGCGTCTCCAGCATGGCCATGTCGGTGTCTGCAATGGGAGCAGGCTCATACGCAGAAGCGCTATTAAGCAGCACATTTAGGTTCGGGAAGTGCTGTTTGGCGGCTGTCACAAGCTCTTCAAGAGAGTCGCTCAAAAAGTTACACGGCAGTATTTCGCAGCGCTGGCCTTTGGCGCGAATTGTCTTAGCAACGTCTTCGGCTTCATCACGTGAGCTATTCACGTGTAAGGCAATATCATAGCCTTTATCTGCCAGGGCTTCGGCGAAATAACGCCCCAAACGTGTGGCGCCGCCAGTGACAAGTGCAGCAGATGAACTCATGCAAGATTCCCCAAAGTGGATTAACTTTTCAACGTACTAAGCGTTAAGCATGACTTTCTGCGTGAGCGTAGCGTTTGTCAATGTCTTGTACAGGACTTGAACAAAATAACAGGCCAGCTAATCTTACGTATCATCAATGTGACTCGACCACCGTCTTCGGGTTATGCCTTTAAGAGTAGGGTTTCTAAGATTTAGGGCCTCTAAGATTAGGATGCAGCTATGCCACTCTCGTCGTTAAACACTACGCCCGATACGGCCTACCATGAATGCTTAATCTCTCTCGGTACCAATATTGAGCCGGAACATCACTTTCACGAAGCACTGACCATTTTGCGCAGTGAATGTGAGCTGATAGCAAGCTCAGAGGCGATTCGCACAGCCCCGGTTGGCTATCAACACCAGCCAGATTTTCTTAATGCGGCGTTACTGGTGCGAACAACGCTTGATCACGACGCTTTCCGCGCCTACTTAAAAGATGTAGAAAACCGCCTGGGGCGTGTACGTGGCCCCATCAAATCAGGACCGAGAACCATGGACTTGGATATTGTGGCGTGGGACGGTGAAATCATCGACGAGGGGTACTACCAACATAGTTACGTGCGTCGTCCGGTAGATGAAGTGCTCACAGCCAGTTGCCGTTCACTTAAACAACGAGAATATTCATGATTTTTGCTTAGTGGCCGATAATAAGAAAAGTAGTCCTCCATCTTTGGGCGGGCTGACCTTCCACGGAGGCGCGCGTTGCTTAGCCTAAACACGAATCTGATGTCTCTTATCGTGCAGAACAATCTGCGTGGCAGCCAGCAAGCCATGCAGACGGCTATGGAGCGCCTGTCATCTGGGCTACGCATCAACAGTGCCAAGGATGATCCTGCAGGTCAGGCGATTGCCAACCGTATGAGTGCTCAGCTGCGTGGTATGGAGCAAGCCATTCGCAATACCAACGATGGTATTTCCATGGCGCAAACAGCGGAAGGCTCGCTAGACCAAATTAACGATAACTTGCAGCGTATTCGTGAACTGAGTGTGCAAGCAGCTAACGGCACTAACTCTTCTGATGACCTTGTTTCAATTCAAGACGAGATTGATCAGCGCCTAGAAGAAATTGATCGTATTGCCGAGCAGAGCAACTTCAACGGCATCAAGTTGTTTGATAGTACCAAGTCGGTAAATATTCAGGTGGGTGCTAACGATGGCGATAGCATTGCGGTGCGCTTTGCAGCCATGAATAGACAGGCACTGGGGCTGGAAAACTTTAGTGTTTTAGATAATGGCAGTGCAACAGAAAGCCCGCTGAAGGCGATGGATGATGCTATCAAACAGGTGGATCGCCAGCGGAGCTATTTAGGCGCGGTGCAAAATCGCTTCGAAAGTGTGATTGATGGCCTCAATACCAACATTATCAACACGTCTGCTGCTCAGTCGCGTATTCAAGACGCTGATTATGCCCGTGAAGTTTCCAATCTAATTCGAGCGCAAATTCTGCAGCAAGCAGGCATTGCGATTTTGGCTCAGGCCAACCAGCAGCCGCAGATGATTCTACGCCTGCTGGAAGGGTTATGATAAAAACCGTTACTCGATAATGCCTTGTTCACGCGCCATGGCATAGGCTGCTTGCGGGCCATTCCACAGCGATGGTAGCAAAATTAGTGAAACGGGAATTGCGGTAATCACGATAAATTGCTGCAAAGCGCCAATCTGCCCAGCGCCCATGTAAAGCAGCACCGCTGCCATTAGCGCCATGGCAATCCCCCAAAAAGCACTCACGTAAGGGCTCGGGTCATCATGGCCCGCACCCACTACCGCAATGGCGTAACTCATCGAATCACCGGTGGTGGCCACAAAAATCGTAGTCAGTAACAAAATTGCCAGTGCCATCCACGTGCCTCCGGGGAGCGCCTGGGCCACGGTGAGCGTCGCCACATCAAACTGGAAATTATTCAGCGCTTCTGTCAGGTCGATTACGCCGGTGAGCTGGTAGTAAATGCCCGAGCCGCCAAGCAGGGTAAACCAGACGGTGGTAGCAATGGGGGCGAGTACTGCCACGGCAAGAATCATCTCGCGAATACTACGCCCACGTGAAATACGCGCCACGAAAATTGCCATCAGCGGTGCATAGCCAATAAACCAAGCAAAGAAAAAGACGGTCCACCACTGCATCCACCAGGCGGGGGCGGTGTCGGCGGTCATAGTTGCCATGGTGAAGAACTCACTCATGTAAGCGCCCATGCTTGACACATAGGTGTTGACCAAAAACAGCGTGGGGCCAAACACAACAATCACCGCGCCAATGGCAAGTGCCAGCAGTACGTTAAAGCGACTAAGTAGTTGAATGCCTCTATGAACACCGCTCATGGAAGAAAGCACGTAAATGCAGCCGAGTACCGCCAGGATAATGAGCTGCCCTGGGTAGCCCTCGGGGAGGCCGAACAGCTCATGCAAGCCAAAGCTGACCTGAGTAGCCAGAAACCCAATGGGGCCGACGGTACCTGCTACCAGTGCAATTACGCAGCAGGCATCTACCAAGCCACCTAGCGGGCCGCGCATGAGGCGCTCGCCAAAAATGGGGTAAAGCAGCGTGCGTGGCTGTAACGGCTGACCTTTTACATAGTGGGCATGGGCGAGCACTACAGCGGTCAGTGAGCCAAGCACCGCCCAGGCTAGAAAGCCCCAGTGCATAAACGACTGGGCAAGGGCGCTTGAAACGGCTTCGGCGGTGCCTGCTTCGGTGTCAAAGGCAGGTGGCGTTACTACGAAGTGATATATCGGCTCTCCGGCGGCAAAGAAGACGCCACCACCTGCGAGTAATGTGCACAGAATGATCGATAACCACTTGAATGTGCTCATCTCTGGAGTATCGAGATTGCCAATCTTGGCTTTTGCCGCTGGCGTAACTGCCAAGCCAATGGCAATAAAAAAGGTCAGTAACAGTAGCAACTGAAAGTAGCTGCCTAGCACTAGGGCAGTCCAGGCAAAGCCAGCACTAATTGAGTTGGCGACAAGATCAATGTCGTAAAAGGAGAGGGCAAGAAACGCCACAATAAAACCGATGCTAAGCACCAGTACGATGGGGTCGCCGAGGGAAAACCGCGAAGAACCCTCGCTGGTGTGGACAGGTTGGTTCATTAAGAACACCTATGTTTGATGGGGATTGGGTAAGCGGGGCCATTGAGCTTAACAAAACCGTGCGTGAGCAGGCTTAACGCTCAAATGCGCTCGGTTTTCAAAACAAAAAAAAGCGCCATTCAAGGAATGGCGCGAGGACAGGAAACTGAAAATATTATATCTCGAATATAGACCAAGGTCTAATGATGAAAGAAAAATTGCATGAAAATGGTGCGAGGAGCGCTGGTGATGCACCATTGTGAACCGGTTAGCAATTGCCGTAATTGGCTGAAAAATAAGCTAACTACCTGATAATTATTGTGAATAAATTAAAGTGTTGCTGATAAAGTAAGCAATGGCGTGTCACCAGTGATATAGCAGTGACGCGCTGGTAGTGCTGTCAGTGCGTTCATTGGCATCATCAGGCGGCTGCGAGTTGTGCTTGATTTCATGGGAAAGGCGCAGCGAAAGACGTGAATTAAGTCGAGCCGTCAGTGCCGTTAATGAACGCGCTGTGGTGTTCTTGCGGGTATATTCCACCGACATTTCCTGAGCGATATCAGCGTAATCCGAAAAACCAAATCGATAGTCGAGTGCCGTATAAGCAACAGCCAATTGTTCATTATCGGCGTCGCGCAGTCGGTCATTTCGATATCCAGGCCCCGCTTCTAACGAAAGTGAATGCCGCTCGCCGGTTAGCAGCTGACGCCCATAACCACCAATGGCGGAAAGCTGCTGATCGTAGCCAGCAAAGCGGTCTTTTTCCCAGCGGGCAAAGCCAAACAGGTAGTGGGGCCCGCTAAAGTCAAAGCGCTCTCTCCCTGCCACTAAATATTGTTCTGCACTGGTTTCTCCGTTCTTGCTCACATTGCGCACTTCACCGCGCAGCGAGTGAGTGAAGTCTCCCGTTAGCCACGTCAGTCGTGTCTTTCCAATCAACGTTTGGCTATTGGTGTTGCCGGAAAGATGGGTAAAGCCAAGCTCGGCATCGCCACTGAACACAGGCGTATCATCTTGTGGCGGTGGTGGGGCGTAAAACGGATAAGCGGCGGCGGAGGTTGCCCATAGCGACAAGCTAGTCAGCAAAACATTTCTTAATAAGCTCAACACGTAACTCCTCCGTGAGTATCGGTCATTGTGAGAGGCGGGATGTTGCAGGATGAAAGGTCGTCATGCACGCTTAAAAAGTGGTGAGTATATCGATAAAAACAAAAACAGTAGCTGCTAAATAAGCAAACAATTGAAAAAACGCAACGGCTAACGCCGCTTGGCGCTGCATGCCATAATGACGCTGTTGCGTCTAGTGAGTTCCTTTATGACCGCCCCACGCCCTCGTACGTTGGCTGAATTACAGCGCTGGCGCCGCACTCGCGCCAAGCGTCGCTGGTACAAGCGAAGTTTTCGCCTGCAGGTCATGTTGCTAGTTGGCCTGCTATTGGCGGGTATGTTGTTGGCGCAGGGTACCTACCTGAATCACCGAAAAGCAGAAATTATTACCCATCAAATGGGCGAGCGGGCGCTGGCAGTGGCCAAGACCGTGGCAGGCATGCCGCAAATTGTTAATGCTTTCTCGACACCTAACCCCTCGCTGACTATTCAGCCGCTTGCTGAGCGAGTTCGCCACGAGACTGGTGCCCGCTACGTTGTGGTCGGTAATGCTCAGTCGATTCGCTACTCGCACCCAGTGCCTGAGCGGATTGGACAGCCAATGGTGGGTGGCGATAATGACCTAGCGCTGATCCACGGACAGTCATACGTATCGGAAGCCACTGGAACGCTAGGAACCGCCATGCGGGGCAAAGCGCCCATCTGGGATGAAGAGGGCAACATCATCGGGGTGGTTTCGGTGGGCTTCATGCTGGAGCGGGTTGATATGGATGTGGCTCGCTATACCAGCTTGGGGTGGGCGCTGGTAGCGCTGATGATTTTGCTGGGATTTGCTGGGGCGTATTGGCTCTCGCAGCATCTTAAAAAGGTCATTCTTGGTTTAGAGCCTTATGAAATAGCCCGCTTGGCCATGGAAAAAGAGGCCATCTTGCAATCCATCCACGAAGGCATCTTGGCGGTTAACCGCGATGGCCAGATCACCTTGGTCAATCAGCAGGCGCGACGCTTTCTAGGGTTATCGGATGAACAGGTATTACTGGGGCAGCCGATTCGTGAGGTGGTGCCCAACTCGCGGTTAATAGAGGTGCTAAAGCACGGCGAGCAGGAGTTTGACCAGGAAATGTGGCTGGGTGACCATCCGGTAGTGGCCAACCGTGTGCCCATTCTGCATGAAGGCGAGATTGAAGGTGCCGTTGCTACGTTTCGTAGTCGCCGTGAAATTATTGATCTTTCCCAGGCACTTACCCAGGCAAGCCGTGATGTGGATATGTTACGTGCCCAGGCTCACGAGTTTTCCAACAAACTTTACACCATTTCTGGGCTCTTGCAGCTTAACCGGGCTGACGAGGCGCTAGCGCTGATTCATCACGAAACCGAACGTGCTCAGGCGCAAATGAGCTTTTTAATGCGCCACGTGGCTGATGCGGTACTCAGTGGCACATTGCTGGGTAAATTGACCCGTGCCCGGGAGCTGGGGGTGGCACTGGAAATTGATGAGCAGAGCTCGCTTTCCTGCCCGCTGACGGTTACCGGGCAAGAGGTGATGATGAGCGTGGTGGGCAACTTATTAGATAATGCCTGCCATGCAGCGCTGAATGGCCCAAACAGCGATACCCCGAAAGTCCGCCTATTTTTTACGGATCTGGGGGAGCAGCTGTTGATTGAGGTAGAGGATAACGGCTCTGGCGTACCCGGCGAGCATGCGGAATCGATCTTTCAAGAAGGGTTTTCGACCAAAACCGGTAAACATCGTGGCATTGGTTTAGCGCTGGTCGCCCGGCTGTGCCGTCAGCACGGCGGCGAGGTGACATTAGAAGAGAGCGAATTAGGCGGTGCGTGCTTTATTGCCGTGCTGGATCGTTCGCTTTGCGATCAAGTAGCCACGACGACTTAAATCATAATAACGACGCCAGTAAGAGGAATGACTATGTCTACGACGCAATACGGCATTTTGGTCGTCGAAGACGATTTTCGCATTGCTGATATCCACAAGGCCTTTATTGAGCAGAGTGACGGTTTTTATGTAGTGGATATGGCGCGCAACGGCAGTGAGGCAAAGGCGCTAATG
The DNA here is from genome assembly GCF_923868895.1 of Halomonas sp. TD01. Lineage (GTDB taxonomy): Bacteria > Pseudomonadota > Gammaproteobacteria > Pseudomonadales > Halomonadaceae > Vreelandella. Next base: position 1,400,933 of record NZ_OV350343.1, read on the forward strand.
GCCCAGCATGCTGAGGCTATTCAACTAATCTTATTAGATGCTTACTTGCCTGATGTGGAAGGCCTGGAGCTTTTATGGGCCATTCGCCGCGACTATGTGCATGTGGATATCGTCATGGTGACAGCTGCCCGCGAAGTAGAAACCATCAGCGAAGCGTTGCGTGGCGGGGTATTTGATTATTTGATTAAACCGATTGAGGCGACGCGCATGACACAAATGCTGACGCGTTTTCGCCGCGAGCGAGAGGCGTTGGCTAATCGGGCTGAAATGAGTCAAGACGAACTGGACCATGTGCTTGCTCGCCTGCAGCCAGGAGAACCTCAGCGGGTAGCTGCACGCACGTTACCTAAGGGGATTGACCGCCTGACCCTGCGCCGTGTGGTGGATTCGCTGGCAGCCGAATGTGATTCCCAGACGGCGATGCAGGTGGCGCAGGTGATGGGGGCAAGCCGCTCGACAGCGCGGCGTTATTTGGAGTTTTTAGTGGCTGAACAAGCGGTTAACGCAGAAATTGGTTACGGCGATGTCGGCCGACCCGAGCGGCGTTATCGGCTGCTGGAATCTTCCTCAACATGGCTGGAATCACTGTAAACGAGCCTTTATAAACAGGCCGTGAACAAAATGAACAAAACGCACACAAAGCACTTTTTGCCATTAATGGTCATAAGCTTGTCGCTAGGAGTGGCGGTCTTCTAATGTGAAGGGTGTAACCACACAAAGATACGTAGACAACAACCATTTATAACAATATAGCTAATGTGGAGAACGCCCATGACCATGCTTCCCCTTAAGCGCTTTGCCGTGCTTGCCTTACCGATGGCTGCCCTCGCCATGACGACGTCCGCCAGCGCCCAAGAGTGGACACCGAGTCGCTCGATTGAATTTGTTGCCCCGGCCAACCCAGGTGGCGGTTGGGATACGCTAGTGCGCACCATGTCCCGCGTTATTCAGCAAGAAGAGCTGGCCGACGAAAGCTTTGCCGCCATTAACGTGCCTGGCGGCGGCGGTGCAGTTGCTTGGGCTCAGGTAGCCCGTGATAACGGCAATCCGCATAAACTTTTTGCTACCAGTCCGCCGATGATTTTAGTGCCGCTGGCAGGTGCATCACGTTACGACCACACCGATTTCACCCCGATTGCGCGCATCAATACCGACTATTCGATTATTTTGGTCGCTGCAGACTCCGAGTATCAAAACCTGGATGATCTTTTTACAGCGCTCAAAGAGAACCCTAGCTTAAGCGTGGGCGGTGGTAGTGCGCCGGGCTCGATGGACCACATCTCGGTTGCTGGTCTTGCCTCTGCGGCGGGTATGGAAGCCTCCACGGTCAACTACATCCCCTTCTCGGGCGGTGGCGACGCCATGACCAATCTGATGGGTGGCCATATCGAAGCAGTGGTTGGCGGTGCCGGTGAAGCGGTTGGCCAGCTTGGCGAAGGTAGCCAGCTGCGCGCGTTGGGCGTCTCTTCTGAAGAGCGTCTGGGTGGCGGCTTGGCCGACGTTCCCACTTACCAAGAGCAGGGTTACGACTACACCTTCGATATTTGGCGTGGCGTAATGGGCGCGCCCGAAATGCCTGAAGAGGCGGTTGAATACTACGAAACGCTCTTCGCTGAAATGCTCGAAACTGACGCATGGCGCGAAGCAAGTGATCAGTTGGGCTGGATTGATGCCTACCAGGATAGCGACGCTTTCGCTACTTTCCTGGATGAGCAGCAAGAGCAGTTCAGCAGCGTATTGACCGATCTGGGCCTGATGCGTTAGTAAGCGCACGCCCCAGAGGCCCCCCGGTGGCAGCTTGCCACCGGGATCTTCCGTCTGATACCGCAAGGGTCGTGCTGAATAGCAACGACGTCTTCGGAGAGCTTTCCCATGACTCGATTCAATACCAACCAATGGCTAGCGCTTGTGTTGGCGTTAGTGGCGGCTGCCTATCTGGCAATGGCCTGGCAAATTCCCAACTTTCCGCTGCCCCGCCCGGTGGATTCTGACATGTTTCCAAAAGTGTTAGGTGTCTCCTTGTTGTTGCTGTCGGCGTGCTTGTTTTTTGAGCGTCCCGGCCCTGTTGCGGGTGCCGATCAGATTGATCAAACCGAAACCCAGGGGCCTCTGCTGCTAACGCCTTGGGCACGCGTGATCGTGACCGCCATCGCCATTGCTGCCTACGCATTCTTACTCGTGCCGCTGGGCTTTGTGCTGGCTTCGACGCTGCTGTGTGTTGGCCTAACCGCCTACTACGGCTACCGTCGCCATGGGGTCAATCTGGCAACATCGCTTGGGGTGGTGTTGGCGCTGTATCTGACCATGACGCGGGTAATGGATGTTTACCTACCCACTGGCGTGCTGCCGTTTTAACCAAGCCGCGCTTGCCCACTGTTAGCGGGTTTAAAAGAGAGACACTCCCATGGATGCCTTTAACAATCTAATGTATGGCTTTGGCATCGCGCTTGAGCCTATCAATATCGCTTACGTCTTTGCTGGCGTCTTTGCTGGCACCATTATTGGCATGTTGCCCGGCCTTGGGCCGATCAGCGCGCTGGCGCTGATGATTCCGATTACCTTTGCTATGGAGCCTTCTTCAGGGTTGATCTTGATGGCTGGGGTGTATTACGGCGCTATTTTTGGCGGCTCCACCTCGTCTATTTTGCTTAACGCCCCTGGTGTGGCGGGAACGGTAGCGACCTCTTTTGACGGCTACCCGATGGCCAAGCAAGGGTTGGCAGGTAAAGCGCTAGCCATTGCCGCTTACTCCTCCTTCGTTGGCGGCACCATCTCTGTTGTTTTCCTGATGTTGATTGCGCCACTGCTCTCCAAAGTGGCGGTGAGCTTTGGTCCTGCTGAATACTTCGCACTGATGGTGCTGGGTTTAACGGCGGTTGTGTCGTTATCCGATAAGTCGCTGGTCAAAGGCTTAATTGCCGCCGTTATCGGGGTAATGATCTCGATCATTGGGATTGATATGCAAACCGGCACCGAGCGCTTTACCTTTGGTTCTATTCACCTGCTCGACGGAGTCGACTTTCTGGTCGTCGCGCTGGGTATCTTCGCGTTAGCCGAAGTGTTTTACATGTTACTGCGCGGTGGCGGTGGTAAAGAAGCGCCTCGTAATGCCATTGGTTCGTTGAAGTTGACCCGCAGTGAAGTGAAGCAGATTGCTGGTCCGGTTAGCCGCAGTTCAGTATTGGGCTTCTTTACTGGCGTACTGCCGGGCGCCGGGGCGACCATTGGCTCGTTTCTTGGCTACAGCATGGAAAAACGCATTGCCAAAGATGGCGATACGTTTGGTAAAGGCAACATCAAGGGCGTTGCAGCGCCGGAAGCGGCGAATAATGCGGCGTGTACCGGTTCGTTTGTACCGCTGTTAACCTTGGGTGTGCCGGGTTCGGGCACCACCGCCGTACTACTTGGCGCACTGCTGGTGATGGGGGTTAATCCTGGCCCGATGATGCTTGAGCAGCGCCCGGATGTGTTCTGGGGCGTGGTTGCCAGTATGTACATCGGCAATATCTTCCTACTGGTACTTAACCTGCCGCTGATTCCGCTGATCGCCAAAATTCTCGATCTGCCCAAGCCGTTGCTGCTATCACTGATTTTGATCTTCTGCATGATCGGTGTTTACGGCATGAGCTTCAGCGTGTTCGACCTATTGCTGCTGCTGGGTTTTGGCCTGGTTGGCCTAGGGATGCGCTTGTTTGGTTTCCCCGCCGCACCGCTGATTCTGGCGCTGATTCTAGGCAACATCATGGAAGAGTCTATGCGCCGCGCGCTGCAGATCTCCGGTGGTGATTGGATGACCTTTATCGACAAGCCGATTTCTCTGTCGTTACTGGTGATTGCTGTGCTGTCGCTTGGTTTACCGCTGCTGAAAAAGCGCCGCACGAAGCGTTTGCCTACCGCTGAATAGAACACAAGTATGAGCGTAAAGCGCCCTAGGGTTTCCTAGGGCGCTTTTTTTGTGAAAGAAATTGGTTAGATAAATAGGCCTGGAAAGCAGAAAGCGCACTATTGGTGCGAGGTGCCGTTGTGGTGCATAAACAGCGTGCATTTTTTGGGCGCTAGCGCGCCACGATAGTGCGGTGTGTGAAAGTGGGGCTGCTTTTTTTAAAGCTAACCTTCTGATTTTAAGTTTTTTAATGTTTCTTCTTCTGGTGTGGCGCAAACCTTGCAAAAGCTAATAGCTAGTGGATGCACCAAGCCCCGCAATGTCCGTACCCACGTTACATAACGGGAAGCCTTGGCCGCGAAGCTCAAATAACGAGCCCCGTCATAAGGGGCGCAAGGAGGTTCAAGTGACCACATTGCAGCGCAAGACACACCCTCGTACCGTTGGCCGTTTCGCTACTGCCTTAATGACTGCCGCCGTCATGGGAGCCAGTGCACAGGCCATCGCCCAAGATGACGATCCGATCAAGGTCGGTATCCTTCACTCGCTTTCAGGCACCATGGCGATCAGCGAGACCGTTCTCAAAGACACCGTTGAGATGCTCATTGAGCAGCAGAACGATGCGGGTGGTTTGCTGGGCCGCCAACTTGAAGCGGTCGTTGTCGACCCCGCCTCTAACTGGCCACTATTTGCCGAGCGCGCTAGAGAGCTGCTGGCGCAAGAAGAAGTCGACGTGATCTTCGGCAACTGGACCTCCGTTTCCCGCAAGGCAGTACTGCCGGTTGTGGAAGAGCTTAACGGCCTGTTGTTCTACCCGGTGCAGTATGAAGGTGAAGAGTCCTCTGAAAACGTCTTTTATACCGGTGCCGCGCCTAACCAGCAGGCAATTCCCGCGGTTGAGTACCTGATCAATCAAGTGGGTATCGAGCGCTTTGCACTGGTGGGTACCGATTACGTCTATCCGCGTACCACCAACCGTATCCTCGAAGCTTTCCTCAAAGATGAGCATGGCATCGCTGATGAGGACATCATGATCAACTACACGCCGTTCGGTCATTCAGATTGGCAGAATATCGTGGCAGAAATACGCCGCTTTGGTGAAGAGGGTAAACCCACGGCTGTTATCTCAACGATTAACGGCGACGCCAATGTGCCGTTTTACACCGAGCTTTCTAACCAAGGTATTGATGCTGCCGATATTCCAGTCATTGCCTTCTCAGTGGGCGAGCAAGAACTCACCGGCATTGATACTGGGCCGCTGGTCGGCCACTTGGCGGCCTGGAACTACTTTATGAGCGTCGATACTGATGACAACTACGACTTTATCGACGCCTGGATTGAGTACACTGGCGATGATATGGCGGTTACCAACGACCCCATGGAAGCGCACTACATTGGCTTCAATATGTGGGCCGAAGCGGTGCGCAAAGCGGGCACTACCGATGTCGATGCGGTGAAAGACGCCATTATCGGTGTCACCGTACCTAACCTTTCCGGTGGTTATGCGGCCATGATGCCCAACCATCACATCACCAAGCCGGTACTGATTGGTGAAATTCAGGACAACGGCCAGTTCGATATCGTCTGGCAAACCCCCTCTACTGTGGCGGGCGATGCATGGTCTGACTACTTGCCTGGCTCACGTGATTTGATTGCCGATTGGCGCAAGCCCATGGAGTGCGGCAACTTCAACGTGGTGAACGGCTCATGTGGTGGTAGCACCGCAGCAGAAGAAGCCGAAGCGGCCCTCGCTGAGTAAATGATGATCCCTCGCTGCTTGGTTAAACGCTGAGTGGTGGGGGAGCACGCTACCTCCCTTTTTTAGATCACTGTTTCTAATATAACCAAAGGAAGAACCCCATGAGGCGTTTCCTTTCCTTAGGGTTGCTGTGCCTGCTGTTGTTAAGCGTCACAGTTACCGCCCAGGCACAAACAAGCGGCACCGCTGAGGCTGATGACGCAGCGGCACTTGAGCTACTAGAAGCGCTAGATGTGCGTTCTTATCCAGCCAAAGGCGAAGCGATTATCGCTATTTTGCAAAGCGATGACGAGCGCGCGCGTGATTGGCTGCAGTCATTGTTGGATGGACGCTTGCAGCGCACTGACGGCGGCCGTTTTGTGGTGGTGCTCGATAATCAAGGTCGCGACTGGCCTGTTGCGGATGCTTTAACCGGCGAACCACTTGGTGAAATGTCTCGGCGTGACTTAGATCGTATTGGCATTAACAATGCACTGCGTAATCAGTTACGTAGCGCTATTGCCGTAGTGGATTTGTATTCGCCAAATGTTGAGCGCCGTCGTACTTCAGCCAGCCGACTATTGGGTGAGGTCGATGAAGAGCTGGCCGAACCGCTCAGTGAACTGATCGTTGAGGAAGAAGATGCTCAGGTAACGCGCAGACTTACCCAAGCGTTAGCTATTTACCAAGTCGAAAGCGGCGAGCTTGAAGGCGTTGAAACGCTGCGAGGCAGTTTGCATCCACGTGTTCGAGTCGCACTTAGCCGGGCAGCTAATAGCGATGACCCTATTATTGCCGATGCCGCCAATGAAGCGCTGATCAGCATTGAGCAGAATCTCAAAATTAATCGTGGTTTAGAAACGCTCTACTTCGGGCTTTCGCTTGGCTCGGTGTTGGTGCTGGCAGCGATTGGCCTAGCGATTACCTTCGGCGTGATGGGTGTTATCAATATGGCCCACGGCGAGCTGATCATGCTGGGCGCTTATACCACCTGGATGATGCAGCAGCTCTTGCCCGGCCAGCCGGGGCTGGCGCTAATTCTGTCGATTCCCGCAGGCTTTATGGTGGCCGCCCTTGTGGGCATTGCCATTGAGCGAGGCGTCATTCAGTTCCTGAAAGGCCGCCCGTTGGAAACCTTGCTGGCGACGTTCGGTATCAGCCTGATTTTACAGCAACTGGTGCGCACGGTGATTTCACCGCTAAACCGTACGGTTATAACGCCAGAATGGATGAGCGGTTCATTAGTGATTAACGACGCCCTGTCGCTGACCCTTAACCGTATGTTTGTACTTGGTTTTGCACTAGTGGTGTTTGCCGTGCTGATGCTGATTATGCGCCGCACGCGCCTGGGGCTTGAAGTACGCGCAGTGACCCAAAACCGTGCCATGGCGCGTTCCATGGGCATCCGCGCCACGCGGGTCGATATTATGACCTTCGCGTTAGGGTCTGGCGTCGCAGGTTTGGCAGGCGTTGCGTTATCACAGCTTACTAACGTCGGCCCCAACCTGGGCCAGAACTACATTATTGATTCGTTCATGGTGGTGGTGTTTGGCGGCGTAGGTAACCTGTGGGGCACGTTGGTGGCCGGGCTTTCCCTGGGCATTATCAACCAAGTGTTGGAGCCCTGGGCAGGCGCCGTGCTGGCCAAAATTATCGTGCTGGTATTTATCATTCTGTTTATTCAAAAACGCCCGCGTGGACTCTTCCCGCAGAAGGGCCGGGCTGCGGAGGGCTAACCTATGATGACGCACTCATCTTCAAGCCAGTTTTGGCTAACCCGCCCGTTTGGCGAACGGGCTACGCAGATCTTTCTTGGGGTGCTGTTTGCCGCACTGCTGCTAGTCACGGTACTGCATTTAGCGGTGCCCCAAGGCCACCCGCTGCACGTCAATGCTTACACCGTGAACCTGTTCGGCAAGTACTTAAGCTACGCGCTGCTGGCAGTGGCGGTGGATTTGGTATGGGGCTATTTGGGCATTTTGAGCTTGGGCCACGGGGCGTTTTTTGCCATTGGCGGTTACGCCATGGGCATGTACCTGATGCGCCAAATCGGTGACCGCGGTACTTATGGCGACCCGGTACTACCGGATTTTATGGTGTTTCTCAGTTGGGACAGCCTGCCCTGGTACTGGCTCGGTTTTGATATGGCCTGGTTTGCGTTTGCCATGGTGCTGTTAGCCCCCGGGTTATTGGCACTGGTATTCGGCTTTTTGGCGTTTCGTTCACGGGTCACTGGAGTGTATCTGTCGATTATTACCCAGGCGCTGACCTTTGCCCTGATGCTGGCATTCTTCCGCAATGAGATGGGCTTTGGTGGCAACAACGGGCTGACTGATTTCCGCGAGCTGCTGGGCTTCAACCTGCGCAGTAACGACACTCGCTTAGGGCTGTTTATTGCCACCGGCGTTGCGTTGGCACTGGGTTATATCCTGTGTCGGGCGATTGTTACCAGCAAGCTAGGTCGGGTGTGTGTGGCAACCCGGGACGCCGAAGCCCGCACGCGGTTTATTGGCTATCGGGTCGAACGCTTCCAGCTGTTTGTGTTCGTGGTTTCCGCCATGCTGGCAGGCTTGGCTGGCGCGCTTTATGTCCCTCAAGTGGGAATTATCAATCCCAGCGAGTTCTCGCCGATTTTCTCGATTGAAATTGTGCTGTGGGTGGCGCTGGGTGGCCGTGCCACGCTGTATGGCGCGGTCATCGGGGCGATCTTAGTCAACTACGCCAAAACAATTTTCACTGGCGTGATGCCCGATGCATGGCTATTTGCCCTGGGCGCGATGTTTGTCTTGGTCACCGTGTTTCTACCCAAAGGCGTGGCGGGGTTGTTGCTCCACCTAAAACGTCGCAAAAAAGCCGATACCTTGCCGAAGGAGGCTACCGCATGAGCTTGTTGCAATCGCTAACCACGCGGGATCGGGTGTTTGATTTTATGGCCCCTCAGGCCTCACCGGTAGATGTGCGTCATGGCCCGATTCTGTATATGGAAGATGTCTCGGTGAGCTTCGATGGCTTCAAGGCAATCAACAACTTAAACCTGACCATTGATGACGGTGAACTGCGCTGCATTATCGGCCCCAACGGGGCCGGTAAAACCACCATGATGGATATCATTACCGGCAAAACGCGCCCTAACGAAGGCAGCGTGTGGTTTGGCAGCCGCCATAATTTACTGCAAATGAATGAACCGGATATCGCCAGCTTGGGGATTGGCCGTAAGTTCCAAAAGCCCACGGTATTTGAAGCGCTGAGCGTGTTCGAAAACCTGGAGCTGGCGATGGCCGCCGACAAGCGCATTCTGCCAACCCTGACCGCCCGCATGACCGGTGAGATTAAAGACCGCATTGATGACGTGCTGGAAACGATCGGCTTGACCGAACTGCGCTACCAGCCGGCAGGGATTCTTTCCCACGGCCAAAAACAGTGGCTGGAAATTGGCATGCTGTTAATGCAACGCCCGCGCCTGCTGCTGGTAGATGAACCCGTTGCTGGGATGACGGAGCAGGAGATGGAGCGCACCGCTGAGTTGCTGACGGGCCTAGCGGGTAAGCAGTCGGTTGTCGTGGTAGAGCATGACATGGGCTTTGTACGTTCTATTGCCCGCAAAGTGACCGTGTTGCACCAAGGCAGCGTGCTGGCGGAAGGCAGTATGGATCAGGTATCCAGCGACCCGAAAGTGGTTGAGGTGTATCTGGGTGCAGACGACGAGGAGGCTGCCTAATGCTGGCGATTGAAAAGCTCAACCAGTTTTACGGGGAAAGTCACACCTTGTGGGACTTAGATCTCGACGTGCCTGAAGGCCAGTGCACCTGCGTGATGGGCCGCAACGGGGTGGGTAAGACCACCTTAATGAAAGCCATTATGGGCGAAGTGGCCGTAAAGAGTGGCCAGCTACGCTATCACAACGGTAAAGAAGGTCAGGTTGAACTGACGAAGAAAGCCGTTGAGGCACGTTCCCGTTTGGGCATTGGTTTTGTCCCCCAGGGGCGGCAGATTTTTCCGCTGCTCACCGTGGAAGAAAATCTACGCACTGGCTTGGCAGCGCGCAGTGATGGGCTGAAAAAAATCCCCGAGCGTATCTATGAACTGTTCCCTGTTTTAAAAGAGATGAAGCATCGCCGTGGCGGTGATTTGTCCGGTGGGCAACAGCAGCAACTCGCCATTGGCCGTGCGCTGGTGATAGAGCCCAAACTGCTGATTTTGGATGAGCCAGGAGAAGGCATTCAGCCCAATATTGTGGCGCAAATCGGTCAGGTCATTCGCCAACTGATCAAGGAAGATGGCTTAACGGTACTGCTGGTCGAGCAGAAGCTGCCCTTTGCCCGCAAGTACGCCGACCGCTTTGTGATTATGGATCGCGGCCGACCGGTCGCCAAAGGCGAGATTGCTGAGCTTTCCAATGAACTGATCAAGCAACATTTGACCGTCTAAGTTATCCACAGCTGGTTTCACTGACGTCCGCCATTATCTTATTCACAGCGTTGTCTGATTCACAATCGCGCCTCACTCAAGTCAATGGCGGACTTATTATGAAAAACCTGAGCTGAGTACGCATTGGCACTATTATTTTGCGTGTAAGATGACCCGTCTTCTTAATAATAATTGGGTGCGCAATGCGCTACAAAGATAAACATCAGCTCGCCGCCGAATGGCAAGTGCTTTTAGAGCGCACGCCAATATTGCTGCGCCAAGCAGTGGAAACGTTGGTAGAGCACCACTGCGACCGCTTTGCGGATCATTTTTATGGGGTAATGCTGGAAGACCCCCACGCGTCGCTTTTTCTCTCTAATGACCAAGTACGGGAGCGTTTAAACCCGTCTATGCGGCGCTGGCTGAAGGCAATGTTTACCGTTGAGCAGGCCGATTTTTACGCCCTGGTAGAACAGCAGGAAAAAGTGGGCCATGTGCATGCCCGTGTCGACATTCCTGTTAACTTGGTGCTTAACGGGGCAAGGCAGTTAAAGCAGGCGTTTTATCAACAAATTAACGCTATGTTTGCCACGCCTCTGTCGCCAGGTGATGCATGCGTCTACGTCTCAGATCATATTGATATGGCCATGGAAATCATGAGCCATGCCTACTCAGTCGCCAATGATCGCAATGCACGCACCGAAGAAGCGTACAAGCTATTTGCTCTTACCCAGAATATTGGGGACGAACGCGAGCGTCAGCGCTCTGCGTTATTGAACTGGGAAAATGAGCTGATGTTTGCCGTTGCCGCGCAGCAGGAAACGGCAACACTGCCCAAACTTTCCAAATCGGAATTTGGCTTGTGGTATTTTCACAAAGCCTGCCATGCCTTTGAAGGCGCGCCAGAAATCACCACGATTTCGCGACATATCCGTCAGGTCGATCAAGAGTGGCTTGTTGCACTGGGTCAGGATGACATGGGCCAGCGGCTTAATGCCCTGAGTGATATTCGCGATGCGGCGCGCACCATTTTAATGCTGCTAGATGACGTGCTGGAGCGTGCCTCGGGGCTAGAGGCGGGGCGCGATAGCTTGACGCGTTTGTTGAATCGCAAGTTTCTGTCAGTGGTGCTGAGCCGGGAAATTGAAATTGGTCGCCATTCAGAAAAACGCTTTGCCCTACTGATGGTGGATATAGACCACTTCAAGGCGATTAACGATACCCATGGCCATGATGCTGGTGACAATGTGCTGCAGCAGGTGGCCAGTATCCTCGATCGTTCCACCCGTGGTGGTGATTATGTATTTCGGATGGGCGGCGAAGAGTTTTTGATTGTGTTGGTCGATAGCGACCCGGATGGCAGCCGACTATTTGCTGAGCGTCTCCGTCAGGCAGTGGCCAAAGAACCCATGCTGGCCGCCGCCGATACGCTGCTTAATGTGACTGTCAGCGTAGGCGTAACACTTCACGACGGCCATCCTGATTATCAGCGTTCGATGCAGCTCGCCGACCAAGCACTTTACCAAGCGAAGCGCAGTGGGCGTGACCGAGTGGTCGTACAAAACGCTTAAACGTGTGATTACGGTGCGACCTGCTTCGGTTTTGATCCATTTTGGTGCGAAGCGGGCGAGGTGAGAAACTGCTTTTTCCACCTCTCGAGGCTGTTTTGGCGGCGTATGAGCATTTTTCACCATTTTGGCGCACTCCTTGCATTTCAAGTTGAAGTGTTGATTAACAGGAAACAAAAGCGCCCATGATTTTGAGTGAAATCGCGACACCCGCTGCTGGCTCAGGCCACCGCTTTGATGGCGAACGTCACTGGTCGGCATCGCTGGCGCTTCGTTTTGCTAACCGTGAGGGCACAACCCGGTTGGTGCAGGCCCGTCACCAAGGGCCTCTACGCGTACAGCGCCCGTTTTATCCTGAAGGCAGCACAGAAGCCTGCCATGTGTATGTGCTTCACCCGCCCGGTGGCTTGGTTAGCGGTGATGCACTGACGATTCGCGCCCACATCGAGCGTGGTGCCCACGCGCTACTCACCACGCCTGCGGCCAACAAGCTTTATAAAGCCGACAGTCAGGGCGTCGCCTGGAACCAAGATACCGAACTTAACGTGGAAGATGGCGGCATCCTTGAATGGCTGCCCCAGGAAACCATTGCCTTTGATGGCTCCAAAGGCACTCAGCGAACCCATATTGCGTTGCATGGCAGCGCCCGCTGCCTGGGCTGGGAAATCATGGCGCTGGGTCGCCCTGCCAGTGAGCTTCCTTATGTAACAGGCCGCATTGAGCAGCACTTTCGTTTAACCCTAGATGGCAAGCCGCTGTGGCTTGAACGCCAACCGTTGGACCCTGTACATCCGCGTTTTAACGGGCGCTGGGGGCAGGGGGGCGCCACGGTGCAAGCCACGCTGTGGGCGGTTGGTTTAGAAGATGCCGGTGCGGCGATTGATGAACTACGCGAAGCGCTGCCGGACAACCCACGCTGGGCGGTCACCGTTCGCCAGGGCGTTCTGCTGCTACGCTACCTTGGAAACTCCCGTAATGAAGCCTGGGCGCTGTGTGAACAGGCCTGGCACCTATTACGCCCGCGCTGGATCTCACGTGCCGCCCACACGCCGCGCATTTGGTTAACCTAAACGTTGTGCAGCAGGTGCTAAATAAGTTACCTCCACTAATGCAAATGAAAACCTTTTGCATTAAAGTGTTGTTTTGTGACCTGCACCGAGATGTACCATGTTGCTCAACGTTTTACCCTCCTCGTATTGGCTGCTTATCTTACGCATCCTGGCCGCGACGCTTGGCGGCTATATAGTCGCTGCACTGTTCTCGGTGGCAGCGCTTGGCTTACCGCTAGATATCATGATGTCTCTGCGTATCGGCATGATGGGGAGCTTCATTATTTGGGCGGGCGTGGCGACTTGGTCGTTTATCACGCCGAGTTTGATACGCCTTTGGGGGGCTATCGGTCTCGCCGCTTGCGGCCTTCTATTGGTGGCTACCTATGGCATCCACTAAGCGCAGCGTGAGGCGTAATATGGCTCAGCTGCACACATGGTGCGGCTTGCTAGCTGCTTGGCTGCTGTTTGCCGTTTTTCTGACGGGCACTTTGAGTTACTTCAAAGAGAGTATCTCGTTATGGATGCAGCCCGAGCTGCCGAGTGTCGCCGCGAACGCTGAGTGGGATAACCGACGTCTGGCTGATTACTGGCAGTACTATCTTGCTGAACATGCCTCATCGGCGAGAAGCTGGCAGATTACCTTTCCTAATGAGCGCATGTCGGTCTCGACAGCCGTTTGGTTTGGGGAGGATGGGAGAGAGCAGTTGGTGCTTGACCCAACCACTCTGGCGTTGGTTACTCCGCGTGAAACGCGTGGGGGGGATTTTTTCTACCGATTCCATTTTCAATTGCATCACTTCCCCGCCGTCTATGGCCGCTGGATCATTGGTATCGCCACCATGATGATGTTCGTGGCAATCATCAGCGGCGTGATAACCCATAAAAAAATCCTGCGCGACTTTTTTGCTTTTCGGCCCAAAAAGGGCGCCCGTAGCTGGCTAGATGCTCACAATGCATTTTCTGTGTTAACGCTGCCTTTTCAGCTAATGATTACCTATACCGGCTTGATAACGCTCATGTCGCTCTATATGCCTTGGGGAGTAGAGCACGCGTTTCCCGATGCTGACGCGCGTCGCCAAGCGACCAGTGAACTGCATGCCTTTCCCCTCTCTGACTCAGCCACGGGGCAGCCTGCAGCGTTACATGCTCTTAGCGAACTGGTCGGTGATGCTGAAGCGCATTGGCAGAAGCCGGTGCAGTCCCTGAGGGTCAGCCACCCTGGCGATGCGGGCGCGCGTGTCGTAGTTTGGCAGAGTGCTTACGAGGCGTTATCCGCACACCGCCCACAACGTATCTATGAAGCAAGTTCGGGCGCGTTGTTAGCAGCAACGCAGTCGCAACGTTTTGATGAACAAGCACACGGCGTCATGGTGGGGTTACATGCAGGACGTTTTGCCGACTGGGGTATGCGCTGGATCTATTTTGCGTTGGGCGCTGCTGGGTGTGGCATGGTGGCAACCGGGCTATTGCTATGGACGTCAAAGCGTAAGCACAAGAAGGGCAGTGTGGTGGGGATCTGGTGTGTCGAGCGGCTTAACATAGCGACGCTGGCGGGCATGCCGATTGCCGTGTTGGTCTTTTTAGCCAGCAACCGACTTTTACCGGTGGCGCTTAGTGGGCGTGCCCAATGGGAAATCCATTTTTTCTTTGCCGCCTGGCTGCTCGCGTTGCTACACGCTGTCTTCAGGCGCTCGGCCTCGCAGGCATGGTGGGAGCAGTTAACACTGACCGTTATCTTGTTGCTTTGCTTGCCAATACTGAATCTCTTGGTTCCTTCCTATCGTGTTCTAGGTGATCTTGCCGAAGGTGATTGGCAGCGTGTTAGCGTTGACCTGATGTGTTTGGTCAGCGCGCTGATCATCGTATGGCAAATGAGACGAGCCGCTAAAAAAGCGAGCACCCGTGTGCAGACTATTCAGGTGGCGTCATGATGCTCCTCACGATTCTGACACTCAGCGCACTTGGCTTTGTGTTGATTGCGCTATCGGATAGCCGCCATCGACGCCGTTGTGGCCTTAAGCCTGTTCAACAAAAACCTTGGTTCTGGGCGGGCAGCGCGATACTTGGTTGGCCGCTTTGGTTGGCAATGGAAACCTGGAGCACAGGGCTGGCAATAACGCTATGGCTTGGTTGCCTAAGCATCTCGGCGGGAGTGGTGTTTCTTGGTCTGGCGATGTTTGAGCGTTTCCGCCAGCAGCCGTAATTACCCCCGCCGCTGGCGATTTAATAAATAAACCAAATAGACACCGCCCAGCCCAGCCGTTAAAACACCGACGGGTAACGCCCCAGAAGGCAATGAGTACTGAGCCGCTAAGTCTGCCGCCAACAGCAGCAGGGCGCCGACCACGCCTGCCGCTAAGGGGAGCGGCCCAGGTTTTCTCCAAAGGCGTAACGCCAACTGGGGCGCGGCAAGGGATACAAACGCAATCGGCCCTACCGTCGCAACCGCGCCACCCGCCAGAAAAGCCCCCATTACGGCACTTAATAAGCGTGATGCTGCCAAGTTAACGCCGAGGTTTTTGGCGACTGGATCGCCAAGTGCCATAAGGCGCAGCCGGGGCGCTATCAGCACAATACCGGGCAGTAACAGCAAGCACAGGCTAAGCATTGGCCAAAGGTCGTGCCACTGGCGTCCTGCTAAGCTACCGCTAAGCCAAATCATCGCATCTCGCGCTTGCTCTTGGCCCAGCCACGTCAAATTTAGCTGCACGCCTGCTAGGGCTAAGGCATTGATAGCGATGCCAGCAATAATCATTGAAGAGGGGTGGCGAAAGCCGTGCCCAGAGCCGCTATAGACCGCTAGCGTGCCGATGATCGCACCCAGTGCGGCCCCCATCGTGGTAGAGACAATGCCCGTCAGCCAACTGCTTGCCAGCAGTGCTCCGAGGCTAGCGCTGGCGGTAAGGCCGATAATGTCGGGACTGCCTAATGGATTACGGGTGATGCCTTGAAACAGGGCACCCGATACGCCTAGCGCAAACCCGGCACACAGCGCGACGAATGCCCGTGGTAAGCGCAGCGTAAACGCCTGCCACTGTTCAAACGGTGTCGCATTACCTTGGATAAGGTGCCCAAGCGCTTCCTTGCTAAGCCCCTGGCTTCCCAGCATCAGAGAACCAAGTAATAGCCCTAAAGCAATGATGCTGGCCAACATATAGGGGGCTAAAGCTAGGGATGGCAAAAGACAGGATGGCAAACGACGGGGGGCTGGCAGTAACGTATTAAAGCGTTTCATCATGGCTCACACAGCGCGCTGGTTAATGCGCAAAGCGACTAATAGAAATGGCGCGCCTAGCAGCGCCGTCAGGATCCCAGTCATGATTTCAGAAGGGCTTAGCAAAAGGCGTGCGAGCAGGTCTGCAAGTATCATCATTAGGGGGCCTATCACCAGCGCGATGGCAAGTTGCCAATAAATGTAATGACCAGCAATTTTTTTGGCCAATAACGGCACGGCTAAGCCCACGAAGGCTATAGGGCCTACTGTGGCGGTTGAAATCGCCGCTAGCAACGCGCTACCGCTAAGCACCGCCAGCCTCAAACAACCCGCATTCAGCCCCAGCGCTTTGGTCACGCCGTCACCCATTTGTAGGACGTGTAAAAAGCGCGGGAGGATAAACGACAGGCCTAGTCCGACCGCTATCCAGCCCAATAGCCGCTGGGCCTCATCTAGCGTATGCCCATTGATGGACCCAACAATCCAGAAGCGATAGTTGGCAAATAAGGCGGGGTGAGTAAGGGTGACGGCTTGTACGTAGGCAAATAGAACGGCGTTAAGCGCTGCCCCTAACAGCAGCAAATGTGATGGGTCATGCTGGCGGTAAGCGCTCTGAACGCCTACTAAAACAGCCACGAAAAGCGCACCAGGTAGCGCTAACCAAAAAGCGCCTGCAGGCAACGAGCCAAGCACCAAGCCAGCGGTAACCAGAGACGCGGCTGCGCCTGCATTGATGCCCAGAAGCCCCGGCTCGGCAAGTGGGTTGCGGGTCAAATTTTGTAGCAGCGTACCGGCGACGGCAAGCGCAGCGCCGGTAGCGATGGCGAGCAGTGTGCGTGACAGGCGTGCTTCCACTAAGTCGTTGGCGTAGCTGGGGCCTGCCGCTTGAAGCGCCTGCCATACTTGATAAGGGGAGAGATTTTCTGCTCCCACCGAGAGATTGACCCAGCCAAACAGAAGCACCGCCCCCGTTAGCCCTGCCAGCCAGCGTGTTCGCTGCCGTAAAGAGGGAAATAGATCGTTCACCATACCCGCTCCAGCATTCATCGCCGCTCAGCTGCTTCGGCAAGGCGTGGCAATAGCCGCTCGATCATCCATTGAGTCGCTAGTGGCGAACCGGCAGAACTAGCAACGATTAATGGTTGATCGGTCAGCGCCAGATAGCGGCCATGTGAAATGGCTGGCAAAGACGCAAAAAGCGGTAGCTCAGCCACTCTATCGCGCTGCTCTTCGCTGTGATACCAAGAGACCACTAAATCGACATCTTCCAGCATGGGAAGATGCTCAAACCCTAGGTAGTGCGCAAAGTGATTGCCGCTTGGTGATAGGCCTTCAACCGTTGGTGACAAGAGAAGCCCAAGGCCTGTCAGTGTGCCAACGCGAGGGTCATCTGCTAAATACACGGAGACATTTCCAGAGGCTGGGTCGGGCCGTACATAAGCAAAAGTGGTGTCCGCAAGGCCTGGATAAGCCTCGCCTGCAGAGCTCAGCGATGTTTCGAGATGACGCATTAAGGCAGCGCCTTTCTCCGGCACGCCAAGCGCTTTAGCAATACGCTCAATCTGTTCATCGACAGAGGTGAGATAAGGGCGCTCTGGGTAAGCGACAATGGGCACCAGTGGCGACAACAGATCATAAATGGCGTCCGGAACTCCACTTGAAGGTGCCAGAATGACATCCGGCTCCAGCGCGAGCAGTGCTTCAACATCCAGCTCGGGGTACTGCGTAATCGTCGTGGGGAGCAGCGTTTCCTGTGCTTCCAGAGCGTCTCGTACCCATGGCCAATAGCCGTCGTCATCGCCGCCCCACTCTGCACGGCTGATGCCTACCGGCACAATGCCAAGTGAAATAGCAATGTCGTCAGCACCAACGCCAAGGGTGACGACACGCTGAGGTGGCTCGTCAATAGTGGCTGTTCCCAGTGGGCTTTGGATGACAACGGGAAAGAGAGAGGTATCAGCCACTGCCCCCGCCATGGGGGCAGCTGCAATCAACAGCGTGATGAATGAGCGCAGCATCATTAGCTTCTCACCAATCCCAGTTGATTGACATAACGGCACTACGCGGTTCGCCAAGCCAATACTGGCTGTAGAAACCAATTTGCTCGTAGTAGTCCTTGTCAAACACGTTGTTGATGTTCAACTGCGCGCTTAATTGATCGTTGAAGCGATAGCGTGCCATCAGGTCAGCAACGGCGTAAGCGTCTTGCCCAACTTTAACCTGGCCATTGGGGCTAGATGTGTTCCGCCAAATATCGCTTTGCCAACGTGCCCCGCCGCCCAATGTTAAGCCACTCCATGCGCCCGGCAGTTGGTAGGTGGTAAACAGTTTGATCTGTTGGCGCGGATGGGTCGTGTTGGTACGCTCGCCGTCGGAATTTTCTGCATTGGCTAGCGTGTAGCTGGCGCTCACATTCCAGCCAGAGGCCACTTCGCCAATCAATTCGACCTCTACGCCATTGACCTGATTACCATCAACACTGCGGTGGGCTGAGGTTCCAGGCTGGCCGATCACATCAACGCCAGGAATGGCTTCGGCCACACCGTTTTGCTCTGTTCTAAACAGTGCAATGCTGCTATCCAATTGGCCGTTCAGAAGGGTTGCCTTAGCGCCCAGCTCATAGCTGCGACCCTGAATAGGATCCAGCAGAGAGCCATCCTCACGCCGGGCATTCTGAGACTGGAAAATCTCGGTATAACTCGCGTAAACAGAGGCGTAGTCATTAATATCGTAGATAATGCCTGCATAAGGCGTTATTTCGTTGCTGTACCGGTATTGCCGCTCAGACCCATAATAAGTCTGATCCAATTCCCAATCGCTCAGGCGTGCGCCAAGAATGAGATTAAGCGGATCACTCAACGAAAAGCGCGACACCATATAGCCGCCGCTTTGCGTTACCTGCATATTGTCTGAGCTGCTGAATTCCCCCCACTGAGGCTTGGCCACCACACTGTCTCGCCAATTAAAGTAACTGCCCGCGGAAGGCGGCGTGCCAACCGGCGTGGCCAGTTTTATCTCAAAGTCATCTTCGTTATGCATCCAGCCAAAGCCCAGCTCATGTTGGCGACCAAATAAGCTGAAATCACCTTCGGCCGTAACGTTCACGGTTTGTTGAGTACGGTTGCCGCGGTAATTCAAGAAGGAGCTGGACATACCAAGGCCTGTCTCCCTGTCTGGGAAACCGCCGCGATAAAGGTACTCTAGGCCATAGTTACCATCGTTATGGCTAACGGCGGCACGTAACGTCCAGCCGTTATCCAATTGGTGGCTAAGGTCAGCGAACACGCGAGTGGTCTCGTTGTAAAACGTTGACCAGTCGGTGTTGTTAGATGCACTGCGGTCAAAGTCCGTTCGGCTGCCGTCAGCATAAAAAGCCGGGACACTGGCCCCTGCGCCAACCGTCTCGTTGTGCTGATATTCAACCCCTACGGTTAATTGAGTAGCGGGTGTAAGCTCGCTACTGATAACACCATAAAGTGTCTCATGGTCATCTTCGAGATGAGAGATAAAGCTATCGTTTTGGCCTTTAGCCACGACAAAGCGGGCCCCGGTCGTGCCATCGCTGCTTAACGGTACAGACACATCCGCAGTGGCGCGGCGACGATCCCAACGGCCGATGCCTGCGGAAACAGACGCAGCCGCTTCGGATAACGGGCGTTTGCGAATAAAGTTAACGCTTGCCGAGGGTTCGCCAGCGCCGGTCAGTAAACCGGTTGCCCCGCGCACCACTTCAACACGGTCATAAATCGCAGCATCCCAGTCGGTATCGCCAAAATTCCAAAAACCGCTGAGCGGAATGCTGAGTCCGTCAAACTGCACGCTACGTATCGAGAAGCCACGCGCGGCATAGCTAATTCGGTTACTGTCAGCTCGGCTTGGCGAAACACCGGGTACTTGGGCTAAAACATCACCGCCTGTCTGTACCGCACGGTCGTCGATCTGCTGGCGAGTAATAACGCTTGTTGATTGGGGCGTCTCGCGTGGCGTTAATGACAGCCCGACCGCGCTGCGGCTAGCGGGAACTGTGTAGCGTTGAGTGCCCTCACTGCTGGTGCTGAGGCGCTCACCGGTCACGAGCAAATTGTCCAATGTTTCGTCAGGAGCTTCAGCGAAGGCAAGCAACGGGTAGGAAAGAATAAGCGCAGTACATGTTGATCGATATGAAAAGGGCATGGAGCGGTTTTCCAAAGTGGATGTGACCAATAGTTAGTAATTCATAATGAGAATTATTCCACTTATGGTGGGCGGGCAGTTATGCCCACCGCGCAATTGATTATGCGCAAACGTCAGCCGTATCGTTTTAGGGGCGTTTAAGGGAACTTTCTGTCAAAGCACCCGGCGAGATACCGTAGTTTTTCTTGAATGCAGTAATAAAGTTGCTGGCATGACGGTAGCCGCTTAAATGTGCCGCTTGTTGAACGCTGTGGCCGCTCAGCAGCAGCTCGCGTGCTAGCGAAAGCCGACGTTTGCGCAAATAGTCGATTGGCGCTAGGCCGTAAGCCATCTTGAAATGCCGCATTAGCGTACTTGGGCTCATGGCCGCACGATCCGCTAAGCGTTGTAGCGTGTGGTCAAATGACGGCTCTTCATCCAGCCAGCGGCGTATCAGCGCCAAGCGCTGCCGATACAGTGCGCCACTGTCAGCCGTATATGGCGAACGGCAGTCCAGCCCCTGAGCGATGATTTGCAGTGCCAACCCTTGAAAGCGCATGCGCTGTGACTCAGCGCTACTGGAAGCACGGCACGCTTCATCGATGGTTAGCTGTAACCCAGGGCTGAGTTGCCAGACATGGGGGGATGCCGATGAGATGTGAGCACCATACCAAGCGTGCATCGCTGATGCGTCGAGCGACAGGCATAGCGTGCGAAGCCGTTGATTAGCAGGATGAAAAGCGCTTAGCGTTAAACCTGTATCCAGCCTTAGCCAGCAAGCTTCCCCTGCTGTTATCCAACGCTTTTGGCCATCAATATCGAAATGTGCGCAGCCCTCTAACATCACCACAATCAGCAGGTCGGTATTACCCTTAGAGAACGATTGATAAGGACGCAGCACATCCAAATCAGAAATAAAAAGTTCCACACCCGCCGCTAAGCTAACTTCTTCTACACGCCCTTGAGCGATCGATGTTTTCGGCGTGCAGGCAGTGTTGGAGGTGATGGGAAAGCAGTAATCGATACTGTATCGGCGTCCGTAGCCCAAAAAATGATCAACGGTATAGCGGGTGCTGATGGTCACGTGGTGTGTCTCAACCTGGTGTAGAAATAGAGGCTCAACAAAAGCCTTATTTAAAAGACGCGCCTAAATAGTAATGTGTTTTATTTCTATTTGATAGTAAATGCTAAGTGGAGAGTTTTGTTGCACTTTTTTGGTGCGATTAAGGGGCCGGTTAATTGGCGTGGTGCACTTTTGGTGCGAATAAGAGAAAGTCGATATTTTTCAAACTATTGAATAATAATAACTATTTTTTTTATTCACCATTTTGGTACGGCGGTTGCGCTGTATTGCTTCAAATAGGCGTGCTCGGTTTCGATAGTCTGGGAGCGTTGTTCCGAATCCTGCACCGTCGTTTCTGTTGAGCGCTCCCACTGATCAAGCCAATGGAGCCCCCATGGAACTGACCCCACGAGACAAAGATAAGCTGCTGCTGTTTTCTGCTGCCCAGCTTGCCGAGCGCCGCAAAGCACGCGGCCTAAAGCTTAACTACCCCGAAGCCGTGGCGCTGATCAGCTTCGAAATTATCGAAGGCGCCCGTGACGGCAGAAGTGTTGCCGACTTAATGAGCTACGGTCGTGAAATCCTTAGCCGTGATGACGTCATGGATGGCGTGGCGGAAATGGTGGATGAGGTGCAGGTAGAAGCCACCTTTCCGGATGGCACCAAGCTCGTGACCGTTCACACGCCAATCAACTAGTCGTCAGCAACCAGGAGGCTGCCATGATTTCCGGCCCAATGATTCCAGGACAGTACCAGTTAAAAGACGGTGATATTGAGCTATGCGTGGGCCGCGAGCGGATTAGCGTCGAAGTGGCCAATACCGGCGACCGCCCCATTCAGATCGGCTCTCACTACCACTTCGCTGAAGCCAACCCCGCGCTGGTATTTGATCGTAGCAAAGCCCGTGGTTTTCGCTTAGATGTCGCAGCGGGCACCGCGATTCGCTTTGAGCCTGGCCAGACCCGCGAGGTCACGCTAATTCCCTTCGTCGGTAAGCGCGAAATTTACGGCTTCCGTGGCGATGTGATGGGTGCGCTCGATGGAGATAAACAATGAAACCGGTTAACAAAATCAGTCGGCAAGCCTACGCCGATATGTATGGCCCCACCGTGGGCGATCGCGTGCGCCTGGGCGATACCGAGCTGTGGATCGAAGTGGAGAAAGACGCTACCCACTACGGCGACGAGGTGAAGTTCGGCGGCGGTAAGGTGATCCGCGACGGCATGGGGCAAAGCCAGCGTGTTGATGACACGGTGATGGATACGGTGATTACCAATGCGCTGATTTTAGACTGGTGGGGCATCGTTAAAGCCGATGTTGGCCTGCAAAGCGGACGCATCGCGGCGATTGGCAAGGCAGGCAACCCCGACACTCAGCCGGATGTGGATATAGTGATTGGCCCCGGCACTGAAGTGATTGCCGGTGAAGGCAAAATACTTACCGCAGGCGGCATCGACGCCCATATTCACTTTATTTGCCCCCAACAGATTGAAGAAGCGTTGATGAGCGGCGTGACCACCATGCTGGGCGGCGGCACTGGCCCTGCAACGGGCTCTAATGCGACGACGTGTACGCCTGGCGCGTGGCACATCGGTAAAATGCTTCAATCGGTGGATGATATGCCGATGAACATCGGCTGGCTGGGCAAAGGCAACGCCAGCCTACCGGAAGCGTTGGAAGCGCAGTTGGAAGCAGGTGCCATGGGGCTCAAACTCCACGAAGACTGGGGCACCACGCCTGCTTCCATTGATAACTGCCTCAGCGTGGCAGAAAAGTACGATGTGCAGATCGCGATCCACACCGACACACTCAACGAATCCGGCTTTGTGGAAGACACCCTGGCGGCATTTAAAGAGCGCGGCATTCACACCTATCACACCGAAGGGGCAGGCGGCGGTCACGCGCCGGATATCCTGACCGCCTGCTCAAAAGAGTACGTGCTGCCGTCTTCCACTAATCCGACGCGGCCTTATACGGTTAACACCATCGACGAACACCTGGACATGTTGATGGTCTGCCACCACCTGGACCCTAATATTCCTGAAGACGTGGCCTTTGCCGACTCACGTATTCGCCGTGAAACGATCGCCGCCGAAGATATTCTCCACGACCTGGGCGTGATCTCGATGATTGCCTCGGATTCCCAAGCCATGGGACGAGTGGGCGAAGTGGTCTGCCGTACCTGGCAAACGGCCCATAAAATGAAGGTGCAGCGCGGCTTATTGCCTGAAGATGAAGCATTGGGCGCTGATAACCTGCGGGCCAAGCGTTATATCGCCAAATACACCATTAACCCCGCGATTACCCACGGCATTGGCCATGAGGTAGGTTCTATCGAAGTTGGCAAGCTAGCAGATTTAGTGCTCTGGAAGCCGGCATTCTTCGGTGTAAAGCCCTCGCTGATCATTAAAGGCGGCATGATTGCGGCAGCGCCCATGGGCGACCCCAACGCGTCTATTCCCACGCCCCAGCCGGTGCATTATCGTTTTATGTTTGGGGCGTTTGGAAAGGCCGCCAGCCAAACGCGGCTACACTTCGTTAGCCAAGCCGCCATTGATGCAGGGGTTAAAGAGCGCCTGGGCTTGCACAGCACGTTGGCGGCATGCAAGAACGTGCGCGGCGTGCGTAAAAAAGATATGAAGCTCAACGACGCCTGCCCAGAGCTCACTGTTGACCCACAAACCTATGAAGTGCGCTGCGATGGCGAGCTACTCACCTGCGAGCCCGCCACCGAATTGCCGCTAGCCCAGCGCTATCACTTGTTCTGATTGACGCAATACGAGGAGCGCCGAGAGGTAGGACTACGTGAGGGCGCTGTGAATACATCCTTGTACGCTACTTTTGCCATCCATGGCAAAAGACCCTCACTTCGACCTACCTCCGGCTAGGCGTTGGGTGGTTTTAATAGGAAGAGATAGATGCTGAAACTGATAGAACGTTTAGGGCCGGTGGAAGAGCACGCCGCCAGCGACACGCTGACACTACCCTTCGAACTGCGCATTCGCGGGCGCTTAAAAGCGGACAGCGACAGCGGCCAAGCCTTGGGCCTGTTTCTAGACCGTGGCCCGGTGCTGCACGATGGCGAAGGCTTAAAAGCTGAAAGTGGCGAAGTGGTGCGCATACGTGCCGCCATCGAGCCGGTGGTGACCGCGCGAGTTAACACCGGCTTACCCCTGGCGCGGCTGGCGTATCATCTTGGCAATCGCCATGTACAGTTGGCGCTGGGCGAAGACGAAAAGGGTGGCTGGGTGCGTTTTCCACCCGACCATGTGCTAGAAGAACTGGCGGAACTACTGGGGGCTGAGCTTGAGCATCACAACGCCACCTTCGACCCAGAACCAGGCGCCTATAACCAAGTAGGTGGCGGCGGGCATTCTCACGGACATTCTCAAGGTCATTCTCATGGTCATGGGCACTCCCACGACCATGAGCATCCACATGATCATTCACACACGCATGAGCATCATCATGCCCACTGAGCATGCCGCACCAGAAGGCCATGACTTAGCCCTGCTAGGGCTAATGCAACTGGTCAGCCCCGCGCTGCCTATCGGTGCCTTTGCGTTTTCCCAAGGGCTGGAAAGTGCCTTTGAGTTAGGCTGGGTAAGTGATGAACAAAGCCTTTCTGAGTGGCTTTCTGGCGTACTGGAAGATGGCCTAACCCGCTGTGAGCTGCCGCTGATCGCGCGCTTTTACACCGCCCTTGAGCAGCAGGACAGCGATGCAATCGCTCAGTGGGACGAATGGCTAGCCGCCACCCGCGAAACCGCTGAATTAGCCGCTGAAGATAGCCGCTTGGGTGCTTCGCTCAAGCGCCTGCTGGGCAGCCTGGATTTATTACCCCGCCAGGATGAGCGAAGTGAAGGCTGTCTGCCGCCTTTATTACCTGCCCATGCAGGCTATGTGACGCTATTTAGCTATGCCGCCCACATGCGGGGCGTGCCCCCGCGCCAAGCGCTGTTAGGGTTTGGCTGGGCGTGGCTAGAAAATCAGCTGGCAGTGGCCTGCAAAGCACTGCCCCTGGGCCACACCGCCGCCCAGCGAGTGATTGAACAGCTGCGCGGGGAACTGGTGGCGGCCGTCGATCAGGCACTATTGCTAGAAGATGATGAGCTCGGCCCGGTACTGCCCGGTGTGGCGCTGGCAAGCGCTCTGCACGAAACACAATATTCACGCTTGTTTAGAAGTTAAACGCTTATTAGTAGGAGAGAACAATGACGCACTGTTTACGCGTAGGTGTGGGTGGCCCGGTGGGTTCCGGTAAAACCGCACTGCTCAAGCAGCTCTGTTCGGCGCTACGGGATTACTACGATATAGCTGTCGTAACCAACGACATATACACCCGCGAAGACGCCGACTTTCTGCTCAAACACGATGCGCTGCCTGCCGACCGTATCCTTGGCGTAGAAACCGGCGGTTGCCCGCATACCGCCATCCGCGAAGATGCCTCAATGAATCTGGCGGCCATCGACGAACTGCACGCCCGCCATCCAAAACTAGAGCTGGTACTAGTGGAGTCCGGTGGCGACAACTTATCGGCCACATTCAGCCCTGAGCTTTCCGATCTCACGCTGTACGTGATTGACGTTTCCGCAGGCGATAAGATCCCCCGTAAAGGCGGGCCAGGCATTACCAAGTCAGACCTGCTGATTATCAACAAGATTGATATTGCCGAGCAGGTACATGCCTCATTAGAGGTGATGGAGCGGGACTCGAAGAAAATGCGCGGCGAGCGTCCCTTTGTGTTTACCAACCTCTACGATGGCGTTGGGCTTGAGGAGATCATCCGCTTTATTCTCGATAAAGGCATGCTGGAAGAGCGTCGGCCCCAGGCAGCAACGGCATAAGCGTTGCGATGCGAAAATCGCCCCCAATAAAAAACTGCCCTGCCCCAATAGGGGGCAGAGCAGTCAAAAAGACGTGGCTAGCGGCTTGCTAAAACGGGCCGTCCTTGGCCACCACACCCCTACAGTGACCGGATAGGGCAAAGATAACCTTAACGCAGGTTATGAAAGCTCAATTTTGAGCGTTAATTTGCTGTTCATAAACAAAAAAATACGCGAAGTGGTTAAAGTTGACACAGGTTAGGTCGATAAAAAATGCATAAAACTATTAAAAATTCTTCCGATGACCTACTGAGAAACACTTTATGGCTACTCCTCCTTCTTCTTCGACTCCGCCAAAAAGAAGCCTTAGCTTACAGGCTAAAGTGCTGACGCTTGTCCTACTGCCGCTTTTCATAGTGACCGCAGGGTTAGTGGCGTTTAACGCCTATGAGCGCATACAAAACACTCGCGAGACGCTGGCGAATCAGCGCGAAGTGCTGATTGAAGAGCGCCGCCATGCGGTGCGCGACATTGTTCAAGTGGCAACGACCGCCATTTCCCCTATTTATGAGCAAGCAGGTGCCAATGATGAGGAAGCCAAACAGCAGGTAGCAGAGATCGTGCGCGCCATGCGCTTTGAAGGTAATAACTACGTTTTTATCTACGACTTCGATGGTAACAATATCGTGACGGCCCCTGCGCCAGAGCGTGAAGGTACCAACATGATGGACGTACGAACCCCAGACGGAAATTACCTTATTCGCGATATTCTTCAGGTTGCCAAGAACGGTGGCGGTTTTCATAGCTACTTATGGGAATACCCAAGCACCCGTGAAATTGAGCCCAAACACTCGTATGTAGAGAGTTTAGAAAAGTGGGGCTGGATGATCGGTGCCGGGGTTTACGTCACAGATGTTGATGCGGTGGTTGCTGAACTTGAGGCGGCCGCTAACGCGGATCTGCGCCAGTCTATCCTGTTCGCTATTTTGTTGGGGGCTGTCTTATTGGTTGCAGTGGCACTGCTCGCGTTTGGCTTTGTCCGCCGCACTGTAGGGCCGATTAAACGCACCGCCAGCGCTATGCACGATATCGCCCAAGGCCGTGGTGACCTTACCCGCCGCCTAGCGGTAGAAAGTAATGACGAGGTTGGCAACCTAGCGGTTCAGTTCAATGCCTTTGTCGAGCGCATGCAGGAAACCCTGCGTGATGTGCGCCGTAGCACAATGAGTGTTTATCACTCAGCGGGGGAAATTTCCCATAGCTCTGAGGAACTGGCTACCCGTACCGAGCAGGCCGCCGCTAACCTGCAAGAAACCTCGGCTTCCATGGAAGAAATCACCTCGACCGTGAATCACAGTGCGGATAATGCCCAGCAGGCCAACCAGCTGGTGCAGTCTACTGCTGAAGTGGCTCACCATGGTGAGGAAGCCATGGGGCAGGTCGAGCGGACGATGCACGATATCAATGACTCGGCGACGCGTATCAGCGAAATCATCACCATGATTGACGCCATCGCTTTCCAGACCAATATTCTGGCACTTAATGCCTCGGTGGAAGCCGCACGGGCGGGTGAGCATGGCCGTGGCTTTGCGGTCGTCGCGCAAGAAGTACGCACACTGGCTAGCCGCTCTAGCAATGCGTCGAAAGAGATCCGCACGCTGATTGATAGCTCTGTTAAGCACACCCACACCGGTGCCGAGCTAGTGCGTAAGGCGGGTGCGACGATGCATGACATTGTTGAAAGTGTCTCGAAGGTGACCGATGTGATCGGTGAGATTACGGCTGGCGCCAAGGAGCAAAGCAGCGGTATTGGCCAGATCAATACAGCTGTTGCGGAAATGGATACCATGACCCAGCAAAACGCTGCCATGGTGCAGGAATCCACCACGGCAGCGGCCAATATGCGCCGTCACGCCGAGCACCTTAATGAGCTGATCAGCACCTTCGTGCTTGGCGACGATGAGCCACAAACCTCATCGACACAGCCAGCGTTAAATCAACCGCGTCAGTCTCTGCCTTCTGGTGCGCCAAGTGCACGCCAGGAACTCAAGCGCCCTGCGCTCTCTTCTAAGCAAGCCCCTGTTAAAGCAGGCGACGACGATTGGGAGGAGTTCTAAGCCTTACGTTATGCTCACTGCTGGCTGAAAACACACGTTGTTAAAAAGCCAGCAGTAGCCAACAGGTGAAGTAGAAAAAGGGGCTGCCACATGGCAAGCCCCTTGTTCATATCAACGCATTTCATATCAACGCATTTCAGCTCAGTATTAACGGCTTGCTAACTACCCGACCAGCCCAGCAGGATCGGTACGTAAACCACCAATAGCAGCACGCCAATCAACCCTAACAGATACGGGATAATCGCTTGAGTGATGCGCTCCAGCGGTAGCTGAGTGACTGACGAAGCCACATAAAGGTTGATTGCCACTGGCGGGGTAATCATGCCAATCGATAGCCCCACCACAATAATCAAACCAAAGTGGATAGGGTCGATGCCCAACTGCAGTACCAACGGCAGCAGCACCGGGGTAAGAATAATCAAAGCGCTAGCGGTCTCGATAAATACCCCCGTTAGCAGAATCACGGCCACGACCAGCAGCATAATCACGTAAGGATTGGTGGAAAGCGACAGCACCGCCTGGGCAATCGCGCCGGGTACCTGCCAGCTTGAAAGCGTCCAACTGAGTACTGCCGACATGGCAATCACCAGCA
This sequence comes from Halomonas sp. TD01, assembly GCF_923868895.1. GTDB lineage: Bacteria > Pseudomonadota > Gammaproteobacteria > Pseudomonadales > Halomonadaceae > Vreelandella. The sequence goes on from NZ_OV350343.1 coordinate 1,429,545, forward strand.
TAATCACCGCGGTGGTCATCGCCGAGCGAATCAGCAGCTTATACACCTGGGGTAGGGTTAAATCCCGATACACAAACAGCGACACCAGCAGCGCGTAGTTGACTGCTACCACCGCCGCTTCCGACGGCGTGAAAATCCCCGAGAAGATACCCCCCAGAATAATCACCGGCGTCATCAGCCCCCAGCTAGCCGCTTTCAGCGTACGCCAAATAGTTGGCAGCGACAGCGGTGTGCCTTTGGGGTACTGACGCTTATAGGCCTGAGTGATGGCAATGGCCATCAGCCCCAGCCCCATTGCCAGCCCCGGCAAAAAGCCGTTCAAAAACAGCTTTGATACCGACTGCTGAGCAATCACCGCGTAGATAATCATCGGCACCGAAGGGGGAATCACAACGCCAATCGTGCCGCTGGCAGCAATTAAGCTGGCCGCAGAGGCAGGATCGTAGCCTTTACGCTTAAGCTCTGGCACCAGGCTTGAACCCACCGCCGCGGTGGTGGCCGCACCAGAGCCGGAGATCGCCGCGAAGAACATGCCTGCCATTACCGACACCACCGAAAGCCCGCCCCGCATAAAGCCGACTAACGAATCGGCAAAGCTCACCAACCGTTCGCTGACCTTACCCTGGGCCATTAAGTCACCGGCCAGAATAAACATCGGGATAGCGACCAGGGCAAACGAGTTAATGCCCTGGAACATCTGCTGGGTGACCACCATCAGTGGCACGCCCGACTGGTACAGCGCATAAAGCGTGCTTGCCCCAATCGCAAACGCAATCGGCACGCCCAGCAACATAAACAGGAAGAACAGCCCAAACAGCACCAGCGTCATAGTGGCTCCTCCGGCGCGGCGACTGTCGGCTCACCGTTCACCAGTACGTCAATCATATCCACCAGGGCGTACCACGCCATAATGGCCGCAGAAAGCGGTATAACCGCGTAAACGTAGGTCATCGATAGCCGCAGTGAGGCCGATTTCTGAAAGCTCTGCACCTGCATATAGCGGTAGCCAATCATGATTAGCGTGATCATAAACGCCAGCACCACCGCCAGTGCAGCCAAGCGCGCCAGTTTGCGCAAGGGCAGGGGAAGCGCATCCACAGCAAAGGTCACGGCGATATGCCGCCCGCGCTGGAAAGCCAGCGTGCTGGCTAAAAATGTAATCCACACCAGCAGAAAGCGCGCGACCTCTTCCGTCCAGCCGACGGCGCTGAATAGCACCCGCGACACAATCTGCAGAGTAATCACGCCAATTAATGCTGCCATGCCCGCAAAGACCACGGGCTGGATGATGGCATCCAGCCCGCGTTCAATACGTTGCAGCAGCGTCAAAAGAGGCTGTGCAAAGGCCATCACTGATTCAGCGCCTCCCGAATGCGTGGCAGGTAGTCACCAAACTGCTCGCCGTACTTCTCATATACAGGCGCGACGGCTGCTTGGAAGGCTTCCATATCCGGTGTTTCATTAATTTCCATACCGGCTTCGCGCAGCGCCGCCAACTGGTCGGCTTCCATATCTGCGTTCATTTGGCGCTCATGCTCGGCAGCTTCCTGGGCGGCTTCTTTAAGCACCGCCTGTGCGTGTTCTGGCAGCTGGTTCCAAACGGGCATGCCCATTACAAAAATCGCCGGTGCGTAGGTATGGCGGGAAAGGGTCATGTAGTTCTGGGTTTCATCCAGCTTGAACGAATGGATCACGTTCACCGGATTTTCCTGACCATCGATGGTGCCCTGTTGCATGGCGGTCAGTGCTTCTGTCCACGCCATGGGAATAGCGTTGGCGCCCAGCTCGCGGAAGGTATCGGTGTACACCGGGTTCTCCATGACGCGAATACGCAGGCCATCCAGGTCTTCCGGCGAATTCACCGCACGTTCGCTGTTAGTTAGGTTGCGGAAGCCGCGCTCTGCGTAGGCCAGGCCTTTCAAGTTCACGTCAGACAGCTTATCCAGCAGCTCCTGGCCGATCGGGCCATCTAACACGCCATAAGCGGCTTCTGGGGAAGGGAACAGGAACGGCAGTTCAAACACCGCCATCTCTTCCACAAAGTTGGCCACCGGGCCGTTGGTAATCACCCCCATATCCACGGTGCCGATCTGCATACCTTCCAGCAGCGTGCGCTCGTCACCCAGCGAGGCATTGGGGTAGATCTCGATGTTGACCTTGCCATCGGTGCGTTCTTCCACCAGTTCTTCAAACTTGGTCGCGGCGATATGGAAACCATCCTGCTCGTTGACCACGTGAGCCAAACGCAGGGTAACGGGGTCCATATCAGCAAAATCAGCGGCATTCGCGGCGCTTACCAGCGCCAGTGAAATGCCCAGTGCCAGCGTGTTACGTGCAAAAGTTTTCATTATAGTGTGTTCCCAGTTTCACTAAGGATAGGAAGTGCATTCAAAGCATGCACTAGAGAAACGAAAACGGTCAATCAAAGCGCCTGTAAAACCCCTGACTCGCTGGACACAGCGCGTCCACGCGGGTACGATACGCACCCAAAGCGCCCGTAGCTCAGTTGGATAGAGTGTCGGCCTCCGAAGCCGAAGGTCGTAGGTTCAATTCCTACCGGGCGCGCCAAAACATATATAGGGCTTACGTTAACGCGTAGGCCCTTTTGTTTTGGCTATGTCCATTCTGCTGGGGCCAAATTGTGGCCACAATCTCTTCATTACATTCCTGATATGTCTATCCGATTATGACCTTTGGCTTTTTCTTGCCACCAGTATGGTCACATATGTACGTTCATTCGAATTCACTAAAATTAAGCACTATGGTAGCCTGAAATGACCTTCGGCTTTTGAGGTGTGTTGGACATAGCGACATACATTGTGATCGTCACACCAGGGATGAGAAAACAACGTGCAATTCACACAGCTATTAGACACTCTTGCTAGGTCGTCAGCTCAAGCGGTCACTACGCTCGGACAGGGACAAAAAGAACAAGATGAGCTAAAAAGCTACCTCTACGTTGAAACTGAAATCGAGAAAGATTTTAGAAGATTGCTGGACTCCAACCTCACACCGGATACCGTGATTTTCCTATGTGGCTCATCTGGTGACGGCAAGTCTGAAATTCTAAAACGCTATCACGAGACCTACTCGAAGAGAGTCAGGTTTCACCTAGATGCCACTCATGCGTTTAAGCCTGATCAAGACGCAATTGAAGCGTTAGACCAGCTCTTTGACGAACACAGTGAGTCGGACAAGCCACTAGTCATTGGAATAAATGTCGGGATGCTATTTAACTTTGCGTCCCAAGGACATCTCCGCCACGAAAATATCAGGAGTGCCATTGAATCGTACCTCCAAAGTGGAGAGGAAACTTCAATTTCGTATAAGTTCCTGAACTTTGAGCAATACCCAAAATTCAGTATTGAGGACGGAAAGACTGGGTCGAGCTTTATTAGTGAACTGGTTTCGCGCGTAGTTGCTTCCACTGAAAATAATCCGCTACATCTGGCATATCTGGATGCGGTGCGAACGAATCCCAGCAAACTGACGCTGAACTATGAGTTGCTCAAACACGAGCAGGTGCGTGATCGGATAGTCCACCTGCTTCTTTCTGCTAGGTTAAAGTTTGATCAATTTCTTTCTGCGCGGGCCCTGCTTGATTTCGTACACCATTTGGTTTGCGGTCCCAGCTTACTTTTCAACAATCTATTTGTGGCTGGCCATAATGATTTGAGTGACATTATCAGCCACTTTGACCCATGTACGATTAGGTCTCGGAGTATTGACCAGTTTCTCATACAGCATTCTCTAGGCATAAGAGAGGCGGCTTTCGATGATTTCCAGAATTCAGTGCAGGAAACCTTTGGCATAGCCGACATTGAGTCGGCTGGTTGGTTGCGATTTTTTTACCTGTTTCAAGATGTCGCCATTGGAAATGACTTCCATCAACAGTTTCAAAATGATTTTAAACAGCCGCTGTACGACAGGTACATTGAGATTTGGCGTTTACATAAAAGCTATGATGGAAGCGCTGAGGAGCGTAAAAAGCTGAGAAGTTTCTATAAGAATGAGCTTTTATCGGCACTGGTTCGATTTGGAAATAGGTTGGATCCGTCATTAACTGCAAAGCAGCATTTATTTTTGTGCTCCAGAAATGGCGTCTTTGTTTCGGCAGTTGCCAATATTAAGCCTGACCTTAAAAGAATTGAAAATGAAGAGATGGCTAATATCCACGAGTTTCCGGTTTGTCTTAAGGTTGGTGATGAAACTCTTAAAACGTTTAATGTAAATCTTAGTTTTTATGAGTTGATTTATAAAATAAACGATGGCTATAGACCAAATAAACACGATAAGAATACGATCGTGATTTTGGAGGAGGTCGTCGACGACGTGATAAAGGCCATCATTGTTTCAAAAAAATTAATGCTTTCAGATGGTAATCAACACGTTTATCTTACAAATGAAATTGAAGACAGTGAGATTATCGTCGGAGGTGTCGAATGAGTATTTCCGATAACTTGCTTGTGTTGGATGAGCAAGAAATTAAGGGCGTAAACTTGGTTAACCATTTTCTGCCGTTTCGGTCTCAGACATCTGGCCTTGATTTCGAAGCAATAGCTGGAAGCATATTGAAAGCGGCGCTTCAAAAGCGGCTCGAAAAGGGTTCAACGTTAGAAAGCTTTAAATCTTACTTTTTTGAAAGTTTGCAGTATAAACTTACAGATCAGGAAGTTCAGCCTCTTATCGAAAAAATGTATTTCGATGATAATGCGGCCGGTTTGTTTAAAGTTTCGCCGGAATTTCTAATTTTTAAATCAGCGCAGGCTGAGGCGTCTACTAATAAACATATTGCGCAAGTTTTTATCGGTTTCATTTGTAACTCAGGCCGAAGCTTTTTGAAGCTCAGTAGTGAAGTGAATTTCTTAGAGCAAGAACTTGTTGAAGCGTTCCAACAGCGATTGACTGATTGTAAAGAAGATCCCGTTGAGAGTCCTTATCTGCCATTTATGGCCGAACTCTTTGCTCAAGATCTGGGTTTTCTTTTAGAGCACCCCGGATATTTCCTTGACAACCTTAGAGTGTTCTTTAGTCTTTACACATTTATGTATAGCTCTCAGTTGGCATTAAATATCAACGATTGGACGGAGAAACCTGTTAGTAAACCACTTTTCTTCATTCTTGATACCGAGAAGGCTAGCTTGGAGCGAAATCAGGTTAGAGAAGCTTTTCGGCACTTGAGGATAAAAGCTTTCGATCTATTCCCTGTCCTTTCTATGCTTGAATACCTGAATCAACCGAAGGATAAGAAAGCGAAAAAATTTCCGCTTTGGAAGTTTTTTCTAGAGATCAATGAAATGGATGCGTTACAGCGAAATAACGTTAATGAATCACTAATAAAGTTCTGCGAAAGATATCGAGAAAAAAGGAAACTTCCACCCTTTGAAGAGTACCCTCAAACAACGAAAGAACTGATTGAGGTACTTAGTATAACTGCCAAGGAAATCTTTGGAACAAAAGGTACGAACCAAAACGATGTAAACAATAGGTATGTTAACGCATTTGTGAATGAAATTGCACCGCACTTTGTCCAGGTGAGAGGTCGCTCAGGGAGAGTGCTGACCATTTCTCAAGATTATCTACTTCTACTCACAAACCTAGCTATCGGTAGTAGAAAGCAGGTTCAGTTCCAAGAGCTGCTTCAGGAGTTTAGAAAACGTGGGGTCTGGTTTGACAGGCAGTCAGAGCAAGCGATCATCAGGTTTTTGGAGCGAATTGGTAACGTCGAGCGAATGAGCGATAGCGGAGATGCGGTTTATGTCCGAAAAACACTTTGAAGCCTTCTTGGTAAGCAACCTACGTGGTTGGCTTCAGTCCCGTATAGAAGCTGGCGCCCGGTATCAGTTCAAGTCACCAGACCCAGAAAATACGAATGCCCTTGTCTCTGAGTTGCTAACGCGGAGCGATGGTCAACTACGCTATGGCGAGCATGAACTCTCATATCTCGAAGTTAATGATGTGCGTTTGCTGGTGGCAGGGCATTTGGAGCAACCTGATATCGAGAATGGTTGTTATACGGAAAACTATATATCAAACCTGCGAGATACCGTGGCGGCTCAGATGCCTCCTTTCGAGGGATGCGCTTTGCTGATCGTGCATAACAGCCTCCTTGATACCCTGATTAATAGTGCGTTCGACCTGGCTCAGGGCGACGCTGTTTGGTCGCCGCGTCAAACGAAAAATGAGCTGGATCTCATGATATCTGGTGGGCTTGAGAATCAAGTTGCTTCCCGGTGTCTCTTAGAGCACCAAGCTCGGATAATCACAGAAGAAGGCTCCAGTGTATTCGGATTTCGGCACCTCCATGATGCATTGCTAAACGGAGACTTGCGTTTCCAGGAACTAGGGCTGTTCAACGACCCTCAGGTGTTAAGCAACTCAAGCGAGAAGCAGGTAGCGCGCCGACTGGAGTCGAATCGACAGCTAAGAGAAGAGATAGAGTTTGCTGTTGAGCATTTCCCGAATGACCTGGAAGACAAGCTGACTAAGTTTGGATCAAAATTCATACAAGAACATTTTGGAGAAGGAGCCGAGGTTCCCTGGACCGAACTCAATTACCAAGAGTTTCGAGACGAGGAGGAGCTCCAGAAAAAGCTGACACTCGACTATGCAGGGATCGAGGTTAAGGGCTGCGAAATTGATGTACGAGACAAGAAAGATACCTCGGTGGGGAGGCGAGATAAGCATCTGATTATTGAAGTTCCGAGTGGTCAGGACATGTTCAGTTTCAAGATCAAGTTCGTTGGTCAGCGATTAGAAAAAAAGGAGCTTTTGGTTACGCCAAAAGCCATGTCTGACGTTATTGACATTGATTTCTCTTTTAGAGGTGACAAGTCGACCTTCACCATCTCGGCACCATGTAGTAGTAAACCTGAATTTTTTAGCCTGAGACTCAATCGAGATTCTTCGAACGAAAAATACAACTTCCATTGCCTAGTCGTCCAACAGGGAGACTTTCATCTGTCTGCCTTTGAGAATCGCTTTCTCATCGATAGAAAGAGGAGAGCGCTCGTATTTCAGGCAGACCAACATTGCCTTGACGTTAATCCTGACCTAACCACCGAAGCGGTGTTATCCGACAGTGGTGAAACAGTTGATATAAATTCGGTGGGAAAGGTCGATTTCGATCAGCTCTATGATGAGTCTGATGAAGTTAATTTCACCCTGACGAATGGTGACAGTTCACTCTTTGTACTCGTCGAAGGTGAACCGAGCAGAGAAGCACTTCGACTACCAGTTATTTTTGACACAAGCCGGTTTGCCAGGCTTTTTAAAGACGATAATTTCAACGGTGTGTACCGGCCAGGAAAAGAGACGGTTGTCTTCGATAACCAAGAATCGGGGCCAGTATTCTTCCGAAAAGCCTTGCTGCAGGCTGAGTCGTCCTTCGTTAATGAAGAGTGTATTGAATGGGACAATGATCGACGTAAAGGAACCCCACTTTCAAGTCTTCCACTTGCAGACGACAGAATATATCAAGCCTACAGGGCACTTATTACTTACTTCCAAGAGCGCAAAACGTTGCCTTCGTTGGCTAGTTGGGGACCTGAACTCGTTGCCCTAGGTAAAGAGTATATTTTGGCTTGCGTTGACTACTTGGACCAAATTCAGAAGGGCAAGCCGCTCAACAGCTCTGAACGGCTTGTGATTCGCATCGGGCTGGCAACAGTAGAGGAGCGCCGATTTTTTACTCCGTTCCATCCGCTGGTGATGGCCTATTATCTGAATCTGGTTGAAGAAATTGTAGAAGATGGCGAAGCGCGTAGCTTTCGTGAACTACCAGAGGTTACTAAAGGACGATTAAACGCACGGGGATTGATCCCTCATCTTTTCGACAGAGATAATCGTTATAGCTATACACAGGCCGTACCAGAGGATCCTCTCTGGTTGGAGGTAGTGGCACATCAGGATACAAGCTTCGATTTTGTGATAAACCTTGTAAAGCACAAGATCGAGGAGTTCACGTCTACATTTGAGCAGCTATTCCACCAGGTCGATGATGCCCCGCTGCTGATTAACTCCGTCAACAACGCAGAAAACGCAGAGTTGTTTAGAGGACTGGTGTCCTACTATCAGGCGAACTTACTCGGCGGTTGTCACATACACGTCAATCTATATGACGAGGAGCTGGTCGAGACTGAGCTTGATCTTTTCGCTGAGATGGGGATGTATGACGAAATCAAAGAACGGTACGGGCTCGATCGGGGAGCTGCACGTCGTAACGCTGATGCGGTAATTGATTTGCTGCGGACAAGGCTAACGTTTAGCAAGTTTCAGCATAACCATGTGGAAGAGCAAGCTTATGCTCATCTGACATTCTTCAAGAATGATCAGAAAGTAGAAGCTGTTGACAATAACATTGATGAACACCTCTCGGGTGTCGCTTGTGCTGGAGTATTATCAGGTGAATCTTCGAGGAGTGAGGGCGACCGATACTTCACGGCATTTGGCTTGAAAGGTGTTGATTATAGCTCTTTACCTCACCTGAAGCTGGCTAAGTTAATAGGAATGCTTTGGCGTCCCTCTCAGTCGAAGAATGATGTCTATCATGATCATTCGGCTACTAGCCTAGCAGTGAGTCAGGAATTTATGTCCTTGTTGGAACGTTCTTACGATAGTTCTGTATGGACGACCATCATAGATCCAAAGGTCACGTTGAAGTTCTTTGAAGCCACCGAAGGCGTGATCTTGATTCATTACTCCGATCAATACACAAGTTCGTCGGGTTATGACGCGATCACCGTAACCAAGCAAGTTGATCTTTATAAGAACGTCTTGGGCAATGCTGGCAATGAATTAATTCGAGAGTTCAATGCGTTCAATGGTGAATGGTTACTCAGACTGATTACCGATCACTCGAAAGAAAAGATTGCGAAAGAAGGCATTATCGGTGCCTATAAAATCGTTAGTGCCCTTTTGGCCGAATCAGGTATCACGTGGATTCCTATCTCTGTCGCCGAGATGATAAGAGTGGCTGGCAATATTGGCCTTGCAATGACCGATAGTGATTTCTCGCGCCACAATCGCAAGATTAAAAAAGGTGCAATTTCTGACGACATCTTGTTCGCAGGTTTTAGGGAAGGCCAGCTCTACCTTTTACCTGTGGAGGTAAAAGCCGGGGGCCGCCCTGATTTCTCCAAAGCGAGAGAGCAGGCGCTTGAGTTGAAGCGATACATGGAAGAAGACCTCCTGGGGCCGGATACGCTTGCGTCGCGTCTCTATCGCGGACTATTCATTCGCCAGGTGCTTCTTCAAATCGAGAAGTATCAGTTGTATCAAGTGTTCGAGGATAGCCATTTTGCGGACTTCCTTAACCATCGCGAAGAGTGGCTAGAAGGGCAGTATGGAATTGGTCAGCTGCAGAATTATCCCAGCGCCATGGTCGTTGCTCATATCAATAATGAATCCTGTTTTGAAGAGAAGTACGAGCTCACGGAGGGTGTTCTACAGGCTGAAATACCGATGGGGCTTCTCGATAAGCTGATAAGAACCCCTTACCAAGAACTCAAAGAGAAAATCGACAATTCCTCACTTCTTCACGTGCCCAAGGAATATTTTCTGCAGCCTTTCACTGAACAAGAACTTACAGACGTGAAAGAAGATACAGCGAAGGAGTCTGGTTCTAATCAGTCGGAAACGGTTATGTACCCGTTTTCAAAGCATGATAGTGGTGTCTTCCCTGCTGCGGCTGATGATCCTTCCGAAGAGAGGGTAGACAATTTCGTACCTGCGACACCCGCTGAGCCACTCAAGGTCGAGTTTGGCAAGGATGTGCAAAGCGGTGAGATAATCTATTGGGAGCCTACGAATACCGAAAAGCTCTTCAATACGAATACCGGAATTATTGGCACGATGGGTACAGGGAAGACGCAATTTACTAAGTCTATGATTACTCAGCTGGTGAGAAATCAACAAAACAATGTGGGTGGTACTGATATTGGCATCCTAATCTTCGACTACAAAGCTGATTACGTTAAGGATGAATTTGTAGAGGCGACCAATGCCAAGGTATATGACCTGTTCCATCTACCTTTTAACCCGTTCGCAGTATTTGGTAACCGGCCAATGCAGCCGATGCATACGGCCAACCTATTCCGCACCACAGTAGCCAAAGCGTTTGGGCTTGGCCCAAAGCAACAGAACAAAGTGCGTACCCTTGTGATGGATGCGTATGAAGCAGCCGGAATATATCCGGAAGATCCTTCTACGTGGAGCAAATCAGCTCCAACGCTCGCGGATGTTTGGGCAGAGTATCAGTCGCAGGACAAGATCGAGCAGGATTCTCTCTACGCTGCTCTAGACGACCTGATTGGCTTTAAAATCTTTGAGCCGGATACCAATAAAACGCAGTCGCTCTATGATTTAGTAGACGGCGTAACGGTGATTAACCTATCAGGTTATGATCCCAGCATTCAAAATCTGGTTGTCGCTCTGACTTTGGATTTGTTCTATACCCAAATGCATCAGCAGGGTAGTTCGACGTTAGATGGTAATTACCGCCAGATTTCCAAGATGATTCTAGTCGACGAAGCCGACAACTTTATGTCACAGGATTTCGATAGCCTGAAGAAAATTCTGAAAGAAGGTCGGGAATTTGGGGTTGGGACTATCCTATCGACTCAGGAACTTACGCATTTTAAAACCGGTGATAATGATTATTCAACTCTGATTCTTTCTTGGGTTATTCATCAGGTGGCAAATATCAAATCTCAGGAAATTAAGGCTATCTTTAATACTCAGTCTAAAAATGACGAAGAGTATTTTATGGGACAGATTCGTAAGTTGGAAAAGCATTATAGTTTGTGTGTAGATGGGAAAAAGAAAGTGACAAAAGTCAAAGACTTGGCTTTTTGGGAGATTTTGACATGAAAAAGGAATTTCAGGGATATCATCCATTAACTGAATCAGAAATACAGGAGCTGCTTAGAGTAGCTACTTTATCTCTTGATGCAAATATTATGCTTAATTTTTTCAGGTTTGAGAAAATACATAGAGATATCATTTTTCGAATTTTGTCGAATGAAAGTATTAACAAAAGACTATTTGTGCCTCATCATGCTGCGTTAGAGTTTTATGAGAACCTCGACGAGGTCTCAGGCGAACCATTTACGAAAGTTGATGATATTGTAAGGGTTATCAAGTCATTTAAAAAAGAGAATTTTGGTTTAACAGAGACTATAAAAGAAAGTAGTATATATTCCGATCTTTATAAAAATATATCTAATGATCTTGACCGAATAGTTAAAGTGGTTGCGCTAGAAAAAAAGAAAATTCAGAAATCCTTTGATAGAAAGTCAATATTGAGTCAGCTAGAAATTATGCTAGACGATAAAGTAGGCCCGCCGTTACCCAATGAAGAAGTGGATGTGTTGATAGAGACCTGTATTCTGCGGCAAGAAAATAAGATACCACCTGGTTATGGCAAGGATGCGAATAAACCGGGGGCGTATAGTTTTTCTGGTATACCACTTCCTAAAAAGTGTGGCGATTATTTTATTTGGGAGCAGATGATTAGAGAGGGGGCTAAGCACAAAAAACCTATTATCTTCATTACAGATGATGAGAAGCCAGATTGGATTAAAAAAACAATGCAGGGTCCTATACCTCGACCTGAACTACGCATGGAGTTTAAAAATATAACTGGGAACGATTTTTATATTCTTAATACAAAACGTTTTTTGTCATTAGCTAAAATGGCTTTTGATGCTGAAATTAAAACTAGTCAGGTTGACGAGATTGGGGAAATAGCCAAGCGTCAAGGGAATTGGAAAGACGAGGTGTATAATGCATTGAGACAGTTGGGTGGTGAGGCGGATTTGAAGGAGATTTATAAACAAGTGAAAAATAACAGGCAAGGTAATGTACCAGCTTCTTTTGAGTCTATAGTCAGAAAGTCTATATATCATTATTCGTCTGAAACTGATATTTACTTGAATAAGGAGGATTTATATACCCAAGTTTCTTCTGGTCGATGGAAGATTTTGGGTTATAGTTGATAGGTTTTATTACAATTTTATTTCAGTTGTGTCTTGGATATAATTTCGTATCAGTCTATAGTTGAATAGCTGGTTTTAAATCTAATTAATTGAGAGTTTGACATGAGTGAAAACATACAGTTACGCCCAGCTCAACAGTCTCCTGATGTTTTTGATCGTTCGATTAGGGGGGTTTACGGAAGATTTCAGTCAGATAAAAGTTATCCCTTATCATATGTTCAAGCTTCTATTTCAATTGAAAGTGTAAATTGGTTAGAAACAGCATCAGAAGCCTTCAGATCCTATGAATTGGATTTTGAAGAGCTGATCCAACGTGATATTGATAAAGAGCGAGTGATAAATATTGTAGATGACTATTTAAAGAAAGGTGAAGATAGAGTTTTGTTTTTTCCTCCCTTGTTAGTGTCGTTAGTAGCATTAGGTGATGAAGGGATTCTTGGGCGTTATGAAAGTGTACGGGAAGAATTAAAAGATCATAGTGTAGAATTGACTTGGGGAGGAGATCGTTTTCAGCTTATATTGCCTACTCTTGATTCAGCAACAGGTCATCAAGTAAAAGTGCATGATAAAGATATCGATATTGCTCCTTATTGGTCTGTCCTTCGTTTGAATAGTAATAAAATTAAACTAGTAGTAATTGATGGTCAACATCGACTTCAAGCCTTGAAGAGTCTTTGGAATAGTAGTGACCATGCAAATAAAAAAGTGGTTAAAAACTTATCAATACCAATTTGCTTGTTATTTTCGCCAGAAGCGGTAGAAGGTGAGGGGGCCCATGAATCAATGAACCGTGATATGCGCGAGCTTTTTGTGAGGATCAATTCAGAAGGGAAGAAGGTCTCAGGTCACTTTATCGCTTTGCTTAATGATAGACGATTGAGTTCTTTTGCTGTACGTGAATTTTGCAACTACTCAAAGAGTGAAGAATTATCAAATGGCTTGAATTATCTTTGTTGCGTCGAATGGAACCAACGTGTGGATCGACTTGCCTCTCAGATAAATCGTCCATACACGATAACAACTATACAAATTATTTCGGACACATTAAGTGAGCATGCGTTCGATCCTAAGTTAGCAGGTCGAGCTCGATACTTACTTAATCTGAAAGCATTTAAAGAAAATCTAGAAACTGACTCACGATCTATCCCTGTGGATGAAATTTCTGAAGAGAGCTTCTCAATTTCGCAAATAGAATTTCTTAGAAAGTTAACTCGAGAAATGGTAGCACCAGCGCTTGCTGTACTCTTTTTTGAACCTGCAGTTTATAAAAAAAGGATTGAAGCGACTAATAAAGCCGCTGAGTGGCTTAATCAAATGATATCCAAAGAAGTTGATGGTGCTGAACATTGTAAATTGAGTATTTTAGATCAATATCGAGATCCTAATGAACTAGATCCTCCAAGCTCAAGAGATATTTATCGAGAATTTTCAAAGAGAGTATTAAATGCTTCGCCTAGCAGTATTCATTTTTACAATGTATTTCAGCAAGGTTTAATTAGAGCTTGGATAACTTTAACTCGCTTGTTATTTCAATCAGGATTTAGTCCAGTTGCCATAGCAAAAGCGCTCGTTACTTCAATTGATCATTTTATGGTGATTGATGATAAGCGTTTTGATGCAGCTAATTTGTATGGTCAGAAGCTTATCTTTAACGGTTCAAAAGTTATTGTTAATAAGAGGGCTAAAAATAATTGGGAGAGATTGATACTTTTGAGTTTTGGGAATCAGGCAGTGCTTTCAAAGTTTGAAGCAAGTGTGTCAGGTTTTAAAAAAGAGGACTTGAGTTTGCTTAAAGAAAAATCGAGCGAGTCTCTTAAGAGCTACTTAAGTGATTTGAAAAAGGTTATCGAGGAGGATTATAGGAAGTATTGGCGTGATAAAGAGCTTGATGAACAGGTCATGGAAGAGCTTGAGGATTTAGACGTGGCCGCAATGAAAGGGGATGAAGATGCATTAGAGGAATTCAATAATAAAATTGGAAAATATGCTCTAAACCGTTATAGGGAAGCCGAGACGAAGCTTAAAGCAGCTTTTGGAATTTAATTATGCTGGGACTATGGACTCCAGGTTGTGAGTTATACTCTGAAACTATATATTTATCACATAATGAGGAGGAACTCGCTTTAGAGCTTATAGAGTCAGGCTCTTTAGTTAGCCGTATTCATAGAGTTTCTAGTGATGCTGATGAACTAATTGCACCAATATCTATGTTTCTTTCAACTAGGTTGGGGATAGATCTCTCGATAGAACTTCAATTGACAAACCGAGATTTTATACATTGGTACCAAATAACCTCTTCTCTATTGCAGAAAGAGGATAGTGGGTTAGGCGATATAATTGCCCCATCAGGAATGTTTCCTTACTTTACTGTTTTTCGTGAGTTTGTTCAGTGTTACTTGAAAGTGAAAAGCTGCATTCAAAGAAGTTGTATGAGACCTGGTTTAAGCAGTAAAGACTTTATTAGTAATTGGTGGGATGACTCAATTGACTTAACTGCATTATTGGATGAGTTGTCTTTCTCTATTAAAAAGCTACCTGAAAAAGGTTCTTTTCTAGAGAACATCGAGAGAAGCATTGGCTTCCTTCGAGAGTTCCTGAAGAAGTTCAATGATGCTGACACCTCAAGCAAGCATGTTTATTTGTCAGGTATAGCGTATGGATTAGCATTGAAAGCTGTTGAGCGAGAAGAGCACGATTTAGTATTGTTATTTACACAGAGAAGCTTAGATTTTGCTGTCCATTCGATAGCATTAAAAAAAGATGTAGTGAGTGCTGGGAAGCATGGTTTGGTTTATAAACAATATCTCGGAGAGAAATCCCTACCCTCTCTGATGAAAACAGTAGAATATTTACAAAAGCAAAATATACTTTTTTTAGGAGATGATGAAAATTATGATCTCAGACGTATAAATAACGCCAGAAATAATTTATTAATAACACACTCATCTTACTCCATTTCTTCTGAAGAAGTTAAAAGGTATCACTCGGAGGCGCGTAAAATTAATTTATCGATTGTTGAGGTTAAATCCACTTGGTCAGAAGGTTTGAAGGCAGTCACTTCTCTTAAAGGTATTACTTTAGATGTCTTATTCGAAGTTCATGAGTTTAGCTCTTACGTGGTTACTATGAATAAGGAAAAACTTTTAGAGAATTATGGGTTGAGTGACGTTAATTCTACGTCAAGCGTTAAATAAAGGCTTAATGTCCAAAATGGATTTTATATGTCCAATTTTATGTAAACCGCTGTCAATTAAAGAACGAATTATATCTTGTATATCAGCTTCAATTCTTTGCTCCTTACAAAACTGACGGATAAGAGCTTCAAAAGTTTTCTCGTGGGCGCCAAATAATACGTCACGATTGATGATGTGAGTCTGTTCAGGTTTACTTACATTAATTGAGGCTGTGCGAATATCTTTTAGTGCTAATGATATTGAAATTCGTGCAATTACATTCGGGGTAAGTCTAGTTTTTGTTTGGAGATACTGTAATCGATCCCAAGACTTTTTGCTCAGATAGATACGAGTTGGGATCATGTTAGTTTGTCTCCTTTTTTTGCCAAAAGTAGCCTTCACGAACCTGAGTTGCTCCTGCTTTAGGGTCATATTCGAGTTTATAGGCTCGTGAAATATCTGGTGAGAGAGCTGAATAAAATGCTTCATCGACCTCCGTATCTGTCGAAAGAACAATCATTTGATGACTCGCAGTTGGAAAATAACCTTCGATTAGCTTTGTTCGATGCTCTGAGTCTAGTCGCCCTAGAGGGGTATCAACGATCATCGGCAGTTGGCGTCCTGAGGTCTTTGCCAACGCTTCGAGCACTGCGATTGCGAAAATCTGCTTTTCACCGGCAGAAAGCTCATCTTTCGCAATTTCTCTACCTCTGCCGGAGAGAAGGCTTACATGAAAAGTTTTGGGATCAATACGGATTTGTAGTTCCAAATCTTCTTTACGAGCGAGCTTTGCAAAGCATTCCGTGAACTGTACTTCAAGATCCTGAATTTTAGCTTTAGCTGTCTGGTCTACATAGTCGGTTAGAAGGCCATTCGCATTATTGATATAGTCGAGTACACGTTTTTGGTCGCTTAATTTCGCAGCGGTTTCGTAAAGACGATCAAGTCTACGGGCAATATCAACAGCCTCGTACGCTGTCTCTTTACCTGATTTTCGAAGGGTATCGATTTCAGCGTCTAGCCTGCCAAGTTTTTGCTGTAGTTGCTGTAGATTCTCGAAATCCGTAGCGATCAGTGAGTCGTCTGGTGCGCGCGCTAGTGAAGCACCTATCTCATCGAGAGCGGCTTCAATTTTTTCTAACGACGCGAATAATGTTGATACTTCTTTACGCTGCTTTCGAGCCTGATTAAACGTAGTGAAAAGGTGGCTTGCTTGGGAAGGTGTCAAATCATGAATTGGCTGATCGAGGCTCCGATCTTTTGAAGATCGGTTAAGCGTATCTAATCCATTGAGAACTATGCTTAAAGTATCTTCCGATAACTTTGAGTCAAGCGACTCAATTAGTTTCGTACGATACTCTTCATGAATTCTACGCTCCTGAAGAAGACTGTGGAGGTTTAGGTCGCTCTCTATTTGGGTCTCCGTCCTTGCACAGAACTCCTCTGCAAGAGCGATAGGTGCCGTATCAGATACAAGGCTATTAATCTGAGAAACTAGATGTTCCCGTTTATCTTGCAGTTCTGATAATTCATCTATGAGCTGTGTTCGAGAGGTAGAAAAGTGTCCACCTCGATCATCAATCCTTTTTTGGATCTTATTCGCTCGATCCTGAATCTCAGCACGTTGAACACGAGCCGTAGTGATCTCTTGTCGAATCGACTCGACACGAGTACGGCAATCCTGGAGGTTGGATTGTTCGGAATCTATTTGAGCTCGAATCTCTTGAGCTGATGATCGTTTGGTCAGATTGCGGTTGAGTACCGTCAAATCGCCGGAAAGCCTTTCAACTACGTCCAGTCCCAGTAGCTTCTTAATGGATTGCTCTAAAGCGGCTCCACCTGTGTCATCCGCTAGTTGAGCTATCTTTTCACCATCGAAAAAGAACAAGTCAGATACGCCAGCAGGAATAAGTTCATTAAGAAAATTCTGCGCTTGGTCGTAATTGAGACCTTTGATAAGAGTTCCGTCTTCAAGGATTGTCAGAGTTTCTTTGACACTGCTTCCCTTCCGTTGCCATTCACGTAGAACATGATATTGGTTTTCCGTGCCAAGCTTGGCATACGTGAACGTTAGCTCAACAGATGCCTGGTTCGCAGAGCGGTCAGTCTCTTTTGAGTGATGTAGAGCGTCCAGGAGAAACTCGTCGTAACGTTTTTGAGAAACGGTAGAGCCAAGACATAAGCGCCCGTAGAGGGCAAGCCTTACCCCTAAAAGAATACTTGTCTTACCCGCACCATTTAGTCCTCCAAAGAGAATAATGGGACGGGTTTTTCCGAAGTTCTTTTCGGGCGCTAAATTAAAATGGTTGATTCCAGCATAAACACGGAAATCGGTCAGCGTAAGCTCTTTGATAAGCATTAATGCAAAAACTCTGAAAATTCGTCTTTTACTTCCTCAACGTACAACTTGCCACGCTTGCGAAAGGACTGATTACGTTCGTTGATAGCTTCAAGCTCTTCCCAATCGCGCTGAAGGATGCTTTCCAAGCTATTTAAAATACCTCTACGTTTTCCAAGGCCCGACACCTGAAGCTCTGCTTCAAGCATCTTTCGGATTAGAGCAGACGGAACCCCATACGTATCTGAAAGCTTTTCCAACGTTTCCGAGTCTGCACGTGTGAATGCTCCGGCATCGTCTTCCACCCAGTCGAGGTCTTCACCATATACGTCGCGGTATATGTGGGGCAGGGAGTCTTCCCAGTCCGGCTCGTTTGGATCTCTCAGCCATTCTCTTCTGATCAAATGCAATTCAGGTCGCGTGATCAGTTCGATGGACTCTCCGCTCTCGTTAATTTCTTTCTCAATGGTCAGAAGTTCACGAAGAAATTCTTGGCGCTTTGATAGCCAATAAGGGCCAGGTATGTGGCGAATTTCATGAATGCTGTCATCGCTGATATCGCCAGAGTTGTATGACACGCGACCAGTCCGGCGACGGAAGTTGCGATACTCCTCGGAATTTTCAGGTTGCCGAGATTGATAGAGCATGTTTCTGAAAGCTAGCAGAGGCTTCATCCAACTGGCCCCTGACTCGATCAAACCGTGAAGCGCTTTGTCTTCGGTAACAACGGTGCAAGTCCAGCAGCCAAAGCGGCTATTGCCACAAGAGGGGGTGCTTTTGTCGATAACAATGGGGCATTCGCCCTGGTTGGACCCTTTGTATAGCTCTAGCAGCTCTCTATTAGAGCCCCCCCAGGGGCAAGGGGCGCTCATTAGATACATCCATACTTCATCTGCCGACCAGTTTTCGATTGGCATATACGTATATGCATTCGGGAGTGAGCTATGACGGCTTAGGGCAGAGCCGTCGATCTTATGCTTAGAGATGACCTGGGCTCGTGAAGCGCTCTCCTGACTACGGGAGCCTAATACGACAACGGCTTCACCGAATTCAGCGACCTTATCGAGAATGAACTCGCTGACAGGATCAATCTTCATTCGCTCCGTACACCAACGAAAAGATTGGTTCGGCGCTGGGTAGCCACGGCCCAGTAAATTTACCCAAAATGTTTGATCGGTTTTCGGCACCACGCTGTGAGCGCTCATAGGTAAGCTTTCACGAGGTGCTGCTTCATTGATGGTGGCTATTACTCGCTTGATCATGTCAACGACGACAGGGGTTTCTACCAATGTGTCAGACGATACGACATATACGTGCTTTTTGCGCTTCTCTATAGGTAGCTGAAGTAGCGCCATATAAATCAGCGATAAAATACAGGTGGAGTCTTTGCCACCGCTAAAGCCAATGATCCAAGGACGGTCATCAGAGCAGTAGATAGTCTGAATTTCTCGCACTAAATCTACGAGTGGACGGCCACCAATGGTGTAGTCCTGGATCATTGAAAGATGATCTGAAAAAATAAATTTCTCTTCTGCGGCCATCATTTGAACGACTCCTCGTATTCCTGCTCTGTCGGGGTAAGCGGAACACCGAGCTGTTGTTTGATGTAGTTGCTGCTGAGAACTACGCTACTTCGTGCTTTGCTGATACGGCCATGATGCATGGCGCGCCCTTCCCAATCACTATTTGCACGCGCCCAATCAATTTTTTGGAGGCCTTGTAAAATGGCGCTCCACTGGGGTTTGGGCTTGCAAATAAGATCAGAACCGACTTGTCCCATAGCCTGCAACATAACGCCGTGAGCATGAACATACTGTTCACGCAGTTCACAAGTGGCGACTTTCTTTTCTAGAGCTAGCTGCCAGTCCTGCATGTTCTTTGCCACTTCGTTCCAGAACTGAATTGCTAGACTCTCCTCTTCTGCCGTGATGGGGGTATTTTTTCCCTTCATCAGTAATGCTTTGGATGCGTTTTTTATGGCTGACAACGTAAAAAATTTACTGCTCCGATTCGAGATACTTGATCTCTCCATTTCGGTTAGTCTTGAAAACACTTTCACTTCACGAACAACATTTCTAGCAAGTTCAGATAATGCATCGCGATGATCATAGAGTGTGCTAATGGAGTCGCTTGGCCGCACTGCGTGTTTGTTAAGGTCAGCGAACATTTGTTGGCTGCGCTTAAGGCCGTCGTCGATGAAGAAGAGCACTGGTATGTTGTCGTACCCGAGCTCGGGGTTTTGCTCAATCGCTTGTACGATAGCCTCCCGGCGGTGTTGGCCATCGTTAATTAAGATCTTAGCGTCCATTGGAATAGACAGCAGTCCAAGGTTTTGCCCAAGTCCCGTATCTGTGCTGGGCTCAAACGAAACCTGCCCATCAACGGAGGCGGTGATACCAGAGAGCGTGTAGTCAGAAGGGTTGTCTACTAGGTAACTTACAATATCAGGGATACGAGTACGGTTCAGAACTCGCTGGGCTCGAAGCTCAGGAGGGACTTCTTGCCCGTCAAAGATAAAAATTTTTGGCACTAATCTAAGCGGGCACATTGCCACGTAGCATGGCCGTCCAGACTGGATTCCACGAGCTGCTGGAAAAGTATGAGAGAACTCGGCCATGAAGCCCCCGACGGCTGGAAGTTAAAAAATATATGGAAGTTAACTTACTAAATTTTGACTTCCAGGTCAATGAGTCGTCAATTTTGACTGATGTGTTTGTGTGGTTACAAGCACTGATAAATGATTGCGTTTGTAAGCTTGATTCATGAAATCAAATTTCTTCTGGATATAATTGCCAATTGCTAGCCACTCTAAGTATTTCCAGTAATTGGTGGCTGAAACACTAGACAGTCTTGAGAAGATTTAAGGAAGTGCCGTGTTCTGATCCTTTGCCAAGCACATATCCGTATTAAGAGACTGCGATTGCTCGCTCGCACTTATATGCTGCCACCTACTCCTCCGACCGTCATTCCTTCGTGCTGAGCGGACTACCAATGCCTACTTCGCTGAGATCCTCGTGGGTTAGGCCGTGGAACAGTTAGCTGCCACTGCACCCTCAACGCTTGGCAGCTCCCGAGTGATTTACGTCTCATCTTGGATACCCTGTTTTTAGTGATACTATCCTGGGTATTTGCATCTTGTGATTTGCGTTCCACGCATAAGGGTGGCCGAAGCAATGTTGGGATTCCTGCAGGGATTTTCCTATGGTCTTTTTATGACCTGCCTGCCCTGGCTGTTGGTAGGGCTCTTCAACCCTGGCTTGGCAGTTCCGGTGGCGGCGCCTGGTCGGCTGCATGTTATTTTGCGCTATTGCCTGACAGTGCCTTTCATCAGCATGTTGCTGTGGCTGACCTCACTGTGGGGCGGTTTCAGCCCAAGCCTGCTAGGGTGGCTGGCGGGGATTGTCGCTATCCCGGTGGCACTGCCCATTGAGCGAACCCTGAGAGGCTGGCTGGCCCGCCGTCGCGCGCGTCGTCAGCAGGCCGAGATGACCGCCAAAGCGCAACAGCGCCGTGCTCAACAAGCGCGCAATACCCATGAAGCTGGCGTGTTGGTGCTCGACCCGGCAGCGCCGCCCGAGGGAGCCGATGATTTGGTAATGGCAATGTGCCACGCTAAACAGCGCTTGCTGGACGTTCAGCGTCCTGATCTGGCGATCCTGGCTGACCGCCTCTATAGCCGTTACCACCATGTGATGGAGGTGCTCAGTGGCCGATTTCAACGTGGTGAGCTGGCTTTTGAGCGTTCGCAAGGCTTGGTCGCGCAGGTGTGTTTTGGGTCGGTAGATACGCTGACCACCATGGCCTCTCAGGCGCGCAGCGTGGTGAGTGTGGACGGTAATTACGTTCGCGACCGCCTGACACGGGAAAGCCAGCGATTGAGTACGCAAGAACGGGCTGCCTTGATGCGGCGCCTGGATCTGCTCGGCGAGACTGAAAAGCGGCTTCAGGAGCTCTCGGCTCAGGTGGAGTCGGCGTTGACCGTGCTCGACGACACAGCCGTCTCCATGGCGCGTATCGAAACAGCACGCCCTCAGGCATCGGTCACCACGGAGAAAGCACTGGATGACTTGCGCCATTTCGTCGAAGGCGCGGGTCGCTATGCGCGTAAAGATTAATTCGATAGCGTGCTGCCATACGGTTTCTAGGAACGGTTTCTAGGAACGGTTTCAAGAACGATTTTCAAGGACAGTGGAGATGCCAATGACTCAGCCATCCGATGACACAGGTCGCCTTTCCCTACCGCCAGTCGAGGAGATTGCAGACGCGGTTACTTCCGATGATCCCGGTGCTGATCCTGAACTTGAGGCCATGGCTGAGCGCTTTGTCACGGAAATTCTGGCTGAAGGTGACGAAGCATCGGTGGTTAACCAGCGTCGTGCCGTGGACGAGATGGGGCTTGAACTGCAGCAGCAAGCGGCCCACCGCAGCGCCATGCTACAGACGCCACTGCGACAGCTGGCGCATCAAGGCGACGAAGGCGGGCCAGTCGCCAAGGCGCTATCTGATCTGCGTGGTCGCATGGAGGGGCTTGATCCTGCCCGCCATCGTCTGGCACCGAGTGCCCTGGATCGCGTGATGGCGATGATTCCTGGCCTCGACAGCCGCCTGCAGCGCTACTTTCGCAAGTTTGAGAACGCTCAGCAGGCGCTGGATGCAATCATCGACGAGTTGGAGGGCGGTCGCGACATGTTGCATCGTGACAACCTCACCTTGAACGATGACCAGCAAGCGCTGAGGAACATTTTGTCCCAATTGAACCGCCAGGTTACGCTGGGTCGCCTGATTGACCGTCGCTTGAAAGATGACATCGACACGCGCGCTGTCGATGATCCGCGGCGTCACTTTCTTGAGGAGGAACTGCTCTTTCCCCTCCGTCAGCGCATCGTCGATCTTCAGCAGCAACTGGCCGTTAGCCAGCAAGGCGTGCTGGCGCTAGAAGTGATCATTCGCAACAATCGGGAGTTGATGCGTGGGGTAGACAGGGCCATTAACGTCACCGTCTCGGCGCTCACCGTTGCGGTCACCGTGGCGATGGGCATGGCTAATCAGCGCCTAGTACTGGATCGCATTGAAGCTCTCAATACCACGACCTCGCAAATGATTGGCGGAACCGCCAAGGCGCTGCGTCAGCAGGGCGTGGATATCCAGAAGCGTGCTTCTTCGGCGATGCTCGATATGCAAATGCTGGAAGATGCTTTTGGTGAGGTGATGGGCGCTATTGATGATCTCTCGACCTATCGCCAAGAAGCGCTGCCGCGGCTGGATGAGCAGATTGACCGCTTGGCGACCTTGTCCAAACAGGGCAGCGCCTCCATTGAGCGCCTCCGTGAAGGGAGTGAATCGCACCTGCAGGACGGCCGCTTTGATCAACCCTCATCAACCCAGTAAGCCGTGCACCTTAATCAACATGGGTGATGGGCTGGCGGTCGGGGTCAATATGCCAGGGCAGGCCAAGGCGTGTGTTGCGCTCTAGCTCAGCAATGACCTGGGCGCCCAGTAATAAAATGATGGCGCCGACTTCCAGGCTGATCAGAACAATGACCAGCGTTGCAAGGGAACCGTAAACGGCGTTGACGAACGAGAGGTGGGTGAAATAATAAACCAGTAGCAGCCGCACGCCTTCCCATAACAGCGCCGCGACGAAACCGCCGATTATCGCTCGGCGTAACGCGATACGCACCACCGGTAGCACCTTATAGATAGCGCTGAACAATAAGAAAACCCCAGCAAAACTGAATAAGTTAAGTACTGGTTCGGAAAACCCTGCAAACGGCAATTCTCGCTCAAAGAGCGCCATCATCAGTGTATTGAGCGAGCTAGCCAGAGTGACTACCAGTGTTAAGGCCAGCAGCCCCGCCCCTAGTACCAACATGAAAGCGTAAGGCAGCATCACCGAAACCCACACACTGCGCTTGATGTGGGGGCTTTCTGGCGCATGGAAAATAATCGCCAAGGCATCTTCGAGCATACGAAAGGCGAAGGAGCTGAAGAGTAGCAGGATGGGTAAGCTAAGAATGCCGATGACGTCGCGGGACTCCAGGAGGCCACGCACGGCGTCCATCAAAACCTCGGCATGGGCCGGTGCTAGGTGGCGTGCTTGTACGGCGAGAACGTTGAGCAAATGCTGTTGATCCACCACCTGCGTTAACAGCACGACCAGCACCGCAAATAGCGGCACGATAGAGAGCAAAATGTTGTAACCCACGCCACCGGCCAGCAGGATGCCGCGGTTTTTCAGGAAATGACACAGTACACGCCAGGCGAATTGGGTCAGCCGAGGCAGCAAGAGCAAAACGGCATTAAGTACTGTGTGGTTGCGTCCCATCGCTTGCCATTCTCCTTGTACGCCAACGTTTTGCCCTGGCGGTTTGATTGTTCAGCGACAACAAGAGTCAGGGGATAGACTGACGCACAGACCAGCAAAATGATAGGCAATGATCGGATTGGCGTTTATTCCACACACAGCGACGGGGTGCCAGTCAGCTCACTGCGGCAGCGTTCTAGCGCCTGGGCGATGTAACGCCCCGCCATGCGTTCAGAAACCCCGAAGCGTCGGCCGATCTCGGCTTGTGTCAGCCCTTCCAGGCGGTGCCAGGTCAATGCCTGGAGAAGCCGTGGTGGCAACGATGCCATGGCTCGCCGTAGCTGGCGCTGACACAGGGCGCTTTCGGTTGCTGTTTCTGGGCAAGAGTAGGGACAGGCGAGGCAGAGACGAGGATCATCGAGTGGCTGGTGGTCAATGCGCGAGTGACAGCGGCGATGATGATCAATCATTAGGTTATTGGCGATGCGAAACAGGTAGGCGCGTGGCTCTTCAAGACTTTCGGTGGATGGCCGTTGGCTCAGGCGCAAAAACGCCTCCTGACAGAGGTCATCAGCGAGGGCAGGACAGCGTACCCGTTGCCGTAAATAGCCATTCAAATCACCGGCGTGCATTCGATAAAGACGGGTGATATCCAGATAGTCGGTCATGGGAAAACGATCATGGTGTCAGGGGCTCGAATGATGTTGGTTCTTGTAGGGCCCGCCCTTGCAGCGGGCCCGGTGTCGTCGTGGCTCAGGTCAGTTCCAGCTGCTGGGTTGTCCTTGCGCATGCGATGGGCCGGAAGGCGGCAATGGGGTTGGCGAGGTTGCCGGCGAATTTCAGGTTTTTTGCTGGGTCGGCCAAATCAAGCATCTGTTGATGGTCGCTGAGCTGAAGCCTGTTTAAGCAGGAGAGGGTAAACGCTGGTGCGAAGAGATCGTGCTGGTCGAACTTATTAGCGAACTCAGGATGGTCCTGTTGGTAGTCAACGACGCAGCGTGCCACCCGCTCCCAGAAAGCGTCTTCCGTTATGTCGCCTTGTTCGACCAGAATCCCCGCCATGAAGCGTAGGAAACAATCAAATACATCGGTGAAGATCGACAATACCTTGAGCGGCTCGGGCATATCGAGGCGGATTCGCGAAATGGCCTCGGGCAGCTCCACCTCGGTGTTCATGATGGCGATCTCCTCGGCAATGTCTTTCATGATGGCGCGCACCGGAACTCCGTCTTTGAGCTGCAAAATCAGGTTTTCTCCGTGAGGCATGAACACCAGATCATAGGCATAGAAGCAGTGCAGCAGCGGGCGCAGGTAAACCCTTAAGTAGCGGTCCAGCCAGCCGCTGGTGGAAAGCCCTGAAATAGAGATTAGCCGTGGCAGCAGCGCGCGTTGATGTGCATCGACATGTAGTAAGGCGGCCATGGTCATCAGCTGATGACCTTCGCGCTGGTAGCGCATGGGGCTCTCCCGCCAAAGGCAGGCCAGCATCTTCTTGTAGGCACTGCGGCTATCGAAGGCTGGCTCGATAGCGTCGCGGCGAAAGCCGATAGCGGCCTCCTCGCGGAGGATCGTGAAGCTCTGGGAACGAAGCTCAGGGTCGCCGTCGACCAATGCCTTGATCCAGTCGTTAATGGTCGGTGTGGCGCGCATGTAATTGGGCGAGAGACCACGCATAAAGCCCATGTTGAGAATCGACAGTGCGGTCTTCACATAGCGCCGATTTGGCTGGCTCACGTTGAACCAAGTACGGATCGACTGCTGGGCCTGATACTGATCGTGGCCGTAGCCTAGGCAGACGATGCGGTTCCGGGCTACCTCAGAGGCGAAAGTGATTGCTAGCTTGTGAAACCACTGCCATGGGTGAGCGGGCATCATCAGGTAGTCCGCGGGGTCGAGATGACGATCTTCCAATCGTTGGTGAAAGTCTTTCAATGTTGCTGTGCCGAGCTCCTCGCAAAGCAGTGCCTCGTAGTCTAGGCCTTCGATGGCACTGAAATGAGCGTCTTCGCGATGTACTGCGAGCCATACCAGGGTGATCGGTGCTGCGGCCTCCGGGGCAAAGGCGTGGTAATCAACGGCATCAAAGCCCATGCGGCCATTATTAGCCACAAAGACAGGATGGCCCTCCGTCATGGCCGCCTCCAGCGTCTGGAAGTCGGCATCGGCCAACCCATCGGCATCTGGGCGGTTGTCGTCGAGCTTGTAGGCGCTGCCGAACAGGGTGCTGGCAATCTCTTCCAGGTAAACCGGCAGCATCTCATCGCTGATCCCCAGGGGCTGGCGGAATTCGAGGATGAAGTGCTGTGCGTCGATCTCGGCTGAGACCCCATCGACCCGCTTATCAAGGGAGTCGAGGTCGATCATCCAGTGATCCAGCGCCAGACAACGGGCGCGGAAGTGGTACTCGACCGCCGCGTTCGGGGCGGTCAGTCGGTAGTTGCCGTTGCCTTTGGTATCCACGTGCAGTGCCTCGGGGGCCAGCAGGCGCTCATGGGAGAACTCAGCAATCGCCTTGCGGGTCAGACAGCGGTTGGCCTGAGCCCAGTGGTCGGGGGTTAGGTGTGAAGTGACCCGTGTGGGGTCGGCGGCCAGTACCTGGGTGAGGCGCGGGTTTTCGCGGCTCACTGCCGAGGCGAACGCCTCGCGGTCGCAGAAGGCGAGGTGAGCGGTCTTCTCGGGCAGTTCCACTTCGCATTCGTACACAAAGCCTACTCGGCGGTTGAGCGGGTGGATCTTGCGGTTATTAACGTCCGGCTCCACCACGATGCGCCGTGTAGCGGGGTCCTCAAACATAAAGGCCAGGATAGTGGTAATCACTTGGACGCTGAAACCGGTCAGTGGCGTCTTGGCAGGAGCCACTAAGAAGTGCATGCCGCGGTCGCCCTCGGCCACATCATAGTGCTCACCGATAGGGTCGTGGCGCGGGTCGTAGCACTCCACCAGAAAGGCAGGTTGATCGTTGAATAGTCCTAGGTAGCCCTGTGCTTGATTGCTTTCCTGCAGGTCGCGGTAGAAGGCAAAAACGCGCTCAGCAGAGTGGCCCTGCATACCCCAGAAACTTGCTCGGGGTGCGGTAACCCAGTCATGTATCAGGAGCAGGTCCTCGGGCAGGTGCAGTGGGCGGAGGCTGAAGCAGCCTAGCCCTTGAGCGTGGCGGCTGTAGGTGATGCGCGTGGTTGGGGTCGGTTGGAAGAGATTCATGGTTAGGTCCTTGCAGAAACGGGATCAGTTGGCTGCGCTTGCTTGTTCGCCGGTGATCCGGCCAGCAGCAGACGATAGGCGAGGGCGCAGAGAGCGAAACCTAACGCCGCGACGAAAAAGGGGCTGGCCAGGCCCTGGGTGTCGACTAAGCGACCAGCGCCCCAGGAGGCGATGAGCACGCCGAGCCCCTGGAAGATATGGATTTTGCTGAAGTCGCTGGCGTAGCGTTTTGGTGTGCTGAGCTGGAAGAGACGTACTTCCAGGCGCACAGAGACGCGAAACAGTGCCCAGCCGAGTAGCAGCCGACCCGTTAGGATGGCGATAACCTCGCCACTGGCTTGGAGCAGCAGGCCCGTGAGGCCGATTGCCAGTGGGATAACGATGGCCGCACCGCTTGGGCGTCGGCCCAACAAGTCGAAAGCCAGCAGCGCTACGGCGACACCGCCGGGAATCGCGAAGACCGCGCCAGCCAGCGTCGCACTCGGTTGGCCCGAGGCTAGCGCCCAGTACTGGGCGAAAAAGGGTCGTGCCAGATAGGCGCTGAAGGTGAACAGCAGCATCACCACACCCAAGCGCAGAATAGCGCCGTTGGCGCTCGGGGAGGTTGGAGTGGCGGGCGCCGCGTGGGGGACTTGTCCGCGGCTGAGCAACAGCAGGCAAACCGCCACCTGGAGAATATCGCTCACCGCCATCAGCTGGAACACGCGGGCCGGCTGCCAGAGCTCCAGTACCAAGCCACCGACGATGGCACCGAGAATGCCGCCAGCATGTACCACCACTGACAGCATGCCGATTAGGGTGGCGTGGCGGTCCTGGGGTTCAAAGTGCATGAGGTACGGGTAGACCAGCAGGTAACTAGCCTTTGCCACCAGCATGGCCAGCGACAGCCCCCAGAAAAGCGGCAGTGAAGTGACCAGCGCGCAGGACAGACTCAGGCCGCCGGCGACGAGTTGGGTGCCCACCAGCAGCTGCAGAGTGCCGAACCGTCGGGCCAGCAACGCCCAGATGGGCAGTGCCAGCATCACCACCAGGCAGCTCATGGCCAGGTAGCCGCCGACGTGGGCGGGGTCGGTCACACCGAATCTATCGGCAAAAAACTGCGGGTAGAAGGGCAGTAGCATGGAATCGCTGACCACCGCCACGGCGGTGACACTTACCAGCCAGGGCGTCGGTCTCATGCAGGCTCCGCGTCCATCGGTTCAAAGACGGCCTCGCTCGGAGCGCCGAAGTGCTGGTAGGCGATGCGCTTCTCGATGGGGTAGACCTCTCTACCGGTCAAGGCGCGGATGATGCAGGCATTGCGATAGGGTCCCATGCCCAAATCTGGAGCCACCAGGCTGTGGGTGTGCAGTTCGGCGTTCTGCACGAAGAGCTCGCCGCGCCCGCCGTCGATGTCATAGAAGCGGCCTACGGCATAGCGTCCGGCGGTGTCGAAGGCGATGCGCGAGGTGATAG
The DNA here is from genome assembly GCF_923868895.1 of Halomonas sp. TD01. Classification (GTDB taxonomy): domain Bacteria; phylum Pseudomonadota; class Gammaproteobacteria; order Pseudomonadales; family Halomonadaceae; genus Vreelandella. Next base: position 1,458,012 of record NZ_OV350343.1, read on the forward strand.
GCGCTAAGAAGTCTGGCATATGGTAGCGGTATCCGGTGGCCATGATCAGCGCTGGAGTGCGGTGACGGTAGTGGCGCTGCTGCTCGGTGTGCCACAGGGTCAGGTCGTACTCGCTGCGCTCGGCATCATAGCGGCAGGTTTCCAGATTGGTGTTGGTGAGCAGGTCGGAACGGACCTTGCCGCCCAGCTCCTTGGTGTAGCGCAGGTCGTAAATCGCATCAATCAGCTCCAGGTTGATGCCCTTGTAGAGACTCTTCTGACGCTGCATTAACCCGTTGCGAGTGGCTTCGGGCAGGGAGTGGAAGTAATCGATGTAGTCCGGCGAAGTCATCTCCAGGGTCAGCTTGCCGTACTCCAGTGGGAAGAAGCGTGGTGAGCGGGTGATCCAGTCGAGGCGATAGCCGAAGCGGTCGATGTCAGCGAGCAAATCATGGTAGATCTCGGCGGCACTCTGGCCGCTGCCAATCAGGGTGATAGCCTCCTGGCGCTGCAGCTCGGCCTTGTGCTGCAAATACTCGCTGGAGTGCAGCGGGCGTGGGTCTACTTCTCGGCAGCCCTCCGGCAGATAGGGGCTAGTACCGGTGCCAAGCACCAGTCGCCGTGCCAGATGGATCTGCGCCTCGCCGCTATGGGTGTCGCGGCAGCTCACCCGGTAGACCCCTGCGGTCTCGTCGTGATCGATGCGAGTCACTTCGGTGCTGAAGCGGATGCTGTCTAGTTGGGCGGCTGCCCACTGGCAGTAGTGGTTGTACTCCTTGCGCAGCAGGAAGACGTTCTCGCGGATATAGAAGTTGTAGAGCTTGCCCTGTTGTTTCAGGTAGTTGAGAACGCTGAAGCGACTAGTGGGGTCGGCCATGGTGACCAGATCTGACATGAAAGGCGTCTGCAGAGTGGCATCTTCAAGCAGCATTCCGGGGTGCCAATCGAAGCAGTCACTGCGTTCGAGGAAGAGGCCATCAAGTTCATCAATTGGGTCGGTGAGGCAGGCTAGGCCAAGGTTGAAGGGGCCAAGGCCAATGGCGATAAAGTCGTGGACAGTCTGTGTCATGGTCGGATCTCGCTGGAATCAGGAAGCAACTGCGCGGGTTGGCGTCTGGGCATCGCACCATGCTTGGCCGTGGTGAGAGATGCGCTCGATGATGGCCACCAGATCTTTCAGGCTGGTATCTGGGTTGAGTAGAGTGAACTTGAGGTAAAGCCGCCCTCCAACGCGAGTGGCGGCAATTACCGCTTCGCCGTTGCGGGACAGTGTCGAGCGCACGTGGGTGTTGAGCTCGTCTAGCTCTGTTTCGTGTAGTTCTGGTTCATGTCGTTCTGCTTCCTGCAGGCTAGCTGGGCGGTAACGGAACACCACGGTGCTCATGGGAGGATCGAGCAGCACCTCGAAGTCTGGGTGGCGGACTAGCTCGTCGTGGACTTCGCTGGCCAAATCGATGACCCGCTCGAACATCTCACCCAGCGCATCGGCGCCCATGATACGCAGGGTCAGCCATGGCTTGAGGGCGTCAAAGCGCTTGGTCGTCTGCAGGCTCTTGTTGACCTGGTCGGGGGTGCCGGCCTCGGCTTGGCACCGTGGGTTGAGATAGTCAGCGTGATAGGTGACGTGACGCAGGTCGCTGCGGCGCCGAACCAGGAAAGCGCTGCAGCTCACTGGTTGAAAGAAGGTTTTGTGATAGTCGATGGTGACTGAGTCGGCGTGCTCGATGCCCGCCAGGCGGTAACGGTAGCGTTGCGAGCACAGCAACCCACCGCCGTAAGCGGCATCCACGTGCAGCCAGATACCATGCTCCCGGCAAAGTGCGGCGATCTCCTCGAGAGGGTCGATGCTGCCGAAGTCGGTGGTGCCAGCAGTGGCGACCACAGCGATGGGAATCAGGTTCATCGCCACGCACTCTTCTAGGCGCGTCTTGAGGGACTCGGGGCTCATACGGTAGTGGTCGTCGCAAGCCACCGGCATCACCGCCTGATAGCCAAGCCCGAGGATCGCCGCTGATTTCTGCAAGCTAAAGTGACTGACCTCCGAGCCGAGAATGCGCAGCCGCCGAAAGTCTGCCGACAGGCCCTCATGCTTATTGCCGCCGTGCCCCTCAAGAGACGCTCCGTAATGGTCTCGGGCAATCATCAACGCCATCAGGTTCGATTGGGTACCACCACTGGTGAAGACGCCATCGGCGTCCTGGCCCAGGCCGATGCGGGCAGCTGTCCAGTCGATGAGCGACTGCTCGACGAAGGTGCCTCCGGCGCTCTGATCCCAGGTGTCCAGGGACGAGTTGATTGGTGAGAGAATCGCCTCGGCGAGGATGCCTGGTAGCACAACGGGGCAGTTGAGGTGTGCCACGTAGCGAGGGTGGTGGAAGTAAACGGCATCATCCAAGTAGAGCCGTGACAACTCTTGGAGAGCAGGCTCCAGGCTGCCAAGCGGGGCGTCAAGATCGATGGCTTGGAACAATCCGCGCAGCTCTTCTGGGCGAGCGCCGGTGAAGGGGCGGTCTACTTGAGCTACCTTGCGCCTTACTAAGTCGATGCAACGGGTGGCCTGTTGCCAATAGGCCTCTGAATGGCGGGCATTGAACAGCTGGTTCGTTGCCAGTGGGGCGAATGTACTGCTGAGGGGCTTGCTCTCGTCTAGAACCTTTGTCGTCATGGTGTCATCTCGTTTATCCGTTGTGCTGCAAGGCAGCAGGTCTGCCGATAGCTATGCGTCTCTTGCCATGGCGCCGAGTGGGAGCAACGCCAGTGAATTTAATGAAATGATAATCATTATATTTTACTCATGACAAACGACGTAACGGCAGCCGCTTTCTGAACCGGCAAAGGCAATTTTTTTGTTGGGGAGGCAGACAACAGCGTCTAGCTGGAAAAAGGAGGGCACATAAATTCCGCGATCTATAGGCGGCAGAAGACGCTCACCTAACCTCGCGAGTAGGTGTTAATTGATAATTGCTAGAGAGAGGGAGGAAGCTGTAATACTGGCAGAACAGAGGTGAGTTAGCAGGGACGTAGCTAATAAACGGCATTAGGCAAGCCGTTTCATCAGTTAAGAAAATTAAAAGAGTCTAATTTAATGTCAGATTAACCGATGCATACGTTTCCCTCTTGGTCTTCAAATACTGGTATTGCATCAAGTTTATCGAAGGCGCCGGTTAAGCAGTTGCCTGTTTTAATATCAAACGCTGCTCCGTGGGCACTGCATAGCAAACGGCTTCCATCTGACGAAATGATACTGTCCGACCGGTAGTTTAAAGGTAAATATTGGTGGGGGCAGGCATTAACGTAGCAATAAATAGCACCCTCTATGCGCGTTGCAATGACAGGGAAAGATCCGTCGTTGTTAATGATTTCCAGGCAGTGTGATTTACCTTCTTGTATGACGTTAGAAGGACAAACAATAGCCCCCTCTTGGGGGGCATTTGCATAATTACGCCAAGCGTCGTGCACAGGGTTTCCTTTTCAATATCGCTAATCTTGTTATTCAGCGTTTTACTATTCTGCAGTGCTTTGCAACACGCCTCGGTTAATTTGATCCTCTTCGATGGATTCGAAAAGTGCTTTAAAATTGCCCTCTCCAAAACCATCATCGCCTTTACGTTGGATAAACTCGAAGAAGATCGGACCAATCACTGTTTTTGAGAAAATCTGTAGCAAAATTCTAGTTTCACCACCGCCCACGACACCTTCACCATCAATCAAAATGCCACGGTTACGAAGTTTATCGAGAGGCTCCTGGTGGTCTTTCACGCGTTCAAGCGACTTTTCATAATAGATGCTCGGCGGGCCAGGCATAAATTCGAGCCCCTCAGCTGCAATTAAGTCAGTGCCGGTATAGATATCGTCTGTGGCAATGGCGATATGCTGAATACCTTCGCCGTTATACTCACGCAAGTACTCTTCAATCTGGCTGTGATCGTCGGCACTCTCGTTAATAGGAATACGGATTTTACCGTCGGGAGAAGTTAATGCACGGCTGGTAAGACCGGTGACTTTACCGGTGATATCGAAGTAGCGTATTTCGCGGAAGTTAAAGGTATCGTGATAAAACTTATACCACGTGTCCATGTTGCCACGAATAACGTTATGAGTGAGGTGATCAAGATAGTAAAAACCAAATCCTTTAGGCTTAGGGTCTTCCTCATCTAACCACTCAAACTCGTTTGAGTAACAGCTGCCTTTTTCGCCGTAAGTATCAATAAAATAAAGCAGCGAGCCGCCAATGCCAATAACGGCAGGTGCGTCGATAGATTTATTGCCAGTGAACTCTTCAGCACCTAAATCAACAGCACGTTTTAGGGCATGCTGAGCATCAACAACACGCCAAGCCATTGCCGGTGCACAGGGGCCGTGCGCCTCAATAAACGCTGATGCATGCGAGTTAGGCTCGCTGTTAAGCAGGTAGTTGATGTCACCCTGACGATAAACGGTGATTGACTTGTCACGGTGCTTTGCAACGGGGACGAAGCCCATTTGCCTAAACAGACTGTCTAGCTTCTCCGGCTCAGGGTGGGCAAATTCAACAAATTCAAAGCCATCTGTACCCGCTGGGTTTGCATCACTAATGGCTACTTTTGGCGCGTCATGAGGAAAAGGACCCATCGCTATCTCTCCTATTATTGTCTTGTAAGTTAACAAGCTCAGTATAGGGAAGAGGCGGTGCAATTAGGTTGCAAACTAACCTAGGATGAAGCCAAATAGCGCACAGCTTGTGCGCAACTGGAGTGTTCTATGCACGGGATTTCTTTAGATCGTTATGATCTTGCAATTTTATCAGTGTTGCAAAAGAACTCAGCCCTCACCAATTCAGAATTAGGTGAGCGCGTCAGCCTGTCTCCCTCTCAGTGTTCCCGGCGCAAAGCGCGGTTAGAAGCCGAAGGGGTGATTAAGGGGTATTCGGCGAGACTAGATGCGACTAGCTTGGGGTTTGGGTTGCGTGCCATCACCAGAGTGAATCTCAAGGCGCATGGTGAAAGCATGGATGATGATTTTGTGACATTACTGACAAAACACGCCATGGTTCGTGAGGCCTATTCTGTGTCGGGGGATGCGGACTATGTATTGCACGTTATCGCCAAGGACCTAACCGAATTTTCGGACTTTATTCATCATCATTTATTGCCTCATCCTAATGTCACCCAGGTTCGCTCTGAAATCATACTGCGTAGTATGAAAGAGGAGCAGGGACTGCCGGTGAGTGGTAGCTAGGCTCTGTCCGAAATCGCCGGCTTTTCAGGCAACGCCTAATCAAAGGCTTGTTAAGTAAGTGATTTTTTTATGCCCTGAGGGTTCTATGCGTCTTAAATTTTACTGTCAGAATCGAATCGGCATTCTTCGCGATATAGTGGCTCAGTTTGCTGACTATCGAATTAATGTCGCGCGGGGAGAAGTAGGCGGGGATCAGGGCAATACCATCTATTTACATGTCCCGAAATTACTCAATGCGCAGCTACTGACACTTAAGCCGGTATTAGAAGCCATCCCCGGCGTGTTTGGGGTTAAGCGCGCTAACTTGATGCCCAGTGAGCGCCGTCATTTGGAATTGGATGCGCTGTTATCCTCGCTTTCTGACCCTGTCATGTCGATAGATATGCAGGGTCGGATTGTAGCGGCCAATCGTATCGCCGTTCAGGTGTTGGGGGTGCGTGTTCAAGAAGTGCCAGGGCTCTCGCTGGATCGTTACCTTGACGAAGTCGATCTTCCCGATTTGATTCGCCGCAACAACTCACGCATCAATGGGCTGCGGATCAAACTAAAAGGTGACACCTATCTTGCCGATATTGCGCCTCTGCACACCGAAGACACGAAAGTGGACTCATTAGCCGGGGCGGTGGTGACGTTGCACCGTGCCGACCGTATCGGTGCACGTATTTATCAGGTGCAGCGCCAGGAACTGCGTGGTTTTGAGGCTATCTTTCAGTCGAGTTCGCGGTTGTCAGCCGTGATTAACGAGGCGCGTCGCATGGCGCCGCTGGATGCACCGCTGTTGATTGTGGGTGAAACGGGGACTGGGAAAGAACTGGTGGCCCGCGCCTGTCATTTAGCAAGCCCGCGCGGACAAGCGCCGTTTGTGGTTCTGAACTGTGCTGGGCTTCCCGAATCAATGGCCGAGACAGAGCTCTTCGGTTACGCACCCGGTGCCTTCGAGGGCGCTCGCCCAGAAGGCAAGCTTGGCCTTCTAGAGCTTAATGAGGGCGGCACGGTCTTTCTGGATGAAGTCGGTGAAATGAGCTCACGGCTGCAGACGAAGCTATTGCGCTTTCTTCAGGATGGCGGCTTCCGGCGTGTGGGGAGCGAGGAGGAAACCTTCCTGGATGTCAGAGTGATCTGTGCCACCCAACAAAACCTGCCTCAGCTGTGTAGCGAAGGACTGTTTCGGCTGGATCTTTATCATCGGCTCAATGTGCTTTCGCTACAGGTGCCACCTTTACGTGAATGCTTGGACGGCATCGAAGAGTTGGCGGCCTATGTGCTTGATCGTGCGGCGCGTCAGATAGGCTGCCCTTTGCCGGAGCTTTCGCCTGCAGCGTTGGAAAAAATCACCCGCTACGACTGGCCGGGTAATGTGCGTCAGCTGGAAAATGTTCTGTTCCAGGCGGTGTCGCTGTGTGAAGAGAAGACCATTCAGCCGGTGCATTTGCGCCTTCCCCATAGCGAAGCGTCTTCTGAACTGGCGGGTATTCCATTAGAGGGAAGCTTGAGTGACATGCTAGGTGAGGTGGAAAGAAATATCTTAAGTACGCTGTATCAGCAGTACCCCTCCAGTCGCCAGTTAGGAAAGCGGTTAGGCGTTTCGCATACCACTATTGCCAATAAGCTCAAACGTTATGGCATTGGTGCCCAAGACAGCCCTTAAAGCAGTCCTTAAAACAGTCCTCAAGAGGATACTTAAGCGAATTCTTAAAAAAGTCCTTATGACAGGTAAATTAACTGTCACGATTTGTTTACGGGGTGTCAGGAAAAAGCAACGGCTGGACCCCACCTTCCGGCATTTCTTCTTAAATGTAACGATTAATTTACAGTTGCGGCCCGTTTATACGGGCAGCGTCTCGCCGAATGCGATTTAACCCCATTCCTGCCCTATCGCTATCCCCATAGACTCCTTATAGATTGCTCTTTATGACCGGTTGACCGCAGTTGGTTGGCTTTTATAGGCAGCTAATCGCTCTTAAGTAGCTGTTCTAGCTGCTCAACAATAAATAGCCTAAAAAACAATATAAATTTATAAGGTTTCCCAATGACAACGACAAATACGCCTCCCAAAACGCTGTGGCTGGGCCGCTGGGGGTTTGTACTGGCAGCCACTGGTTCTGCAGTGGGCCTGGGTAATATCTGGAAGTTTCCTTACATCACTGGCGAGTTCGGGGGTGGCGCTTTTGTGCTGGTCTATCTGGCCTGCATATTGGCGGTAGGTGTTCCTATCATGATGGCTGAAATCAGCTTTGGCCGCCGTGGAAGGGGCAGCCCGATTGACGCTATCCGCCGAGTGGTACATGAATCGGGCCATGGCAGTTTTTGGTCGATCTTCGGTTGGATGGCCATGCTCTGTGGGTTCATGATCCTGTCGTTCTATGTGGTGGTCGCTGGCTGGTCATTTTCCTATCTGTGGAAAATGCTGAGCGGCGGACTGGCGGGCAACAGCGTCGATGACATGGCGGCAATTTTCGCCGCGAATAATGCCAATCCTTTCACGCTAGGCGCCTGGAGCACGCTGGTGACGGTGCTAACCATGTTCATCGTGGGCAAGGGCGTACAAGCGGGCATTGAAAAGAGTGTCAGTTGGATGATGCCAGGCATGGTCATCATGCTGGGCATACTGATTGGCTACGGTGCTTTTTCCGGTGGCTTTGCTGAAGCATGGTCTTTTCTGTTCTCTTTCAATACTGAAGGGTTAAGCAGTGAAGGGTTGTTGGCGGCACTGGGGCATGCCTTCTTTACCTTGTCGCTCGCGTCCGGTGCGATTCTTACCTACGGCTCTTACCTGCCAGAAGGGCACTCCATCGCGCGTACGACATTCAGCGTGGCCATTGCTGATACCGTTGTCGCTCTGATGGCTGGCTTGGCTATTTTCCCGATTATTTTCGCTAACGGAATGAATCCCGGCCAAGGACCAGGGTTGATCTTCATGAGTTTGCCATTGGCCTTCCAAGCAATGCCGTTTGGTACGTTGTTTGGCGTCCTGTTCTTTGTGATGTTGTCGATGGCCGCACTTACATCGTCGATTTCGATGATCGAGGCGACAGTGGCCTGGCTCGTTGCAAGCAAAGGGATGACGCGTAAACGGGCATCGTGGGGTGTGGGTATCGTGCTGTGGTTGGTGAGCACCTTGGCAATGCTGTCATTCAATATGGGAGCGGATTGGTCGTTTGCAGGCCGCAACTTCTTCGACTGGCTGGACTACCTAACCTCCCGCTGGATGATGCCGTTAGGTGGCTTGGGTATGGCACTGATGGCAGGCTTCCTGCTGCGTAATGAAATATTCAGGGAAGAACTGGGTCTCACCCGCACTCAGCATATGCTATGGCTGTTTATGGTGCGTTACGTCAGCCCGTTAGGCATCGTGTTAATTTTCATCGATGCGCTGGGCCTTGCCACCCTCCAGGTGGGCACTCAGTGGCCGTGGTTGCTAGCTCTGCTGGTGATCATTACCGTGGTGGGAGAATTGGCTAGCCCTCGACTGCGTCACCAAGCTTCCTGAAGTCATTTCAGAAACAAGGCTAAGTTAAAAAGCGCTCCCATCCACTGTTGATGGGAGCGCTTTGCGTTAGAGGGATACGTTGCTGGAGTTTCAATCAGCACCGCTTCACTGTGCCGCTAAGGCATCAAAGGCAGTTGCGTTGGGGCATAAGCGGCGGCATTCATCAAGCTTGGCACTGGCCCGCATCGCTTTCCAGCAATCGCCAACGGCTGCGCAGGCGTTGCAAGTGTCACGCAGTGCAGCATAGTCGGCATGATTGATCAGTCCGCCTTCTTCAAGCGCACTCTCGTTAAGCCCAAAGCGTTGCATCATTACCGGCATCAAGGTTCTAGCTGGACGGAAATGCGCCGGTTGGCTTGCCGACAGTTGCCTTGCCACTGCCTGTTCAAAGCGTGGCTCTAGCGGTCTCTCCAAATCATTGATAAGCGCATCATAGCTAGCGCTTGCCTCCTGCTTTACGTTACGGGCTAACGTCGCAGTTGACGTTGCATAGCAGCGTTCTGTCAGGCGTCCCCACCAAGAGGTGGTTTCTGTGTTCTGGGCAGTATCCATGGTCATTCCCTCTCAGGTGTTCTTGATGATGACATCAGTATTAACCGGCGGGAGACGGACTATCTTGACGCGGATCAAATTGGTTTCAAATGAAACAGAGAGGCGGGGCATGCTTGCCGCTAGGCAGCGGTGACAGCGTTACGAAGGCCTTCTCCTAGGTACCTACTTTGCAAAGCGCGACTAAGCCTGCCTTAGATGTTACGCCCAGCTTGGCGTAGGCACGCTTGCGGTAGGTTTCAGTGGTTGAAAAAGCGATATCAAGTTTGGCCGCCGCTGTTTTGAGCGTGTGGCCACGTAGTAAATAGAGACACAGCTGACGCTCGCGTTCAGATAACGGGGCAAGCGCAGCGGCTTCGCGAGAACTAAGCTGCTCGGGTCTGGCGGGGGCGTTGCTGTAATGACGGCGAATTAAACTGGTCAACAGTGGCGCTAAGCTATTTAAGCAATTCAGATTAGCTGAGGTGAAGGGGCCTCTCCGAGTACCTCGATAAAGATTAAGATAATAAGCGCCCTCTTTGGCGGCAATGTTGAGTGATACCTTGTCAACAAGATCTGGAAACGCAAACAGGTGACTACGATACGCCGGTGACATTGCCTCAACCTGCATGGTGGTCAAGGCGTCGGTAGATGTATTTTCCGGCTGGCCTGCCAGTCGGCTTAGCTGCAGGTAATTAGGATCCTGCCGGAACAGGCCACTAACGTAGATCTGAGCCAGGCGGTCGGCAACGCGTGGAAGCTGATGATTGGCAGCCAGCAAGCAGTCGATGTTACCGCTCGTCGAGTAGCCAAAAATCATACATTGCTCGATACCAACGGCTTGATGCAGTAACGCAAGCAGTTGGCTTTCGAAGTTGTCTCTTTCCACTGCCTCAATGCATGTCGCCACGCTCGGCAGAAGGTTTCCCCATTCGATTAGCTGGGTGTTAGCAGTTTCGTTCACGTGTCCCCCGCCATAACGAGATGAGTTAAAGCTGCTGGTGGCTAAAGGCAGTCGTGTCCCGTTTTTTACGGGACAACCCCCTTAAAACCTTCAGTGTAGGCTATCTCCATACGGCCTATACATCTTCCGTAAAGCACCAATTTTAAAAATAACATTAGCAGGAGAGCGGTATGCGACCAGAAGGCAAAGGTGAGCTTGACTCGTTGTATTTCGATTATCCGCATTTCCCCTTTGTATGTCCCGATGAATTGAAAGGTGAGAAAAAGCAGCACCGGGTCGCTATTGTGGGGGCAGGCCCCGTTGGCGTCGCCGCCGCACTGGAGCTGGCGCGTCAAGGCGTTCAGTCAGTACTGCTGGATGATAAGGCGACGCTCAACGACGGTTCCAGGGCGATCTGTCTTTCCCGCCATAGCTTGGAAATACTCCAGCAATTAGGCGTTGCGCAGCGCTTTATCGACAAAGCACTTGGCTGGACACAAGGGCGCTCCTATTTTCATGATCAGGAAGTCTATCGTTTTGAGATGCCACACTCAGAGCACGAGCGCTTTCTGCCAATGTATAACTTGCAACAGCAGTATATTGAGCAGTTTCTGGTTGATAAGGCGATGGAAAGCCCCTTAATCGAAATGCGCTGGCAGCAGGCAGTTAGCGATGTCACGCAGCATGACACCGGCGTGATACTACGTGTTTCCACTCCGGAGGGGGAGTATCAGCTGGAGGCCGACTATCTGCTGGCGGCGGATGGTGGGCGTAGTGTTGTGCGCAAGTCGTTTGACCTGCCCTTGCACGGTGAGTCCTATGAAGGGCGCTATGTGATTGCTGATGTACGCATGACGTCTGACTTTCCAACTGAGCGCAGGGCTTTTTTTAGTCCTTCGGTAATGCCTGAATCTACTCTGCTGGTGCATAAACAGCCTGATGATATCTGGCGTATCGACTATCAACTGTTGCCGAATGAAAGCCCCGACCAGGCCGTTACCGAAAGCGCTATTCGCGAACGCGTTGGCATGATCATCGAGATGCTAGGCGAAGAGGGAGAGTGGCAGCTTGAGTGGTGGAGCCTTTACAAAGCCTACACGCTGGCCCTCGACGATTATCGCCATGGCCGTGTGCTATTTATTGGCGACAGCGCCCATTTAGTTCCCATTTTTGGTGTGCGTGGGCTCAACAACGGGCTGGCCGATGCGGTTAACGCCGCTTGGAAGCTAGCGTGGGTGCTGAAAGGTGAGGCTTCCGAGAAACTATTGGATAGCTACAGTCCAGAACGACGCGGTGCCACATTGGATGTCTTCGCGAATGCCGGTAAGAGCACTCGCTTCATGACTCCACCCAGTCAGGGATATCGTTTGATGCGAGATGCTGCGCTATCGCTGGCACTACGTAACGACTACGCAAGCCGTTTTGCCGACCCTAGGCAGGTCACGCCCTACACCTATGCTGAAAGCCCAGTGACGGCAGAGGATGACGCCGGTTTTAGTGCTGGTCCGATGCCTGGCGCACCGTTAATCAATCGCCGGTTAGGCGAAAATAACTTCTTGCTCGACCACTTGGGGGTAGGGTTTAACCTGTTAGTGTTTAGTGAGGACGGCAGCGTAACGCCTGAGCTACAGAGCGCCTTGGCTGATCTTCAGGAGGACTACCGTGGCCTGGATGTGCTGGTAATTGCTCGCCATGCCAGCCCGGCGCTTTTTACCACTTTGATTGATCACCAGGGTGCTTGCTTTGATGGTTATGATGCCAGCTCTGGAAGCGCTTACTTAGTCCGACCTGACCGTCATATTACGGCCCGCTGGAAAGCACTTGAAGCGGCTTCCCTCATCACCGCTTTCAAGACAGCTCTGGGAGAATAATGCTCATGACAGCGATATCGACACAAACCGCCTCTTCACAAGCAGCTTTGCCGTTTGCTGATCTTGAACAGGTTTATGAACAGCTGGCCGTCACGCTGGATTCGATGCCTGAGAAGCAGCAAACACTCTTCCTGGCTCAGCTGGCACTGGCACTGGCCCATCGGATACCCGATATCAATCAGGTAGTAACGGCGATTAATGAGGCGCGTGAAGGTTCCAGCCTGGATGAGTGAATAAAGAAGAGGGGAAAGAAGCGCTTCCCCTCTTTAATAAGGAGTGTTTGATGAAGCGTGTTTGATAAAGAGCGTTTAGCAGTACGTTTAATAAAAAACGCTTAGTAAGAAACGGCTCAGTGACTAACAACACTCCCTGCGATACTTTCTTCGGCCGCTGCATTGACTAACTGCTCATGAAAGAAGGCAAGCGCTGCTGGCGCGTCCACATCACGGCTCTTCACTGACTCGCTCCAGGCATCCTGCAAGTTGCTAGCGACGCCCCGTAGGTGATCAATGTCTTGTTCCGATGCTTGGGTAAAGGTCGCGCCGTTTTCTTCACCAAATTCAACGCCGCGCTGGTCGGAAACATCCATCATGTAGCCAAACAGACGTGAAAGCCGCTCGCCCGATACGCTTTCAATCGCCGCGCGGTCTTCGTCCGATACTTGGTCCCAGAACATTGGGTTCATAATAATCGCAAAGCTGCCGCGGTAGAAACCGCCGTCTACGGTAAGGGTGTGTGGGGCTACTTCAGCCACGCGAAAGCTGCGCAAGCTTTCAAGCGTTAGCATCGCACCGTCAACGACGCCCTGGGAGGCCGCTTCGTAGGTGCCTGTCGGAGGAATGGCAACACCGGTCACCGACATTGCCTCGGCTAAGCCACTCATCACTCCGCCGCCCACGCGCAGCCGCTTGCCAGCAAGCTCATCAATTGAGCTTATTTGATCACGGGTAAATATTTGGCCTGGGCCATGCACGCCCATCGCCACCACATCAACGCCACGGTGCTCGTCAGCTTGCTGCAAATATTCTTGATGGGTATGCCAATAAGCAGCGGAAGCATCTTCTGAGGAGAACTCCTCAAACGTAGGGAACTCAGGCAACTGAGTTGCTAGAAAGCGGCCTGCCATGTGGGCGTGAAAAATCCAGCTGGCGTCCGCAATACCATCAGCAACGATCTCCATTTGTGCAGGAGGAGGCCCCATGTCGTGCACCACTTCTACCGTGACACGGTCATCAGTGGCTTCTTCGATCCATGCCTTCCAGGTCGGCCAAACAATGGTATTAACACCGTGATTAGGCCCGCCCCACGTGCTAACGGTGATCGTTGCCTGGGCAAAGGAAGACATACTGAACGCCATGCTTGAAATAGCGATGGCACCCACTAGTAAGCGAGCTGGTTGTTTCATTTCAAAGCTCCAGAACCGGCGCTATTAGTCCTCGTACGAAAACCTAGCACCTGTGTTGTTGTTGGTAACGTTGTTATTAGTAACGCCTAACCCCGAGCAAGTGGCGCCTTCTCGGGCAGCGTAAATCACACCGGTTACCATGCCTCTAGATAGTTTCAATAGCAACTAATTTGAGATTGATTGAATTGATACTTAAGTCTTAATTTTTGAGGCCCTGGATGTTAACGCTAACGGCTAAAAAAGCTTGGTGGTTCTGGTTGGCTGATTCAACGAATCGGGATAGCCGTCTCTTCTTTGATATTACGTAGCACGAAATTGGAGCTGACCTGGGAAATACCATTCAGGGTGAAGAGTTTCTCATTCAGAAAACGGTCATAAGCCGCCATGTCTTCGATCACTACCCGCAATACGAAATCGGCGTTGCCGGTGGTGGCATAGCACTGCAGCACTTCTGGATATTGCAGGATACGGTTTTCGAACTCGACAGTATTGTCGATGTGGTGGCGAACTAGCGTCACCATGACCAGTGCTGATAGTGGCTGGCCCACTAGGCTGGGTTCCACCAACGCCGCAAAACGACGAATAACGCCACTCTCTTCCAAGGCCTTTACACGTCGCCAGCAGGCGGCAGGGGAAAGCCCGATCTGTTCGGCAAGCTCATTGTTGGTAATGCGCCCCTGTTGCTGAAGCAGGGTAAGAATGCGCTGATCATGTCTGTCTAAGGTAATTTCTTTGGTTGTTTCTTTCATAGTGCCATTTCATTTATTTGTGGTTTGTTGAATATCATTGCGTCAAAACTAAAAAAATGAAAGTAATGATTAATAACCAAGCTTTTGAAGAGTGAATTAGCAAGCACCTTTAGTGCGCTCTTGGCTAGACTCAAGCGTATTACAACCATAACTCTTCAACCGTACTGGTGATCTCTCATGACAACCCCCTCAACCGCTGAGCAGGCGGGTTCTATTACCCCGCCTCTCGACATTGCTCTTGATAACGATGCTCTTGATGACTATGCATTGGCTGACCGCTATACCCGCGGAGAAGGTCGCGTCTTTCTAACCGGCACCCAGGCATTGGTGCGCATCGCCTTACGCCAAGCCGAGCTGGATCGTCGCGATGGCCGCCATACGGCAGGGCTCATCAGCGGCTATCGTGGCTCGCCCTTGGGCGGTGTGGACCAAGAGATTTGGCGGGCGAAAGCCGCTATGGAAGCGCATCACATCGATTTTGTCCCTGCGATCAACGAAGACCTGGCTGCCACCATGATGCTCGGTTGCCAGCAGGTGGAGACAGATCCTGAGCGACAAGTCGAAGGTGTCTTCGGTATGTGGTATGGCAAAGGGCCAGGCGTTGATCGTGCGGGCGACGCGTTAAAGCACGGTAATGCCTACGGCAGCTCACCGACTGGCGGTGTGCTGGTGGTCGCGGGTGATGACCATGGGTGTGTGTCATCCTCAATGCCACACCAGTCGGATGTCGCCTTTATGGCGTGGTTCATGCCGGTCGTGAGTCCCGCGTCATTGGCGGAATATGAACGCTTTGGGCTGTGGGGCTATGCACTGTCACGCTTTTCGGGTTGCTGGGTGGGTTTCAAAGCCGTTTCTGAAACCGTAGAGAGCGGCGCATCGGTGGACGTGCCACCTTTGCCG
Organism: Halomonas sp. TD01; assembly: GCF_923868895.1. GTDB lineage: Bacteria > Pseudomonadota > Gammaproteobacteria > Pseudomonadales > Halomonadaceae > Vreelandella. The sequence goes on from NZ_OV350343.1 coordinate 1,473,094, forward strand.
AAATATGTAACGCCGGATTTCGAAATGCCGGAAGGCGGGCTGCACTATCGCTGGCCTGACTTGCCGGGGCCGCAGCTTGAGACCCGTCTTGAGCACAAGCTGGCCGCCGTTCAGGCGTTTGCCACGGCCAACCCGATTGATCAGTACTTATTTCGCCAAGAACAGGCGACATTTGGGCTGGTTACCACAGGCAAGGGCCACCTGGATTTACTTGAGGCGCTGCGTTTATTGGGGCTGGATGAAGCGAAGCTGCGTGAATTGGGGGTAGAAATATACAAGGTCGGGATGGTGTGGCCGCTCCATCGCCCCGGCATTCTTGAGTTTATTCATGGCAAGCGCGAAGTGCTGGTCATTGAAGAGAAGCGCGGCATTATTGAAAGCCAGTTGAAGGAGTACATGTCGGAACCCGACCATCCAGGCGAGGTCATCGTTACCGGCAAGCAGGATGAAACTGGCAAACCGCTGATTCCCTTTGTGGGAGAGCTGGGCCCGCGCCTCTTGGCAGGCTTTGTCGCCGAGCGTTTAGCGCGCTTTTTCAACATTGATTTTAGCGACAAGCTGGCAACCGTTGATGCTTGTCAGGCAGGAGTTAAAGAGCTTGGTGGTGTACGCCGCATGCCGTATTTCTGCTCTGGTTGCCCACACAACAGCTCGACCAAGGTGCCGGAAGGCAGTAAAGCCCTGGCGGGGATCGGCTGTCATTTTATGGCGTCGTGGATGGACCGCAGCACCGAATCGTTAATTCAGATGGGTGGCGAAGGTGTTAACTGGGTGGGCAAGAGCCGCTTTACCGGCAACGGTCATATTTTCCAGAACTTAGGCGAAGGCACCTGGTTTCACTCGGGCTCAATGGCGGTGCGCCAAGCAGTGGCTGCCAACGTCAATATTACCTACAAAATTCTGTTCAACGACGCAGTCGCCATGACGGGCGGCCAACCTGTGGATGGGCAAATCAACGTGCCCATGATTGCTCGGCAATCGCTGGATGAAGGCGTTCGCCGAGTCATGGTGGTCAGTGACGAGCCGGAGAAGTACCGGGGGCATGAAAAGGAATTCCCTAAGGGAGTCACCTTCCATGGCCGCGAAGAGATGGATACGCTACAACGTGAACTGCGCGAGATCCCCGGCTGCACCGTATTGATTTATGACCAGGCATGCGCGGCTGAAAAACGCCGTCGGCGCAAGCGTGGTTTGATGGAAGACCCAGCCCGCCGAGTATTCATTAACCATCATGTTTGTGAAGGCTGTGGTGATTGTTCCGTACAGTCCAACTGTTTATCGGTGGTGCCTCGCGAGACCGAACTAGGTCGGAAGCGCAAAATTGATCAGTCGTCCTGCAATAAGGATATGTCCTGCGTCAGTGGTTTTTGCCCCAGTTTTGTCACTGTTGAAGGTGGCGGGCTGCGTAAAGGCCAAGGGGTCGCTGCCGATAACGCCTTTTGGCAACGTATAGCGCATTTGCCTAGCCCTGCTATTGCCCCTTTGGCGGCTCCTTATGACTTGCTGGTGGGGGGCGTTGGCGGCACAGGCGTGGTGACCGTTGGGCAGTTGATCACCATGGCAGCCCACCTGGAAGGCAAGGGCAGCAGCGTGCTCGACTTCATGGGGTTTGCGCAAAAAGGCGGGGCAGTACTTAGCTATGTGCGTCTGGCATCTCAGCCCAGTGAACTGAATCAGGTACGCATCGAAGCCGGTCAGGCCGATGCGATGATCGCTTGCGATATGGTCGTGGCCAGTTCGCAGAAGGCGCTGAATGTGCTGCAGCCGACCACCCGTATCGTGGCGAATCTGGCCGAGCTGGCCACGGCGGATTATGTCCTTTATCGCGATGCGGATATGCAGCCCAGTAAGCGCCTTAACATGCTGCGTGAAGCGGTAGGAGATGAACGCTTTGCGTCTCTGGATGCCAATCGCCTAGCCGAACAGCTGCTAGGCGATACGGTATTTTCCAATATGATGATGCTCGGGTTTGCCTGGCAGCAGGGGCTGGTGCCGCTTTCTGAACCTGCGCTGCAGCGTGCTCTGGAACTTAACGGCGTCGCTGTGGAGAAGAACCGTCAGGCATTTGCCTGGGGCCGCTTGGCAGCAGTGGAGCCCGACTACCTTCAGCAGCATTTGGACACGATGCCGCTGTCCGCGAATGCCACACTGGACGACGTGGTTGCGCGTAATAGTCGCCACCTGGAGCGCTATCAGAACCGTGCCTGGGCTGAGCGTTACGTTACTCAAGTAACGAAAGTGCGTGAAGCAGAAGCCGCGCTAAACGGTGGTCAATCATTGAGTGAAGCCGTCGCCCATCAGCTCTATCGTTTGATGGCGTATAAAGATGAGTATGAAGTGGCGCGCCTTTACACCCAGAGCGATTTTCTGGATGAGGTCAAAGCGACGTTCTCAGGTGATTACCAGCTAACTTTCCATTTGGCACCGCCGCTGCTGGGTGGTCGTAAAGATGCGCAAGGGCGTCCGGTGAAGCGCCGTTTTGGCCCCTGGGTGCTGAAGGCAATGGGCGCGCTGGCCAAGATGCGCGGTTTGCGCAATACCGCGCTTGACCCTTTCCGCTTCAGCGCTGATCGTAAGCTCGACCGTGCTTTATTGGCTGACTATGAGCAGTTGATTGATGAGTTAGTGGCTCGTCTTGATGGCACGAATCACGCCACGGCCTTAGCGCTTGCTAAGCTGCCAGAAGAGATTCGTGGTTTCGGGCCCGTTCGCGAAGCTGCCGCTGAGAAAGCCAACGAGCGCCGCGAGACGTTGTTGAAGGAACTACGTGAAGGTCGCTCGAAGACCATCGCTGTCGAAGCTGCTTAAGGCAACTCAATATAGGTAAAAAAGGCCACGCAATGCGTGGCCTTTTGCTAGGTAGCGATACAGTTGATTCAACTACGCCTCTTTTTGGCGGCGTACCAGCAGCCAGTGGCTTAGCAGGGCGAGCAGCCCCATCAGCCCGATCGTCAGAGCCATGGTGCGCGAGCTGCCGTCGTGAAATTGCCCGACTAATCCACCTACCACAGCGGCAATCGTCATTTGCAGGAAACCAAACAACGAAGACGCCGCGCCTGCACATTGGGGGTTGGGCGCCAGTGCACCGGCCATTGTTTGCGGCATCAAAATGCCTACTCCCAGCATAAACACCATATGCGGCCCCACCACCGCCCACGGATGATGAACGCCAACGGCAGCCAACCCCGCCATGACGATGCCTCCCGTTGCACAGACCACTGTTCCCTGAGTGATAAGGCGATCGCGACCCAAGCGGTGGCTATAGCGGCCGCTGACCAGAGTACCGGCGAAGAAGCCCGCGACAATCAGCGTAAACAGCACGCCATACAACGTAGGAGCGACGCCCATGTACTCGATGAGTACAAAGGATGAGCCAGAAAGGTACGCGAACAGCCCGGAAAAAGCGGCCGCATTCACCAAGGTGTAGCCAAGAAAGGCGCGTTGGCTTAGCAGTAGGCGAAAGTTTGCCAGTATTGTTCTTGGATGGATCGACTGCCTCTGCTCCTTCGCCAGGGGTTCGGGCAGCATGAAAATGAGCACCGCCAGCATCACTGCCGCGTAGAGCGCCAGCACCACGAACACCGATTCCCAGCCAAAAAACAGCAGTAACCCTGCGCCCACCACAGGGGCCAGAGCAGGGGCGAGGGCCATCGTGCTTGCCATATAGGAGAGAATGCGCCCTGCCTCGATGGGGCCATGAATATCACGCACCGATGCCCGTGCTAATACCGGTCCAGCAGCACCGCCGAAGGCTTGTAGAAAGCGACCTACCAGCAACCACTCGACGCTCGGCGCCCAGGCACACAGTAGGCTCGCAGCGAGAAACAGCGATAAACCCGCGATCATCACCGGTCGGCGGCCAAAGCGATCAGAGATTGGCCCGCACACTAGTTGGGCCAGAGCGAATCCAGCCATATAGAGGCTAAGGGTCAGCTGTATTCGGTCTGGGCCAGTATTCAGCGCTTCTGCCATGGCGGGCATGGCTGGCAAGTACATATCCGTCGCTAGCGGACCGAGTGCAGTCACCGCGGCCAGGGCCATGACGGTGGCGGTAGAGGGCAGCTTTAGCACCCCTTAACTCCTTATGGTTGGACGTGATGCCCCTTCGGACACGAGGCGGGCGCCTTCCCGAATGGAAAGACGCCCGCTTATGTTAGCCTGCTTAGTATAGCGTGTTTTTGCTTGATTTAGCTGGCGTCAGGCTGTGCCTCGGGTGCTGCTTTTTCGAAGGCTGGCAGCGAACGACAATTGGCAGCGATGCGCTGGATCGTCGGGTAGGCTGACAAATCGCACTCGAAGCGTTCTGCGTTATACACCTGGGGAATCAGGCAGATATCCGCAAGCGTTGGGGTGTCGCCATGGCAAAAGTCGCCGCTGCTGGGGTCAGTAGAGAGCGTCGCTTCCAGGGCTGCGAAGCCCTCGGTAATCCAATGGCGATACCACGCTAGCTTAGCTGTTTCATCCACACCCAACTCACCCACGAGATACTTGAGTACCCGCAGGTTGTTGAGTGGGTGAATCTCGCAAGCCACCGACTGGGCAAGCGCGCGAACCCTGGCGCGTGCTAACGCATCAGCCGGTAGCAGCGCGGGCTCTGGGTGTACCTCATCGAGATACTCGCAGATCGCCAGCGACTGGTTAACTACTGAGCTATCGTCCAGTACCAGGCTAGGCACCATCCCCTGAGGGTTGCGAGCCAGATGCTCGCCACCACGTTGCTCGCCTTTCACCAGATTGACCGGAACCTGATTATAGTCCAAGCCCTTAAGGTTCAAGGCGATACGCACCCGGTAAGCAGCCGACGAGCGGAAATAGCCGTAAAGCGTCGTCATGTTGCCTTCCTTATGTTGTCTTTCTCATATTGCTTTTTATTTGGGCTGGTACTTTACGACTTGCTGATCGATGGTACCGAATAGGTTGTTGCCATCGCGGTCAAACATCTCGATGCGTACCCGGTCACCAAAGCGCATAAAGGGGGTTTTCACCTGGCCGTACAGTATCTGCTCGACCATGCGCACTTCGGCCAAGCAGCTATAGCCTACGCCACCGTCAGCCACTGGCTTTCCAGGGCCGCCATCGGGGTCTGGGTTGGAAACAGTGCCCGAGCCAATCACAGCGCCCGCGCCGAGATAACGGGTCTTGGCGGCATGGGCAACCAACTGAGGGAAGCTGAAAATCATATCCGGCCCGGCTTCTGGCTCGCCAAACTTCTCGTCATTCAGATGCACGGTCAGCGGCAGGTGTACCTTGCCTTCTTGCCAAGCATCGCCTAGTTCATCGGGGGTCACCGCGATGGGCGAGAAAGAAGAGGCGGGTTTGGCTTGGAAAAAGCCGAAGCCCTTCGCTAGCTCACCTGGAATTAGGCCACGCAGGCTCACATCGTTAACCAGCATTACTAGCTTAATGTGCTTGGCGGCTTCCTCGGGAGTGACTGCCATCGGCACGTCATCCGTAATGACCGCAATCTCGCCTTCAAAGTCGATACCATGCTCTTCACTCACCGCCTCGATATCTTCGGTGGGCGCCAGGAAACAGTCGCTACCGCCCTGGTACATGAGCGGATCGGTCCAGAAGGTTTCGGGCATCTCGGCATTGCGCGCCTGGCGTACCAGCTGGACATGGTTCAGATAGGCGGAGCCGTCAGCCCACTGATAGGCACGCGGTAAAGGAGAGTGCAGGGCACGCTGGTCAAGCTCAAAAGCACCGTCGGCATCGCCACCGTTCAGTTGTGCATAGCGTTCTTCGAGCTGAGGGCTAACGGCTTCCCAGCTTTCAAGGGCCGCCTGAAGCGTGGGAGCAATATCAACAGCGCTCACCGCGCGGGAGAGGTCACGGGAGACGATGATAAGTTCGCCGTCGCGGCCTTTGTTAAGTGTTGCAAGTTTCATGGTCATTCAATCCTTGTCGTCAGGGGGCGATAAGTTTTAGGGCTGGTTTGGGTTGAAGTGCGAACGCAGCGTTGACCAAACATCCACATAGTCACGTTGGCGGAAGTCAGCATCCAGAGCCGCAGGGGTTGGGTGGAAGAAGTAGCGGCTTTCAAACATGAAGGCCAGGGTATCCCCCAGGAACTGTGGCTTCAGCTCAGCGTTGGAAGCTTTCTCAAATGTCTCAGCATCCGGGCCGTGTGGTGACATTGAATTGTGCAGGCTGGCACCACCTGGAGTGAAGCCTTCCGCTTTCGCATCGTATTCGCCATGAATAAGCCCCATAAACTCGCTCATCAGGTTGCGATGGAACCATGGCGGCCTGAAGGTGTTCTCGGCAACCATCCAGCGCGGCGGGAAGATCACAAAATCAAGATTGGCCATTCCCGGCGTATCGGAGGGGGACGTTAATACGGTGAAGATTGACGGATCTGGATGATCGAAGCTCACCGTATTGATGGTGTTAAAATTAGCGAGATTATATTTATACGGCGCGCAGTTGCCGTGCCACGCCACCACATCTAACGGCGAATGGTTTAGTTTAGTTTCCCAGAAACGGCCAGAGAACTTAGCGACTAAACGGTAATCACCTTCCAGGTCTTCATAGGCTGCCACGGGGCTTTGGAAGTCACGCGGGTTGGCTAAGCCGTTGGCCCCGATGGGGCCGAGGCCGGGTAGCTCTAAAGGACTGCCGTAGTTCTCGCAAATATACCCCCGTGCAGCGTCAACACCCTGCGCTTTACGCACTTGAAATTTCACACCGCGAGGAATAACGGCAATCTCACCGTTATCGATCTCGAGTTCACCAAACTCGGTGCGTAAACGAATAGCGCCCATTTGCGGAACGAAGAGCAGTTCGCCATCCGCGTTGTAGAAAAAACGTTCGGTCATGTCTTCATTGAACGTATAAACATGCACGCCCACACCAGCTTGGGTTCCCGCATCCCCGTTGACCGCAATGGTGAATAAACCATCAATAAAATCAGTCGGTGCATCCGGTATCGAAACGGGATCCCAGCGCATTTGGTTAGGGTCCGCTGCGGGCTTGTCTAGCGGGGCTGTGTGTACGTTGTTATTTTCCAGTGGCTGATACGCGCTCTGAACAACCGAAGGGCGAATGCGGTAAAGCCAGCTACGAAAGTTTTGATGCCGGGGCGCAGTGAATGCGGAACCAGTGAGTTGTTCTGCGTATAAGCCGTAAGCGCACTTTTGCGGTGAGTTTTGCCCAATCGGCAGTGCACCCGGCAGCGCTTCGCTTGAAAAGTGATTATGAAAGCCATTTTGATATTTCAATTGTTCAGTCATTGTTAAGGCCTGCTTTATTTGAACGTTATTTTGTTAAATCTGTATTTTGTTAAACCTATCTATTTATAAATCTATCTTTTTATAGATCTATCTTTTTATAGATCTAAGAAGCGGCGATTAATCGCCATCACCAACCGCATGGGAAATTGCTTCTTCAAGCACGGCTTGTTCGCCGATGTGGTTAGCCAGTAGCAGAATCAGGCGGGCATTGATGCGCTCGCTCTCAGCCTCGCTGCGGTCGCGATGTAGCGCGGTGAGTGCCGCGTAAAAAGCATCCGGGTCAGTGAAGTTGGGATTTAATTCAAGCTTTGGCATGGCAGCTTTCCTGAAAGGTAGTGTCAGCGGTACCCGCAAGATAAACGCCTAGCGCGCGGTCTAGTGCGTCTTCAACCTGGTGGGCAGTGATAGCGTGCCAGCGAGCAGCAACGTGCTGGTCAGGACGGATAAGGTATCCGGCACCTGCTTTCAGGCCGTAGCGTTGCGTCACTAATCCTTGGGTATCGTTTATAACGGTAGTACGCGGTAGCGTGCTAAGCACATGTGGCGTGGGGCCAACGATCACTAGGTTTATATCAAAGCAGCGGTCTAGCAGGACACCCAAGTCTTTGAATAATGTGGCGGCATGTTCATCCTCAACGCGGCCGTCAAGCAGCAACGTAAAGCCATCGCCAAACTGGTTGAGTAGCCAGGCGTTCTGTTCGCCCAATCGAATAGGCGCGTCTTTGGTTGGGCTGCCAGGGCGCACCTCGCTTGGGCCACCATCAACATCGGGGGTATTAAGCGGTGAGTTGTCATAGCGACACGGCATGGAAAGGCGGCCGCTGTTGACTAAGCTACGAGCGAAGGCATGTTTCTCAGCCAGCTCCAGCGTCACATCGCGGAACACTTGGCTGATATGGCTCTTCGGAGTAATAAAGTCAGTGGCGCGGGTAGAGTTAAGGATGTTTTCTGCCGCGCCATGCTGGCGTTCAGTGTTGTACGTGGATAAAAGCGTTTTTGGGGCCTGCTGTTTGACAACGCGAGCCAGTTTCCAGACTAGGTTGTCCACTCCCTGCAGGGCCCCATTCGCGCCCCTGGCACCAAAGGGGGATACCTGATGAGCCGCATCGCCCATAAATATCACGCTGTGATGAATGAAGTTATCCATCTTGCGGCAACGGAAGGTGTAGACACTGGCCCACTCAAGCTCAAACTCCACGTCTTGGCCAAGCATTGCCTGCACGCGTGGGCGAATGTTCTCTTCTTTCTTTTCTTCTTCCGGGTCAGCATCCCAGCCTAGCTGGAAGTCGATACGCCAAACGTTGTCCGGCTCTTTGTGCAGCAGCACCGACTGATTGGGATGGAAGGGCGGATCAAACCAAAACCAGCGCTCTGTTGGGAAGTCAGCCTTCATCACCACATCAGCAATCAGGAAGCGATCCTGAAATACCTGGCCTTTGCACTCAAGGCCTAGCATGTCGCGGATGCGACTGTTGGCGCCATCCGAGACAAGCAGGTAGTCACAGGTCAGCGAGTAATCACCATCCTGAGTAGAGACTGTGAGAGCGGTGCTGTCAGGCTGAGCATCGACATCAATGACCTTATGTTTCCAGCGCAGATCAATTTGCTCAGCAAAGTTGTGGGCGCGGTTGACCAGAAACTCTTCAAAGTAATACTGCTGCAAGTTGATAAAGGCGGGAATGCGGTGGCCATCTTCTGGCAGCAGGTTGAAGTCATAGACCTCGCGGTCCTGAAAGAAAACGCGGCCATGTTGCCAAGTGACGCCTTTTTCAAGCATCGGCTCGACGCACCCTAAACGGTCAATAATTTCCAGTGATCGCTTGGCAAAACACAGCGCTCGCGACCCCACGCTTACGGTGTTGTTATCGTCCAGGACAATTGAGTGAATGCCCTGCTTAGCCAGATCGATGGCGGCGGCGAGGCCGCTAGGACCAGCTCCGACAATCACCACTGGACAATGGCGAACGTCTTGAACATCGAGTTCAGACGGGCGTCGGTAAGGATAGACAGGATTTTTATAGGTTGTTGGCATCTATTGCTCCCCTACAGCGTCGGGTGCGTTACACCCGACAGCTGGGCATGATCAGTGGGTGTCTCTAGTAAGCACTTACTGATTTTCGACGGCGTCCTGCAGGGAGTGCCACATAGCGGTATCGCGCTCTGCCGTCCAGATACGTGGATCAGGGTATTCGCCGCCTGCCTCGTCGTAGCAGCGAGTGATATCGAAAGGCACACAGTGATCAAAAATAACCCAGTGGCCATACTTCGGCTTAAGGACCGCGTAAGTCTCGGCGTAGCACTCGGAGAGCGATTTGCCCGCCGCCTTGCCCGCTTTGACGCTTCCATACATGTCATTCAAGAAGTCGCGGGTGCCTTGAATCGCTTCCTGGCACTGCTCGGCAGTTTGCAGCGCATCGCCGCGGCCGGGCACCAGCTTTTGAGGCTGCATGGCCTGCAGGCGATCAAGCGTAGTAGGCCAGTCCTCATGGTAAGCATCGCCGGTGTATGGGGTAGCGCCATACTCAACGAGGTCACCGGAAAACATGATTTTTTCTTTCGGTAACCAGACAACGGTGTCGCCCTTGGTGTGTCCGCGGCCAAGGTGAATGATCTGCACCTCACGCTCGCCCATAAACACCGTCAGTTTTTCCTGGAAGACGATGGTTGGCCAGGTCAAACCAGGGACAGAATCGACCCCTTTGAACAGGCGCGGGAAGCGGCCAACCTCAGATTCATAGTCTTGCTGACCACGCTCGACAATCAGGTCATAGGTGTTCTGGCTAGCGTAGATATTCTCGGCATCGTATGCGGAAGCACCGAGAACACGCACGGCATGGTAATGGGTCATTACCACATGCTTAATCGGTAGGTCAGTGACCCCGCGGATACGACGGATGACGTCCTGAGCCATGATGGGCGTTGCCTGAGTGTCGATGACCATCACGCTGTCATCACCAATCACTATGCCCGTATTGGGGTCACCTTCAGCCGTGTAAGCATAGAGCCCTTCTGCCAGCTTGGTGAAACTGATCTGTTTCTCTTCGGTATCGGCATGGGACGCGAATTTCTTGCTCATGATATCTCCGGTGCTGTCAGGGTGATTCAGGTATTCATTGGAATGTTGTATGCCAGGAGGATAGTTTCTAATGAAACTAAATGTCCAGTGCTCCATCGGCGAGTCAGCCTAGCTTTTGCATGAAATTATCAATAACTCTTAATAAATCAGATAATTATTGCAAACTAATACCTAAGTATAATAATTAAAATCAGTAAATTAGTTGCAAGAGAGAGTATCTGTCGGCAGTGTTCTGCCTTATCCTGACAGGGCTTATTCTGAGATAGGCCAACCTAAAACTGATGTCACCCTTGTTTAGTGAAGGTTAATAAGCAGTGAGTCGTGTTATTGCAAACAGCGTTATTGCAAACAATGTTATCGGACGGAGCTAAGAGGACTCTCTTCCTCGAGGTGGTCAGTATGATAGGTGCGTTGCTGGTGCCCACATTCCCAGCTATCGTGCTGATTTTTGTCATCACCACCCCTGATAAACGGTGGCTCTAGGAGAAACACAATGACGATGGATAAAGCAGACGGTGATGCATCTCTGGAATCTTCAGCCAGGGCAGAACTGGATCTTAACCAATTTTTACCCTATCAGCTTAACCGTTTAGCTGACCGCATCAGTCAGGCGCTAGAGAAGCTATATGCCGAGTCTTATGATCTCAACATCGCCCAGTGGCGCGTGCTTGCGTGGCTTAGCCACTGTGATGATTTAACCGCTAAGAAGGTCTGTGCCTACACCAATATGGATAAGGCTCGCGTGTCTCGCGCTATTCAGTCGCTGGAGGACCGTGGACTGATAAGCCGCACGCCGTCACAGCAGGACCAGCGCCAACATGACTTACAGCTGACAGACGCCGGGCAAGCGCTACTCAATAAATTAGTGCCTGAAGCTCAGGCGTGGGAAGCCAATCTGGTGTCGACCCTGAGCGTTGGTGAATATCGTGACTTGCTCAATACCATGCGCAAGCTTGAGCGGCAGTTGGAGAGGATTGGTTAAAGGCTAGACACAGCAAAGACAAACCAAGATGGCAGAGGGCGCCCGCACTTTGTCAGTGGCGTGTCATTGGTAGCAAAAATAATGTGATTTGTGTAACGAAAAGGCGGGCCATGAATTATCTCCCAATAGCCATTGATAGTGACTCAAAGAGACGGCGTTCTTCTAATAAGTAATTGTAAATTAAATGATATATATAGATTAATACTTAAGTATTAGCATCTATTAGTCGATGGATCGTTGCATGATCCACGCATCTGCAGGCATTGTGATAAATAACGTGATTCACGTAATCGGCAAATGATAAGAATAAAGTATCACGTTTTGCGCTTCCACTTCGTGACGACCAGAGGAAAGAAAAGTGAATAAAACAACAAACCTGATGATTGGCGCTATTGCCGCCGCAACGCTGAGCACCTCCGCCTTTGCACAAACAACAATCACCGTGAGTACCTGGGCTGGCCCTAATCACGGCATCAACACCATTGTATGGCCAACCTGGAAAGCGTGGATTGAAGAGGCAACGGAAGGTCGCGTAACCGTAGACGTGATACACGATATGGGGCCTCCTGTTTCTCAAATGGAAATGGTCGCTGATGGTATCGCCGATGCTACCTGGGTTTTCCACGGCTACAACACGGGCCGCTTCCAGCTAACCAAGCTTCCAGAGTTTCCCACCTTTCAAGAGTTTTCATCAGAAAATGCCTCCAGTGCCTATTGGCATACGCATCAAGAGTACCTGGAAGCCGCCGGTGAACACCGTGGTGTAGATGTTGTTGCTGCCGGTGTCCACGGGCCTGGCTGGATCTTCAGCAGTGAAAAGTATGAAACCTTAGAAGACCTTAAAGGTAAGCGTATTCGAGTCGGTGGTGGTGTGATGGGGGATCTCTCCAACGCCCTGGAATTGACCGGCGTTGCCTTACCGCCGACAGGGGTTTATGAAGCCGGTTCTCAGGGCGTCATCGACGGGGCCATGCTTGTTCCTGAAGGGCTGCGCAGCTTCCGTGTCGCGGAGATTTTCCCCTATACCCTCAAAGTCGATGGCGGCTTTTATCGCGGCAGTTTCACCATCGTCGTCAACCCAATGATCTGGGATGAAATGTCGCCTGAGGATCGTGAGGCCGTTGAATCAGTCTCTGGTGAGCGTTTGTCCCGTTTGTTCGGCTACATGATGGATGTATCGGATGTGCGTGGCGTCGACTTTGCAGAAGAGCTTGGTCATACCTTTACCGAACTCGGTGACGATGACCTCAGCACGCTGAAAAGCATGAGTGACAGCATGATCGCTGAGTGGGCTGAGTCTGTTTCAGAAAACCGCAACGTTGATGCGATGGCCGCTATCGAATTCTATCGCGAGCAGCTTATCGCTGCAGCGGAGGAGGAGAGCGTTAGCAGCCTAGTGCCGGACGGATTAGTACCAGATAACGCCGAGTAGGTTCCCATTGGCACTGGACGGAGAGCGACCATGCAAACCCAAATGGCACGTGCTACGCGCGTTAGTCGGGTTCTGCAGCAGATATTGGAGGGGGTGGCAGGCGCTACCCTCTTCGGCATGATGCTGTTGACCACTGCTGACGTAGGCGGCCGCTACTTTTTCAATTCCCCCATTCTTGGTGCTGTTGAATTAACCCAACTGATGTTGGCAGCGTTGGTATTCCTGTCGCTGCCGGTCGTTTGTTGGCGTCAAGAGCATGTCAGTGTTGATCTGCTCGATGCTGTTTTCCCTGCGAAACTTATCTGGATACGTGAAGTGATCGTTAACCTGATCGTGACGGCAGCTCTTTGGGTGATGGCTCAGCGCGTATGGGCACTCGCTGAGCGCGCTTTCTCATGGGGAGATGTGACGGAATTTCTGCGCATACCTCATGGCTATCTGATCGGATTGATCGCCAGCATGCTAGCGCTTTCAGCGCTACTGACCCTCGTACGAGCCGTTTTCTATTTGCTTGAGGGACTTAAGGTAATCGAAAAAGGTGGCCCATTGAGTATAGGAGCGCCCCATGACTGAAGCGTTGTACGGTTTCGCAGTATTGCTGATACTCGTGTTCCTGCGTGTGCCTCTGGCGTTCGCGATGGGGATTGTCGGTTTCGCCGGGTTCTACCTATTAACGGGTAACTGGAATGCTGCTGAAGCAATGGCGGCGCGCCGGGTGGTCGATACCGCCATGGATTATGGCCTGTCCGTTATTCCATTGTTTATTCTAATGGGCAACTTTGTTTCCCATGCAGGATTATCCGATGCCTTGTTTCGAGCATCTAATGGCTTTCTAGGTCACCGCAAGGGTGGTCAGGCAATGGCGACGATTGTTGCCTGCGGCGGTTTTAGCGCGATATGCGGATCGAGCTTAGCGACGTGTGCCACCATGGGCCGAGTCGCCATGCCGCAAATGCGCAAGTATGGCTATAAGGATTCGCTTGCCGCCGCCTCCATCGCTGCGGGTGGCACCTTGGGTATCTTGATACCACCCAGCGTCATGTTGGTGATTTATGGAATCTTGACCGAAACCAGTATTCGTGAGCTGTTCGCGGCTGGCTTTATTCCCGGCATTCTTGGCATTTTTCTCTATATTGGCGCCATCAAATGGGTTCTCTGGCGTGACCCGAGTGCCGGCCCTGCCGCAGAAAAAGTGCCATGGCCAGAGCGGATTCAAGCACTGAAAAGCGTGGGCAGCACGTTAGCGCTGTTCGTGCTGGTGATTGGCGGTATTTACCTTGGCGTGTTTACGCCCACAGAAGCAGCCGGTATCGGCGCGATGGGTGCATTCCTGATCGCGCTAATGCACCGGGCGCTGACACCACAAGTGTTGATGAATGTATTAATGGACACCGTGCGCACCACCGCGATGCTGTTTGCAGTGGTACTAACGGCGCTGATTTTTGCCAACTTCATCAACCGAGCAGGGCTGCCTGGCGACCTTCTAGCACTGGTTAACGGCCTGAATGTGGCGCCTTTTGTGGTCATCCTGGTGATTATCGCTATCTACGTCGTGCTGGGATGTGTGTTTGAAAGCATGTCGATGCTGCTGCTGACCGTGCCGGTATTTTTCCCAGTCGTCGCGGGATTAGGCTACGACTTGGTGTGGTTCGGTATTCTTGTGGTCATCGTTATCGAAATCAGTTTGATAACACCCCCTGTCGGTATGAACGTGTTTGTATTGCGAGCCGTATTGCCGGATGTATCAACGGGCACTATCTTCCGTGGCGTCACCCCTTTCTGGGTCGCGGGTACCATACGCGCACTGCTCGTGCTTATCTTCCCAGCGATCGTGCTTTTCCTACCGCAGTTGCTGTATTAACGCTGCGCTATTCATGCGGTTCTATTAACGTCCGCGCTAAGCAAACGGATGACAGGGTAAGTGCCCTGTCATCCGTTTTTTTGTTGTCACTATTCGGCAGGTATTAGGCGAGGAAAGCGGTGTAGGCTAAACCGTTTCGCACACACCCAACCCAACCCAGCAGCGCTTCGCGCTGCTTTTGCGCCGGGCCGCCGCTGCGGGTGCGCTTCGCTTACCACGCACTACACTTTCTGAAAAAGTTCGAGGGTTGTATACATCGTAGCGCGGGTAACGCATGGCGAGGGACGAGCCTTAAGGCACCCGCGACGGTGGCTGAGCCGTTACTGCCGTTTAGCGACCAGCGTTAAAATGTCATAGCTGGCGACCAGCTCATCATGTTGATTGGTCACTGCCACGTCCCACATCACCACGCCTTGAGGGTGTCCATCAGGTGATGCCCGGCCCTGGTCAATCTTACGCTTACAGGTGAGGCGGGCGCGGATGGTATCGCCGACCAACACAGGTGTAATAAAGCGCAGCGTATCCAGGCCGTAGTTAGCCAATACGGGACCTTCGCCTGGGTAGACGAACAAGCCAGCGGCTGCCGACAGTACAAAGTAGCCGTGGGCAATGCGTTGGCCGAACTGGGTCTCTTTCGCGGCAATGTCGTCGAAGTGCATGTAAAAGTGGTCGCCGGAAAGGCAGCCAAAATTGACGATGTCGGCTTCAGTGACGGTACGGCGGTGGGTTAGCAGTGACTCGCCAACCTGCAGGTCATCGAAGTGGCGGCGGAACGGGTGGATATCGTTCTCGATCACCTTCGCGCCACGCACATATTCCCCTGTGACTGCCGCGAGCATGGTCGGAGAGCCCTGGATAGCGGTGCGTTGTAGATAGTGGTGAACAGCACGAATGCCACCGAGCTCCTCGCCACCGCCTGCGCGGCCGGGCCCGCCATGCTTGAGCATCGGCAGCGGAGAGCCGTGGCCAGTGGATTCCTTTGCTGCCTGGGCATCCAGAATCTGCAGGCGGCCGTGCTGGGCGGCTAAGACGGGGATCATTTCGGCAGCAATGGCAGGGTCTTTGGTGGTCAGTGTGGTCACCAGGCTGCCCTTGCCCTTGGCGGCGATGGTCAGGGCTTCGTCGATGCCGCTGTAGGGCATTAGCGTCGCGACGGGGCCGAAAGCTTCGATGTCGTGCGCGCCACCGTCGTTCAACGGGTTACGGTTGATCAGTAAGTGGGGGGAGATGAACGCGCCGTTTTCCACATCCTGGCCGACGGGCTTGAAGCTGCCGTCTCTGCCAAAGACGCACTCACTGGTTTCTAGCAGCTGTTCGATAGCATGATTAACGTCTCTCAGTTGGTCACGGGAAGAGAGTGCACCCATGCGCACGCCTTCTTGATGAGGATCACCGACCACGATGTTGGAAAGGCGCTCTTTAATCAGGCCCGCTAATGCATCCAGATGCTCGGCGGGCACTAACACCCGACGGATCGCGGTACATTTCTGGCCTGACTTGGCGGTCATCTCTTTGACGACTTCTTTGGCAAAGATCTCGAACTCTTCGTCTTCTGGGCTAACATCCGGGGCCATGATGGCGCTGTTGAGCGAGTCCGCCTCGGCGTTGAAGGGGATGCTCTTCGCCATGATATTAGGGTGGCTTTTCAGCTTCAGGGCGGTGCTTGCTGATCCGGTAAAGGTGACAAAGTCCTGCTCTTCCAGGTGGTCCAGTAAGTCACCGGCTCCACCGATCACCAGTTGCAGGGCACCTTCCGGCAGCAGGCCAGATTCGTTGATGACGCGCACGGCTGCTTCGGTTAGGTAGCTAGTCGCCGTTGCCGGTTTGAAGATACACGGCATGCCTGCCAGAAAGGCGGGCGCGAACTTCTCCAACATGCCCCAGATAGGAAAGTTGAACGCATTAATATGCACAGAGACACCGCGGCGGGGTACCAGAATGTGGGTGCCGTTGAAGTGGTTCTCTTTGCCTAATTGTGTCACCGGGCCTTCGTGGGCCACATTGCCTGAGGGCAGTTCCTTGCGGCCCGTGGAAGCGTAGGTAAACAGGGTGCCGAAACCACCGTCGATGTCGATCCAGGAGTCGGCCTTGGTGCAGCCGGTGTGGTGGGAAATGGCATAAAGCTCACGCTTACGCTCTTGGATATAGGCGGCCAGCGCCTTAAGAATGGCGGCCCGCTGCTGAAAATCCAGTGCCAGAATGTTTTTCACGCCGGTGTTGCGGGCGTACGCCACCGCTTCGCGGAAATTGATCTCTTCTTGGTGAGTATACGCAATGGTGGTGCCGTTGATGGCGCTGATAAGGGCTTTGGACTCGGTTTGTCCGAACCACTGGCCTGAGATGTAACTTTGCAAAACTGGCATTGCGTGTTCTCCCGTACAACATAAACAAAGCCGACGCAGTCGCCGGCTTGGAAGTGGGTGGACTAGGGGTTATACCTCGTCAAAATCGAGCACCACTTTGTCGCTGATCGGATAGCACTGGCAGGACAGTACGTAGCCGGCATCTATTTCGTAATCTTCCAGGGCATAGTTGGCATCCATTTCCACCTCACCTTCGATCACTTTTGATTTACAGGTGGAGCACACGCCAGCCTTGCATGAGAACGGCAGGTCGGCGCCGTGCTCGTTACCCGCGTCCAAAATATTCTGGGTATTGCGGGGCAGGTTATATTCGATGGTGCGGCCATCGATGATCACTTTGATGTGCGAAGTTTCTGCTTCAAGCTGACTGGCTCTGGTTGCCTGGCGGCGTTTGGCGCCTGCTGTTGGTAGCCCAGTAGTGAACAGCTCAAAGTGCACCTTCTCCTTTGGCATTCCATGTTGGGTCAGGACATCGCGCACGATCTCGGTCATCTCTTGCGGCCCACAGATAAACGCAGCGTCGAGCTTGGGTACGTCTACCCAACGGTCAAACAGGGCGTTGCACTTATCGGCATCGATACGGCCGTTGTAAAGATCGATTTCATGTTGTTCGCGGCTGAACACGTAAATGATGTTGAGGCGTTCGAGGTAACGATCCTTGAGATCCTGCAGACGTTCGCGAAACAGCGTGCCCGTGGTAGAGCGGTTGCCATAAATCACGGTAAAACGACTTTTCGGCTCGCTTTCCAACGTAGTGGCAACAATCGACATGATGGGGGTGACGCCACTGCCTGCTGTCACCGCCAGATAGTGCCCTTCACGACTGGGGTCGAGAGGCACGAAGAACTTGCCCTGTGGCGGCATCACTTCCAATTGCTCCCCAGGCTGCAATTGCTGGTTGGCAAAGGTGGAAAAGCTACCGCCTGGCACCAGCTTAACGGCGACTCTCAGCTCATGTTCGTGAACGCCGGTGCAGATTGAATAAGAGCGGCGGACATCCTCACCTTCGATGTCGCGGCGCAGTGTCAGGTACTGCCCTTGGGTAAAGCGAAAGGCGTCCAGCAGGTCGTCGGGAATGTCGAAAGCAATGGAAACGGCATCATGGGTTTCCTTGCGTACATCCTTGACGGTCAAGGCGTGAAATCGGCTCATGGGAAATGGTCTCGTCGTTTTACAGACACTTGAAATAATCGAAAGGCTCCAGGCAATCGCGGCAGCGGTAGAGCGCCTTGCAAGCCGTAGAGCCGAATTCGCTGACGCGTTCGGTCGCGTTGCTACCACATAAAGGGCAGGGCACTACCGGGTCAGACTGCCCCGTCAGGCTACGTTTGCTAGCACTTCCTACCGGAGGTGCGATGCCATAGGCGCGCAATTTTTCGCGCCCGGCTTCGGTCAACCAATCGGTGGTCCAGGCGGGGGACAGGCGACGCTGAATCAGCGGGTCTGAGTAGCCAGCGGCCACCAGCGCTTCATGGATATGCTGTTCGATAACTTCCGTCGCCGGGCATCCGGAGTAGGTGGGAGTCACATTGACCGCCAGCCGATCGTCCACCCAATCGATATCGCGCACAATGCCCAGCTCAACCACGCTGACCACCGGCACTTCTGGGTCTGGCACTTCCTGTAAAACGGCCAGCACGGCGTCGACATCGCCTTTTTCACCCGCTCGTGGCAGCCCGCTGCGGTCGCTGCCGATCAGGTCTCTGGAAGGCCAGTCATCGATAGGGCCGTCACCGATATGCGTCGACGGTGGGTTACCAGACGGTTGCATCAGGATACGTCCTCGGCAGGTATTGCATTTCCGCCAATAGAAAGCCCAGGTGCTCGGTGTGATGGCCGACTTTGCCGCCGGTATACATCCAGGCGTCGTAGGAAGGCCGCTCCAGCGTAGCTTCCTCAAGCACCTCTTCTACCGTCGCTTTCCAGCGAGCGGCAATGGTTTCCGGGTCAGGCGCGATGCCGGCCTCTATCATGGCCTGATCAATTTCGTCGACCTGCAATAGCTCGCCGGTGAACTGCCAAAGGTTGTCGAGCGCGCGCTGCATACGGGTGTGGCTTTCTTCGGTGCCATCGCCCAGGCGAATCACCCATTCAGAGGAGCGGCGAAGGTGGTACGTTGCTTCTTTTAGCGATTTGGCAGCCACTTCAGCAATTCGCGGGTCGCTGGACCCAGCCAAGCCATCAAGTAGATGAACGTGCCAAGCATCGAACAGGAACTGACGTCCTATGGTGTCAGCAAAGTCACCGTTGGGCTGCTCGGTGATCAACAGATTACGAAAGTCCTGGGCATCGCGGCGAAAGGCCAGATGATCGGCATCGATCTTGTCAGTCATCAGTTCAGCAGCCATCAGCTCAGCCGCATAGCCAAGCCAGTTGCGTGCCTGCCCGAACAGATCAAGACCCACGTTCATCAACGCCATTTCTTCTTCCAGCGCCGGGGCCTTTCCACACAGCTGAGCGTGGCGCTGGCCAAGCACCAAGGCGCTGTCGCCAAGGCGTAGCAGGTAGTCGGTCAACGGGGTTTGTGTTTTTTGAGCAATGTTCTTCAGAGCCATGTTCTTCATCACAGCCTCCCTCCTTACATGTGGCCGACTTCTTTCGGCAGTTTGTAGAAGGATGCGTGGCGATAGACCTTGTCGTTAGACGGGTCGAACAGCGGCTCTTTCTCGTCGGGAGAAGACGCGGTGATTTCGCTGGCCGGAACCACCCAGATGCTCACCCCTTCATTGCGACGGGTGTAAAGCTCGCGGGCATTTTCGATTGCCATGCTGCGATCAGCGGCGTGTACGCTGCCGACGTGCTTGTGGTTAAGGCCGTGCTTGCTGCGTATAAAAACTTCGAAGAGGGGCCAGTCAGCCATGAGAGATGCCTCAGTGGTCAGAGGAGCCCCGTAACGCGGGGCTTCCGATTGTTTTAAAAGCTAGGGTTTTAAAAGCTAGATTTTGAAAGACAGTTTTTGAAAGTCAGGCGGCTTTGCGTTGACGCTTGGCGGCATAAGCCACGGCGGCTTCACGCACCCAGGCACCGTTATCAATGGCGCTGCGACGTGCTTCAATGCGCTCGCGGTTGCAGGGGCCGTTGCCTTTCACGACGTCGAAAAATTCCTGCCAGTCGATTTCACCGAACTCATAGTGACCGGTCTCTTCGTTATATCTGAGATCCGGGTCAGGGGCGGTGCAGCCCAGCAGCTCTAGCTGCGGTACGGTTTGGTCGAGGAAGCGCTGGCGCAACTCATCGTTGCTGTGGCGCTTGATCTTCCAGGCCATCGACTGAGCGCTGTTGGGTGAGTTCTCGTCGGATG
Organism: Halomonas sp. TD01; assembly: GCF_923868895.1. GTDB lineage: Bacteria > Pseudomonadota > Gammaproteobacteria > Pseudomonadales > Halomonadaceae > Vreelandella. The sequence continues at coordinate 1,493,341 of NZ_OV350343.1, forward strand.
GCCCGAACATCATTAGCGCTGGCCACCAGAAGCGGTTGATGGAGTCCTGCACCATGGCTTTCTGGTCGTCAGTGCCCTCTTGCATCATGGTCAACAGAATTTGATAACCCTGGCGCTGGTGGAAACTCTCTTCCTTGCACACGCGAATCATGGCGCGCGCGTAGGGGCCATAAGAGGTGCGCTGCAGCGGTACCTGATTGACGATGGCTGCGCCGTCGACCAGCCAGCCGACGGTTCCCATATCAGCCCAGTTAAGCGTCGGGTAGTTAAAGATGCTGGAGTACTTGGCGCGGCCATCGTGAAGTTTGTCGATCTCTTCGTCGCGGTCGGCTCCCAACGTTTCCATGGCGCTATAGAGGTACAGGCCGTGACCCGCCTCATCCTGAATCTTGGCCATTAGCTGCAACTTGCGCTTAAGGCTCGGCGCACGTGTCAGCCAGTTACCTTCCGGCAGCATGCCGACGATCTCGGAGTGGGCGTGTTGAGAGATCTGACGGATCAACGTCTTGCGGTAGGCGTCCGGCATCCAATTTTTGGGTTCTATTTTAATTTCATCATTGATGCGCTCCTGGAACTGGCGTTCCTCAGGGCTCATCTCATCAAGCGTTTTGAGTTTGTTAGAACCGGTTTCAACGAGCTGCGCGTACATAGAGACCTCCGCGGCGTCGGACTATCAGGGAGTGTGACTTATCTTGTTTAAAGTATAGTGACACGAAATATTTTATCAACAAGTATTTTTGTGTGTCACTTTAAGACTTTGTGATTACGGATAAAGCCAATATTGCTGTTTTATAAAGGAAAAATGGCTAAAGTTAAGTGATTCTTAATGTGACTTTTTTTCTGGTTTCATCTGGCTATTTGGGTATGAAAAAGCCCCTTGAGGGGGAGTTCCTAAAGGGGCTGTGTTGGCGCGGCTTAGCTTCACAGAGGCCGCTAAGCGTTAGAGAGCTGGATCAGCGAAGATCTTTGACGCGTCTGGCCTTGCCTAGAGAGCGCATAACGCTCTCTACTGGGCACACCTCAACCTGGGTGCTGATACCAATATATGTCTTGATGGCATGCTGAAGCTGTTTCGCTGCTTGTTCACAGGCCACGGGGTCGCGGGCGATGTCATGATGATTCGCCTCTACCCGCACAAGCACCATGTCCATATTGCCTTGGCGGCTGACTTCGATCTCGTAGTGGGGTGAAAGCGACGCGATCTTGAGCAGTTGCTCTTCGATCTGAGTGGGGAACACATTAACCCCGCGAATAATCAGCATGTCGTCGCTGCGGCCAGTGATCTTGTCGATGCGGCGCATGGGGCGCGCGGTGCCCGGCAGCAGGCGGGTCAGGTCGCGGGTGCGGTAGCGAATCACCGGCAGGCCTTCTTTGGTTAGGGTGGTGAACACCAACTCGCCGTATTCGCCGTCTGGCAGGACGTCACCGCTGATTGGGTCGATGATCTCGGGGTAGAAATGATCTTCCCAGATGGTCGGGCCATCTTTGGTCTCCAGGCACTCCATGCCCACGCCGGGCCCCATTACTTCAGAGAGGCCGTAAATATCGAGGGCGTCAATGCCCAGGCGCTGCTCTAGGGCCGTGCGCATGCTGTCGGTCCAGGGTTCGGCACCGAAAATGCCAGTGCGTAGGGGCAGCGTGCGCGGGTCGATGCCTTGGCGCTCCATCTCGTCTGCGATGTTGAGCATATACGAGGGGGTGACCATGATGATGTCCGGCTGAAAATCACGAATTAACTGAACCTGTTTCTCAGTCTGGCCGCCCGACATGGGGATGACCGCGCAGCCCAGCCGCTCGGCACCGTAATGCGCGCCCAGCCCGCCGGTGAACAGGCCGTAGCCATATGCGACATGCACCTTGTCGTTGCGGCTGCCGCCAGCGGCACGGATTGAGCGCGCCACCACATCGGACCACACACCAATATCCTTCTGGGTGTAGCCCACCACCGTCGGTTGCCCGGTGGTGCCGCTGGAGGCATGGATGCGAACGATCTCGCTCATCGGCGTGGCCAACATGCCAAACGGGTAGTTGTCGCGCAAATCGGCCTTGGTGGTGAACGGCAGTTTGGCGAGATCTGCCAGCGTGTGGATATCGTCGGGATGTACTCCAGCCTTGTCGAAAGACTGACGGTAGAACGGCACATTGTCGTAAGCGTGCTTCAGGCTCCACTTCAGGCGCTTGACCTGAGTGGCGCGCAGCTCGTCGACGCTGGCGGTTTCCAAGGGGTCGAGAGTCGCAGTGTCGATACGCGTAGCGGGCTGATTCATCAGGGGTCTCCGGTCAAGCAAGTTGTTATTGGGCTACGTTTTATGAGCCATGGTCAGGATAAGGGGCTTATAAGCGCTCAATGATCAGAGCAATGCCCTGTCCGACACCAATACACATGGTGCATAGCGCAAAGCGCCCTTGCCGACGTTCGAGTTCATGCAGGGCGGTGGTTACCAATCGAGCGCCGCTCATGCCCAGCGGGTGGCCAAGTGCAATGGCACCTCCGTTGGGATTGACGTGTTCGGCATCATCGCTTAGTCCCAAGTCGCGCATGACTGCCAATGCTTGAGCAGCAAAGGCTTCATTGAGTTCGATCACGTCCATTTGGTCGAGGGTAAGCCCGGTCTGGGCAAGCACCTTGCGAGTGGCGGGAGAGGGGCCGAACCCCATAATGCGCGGTTCCACACCAGCGGTGGCCATACCCACCACACGAGCGCGTGGCGTGAGGCTGAAACGTTCAGCCTGCTCGGCAGATGCCAACAGCAGCGCACAGGCGCCATCGTTAACCCCAGAGGCATTACCTGCTGTCACGCTGCCGCCTTCGCGGAAAGGCGTGGGTAGCTTGGCAAGCTGCTCGGCAGTTGTGGTAGCGCGCGGGTGCTCATCGGTATCCACCACCAGCGGGTCTTGTTTGCGGCGGGGGATTTCGACCGGAACAATCTCTTCGGCCAAGCGGCCAGCCTCGATAGCGGCGGCGGTACGCTGCTGGCTGCGCAGGGCGAAGGCGTCCTGGTCTTCCCGGGAAATACCAAACTGTTCCGCCACGTTTTCAGCGGTTTCGGGCATGGAGTCCACGCCGAACTGGGCTTTCATGGCACGATTGATGAAGCGCCAGCCGATGGTGGTGTCGAAAATATCGGCTTGGCGTGAGAAGGCTTGTTCGGCCTTGCCCATCACGAAGGGCGCCCGGGACATCGACTCCACCCCTCCGGCGATCATCAACCCCGCTTCGCCGGTCTTAATGGTGCGGGCGGCATTGCCTATTGCATCCATACCAGAGCCGCACAGCCGGTTAATGGTGGTGCCGGGCACTTCAACCGGAAGCCCGGCAAGCAACGCGGACATGCGCGCCACGTTGCGGTTATCTTCCCCCGCCTGGTTGGCGCAGCCGTAAAAGATATCGTCAATCAGCGACCAATCGACACCTGGGTTGCGTTCCATCAGGGTGCGCATGGGAATGGCCCCCAGGTCATCGGCACGCATACTCGAAAGCGCACCGCCGTAGCGACCTATCGGGGTGCGAATGGCATCAATGATCAGCGCGTCTTTCATCGGTTATCTCCAGCAGCAGTATTTTCTGCGTCAGTATCTTCCAGGCGGCGTACGCTGCCGCGAATTTTGTAAGAGCGTCCGCGGAACAAGGCAACGGTATCGCCGTGTTGATTGCGCAACGTAATGTCGTAAATGCCGGTGCGACCACGGCGACTGCGCTCTTCGGCGGTGGCGGTGATCTCGTCGCCTAGCTGGCCGGGGCCGAGGTAGTCGATACTGCAGCCAGCGGCGACGGTGGCTTCATCGTAACTGTTGCAGGCAAACGCAAAGGCGGAATCGGCCAGGGTAAATAGAAATCCGCCATGGCAGTTGCCGTGCCCTTGCACCATGTCTTGACGCACGGTCATGGTCAGTTCGGCGAAGCCGGGGGCCACGCGAGTAATACGCATGCCCAGCCCTTGGCTGGCATGGTCGCGGGAAAACATCGCGTCTGCACAGGCTTCCGCCAGCTGTTGTGGGGTCAGTTGGGTATCACTCATGAAAGCTTTCCTCGCTCAAGGCGTTGCGCCGCAGCAGAAACGAGCTGCGATAGCGCTCTTCGCCGTAGCTCTGCTGTAGATGCGTCAGGGTACGGTGAACGAAAGGCAGGCCCAGTGAGTCTGCCCAGGCCAAGGGGCCGCGGGGATAGTTGACGCCAGCCTGCATGGCCAGGTCGCCATCCTGGGCGCTGCAAACACCTTGCAGTACGGCGTCGGCAGCTTCATTGGCGAGCATAGCCACGGTGCGCAGTACCACCAGCCCCGGGGTGTCGGTTAGCCAAGTCACGTCCACCCCCAGGCGTTGGAAGAACGCCGTCGCCAGTTGACGAGCTTCGGGCGATGTCATGTGGCTGGCAGCAAGCGCGATAGCGCTGGCGCTGCGGTAGTCCAGGCACAGGTCGAACAGGACCAGGGCGTCGAGCCCTTCATTGACCGCGCGCTCGGCGGCGCACCGCCCGTCGCTAAGGGCCAGCACCAGATCGCCCAGATATAAGCGAGGCGTGCCGTCTGACTGGAGTGATTCACGACGAGCTACGTCGAGCCCAGCTTCCTGGGCGCGTTCCAGCAGCGGAGCGATCACACCAGGGTCGCCCTGTACGACAAGTGCTGGTAGTTCCGCGTTTGCTGGTGCGGCAAACTTAGGCTGTGGCTTCGCAGTGTTTTCACCCGCGTAGTCAAAAAAGCCTTGGCCGGACTTACGCCCCAGGCGTCCGGCTTCCACCAGCGCTTGCTGTACTAAGGAAGGCTCGAAACGGGTATCGCCGTAGTAGGCATCGAACACCGAGCGGGTCACCGCGTAGTTAACGTCATGACCAATCAGATCCATTAGCTCGAAAGGCCCCATACGGAAGCCACCCGCCTGACGCAGCAGCGCATCTATCGTGGCGGCATCGCTGGCACCTTCCTGCAGCAGTCGTAGCCCTTCGGCATAGAATGGCCGTGCCACGCGGTTAACAATGAACCCAGGGGTGGAGCTGGCGTGTACCGCGACCTTGCCCCAGGCGCTAGCAGTGGCGTAAAGGGTTTCGGCAACGTCGGTGGTGGTCGCTAAACCCGACACCACTTCTACCAGCTTCATTACGGGGGCGGGGTTGAAGAAGTGCAGCCCCGCCATGCGTTCAGGGCGTTCAAGGTTCGCTGCAATGGAGGTGATCGATAGTGACGAGGTATTGCTGGCGAGCAAGGTATCCGGTGAGCATAACGCTTCGAGCTGCGCGAACACCTGACGTTTGATCTCAAGGTTCTCGACGATAGCTTCGATAACCAAGCGGCTGTCGGCCAAGGCATCGATAGCATCGGCGGGCTGCAGGCGAGCGACGATGTTATCCACATCGCCTTGGGTCATCTTGCCCTTGGCGACGCGCTTTTCCAGCTGGCGGCGAATGTTATCGATGCCTGCTTTGGCGGCACCCGGCTGATTGTCGTGCAAGACCACCGAGTGGCCAGCCTGGGCAGCAACCTGAGCAATACCGGCACCCATGGCACCTGCGCCAATCACACCAATAACGGCAGACGTGGGAAGGGCTGGCATATCACTCTCCCTTGAAGGTGGGGCGACGTTTCTCGATAAAAGCGCTGACGCCTTCGCGGTAGTCTTCAGTGCGCCCGGCAAGGCGCTGCAGGTCGCGTTCCAGGTCGAGTTGCTCGTTGAAGCTGTTATCGCTGCTGGCATGCAGGGCGCGTTTGATCAGTGCCAAGCCGCGCGTCGGTTGAGTGGCTAGGTGGCGAGCCATGTTCATGGCTTCTTCCTGAAGCGCCTCATCATCGACGCAGCGCCAGATCATGCCCCACTGTTCGGCGGTCTCGGCGGGAAGCTTGTCGCCAAGCATTGCCAGCCCCTTGGCGCGCGCCATACCCACCAAGTTAGGCAGCGTCCAGGTGCCGCCGGAGTCTGGAATTAATCCAATCTTGCAGAAGGCCTGGATGAAGCTTGCCGAACGAGCAGCCAATACGATGTCGCAGGCCAGGGCGATGTTGGCGCCGGCACCTGCGGCCACGCCGTTCACCGCACAAATAGTCGGGAACGGCATATCTTTAAGGGCGCGCAGCATAGGGTTGTAGCGTTTTTCAAGCGACTCGCCGAGGTCGGGGGCTTGCTCGCCGGGCGCGACGCTGCGGTCGGAAAGATCCTGACCGGCGCAGAAGCCGCGGCCGTTGCCGGTCAGTAACAAAGCGCGAACGCTTGAGTCCTGGCGCACGGCCTTAAGTGCTTTGCGCATTTCAGCATGCATTTCAGTATTGAAGCTGTTCAGGCTGTCGGGGCGGTTCAGCGTGATACAGGCGACGCCATCTTCCACGGTGTAAAGCAGGGGCGCTTGGCTCATGGGTAATATCCTTGTGTCAGTGCCCTTGAAAAGTGGCAGGTCGTTTTTCTTGGAAGGCGCGAATGCCCTCTTCGCGGTCGGCGGTTCCCGCCAGTAAGGTGAACGCATGGCGTTCAAAGCGCAGGCCGGTGGCTAGGTCGGTATCCATTGCTTTGTGTAACGATTCCCGTGCCAAGCGCACGGCCAGCGGTGCCTTGGCGGCAATGCGTGTTGCAATTGCCATGGCGCGCTCTAGCGTTAATTCGGGCTGGGTAATCTCGCTAATCAGGCCAGCTTCGAGGGCGTGGCGAGCGGAAATAGGCTCGCCGGTCAGCACCATCTGGGTGGCCAGTGACTTACCCACCGCCCTAAGCAGACGCTGTGTGCCGCCAGCGCCTGGCATGATGCCCAGGTTGATTTCCGGTTGACCGAACAGGGCGTTTTCACCGGCGATGATGATGTCGGCATGCATAGCCAGCTCGCAGCCACCGCCCAACGCGTAGCCATTGACGGCGGCAATGATCGGTTTGCGAAAACGCGTAATGGTGGCCCAGTGGTGCTGGCGGGGATCTTCCAGCATGCCCACCAGATCGCGTTCAGCCATTTCGTTAATATCCGCACCGGCGGCGAACGCTTTCGCATTGCCGGTAATCACTACGGCGCGAACGTTGTTGTCACTATTAGCGTTGTTCAAGGTGTCGGCGAGCTCGCCGAGAAGTTGCGTATTAAGCGCATTCAGTGCTTCTGGACGATTCAGCGTGATGCATAAAACGCCTTCCTGGGGTGGGGTTATTTTTAGCGTAGTGGGCATTTTTACCTCAGTTCGGCCTGTGGCGCACAGGATGAATATCTGCCGAGTATAGGTTTATTTTGATACGCATCAATATTGTTTGGTTGTTATTAATGTGTCGCTTGCTGTTGTTTTTGATAATTTATTCCTTTTTAACAACAGCTTGTCTGTGTTTTTAGCGAATGCAAGAGTGTTATTAGACCATGGTATGAAAGGCGGGCGCGTGGCTAAAAAAGTGATCTTTAGCCAGTATGCATCGAGTTTTTTGATCGTGGTAGGCTAATTCTTAAGCAAGCGGTGCCAGGGAAAGCGTTTGATGTTTTGTTACGGAAAAGATAGTCTTCTTGCCTATAGCGTATCAAAAAAATAAGTGAGTGCAGGAGCGCCCCATGACGCAATCAGCGCAGCAGATGTTCGACCTTCATCGTGAGATTCTTGATCAGGCTGTCGACGCCATTTCTAGCCGTAATTTCTGGACGCCCTATCCAGAAAGCATGCGGAAATACCCTGAGGATGCCGTTAAAGCGGCGCCGTCGACATTCGAGTCACTACTTAATCAGCCATTTACACTTAACGGTGTTGGCAGCACCCAGCAAGTGGGTGGCGAAGTGTCACCTTATGGTTTTGAACTCGGCATTACTTATGACCAGCCAAACCCCGACGAGCTGATAGCGGCCATGCAAGTAGCAATGCGTAACTGGCGGGATGCCGGGGCGCAAGCGCGCGTGGGGGTGTGTCTGGAAGTCCTGTCGCGCCTTAATGCCATGAGCCCAGAGATCGCCCAGGCAGTGATGCATACCAGCGGCCAGGGGCCGATGATGGCGTTTCAGGCCGGTGGTCCGCATGCTCAGGATCGCGGTCTTGAAGCCGTGGCGTACGCCTGGCAAGCAATGGCTCAGATTCCCGCTACCGCACAGTGGGTTAAGCCCCAGGGCAAGCATGATCCCATTGTCATGGATAAGCGTTTTCACATCGTGCCGCGGGGTATCTCGTTGGTAGTGGCCTGCTCTACTTTTCCCACCTGGAATACTTATCCTGGCTTGTTTGCCAGTCTGGCGACGGGCAACCCCGTCATTCTTAAGCCGCACCCTGGCGCTATTTTGCCTGTGGCGATGACCGCACGGGTTGTTCAACAGGTACTGGAGGAAGCGGGCTTTGACCCTTGTCTGGTTAGCCTGGTACCCGACACTGTCGATGCGCCGCTGACGAAAACGCTGGCGCTTGACCCTGCGGTAAAGCTGATCGACTTCACCGGCTCCAATGCCTTCGGTGATTGGCTGATAGAGAACGCCACTCAGGCTCAGGTGTTCGCTGAGAAAGCCGGTGTCAACACGGTCATTATCGACAGCGTGGAAAACCTCAAAGCGGTCACGGCGAATCTTGCTTTCTCGCTGAGCCTTTATTCTGGACAGATGTGCACAACCCCTCAGGCTATTTATGTACCCAGAAACGGTATTGAAACAGCGGATGGCCATTTGAGTTTTGACGACGTGGCGGCAGCGCTTGCCAAAGCCGTCCAAGCGTTTCTGAGCGACAACGACCGAGCCTGTACGGTGCTGGGTACTCTCCAATCGATGGACACACAAGCTCGGATTGATAAGTGCCGTGGTTTGGGCGAAATAGCGTTGGATAGCGAGCCGCGAGCGCACGCTCAGTTCCCCGACGCTCGTATTCACACGCCGCTTATCCTTAAGGTGGATGCAGAGCAGAAGGCTGCCTATAGTGAGGAGCGCTTCGGGCCCATCAGCTTTGTTATCGCGACTGAGAACACCGCGCATAGCATTGAGCTGGCGCGTGACGTGATTCGGGAAAAAGGCGCGATAACCCTAGGTGGCTATACGACTGATGAGGCAGTGGCCGAGCAGTTCGAAGAGCTGGCGATGGATGTGGCCGCTCCGCTTTCTCTGAATCTGGATGGGGGGATATTCGTCAACCAGTCGGCTGCTTTCAGTGACTTTCACGCCACAGGCGGTAATCCGGCGGCCAATGCTTCCCTATGTAACCAAGCCTTTGTCGCCAGTCGTTTCGTGGTGGTGCAAAGCCGTCGCCACAGCCAATCCAACTAACGGAGAACGTGATGCCTTACTATCGACTTGAAGGGGTGACGCCGGTGGTGCACCCGACGGCTTATGTTCACCCGACAGCGGTGTTGATCGGGGATGTGATTGTGGGCCCCGGCTGTTATGTGGGCCCCGGCGCGGTGATGCGCGGTGATTTCGGTCGCCTGGTGCTGGAAGAGGGCGCGAACCTTCAGGATACCTGCGTGATGCACGGCTTTCCGGGCTGCGTCACTAAGGTCGAAAAGGATGGCCATATCGGCCACGGCGCGGTTTTGCATGGCTGCGTGATTGGGCGTGATGCCATGGTCGGCATGAACGCTGTAGTGATGGACGGTGCTCACATTGCTGAGCGCTCTATTGTTGCGGCAGCAGCATTCGTCAAGGCAGGCTTCGAGTGTGAGCCACAGTCGCTGGTGATGGGGGCTCCTGCAAAGGTTAAACGGCCGCTGAGTGATGAGGAGTTTGCTTGGAAGCAACAGGGTACTCAAGAGTATCAGCGTTTAGTGACCCGTTGCCGTGACAGCTTGGAACCTTGTGAACCGCTGGCAGAACTTGATGCTGACCGGCCAACCTTGCTGGCCGGTGATACACAACCTAAGCAGCAGACGCTGGATAAGTCGCCACAACCATGAACTATTCCAGCCCGCCGAAGCGCTGGTAGAAGCTGGGGCCGGGGGCTGGTAATGGGCCTTCGGCAGTTTCTAGGTGCCTGTCTAGCCAGCGCTCTGCGCGCTCGTAGAGCAACCGATAGAGGTTGCGACAGAGCTGATGGGCATAGCGGCCTTCCCACGCCGTAGGGAGCAGTTCGTCAGGCAGTAGGGGGTCACGTAATTGAACCTTGCGATACTCGTGAATCAGCAAAGTACGAGCAATGAAGCACTCTTCCTGCCCTAAATGGTTCTCTGCGTTGAGCGCATTCCACAGTGGGCGAAACTTAACCAGAAACCGCTGATACAGCTCGGCGAGTTCGTCGAGATTCCAGCTATCTCTGACCTGAAGGCGCAGCGGCTTACTGGTCATGGGCTCCATGGTTTGTGTCTGCATTACGATCGTGTCGTCGGCGGCATCAAGCTCTTGCAAGGCCACCATGGTTTCCGCGCATGACAGCGTGGGATGTGCCAGAACGCCCTGAGCAAAACTACCAAAGCCGAGCCATTCAAGCTCATCACGAATTTGCTGGCGTCGATCTGCAGGCAGCTGCGTCAGCAGCGCCAACGTCCACTGGCCCGACCAGGGCGGCTGGGCACCGTGATAGACACGCTTGAAGGCTTGTTCAAAGCGGCGTCGCCCAGGGCCACTCAACCGGTAGTAGCTGCGACGACCGACCTTTTCACCGCGTAGCCAGGTTTCATGGGTCAGCCGGTAAACTGATGTACGCACCAGCCGCTCATTGATACCGATGGGCTCCACCAGTTTCGACAGACTGCCCAACCACACAGTACCGCCCCGCGGAACGATAGAGTCGCCATAGACGGTAATAATCAGTGAACCGGCGCGAATTGGCCGACGCTTCTGGAAGTCATCAATAAGCGTAGCGACGCAGTCTTTAGCTGACGACATGGTGAATGTTGATTCCCTTTGCGATGATGTTGTCGCTAAAAACGACAGAAAATATAGCCAATATAGAAGATTATCGTATCACGTTTTTTTGTGATTTGGCCTGCAGGGTTATCAGTGAATCATGAAGAACGATTCAGTATCGCGTAGGTCGTTGACGCTAGCATTTCGTTGCGGCTTCTTATGAAGATATGACACTAATTTCAATGGTTGCTTACGCAACCCCTGCTATACTCCCCCGGTTTTAAAAAAATAGAGTTTCTTGGTGCCTTTTCGGCCTTTCTTAGCCCACATGATGTGCTGCTAGGCCTTGGCTGTCGTTTGAAGGAAAATGAAGTATTTCCTGAAAATAAAATAAAAAGAAGCAGTTATAGGCTTGCACGCCGTCGGCCATGTTTATTGGAAGTTACTTCCATTTTTAAAGCGCTGATGTATCTAGAGAGGAGGATTGTTGATATTTATTAAATACGCAACGAAGTAATAGAGAAAGCATAGTGAAAACGCCAGAAAACTTAAAAAAATAACTACAGGAATGGTTGAAATGATTTTAGGTCTTACCTTGCTATATGTCGGAGCAGTTCTTTTTGTGAATGGGATATGGCTTCTAGGCAAAATTGGTGACAAAGAGGTATCAGTCATCAACATAATGGTTGGCGTATTGAGCTTTATTATTGCTGTCTATTTGATTTTTCGAGAGCCTAATAATCCTGCTGCGATTAGTACGGGGGCATTTACCTTGCTATTTGCTTTTACTTATCTTTGGGTTGGTGCTAACCAGTTTTTAAAGGCGGATGGAATAGGGCTTGGATGGTTCTGCTTTTTTGTTAGTATTACGGCCGCGTTTGTTGGGGTGAACTCTATCGCTGATATAGGACTCAACTTTGAGCTGTGGAATACACTTAGCTGGTTTGCATGGTCTGCTTTGTGGTTCAGTTTTTTCTGCCTGCTAGCGTTGGCGAAAAAAATACAGCGCTCAGTCGCAATTTACACGCTCTTTTGCGCTGTTTTTACAGGTTGGATTCCTGGCGTTATGATACTGTTGGGCATAATCAATACATAACAGTTCGTTACTAAACGTAAATAATACTGAAAAATATTTTGAGAACGTCCACATTGAGAAATCACGCGGTATATAATCGCTAAATGGCTGCGCCTATTTATGAGCACGCTTGCCATGCTGCAGTAGCGCTCTTGACATGTTTTACCGTGCTATCAGTATATGGCGAAGAAATTAAAAAATCATGGAGATGAAAACATGGCATCAGTACTGAGCGACTACATCAAAAAAGAGCAGATGTTAAAGCAGCTACAGGAAGAGCTGCAAGCGCTTGAAAGTAATAGTGAGTTGAAGAAAGAGCTGGAGTTCAAGGAGAAACTACAAGCTCTCATGACAGAGCATGGCAAGTTAGTCCGCGACGTATGCGAAATGCTTGATCCATCATATCGTTCCTCATCAGTTAAAGGCACCAAGATAAGCAGTACCGATGGTCGCAAAAAGCGTCCTTTAAAGGTATATAAGAACCCGCACACAGGGGAAGTCGTCGAAACGCGTGGCGGCAACCATAACGTCATTAAAGAGTGGAAAGCTGAGTTTGGCAATGAAGAAGTGGTCAGTTGGGTCGTAGAAGAACGAGCCTAATATGTTCACTCGTCGCTCGCTTGGTTACTCCGCGAGCGGCGAATATTTACTACCTGCCAATACTCCCTGTATCTTTATTAAGCCGTTATGTTTCTCTATGCTTACCTTGCAAAGCTCGTCACGCACTAGGAGTGAATGATGAAAAAAACGTGGCTAGGTTATTTAAGTTTAGCGGCAACCGCTGGGATTTTGTTGCTACCGGTAGCGCACGCAGCAGAAAGGTTGTGCGAGGACAAAAAGAGTGTCTTACGACAACAGCTTGAACAAGCCCAAGCACACGATAATCACCATCGTGTTCGAGGGTTGCAGCGTGCGTTGCAATCCATTGAAGAGAATTGCACGAATGAGCAAGTTCTTGCAGAGTCTGCCGAAGAGGTGCGGGAGAGCCAGGAAGAGGTACGTGAGCGTGAGTTAGCGCTTGAGGAGGCTCTTAGAGAGGGCGACGAAGATGATATTCAGAAACGACGTGAAAAATTAGAAGAAGAAGTGCGTGAGCTTGAAGAGCACACTCAGGAACTCAATTCACTGCAGCACCGTATCAACGAATAATCTGCACGAGGCTTCATTGCCTAGCCGCAAAATCGGCGTTCATTCCAGTCAGCATCTTTTTAATATCGATGAAATGCTGACAGCTGGCAGCGCTTTTTCATCTCTAGCATTACCTGCATTTATCCCTTCCTCCATAAGTTTTGAATCTTGCATCAATGGCTCAGATCTAAGCACATCGTTGCTGGACTAGGCCTTAGCATCGTCCTCGCGTTTCTAAGCAAGCATGTGTTGCAAGCAGTGATACTCAATCAATGAGTGTGACGTCGCCCCATTGTAAGGTCTTCTTTTTATTGCCCCGTAGCTGTGACGAATGAGTTGCGGCTAACTTTTTGTATAACTGAGGTAGCTTTTGTACAAGTTTATGGTTTTTAATGATGAGAACTATCTGCTTCGTGCAACTGCAATTCAGCGGTGGTAACAGAGACGCCGCCGAGCTTGGGCGGGGTGCGAGAAAACTCACGTTTTTAAAGATAAAAAGGTGCTCTAAGAGATGACTTCCACCAATTCACCCGCTGGGCTGCAGGAATCGACATCATTCGGCCTTTTCCCCCGTACCGTGATGCTGGCTGGTAATGATCCTGACGCGACACGCCGGGATATTGAGGCCTGCTTTATCGCAACGTTTGACCGCTACGAGTCGCTTTTTACCACGCTGGTGAGCGAGGAAGCATACGTAAGGAAGTCCATTCCGCTTAGGCACCCGCTGATATTCTACCTCGGGCATACCGCGACGTTTTTCGTCAACAAGTTGGTGCTGGCTAAACTTCTGCCCACCCGTATCGATCCCAATATGGAGTCTATTTTCGCTGTGGGCGTCGATGAGATGAGCTGGGATGACCTGAATGATGATCACTATGAGTGGCCGTCAGTCAGTGAGGTCATGAGCTACCGCGCCATGGTTCGTGCGGCGGTACTCACCTTGATCCGTGAACTACCGCTTTCGCTGCCAGTCGATTGGGATAGCCCGTTCTGGCCAATCGTCATGGGTATCGAGCACGAGCGGATTCACCTGGAAACGTCGTCAGTATTAATCCGTCAACAGCAGCTTCATCTGGTAACCCCCCAGAGAGAATGGGAGCCGGTGAGCATTAGCGGAGAGCCACCGGAAAACAGCCTGATCACAGTGCCAGGGGGAGGGGTAACCTTAGGCAAGTCCTTTGACGACCCTTGGTACGGCTGGGATAACGAGTACGGCCATCACAAGGCTGAAGTGGATGAGTTCAAGGCTAGCCAGTTCTTGGTGAGTAACAGTGAGTTTCTTGAGTTTGTAGAAGCTGGCGGCTATTTGAGCGATACGTTTTGGTCTGAAGAAGGGTTGGGTTGGCGCAACTTTGCTAAAGCGACGCATCCCACGTTTTGGGTGTGGAAAAACGAATGGTTTCTGCGCTTGATGACAGAAGAAGTTGAAATGCCCTGGGATTGGCCGGTGGAGGTTAACTTCCACGAAGCCAAAGCCTTCTGCAACTGGAAAAGCGAGCAGATTGGTCAGCCTGTGCGCATGCCGACAGAAGATGAATGGCATCGCTTGGTTGAGGAGGCAGGTGTCACCGAACTTGAGAGCGATACGCCTGCCAACGCCAACCTGCATCTGGATCATGGCGCTTCTTCCTGCCCAGTGACCCGATTCCAGCACGGTCAGTGGTTTGATGTCGTGGGCAACGTCTGGCAATGGGTGGAAACTCCCACCTATCCGTTTCCAGGATTTGACGTGCATCCGCTATACGATGACTTCACCACACCGACTTTCGACAATCAGCATAACCTGATCAAGGGTGGTTCCTGGATATCGTGTGGTAACGAAACGCGTCTTAGTGCCCGCTATGCGTTCCGGCGTCATTTTTTCCAGCATGCGGGTTTCCGCTATGTGGTGTCGGATGCCGAGGTTACGTTGCCCAGCGCCTATTATGAAAGCGATGCCCGCATGGCTGAGTATGCAGAGTTTCATTACGGCGATGATTGGTTTGGCATTGCCAACTTCCCGCAAGCATTGGCTAACCGGGCGTTGGCCAGTCTGGCCGGTAAACAGAAGAAACGCGCCCTGGATCTAGGATGTGCCAGCGGACGCTCCAGTTTTGAGCTGGCCCGTGAGTTTGAGCACGTTGACGGCGTAGATTTCTCAGCCAATTTTATTCGCCAGGGCGTGGAGATGGCCGAACAGAAAGTGCTGCGATATACCCGAGTGGAGGAGGGTGAGCTGGTCAGTTATCAGGAGCGTACGCTGGCGAGCCTGGGGCTGGAAAAGTCGGCGAGCCGCGTTAGCTTTCATCAAGGTGATGCGTGCAATCTCAAGCCGCAGTTCAGCAATTACGACCTAGTGCTGGCCGCCAATTTGATCGACCGGCTCTATAAACCTGCACAGTTTCTGCAAACGGTCCATCAGCGCATCAATGCAGGCGGCATCTTGATGATCGCCTCGCCTTATACTTGGCTGGAAGAGTACACGCCCAAGGAAGAGTGGATTGGTGGGTTCAAGAAAGATGGTGAAAACGTTAGCACGTTGGATGGCCTTAAAGCGCTGCTTGAACCCAATTTCCGGATGATTAGCGCCCCTGAAAAGGTACCCTTTGTGATCCGTGAGACCATGCATAAATACCAGCATAGCCTCTCGGAAGTCACGCTATGGGAGCGTCGCTCCTAGCGAGGTTTAAAAAAGACCCTCAATGGCCCGGTTAATCGACGCATGTTCGGTTAACCGGGTGAACAAGCCCTCGTCGGCTTCACCATTGATCAACCCTAGCAATACGCCCAGCACGGCACCTCTATGAACGTTGTCACCGCCAACTTCCGCGTTGATCTGTAAGGCCTTCAGAGGATTCTGTTGGTGTTTGCAGGCAAGGTATAGCACCGCTGGCCAGGCGTCAGTAATGTAACAGGCTGTGGATAAAACACTTCCGATCACCTCGCGCTCTTTGTATTGACTGGCAACTAGTTTTTTCAGGTCACGCTTCGATAGGCCACGAGTGGCCTGTAGCAAAAGTTCCTGAACCGAGCTTTCATGATCGCGAAACAGTAACCCGTCGATTAGTTCGACGTAGGCGTCGCAAACCTCGGCGAGAAAGTTGTCAGGGTGGGTCAGGGCGAGGTGCTGACGGCAACACTTGCGGGTATCCGACAACGAAAGCCCCTTCAAACGTTCGCCAATCACAAGTGGGGCAATTGTCACCAAGCCACCGATGGAAGGCGTATCGTGAGTCACCGCACCACACTGTTTGGGCGGCAAACCCTTTTCAAAATTAGCAAAAAAGCCGCGGTGGTAAGATTCGGCGTAGGTATCTGGGTGGGCTGGCGTATCCGCCGTCATTAAGCGGATATAAGCCTGGAGGAAGGTGTCGCTATTATAGTGCTGGTCTGGCTCTGCCATGGTTTCCATGAGCGTTAACGCGCAATGCGCATTGAGCGTGTTATCTCCAGGAGCCATGCCTTGGTGATAGTGTACGTTTGGGCGATTCCAGTACGACTGTTTTCCTTTCAGAATGACACCGCCGACAATCTCAGGCTGTTGGCTACTAGCCGCCCGTTTGCGACCACCGCCACTGGTAGAGTGCACCGACATGATGGATGAAGGGTGAAATTCGGGAGGCGCTTCAAACGTTTTTATCCCACCTGGAAAAGCACGATCGATATCGTGAACGTTATAGAACCAGTGCACAGGCATAGCCAGTGCATCGCCAATAAACAGATTTTTAAGCGCGGCAGTCGCTCTTGCTGGAACATTATTGGTCATGGGTAGGCCCTCTAACGTTATGTATCGCTGTGGAAATGCAATATCAAGTAACCCAAGGAAAAAGCTGAGTATTTACATTACCGTGAGCCTTCAGGGATATAAAGGATGTATAAGAAATTGAGAGAATGGCGGGAATGCGGTATGCGTGCGAAACTAATACTAGCGACGCCCAAAGAGATCCAATAACAATCAATAATGAATGGGAGCAATGCAATGGAGTCACTCCAAAAACGCATCGGTCTTATGGCAGTCATGCTGCTATTGGTAACCCTGATCAGCGGATGTCGCGGGCAACTAACAGTGACGGTGCCACTGCCCATGTTGGTGAACAATCCTGCTGATTTCGACGACAGAAAAATCGTTACCCAGGGCGTTGTGCGGCATTTTAATGACCCTCTTCATTATTGGATAGAAGACGAATATCTTAATCGAGTTGAGATATTTCCCCATCAGGAGATAGCCCCGTACCTAGGTGAAACTGTGGAGGTAGAAGGCCAGTTTCACTTCTCTCCACATGAGGGGCGACGGCTGATCCTAGCGCGGGTCGATCAGTTACAACGCGAATAGTGGAAAGGCACTATGCTAACTGTTTCTGCAGTTAAGCGACTTTATTATAAAGCTAACGTAGCAAAAGTGATCGATCTATCGCTATAAATTCACTGGCTTCATTTATTAATGACGCTGCAGTTAACTGAGGGACACCATATACCTCAACTTTTTTGCCATGCACAGTACGAATTTTATTTACCAAAATATCGAAGTCTCCGTCGCCTGACACTAATACGATAACATCTGCCTGTTCAGCGTATTCCATTGCATCGAGTGCAATGCCAACATCCCAGTCGCCTTTCGCAGAACCATCTGAAC
Organism: Halomonas sp. TD01; assembly: GCF_923868895.1. Lineage (GTDB taxonomy): Bacteria > Pseudomonadota > Gammaproteobacteria > Pseudomonadales > Halomonadaceae > Vreelandella. The sequence continues at coordinate 1,510,849 of NZ_OV350343.1, forward strand.
GTTGAATAAAAGGTTTTAGCTTTACTTTAAAACCAATCGCTCTGAGTATATTTTGAAACTCCCGTTGCTTTTGGTCACCTCTATCGATGGCATAGCAAAAAGCGGCCACAACGTCTCTATTAGCAGTTACTTGCGACCAAAATTTGTTGTAATCAAAATTTTTACCATACACTTCACGCACGGTGTAATATATATTTTGGATATCAATAAATATCGCAACTTTTGTCATAAGATGTAATCTTTTTTCATTAATAATGAAGTTAGTTTGATTCTTCGGCGAGCTGGCATAGTGTTTTTACTGCCTCTGGCTGGCGACCTTTTTGCCAAGCAAGCATGAGGTCTGTGGCTAGTGGCAAGTCTTCTAATTCATAGGCGACAATGTCTTTGTCCCCCAGTGCCATAATGCTTGGCATAATCGCATACCCCATCCCTGTAGCGACCAAACTGCGAATAGTTATGTCATCGCGACATTCCTGAACGGTATTAGGTATGAAGCCTACCTTCTGGAAGCATCTATCTAAGCGGTCGAAGCTCCCAGGCGTTGAGGTTCGACTAAACCGAATGAACGGTGCGCCGTGAAAATCCTTAAGCGAAGTCGGGGCGGTTGCAATGAGAGGGTGGCATCTACTGGTGAAGACCGCCATACGAAAACTGGCTAACGGATAGTAATCGAGCCGTGGCTCATCTTCTCGTTCAATGAACAAAATGCCTGCATCGAGCCGACCCGCCAGAATCGCTGCCGTCTGAGGACCCGACAACATTGATTCCAGCGTTAACTGCGTCGATGGGTAACGTGATCTAAACCTGCTGATGAGTGCTGTAATGCTGGGAATATAGGGATGTATGGTGCTAATCCCGAGCGAGAGGCTTTCGCGGTAGCCATTGGCGATATCGCGTGTTTTTTTCGCGACACTTTCGAGTTCTGACAGTAGACGCTGCCCGTTGGCATATAGGTAATGCCCCGCTTGGGTCAGAGATACCCCTTTGCGGTCACGATGAAACAGGACTGCCCCGATATCGGCTTCAAGTTGATGTATCTGTCGCGTCAAGGCGGGTTGAGCGATCGGTATCTGCTTTGCAGCAGACGATATCGAACCCGCTTCGACCACTGCCATGAAGTACCTCAATTTTTTTGTGTTCATGTCTGCTCCCGATGACGTCACGATGCGCGTCTCATTTTGTACAGAAAATACAACTAAAGCCTCATCCCATAAAGGTATGACGCTATCGGGAAGAAGTATTTTATTCGCGTTAAGCGTTACAACATACTCAAAAACAACTTGGCTAAGCGCATAACGGCGTATGCGATTCATGTTGCATAAGCATGTGTTATCGCAGACCGCCTAGGTAGTGCGTTATTTACCACTTTACAACAAGGTTCTACCTCTCATGACGTTATCAGCCATTGAGCTTGAGAAAATGATCACGTTTCGTAGGGATCTCCACCAGCACCCAGAGTTATCTGGCCAGGAGTTTATGACAGCTGAGCGTATTGCAATGACGCTACGTGACCTGGGGGTAGATGAGGTGCATGAGGGGATAGGAGGCAACGGTGTGGTCGGCGTTATCAAAGGCGCTAGCACTGGTGCAACCGTTGGGCTTCGAGCCGACTTCGATGCTTTGCCACTCGAGGAAGCTAATCAGTTTTCGCATCGCTCCAGCCAGTCAAATGTAATGCATGCATGTGGACATGACGGACATACGGCAATGCTGATGGCTGCTGCTGCACAGTTGGTTAACCAGCGCCCAGCTCAGGGAACTGTCGTGTTGATTTTTCAACCTGCAGAGGAAATTGGTACTGGTGCTGAAGCGATGCTTGCGGAGGGACTTCAAGAGCGATTCGCCCTCGACGCGATATTTGGACTACACAATTGGCCAGGTGTAGACGCCGGGCGTTTTGTCATCCATGACGTCCCTCACATGGCATCAAGCGATGATTTTGAGGTGACATTCCACTCCACAGGGGGGCATGGAGCGATGCCTCACCTCACGACAGACCCCATCGTCGCGGCCAGTCTATTTACAACCGCCATTCAACAGATTGTCAGTCGTAATATTGATCCCCAGGACATCGCTGTTATTAGTCTCGGCAGCCTGCAAAGCGGCCATGCTAGCAACATTATTCCGGCGACTGCTCGGCTGACGGGCACCGCGCGCTGCTTTAAACCCGAGCTACGTAAACGTCTTGAGAGGCGGATTACCGACGTTGCAGAAGGGATTTCCAAGACAACAGGATGCGACGTCACACTCGATTATGTTCCTTCAACACCGGCGGTTGCCAATGACCACGGTTGCGCCCAACTGTGCCGCGATGTGGTGGTGCAGCGTTGGGGGCATGAACAGCTGGTAGAGCACCCAGTCAGCATGGGAGCTGATGATATGGGGGCTTTTCTTACGCATATTCCTGGTGCCTATGCATGGATTGGCAATGGTTCAGGGCCACAAACACCGAAACTTCACCAGCCTGACTATGACTTTAACGATGCCATTCTGTCGATTGGAAGCGACTTCCTGACAAGTGTGGCAATGCAGTTTCTCGATAACCATCAATAAACTGGGGATACCCCATGACACCTCTCGAAAAAACAATGACACGCGAGAAGAGTTCACGAGCAACGTTTCGCTTCCCGCATATTTTTGTCGTGTTATTTAGTTTTATCTGTCTCGCTGCTTTATCAACCTACTTTCTTCAGGCGGGTAGCTATGAGCGTGTAACAAATGAGCAAGGGCGTACGGTCGTGGTGCCAGACAGTTATGCGGCGGTTGAAGCTCAGGAGGCTGGCTGGTTAAGTCCTTTCATGGCGGTCTTTGAGGGGATGGGGGAAGGCAGTAGCATCATCTTCTTTATTTTCATCTCAGGCGGCGCGTTTGGCGTTCTTAAAGCAACCGGGGTCTTACAAAAAGTCGTTGCCAGTATCAGTAATGCGCTTACTGGGCGTGATCTCATCCTCATCCCTTTACTGATGCTTTTATTTGCAATGGGGGGAGCAACCTTCGGGCTCGCAGAAGAAACAATCGCCTTTATCATTATCCTCGCACCGTTACTGCGTATGCTGGGGTATGACTCTATTACGGCCGCAGCGGTGCCACTGGTAGGTGCTGGTGCCGGTTTCTCTGCAGCGTTTATGAATCCTTTTACCGTTGGCGTTGCCCAGGATATCGCTGAACTCCCGATGTTTTCTGGAATGACTCTGCGGGCCTGTTACTGGCTAATATTTGTCAGCGTCAGTATTGCTTTCGTCACTCGCTATGCGGCCAAAGTCAAAGCTCACCCCGAGGCAAGTCCTGTCTTTAATAGTGACCGCCGTCAATTTGGCAAACCGCAAGCCAATGAAGATCCAGGTGCGTTATCAGTTGCCGACAAACTCGTCCTCGCTGCTTTCGTAGGCACTATTCTTGTTATTGCTTATGGGGTGATACGTCACGGCTGGTATATCGGTGAGATGTCCGGCGCCTTTCTCTTGATGGCTATTTTAATCGGTGCATTCGCGCGTATGAACCCGAATAAAATTGCCGACCACTTTGTTGAAGGCATTCAGGAAATTGCGATGGGGGCACTGGTAGTGGGCTTTGCCTTTGGCATCCTGGTGATTCTGAGAAATGGGGAAATCCTAGATACCATTCTTTATCATCTCGAAGGGCTGCTGAGTGGAATGCCCGCGGTGGTTACTGCTGTATGTATGTTTTTTGTTCAACTTATCCTGAACTTCTTAGTCCCTTCTGGCAGTGGCCAAGCAGCACTGACCATGCCTTTGATGGTGCCTCTTGCAGATCTTGTGGGAGTCACCCGTCAGACGGCTGTTCTTGCGTTTCAGTTTGGTGATGGCATCTCCAATATTCTTACCCCAACGTCGGGATATTTCATGGCAGGGCTTGCGGTGGCAGGTGTGTCGTGGAGTAAGTGGATCAAATGGATACTGCCATTAGCGATTCTTCAACTGGGTATGGCAAGTCTCATGATTACTCTGGCTCAGATCTTTTCCTGGACATAAATAAGGCATCAATAATGCGTATTAACAAAATCACGGTATATGGTGTGCGTCTTCCACTTAAGCAACCGTTTAAAATTGCTTATGACACTTATCACGATATCGCCAGCCTGATCGTCAGTATCGAGACTGCTTCTGGCCAGATTGGCTGGGGTGAAGCCGTGGTAGATCAGCATGTGTCTGGAGAAACGTATCTTGGCGCACGAGAAATCATAACCTGTGAGCTAGCGCCCTTACTAATGGGCTCCAACGCCAGTGATATTGCGCAATTCCATCATGCCGCCAACCGTAAAATTCGCCATAATCCCTCGGCTAAAGCAGCTCTCGATATTGCGCTTCACGACCTAGTGGCGCGTGAGTGCGGGAAGCCGCTTTATGCGCTGCTAGGAGGGCGTAGCCATGCTAGATTGGAACTTCCATACGTTATCAGCATGTTAGCGCCGGAGGAGATGGCACGTCAGGCGAAAGAGGCTGCTCGGCGCGGTTATCAGTCCATCAAAATCAAACTGGGAGATACGCCGGAGCATGATGTTGAGCGGATTGCGCGCGTTAGAGAGACGCTAGACCGATCGATTGCGTTGCGCGTGGATGCCAATCAAGGATGGAGTGCTAAGCAAGCGCTTCAGGTCATTCGGCATGCAGCGCCCTATCAAGTGGATTGGTTTGAGCAACCCGTCGCTATGGAGAATCTCGCAGCCATGGCCCGTGTGACTCAGGCAACTGATGCCATGATTATGGCTGATGAGCCTATTCACGGTGTTAAAGAGATGCTGGATGTGATTCAACTAAACGCTGCTGACATGGTTAACATCAAGTTAATGAAATCCTCTGGCCTACGTCCTGCTATGGCGATGGCAGAGGTCGGGATGGCGGCTGATATACCCTGCCAGATAGGCTCTATGGTGGAGTCCTCGATCGCGACGCTCGCGGGTGCCCACTTAGCGCTGGCGCATCCCAATATTATTGCGAATGACTTGGTGGGGCCTGCCATGATTGGGGAAGATGTTGCCCAGATGCCGGGAGATGAAACGCATATTGTGTTGGACGATTCACCTGGACTTGGCGTGACTATCGACAAGAGTCGAGTGCGGGATCTCAGCGAATTTGTCGACACCATTGACTGACCTAAGGTGTACTCTCGGGTGGGAGTGACGTAAAAAAGATGTTTTCTTCTTTGGTGCTTCTGCCCGATAGTTATCAATGCTGTTATAAAATCTCAAGCGTATGAACATATAAACATATTAATAGCGCTAAGCTTTTAATAGGGATTAAATGAGGTAATTATTTGGCACAAAGCAATGGCTAGTTGTTTAGCTATCACATAGCAGAGCGTAGTACTGTGCCAGTATCAATCACTGAACTGGATGATATGCTCTACAAAACGTCGCACCTTGGCGAGCTCCCCTAGGTGTTCAGGGTAAACAAGATAATAAGCACTCTCGCTGAGTAATCTATATGGCCAAGCAACTGTCAGTCGGCCACCTTCCAACTCTTCATCGACGGTAAAGTGAGGAACCAGTGCGACACCTCCGCCTGCCATTGCCGTTCGTACCAGCATAGGAAATGTCTCGAAGCGAGTGCCATGATAGCTACGGTCAGTGATGATCTCTTGGTTTGCAAACCAGTGGTGCCAAGCGTCAGGGCGTGTCGAGAGGTGAAGCAGCGGCAGTCGTGTTAAGTCATCCACTGAATGAATGGGGTGCTGAGCCAGTAATTCTGGAGAAGCAACCGCGACCATATCCTCATCAATAAGCTTATGACAAGCTAGGCTTGGCCAACTTCCATGTCCATAAAACAGAGCAATATCGATATCTTGCTGCTCAAGATCAAAATCTTTTACGCGGTCATGAAACTCCAAACTAATGCCGGGATTCGCGGCCAGAAAGGTAGGTAACTTATTGGCTAGCCAGCGGCTACCGAAGCTAGGTAATGTGGCGATTTTAAGAACCTCGCTATTACCGCTGTAGGTCATTATCGCTTGCGTCGACATCTCAATTTGAGTGAGCACTTTACGTACGTCACTTAAAAAAATAGCTCCTTCTGGGGTTAGCAGCAGGCTGCGACGCACGCGACGAAATAGCTTGTGTTGCAAGGTGGTTTCGAGGTGTGCAACTTGTTTGCTGACAGCGCTTTGCGTGAGGTTTAGCTCGTCTGCTGCCCGAGTAAAACTCATATGACGTGCGGCCGCTTCAAAGCACTGCATAGCCGCCGTAGAAGGAAGATTACGTGATGCCAAACCTGGCGCTCCTGATGACCTGAAAGCCGCCCCGGCGACTAAGCGCCGGGGGGAAGCTAGGCTTTTATAATGGCTCATTAGGCGAGCGACGCGGCTTCCTGATATTTGTCAGGACGGCGCGACTGAAGCCAGCCCACCGTCACCATGGCAAGTAAGCCTAAGCCGCTGGTTAGCAACTCAGGAACCACCATGGCAAGCCCTGCAACTAACAGTACCAGACGCTCCCAGAAGAAGGAATCGCGCACAAAGTAGCCGAGTAGCGCACTGCTGACGCCCATAATCCCTACGAGTGAAAAGAACAACGCGCTTAAAAGACCCAGCAGCGTAGGTTCGACTAGTACCAGCATGGGATTATAAATGAAGGCATAAGGAATAATAAACGCACCAATCGCCAATTTAACCGCCGTAAAGCCGGTCTTCATTGGGTTGGCTTGCGCAATACCCGCACCCGCAAAGGCGGCTAAGCAAACGGGAGGCGTAATATCGGCGATGATGCCGAAATAAAAGACAAACAAATGCACTGCCATTGGCGGAAGGCCAAACTCATTAATAAGCGCCGGTGCGGCAATTGTGGCAGTGACGACATAGTTTGCTGTTGTGGGTAATCCCATGCCCAGAACAATGCAGGCAATCATCGTGAATAACAGGGCAAGTATCAAAACGCCATCAGCCAAGCTAATAATGCCGGCGGCAAATTTTGACCCCATTCCTGTCATGCCTACCACGCCAGCGATAATACCTGCGCAAGCGACTGCAGCGATCACTGGCAGTGCCACGCGCGCGCCTTTTTCAAAAATAACCAATATATCTTTTAATGAGGGGCGTGTTTCTTTGCGCGCCAAACTGACAGCAAACGCACATGCTATCCCCAGTAGTGCTGCTCGTTGAGCGGTAAAGCCAACGCTAATGGTCGTAATAATGACGAGCAAAGGCAGTAGCATGTAGCCTTTTGACAGCATGAGCTTACGCTTGCTGGGCAATTGATCTTTAGGAAGGCCGAGAATGCGATGACGTTTGGCTTCGAAATGAACCCCGATAAAAATACCCGCAAAATAGAGAATGGCGGGAATCAGCGCCGAGAACATGATTTCGCGATAAGAAACGCCTACATACTCCACCATGATAAAGGCCGCTGCGCCCATTAAGGGGGGCATGATCTGACCACCCGTAGAGGCTGACGCTTCGACTGCTCCCGCTACCTCGGGTTTAAAACGGGCATTTTTCATCATAGGAATGGTGAAAGAGCCAGAGGCCACGGTGTTGCCGATAGAGCTTCCCGAAATCATGCCCTGCAGCGAACTTGCTATGACAGCGGCTTTGCCGGCACCACCAGTAAAGCGCCCAGTTAGTGCAAAGGCTAAGTCATTAAAGAATCGACCTACTCCGGTATGCATCAGGACAACGCCGAAAAACAAGAACAAGAAGATAAAGCGCGCCGATATTTGCAGAGGCGTACCAAAAACGCCGCTTTCCCTGAACCATAAGTAGGGAGACACCTGCTCAAGAGAGAAGCCAGGATGGGAAAGCAAAGGGCTGGGTATTAGATTGCCAAACAGCGCATAAAGAATTGCCAGCGTGGCCATGACAACGATTGGCATACCAACGGTACGGCGAGTTGCTTCTAGTACAAACAGCACGCCGAGTGCGGCAATCGTTAGATCAAAGGCTGAATAGCCCGTGACCCTTGCACGCAGGACTTCTTCATAAAACAGGATTTTATAGTAGGCAGCAAAGGTTGCTGCGAAGGCGAGTAGTACGTCGTACCACGGCACTCCATTGCGCCTGCCTGCGCCTCGCGTTGCAGGGAATAGAATAAAGATCATCCCCAAAGCAAGCCCTAAGTGGACGGCGCCTTGCTGCTGTGACGGTAGCGTACCAAAATAAGCGGTGTAGAGATGAAAACACGTCAGTGATACACCCATTAGGGTGATCAGCCATCCCCACTTGCCTAGCTGAAGTGCCGAACGTACTTGTGACTCACGATCATACTTTTCTAACAGCGCCGCTTCGTCAGGAGTTTTTTTTTATCCACGATTAAACCTCATACATATAACGCCGCTGGCTTAGCCAGCGGCGAAAAGGGAACATCAATCGGTTAGATCACTTAGGCTGTCAATGTTGGAGCGTTCACGAGTGACAATCTGAATGACTTCAGGGTAGATGTGTCCGATAAAGGCGACGTTATCAATAGCACCGCTTTCGAACTCTCCGCTTCCTGCAACGGCATCTTGCGCCGGTGCGTGCACGGTCATCCCGAGATCCATATTGTTATCACGGATGCTCACTAAGTTTTCGATTGAGGCGCCAGTTTCAATATTGGTGAAGTTTTGATTTTCCAGATACCGGTTCCAAATAGTGGCCATCTCACCACCCAGTGGGTAGTAAGTACCCCCTTGGCTACCGGTACCTAAAATAAACTCTTCTTTGGCGTCTGTTTCGCTAAGCTCAGCGACAGGGTTGTCTACGGTGAGGCCTTGCTCTTCGTAATACTTTTTAGCACCGGGGTGAATGGGCAGACCTTCTGAGCCATTCAGTGCATTTTCAAGGGTAATAAACGCAGACTGAGAGTGCGTGTTTTCTTCAGCATATTCATGCATTAAACGCGCTAGTTCATAACCTAGCTCTTCATCAATAGTATTCGTGTTGCCAACTAAAATGGCATAAGCAGTAATAGTATTTACATCTTCACTTTGGAAAGCATAGCTATTAGCAGGAATCGTAAAGCGCTGATAAGCGCTATTTTCTTCAATATAGTCAATAGCGTCATCGCTTAAACTAATCAAGCGTGCATCGCCACTCGAGGCTTGTAAGTTCTCGATGCTACCAGAAGGCAAACCAAGAATGCCGATAGAAATATCGATGTTGCCATCTTGTACGCCATCGAGTGCAGCACCAAACCCTTCCTGATAGGTATTGTACTTATCGCTACCAATCCCGTAGGCATCAAAAAGTAGTTGAGAAACGCTTTGAGTGGTACTGGCAGGGGGGCCAATAGCGATATTAGGTTTGCTCTCGCCACCACAGCCTGCCAACAAAAGAGTGGCACCTACGCCGCATAGCACTTTTGGTGATAGCACTTTTGTTGGAAACACGTTAGAGGGAATGTTTTTCATGTTAACTCCTGCTAATTAAATTATTTATAATAAAATTATGTTTAGCAATTTTCGCAATCCGACCGTCTGGGGATCGATCAGTAAAAATGTCGCGAAAAAGATAGCTGGCTATTGTTCACGTATGCAGCTCGACAGACAAAAGAAATTAAGTTGCGTACGCATTCCATTTTGTCATGCCAAAAGCTTTTAAGAAATCCCTTATGTAATCAATAATTTGTTCTTTTTATCTGCATGCCCAGCACGACGTTTTCTTTTTATAGTCTGCCTAGTGGAATATGTGCTAGCAATGAGTGGGCTATGCTGGGCTTCTGCTTCTGATTAAGTGTTCACACCCAATGCATTCCTGCTTGGCATGTATTTAGCTTTTTTTTTCGTTTGTGATCTGCCATATGAACCTGTTTGATAAGGGAACACATGGCAATTTCAGGAGCGTTTACGACGATGGACCTTCCCTACGTCAGCAGTGCATTAGGCATCCTTCATCCCGTTTGTATTACTAAAGGGCGGAATGCAGAGGTATGGGATGAGGCGGGGCAGCGTTATATCGACTTTATTGGCGGTATTGGTGTGCTTAACCTGGGGCATGGCCATCCAGCGGTGGTCGAGGCCGTCAAGGCCCAGGTCGATACCCTCATGCATTCAGCGTTTAATGCCTTGCCTCACCGTGGCTACCTTTCTGTCGTAGAGCGTCTTGATCAGTTTGTGCCGGTTTCTTATCCGTTGGGCTGTATGCTGACAAATAGCGGTGCGGAAGCGACCGAAAATGCCCTGAAAGTCGCCCGTGGCGTTACGGGTCGCCAAGGCGTGATTGCCTTTGACGATGCTTTCCATGGCCGCACGTTGGCAGCACTCAATTTGAACGGCAAAGTTAAGCCCTATAAAGCAGGCTTGGGCGCGTTGCCTGGCCCGGTGTATCACGTGCCGTTTCCTAGTCAGGACAGTGGGGTATCCGCTGAGCAATCGCTGGCTGCGTTAGAGCGCGTATTTGACGTCGAGATTGCCCCCAGTGAAGTAGCGTGTGTCGTCGTTGAACCCATTCAAGGGGAAGGCGGCTTTCGTTTACTTTGCCCCCAGTTTGCCAAAGCGCTGCGGGAAATCTGCGATCAGCACGGTATTTTATTGATTTGTGACGAAATCCAATCAGGTTTCGGACGAACCGGTAAGCGCTTTGGTTTCAGTCACCTCGGCATCGAGCCCGACCTGCTTCTGTTAGGAAAAAGTATTGCCTCAGGTCTTCCGCTTGCTGCCCTGGTCGGGCGTAAAGAGTTAATGGATGCCTTACCCAAAGGCGCGTTGGGAGGCACCTATTCAGGTAATGCGGTGGCTTGCTCAGCCGCGTTGGCAGTCATGGATATCATGCAGGATGACGCGCTAAGTGCATGGGGAGATGCCCAGGAAGCGGCGATTGTGAGTGCTTACCAACGCTGGAAGACAAGCGAGCGTTTTCCCATGCTAGGGGCCATGACCGGTATTGGTGCAATGCGCGGTATCGTCTTTGAAGACACTGAAAACGCCACGGGGGCGGAGCACTTAGCTAACCTGTTATCCGCCGGACGTGATGCTGGCGTTTTGTTAATGCCCAGTGGCCGCAAACGTAATGTCTTACGCTTATTACCGCCGCTGACCACTGAAGCAGACGTCATGGCAGAAGGGCTAGGGCTTATCGAGCAGGCGCTGGAGACGCTCAAGGCATGATCGCAATGGTCAGCGAAGTGGCAGTGCGAAGTGGCTATGTGGCGTTTCTCGACGCCTTGCGCGCTCGCGGCTTTGAAGGCGAGATTGCCCCTGACTACGCCAACCGCACGGTGCTGGCGACGGATAACTCGATTTACCAGCGCCTGCCCCAGGCGGCGGTGTTTCCTAAGCACGCGGAAGATCTTGAACGCCTTACCAAGCTAGCCGCTGAGCTGCCCCACCGCGATATCGTGCTAACGCCTCGGGGCGGCGGCACGGGCACTAACGGCCAGTCGTTGACCGACGGTATCGTGGTGGATGTTTCCCGCCATATGAACCAGATCCTATCGATTGATGTAGAGGCACGGCGGGTGCGCGTTCAGGCGGGCGTGGTGAAGGATCAACTCAACGCGGCGCTGAAGCCCCATGGGTTGTTTTTTGCCCCGGAGCTGTCTACTTCTAACCGCGCCACCATCGGCGGCATGATCTCCACCGATGCCAGCGGCCAGGGCAGCTGCGAGTACGGCAAAACCCGTGACCATGTGCTGGAACTGGACACGGTTCTGCTGGGAGGCCAGCATCTGCATAGCCGCGCGCTTAGCGCTGACGAAGAGCAGCAGGCCGCTGCCCACTCCGGCATTCTCGGCCAGGTGCATACCACTGCCGCTGAGATTATCGACCAGCAGCGTGAGCTGATTGAGGCGAAATTTCCGCCGCTCAACCGCTGCTTAACCGGCTACGATTTGGCGCATCTGCGGGAGGCGCAAGGCCAACTGAACCTGAACAGCCTGCTGTGTGGTTCGGAAGGCTCGTTGGGTTTTTTGAATGAAGCGGTATTGAACGTGCTGCCGATTCCCAAGCACGCCACCTTGGTTAATGTGCGCTACCCAGGCTTTATGGGCGCCCTGCGTGATGCTAAGGCATTGATGGCCAGCAGCGCTCGGCCCACCTCGATTGAAACCATTGACGACACCGTGTTGCAGTTGGCCATGGAAGACTTTGTCTGGGACAGCGTAGCTGAGTTTTTCCCCGCCACCGGTAGTACGCCGATTCGTGGCATTAATCTGATCGAATTTAATGACGATGATCCTGAGCGCTTGGCGGAACGGGTACAGGCGTTCACTGACCATTTGAGCCAAGACGCTACCGTTGAGCGCTTAGGCTACACCCTGGCCGAAGGTCGCCCGCAGATCCAAAAAGTCTACGCCATGCGCAAACGCTCGGTGGGTTTGCTGGGCAATGTACAGGGCGAAAAGCGCCCGATTGCGTTTGTGGAAGATACTGCCGTACCACCGGAGCACTTGGCTGACTTTATTACTGAGTTTCGTGCCGCGTTGGATGCTAGGCAACTTGCATACGGGATGTTTGGCCATGTGGATGCGGGAGTGCTGCACGTGCGCCCGGCGCTGGACATGAAAGATCCCGAGCAGGAAAAACTGATTCGTGAGATTTCCGATGAAGTGGCAGCCCTGACCCAGAAGTACGGCGGGTTGTTGTGGGGAGAACACGGCAAAGGCGTGCGCTCGGAGTACGGCCCCAAGTTCTTTGGTGAGTTATACCCCAGCCTGCAGCGCGTTAAAGCCGCGTTTGATCCGCATAACCAGCTAAACCCAGGAAAAATTGCGTCGCCCGCCGAAAGCAATAACCTGATTGCCAAAGACAGCGATCCTGAACTGTTAACGATCGATGGCGTCACTATGCGCGGCCAGTTGGATCGCACCATCGACGAACGCGCCTGGCAGGCCTACGACGCGGCGGTGTATTGCAACGGCAACGGTGCCTGTTATAACTACGACCTTGATGACCCCATGTGCCCTTCCTGGAAGGCTACCCGCGATCGTCGTCATTCGCCCAAAGGCCGCGCCAGCTTGATGCGTGAGTGGCTACGCCTACAAACCCAGGCGGGTATCGATGTGGTGGAAGAGTCGCGCAAGAAAAAAGCCGAAAACGGCTGGGGCTTTGTTAAAAGCTTTCCCCGCCGGGTCATGAACACCGTTAGCAAGCAGCAACACCACGACTATTCTCACGAAGTTTACGATGCCATGGCGGGCTGTTTAGCGTGTAAATCCTGCGCGGGCCAGTGCCCGATTAAGGTCAACGTACCGCAGTTCCGTTCGCAGTTTTTAGAGGTCTACCACGGCCGCTATTTACGCCCGCTGCGCGATTACATCATCGGTGGCACCGAATTCATGTTGCCAACCCTTGCCAAGGTTGCGCCGCTGTATAACGCCCTACTCAACCAGCGCTGGGTAGATAGCCTGATGCGTAAAGGGCTTGGAATGAGTGACTCCCCGCAGCTTTCCCGCGCTAGCGTGAAAAAACAGCTGCGTGCCTGGGGCGTTGCCGAAGCCACGCCCACCTCGCTTGCGCTGCTGACCGAGCAGCAGCGCGCCAACAGCGTGATAATTGTCCAGGATGCGTTCACCAGCCACTTTGAAGCCAAGTTGGTGATAGACGTGGTGGAACTGCTGTCGCGGCTCAACCTGAGGGTGTTTGTGATGCCGTTTTCTGCCAACGGCAAACCGCTGCAGGTACAGGGCTTTTTAGGTGCCTTTGAGCGCACGGCAGAAAAACAGGCCAAGCGCCTGCGGGCGTTGGCAGAGTTTGAGGTGCCGATGGTGGGTATCGACCCCGCCATGACGCTGACCTATCGTCAGGAGTACGTGAAAGCCTTAGGTGCCGAGCAGGTCCCCGAGGTGTTAATGCTGCAAGAGTGGCTGGCTACCCGTATTAACACGCTAGCGCCTCGCCAGCTGAACTTAACCGATCCTGGCTTTAAGCTGCTGTCCCACTGCACCGAAAAAACCAACGCACCGGGCAGCCCCAAGGCCTGGCAGCAGGTGTTTGCGGCGTTTGGCTTACAGCTAGAGTTAGCCACCACAGGCTGTTGCGGGATGTCCGGCACCTACGGCCATGAAACCCGCAATGTCGAAACCTCGAAGACGATCTACGCCCAATCCTGGCAGCCCCAGGTGGAAGCCGAGCAAAACAAGGGCAAGCTGCTCGCCACAGGCTACTCCTGCCGCAGCCAGGTGAAACGCTATTCTGGGCAAACTTTGCCACACCCGCTTCAGGCGCTATTGGCGCAATTGACGTCGGTATCTCATCCTTATCCCAACAATATGCAAGAGAGAGCAACGAAATGACTCAACCGAACCTTCTTTCAACCAATGATGTTCGCGACCGTTTCTCTAAGGCGATGTCGGCCATGTATCAAGCCGAAGTGCCGCAGTACGGCACGCTGCTTGAACTTGTCGAGCGCGTTAATCAAGAAACGCTTAGTCAGCAGCCTGAACTTCATCGCCGCTTGGAGGCACAGGGTGAGTTGGCGCGTTTGAGCGTAGAGCGCCACGGAGCCATTCGTGTGGGAACCGCTACAGAGCTTTCCATGCTGCGCCGCCTGTTTGCCGTTATGGGCATGTATCCTGTCGGTTATTACGATCTTTCTGAAGCGGGCGTGCCGGTTCACTCAACCGCTTTCCGGCCCATCGACGATGACGCGTTGGCGATGAACCCTTTCCGCGTTTTTACCTCGCTACTGCGTTTAGAGCTTATTGAAAGCGAGGCGCTGCGCCAGCGTTCAGAAGAAATTCTGGCTAAGCGCGATATCTTTACCCCAGGGGCGCGCGAACTTATTGAGCGTCATGAAACCCAGGGTGGGTTAACCAGCGAAGAGGCCGACCAGTTCGTCAAAGAAGCTCTGGAAACTTTCCGTTGGCACCAGGATGCGACGGTCGATCTGGATACCTATCATGCGCTACATGATGAGCACCGTTTGATTGCCGATGTGGTGTGCTTCCGTGGGCCGCATATTAATCACCTGACGCCGCGCACCCTGGATATCGACGAAGTACAGCGCCGCATGCCGGAGATGGGCATGAACCCCAAAGCCGTCATTGAAGGGCCACCGCGTCGTGAGTGCCCGATTCTGCTGCGCCAGACCAGTTTTAAGGCGTTAGAGGAATCGATTCGTTTTGCTGGTGACGCGCAAGGCACCCACACCGCTCGCTTTGGTGAAATTGAACAGCGCGGTGTGGCGCTAACACCGAAAGGCCGTGCGCTTTATGACCAGTTGCTTACTGAAGGCCGTAAGCAAACCGCAGGGTTGGATAACGACGCGCACCAGACGGTCATGAAGAACGTATTCGCCAAGTTCCCTGATAACGATGAGGCAATGCGCCGTGAGGCGTTAGCGTATTTTCACTATCATCTGACCGAGAAAGGTCAGGCCGCTAAAGACGCTGGTAGTGCCGATATTGATTCGTTAATCGCCCAGGGCCTAGTGGAAGCACAGCCGATAACCTATGAAGACTTTCTGCCGGTCAGTGCGGCGGGTATTTTCCAGTCAAATCTGGGTGGCACTGAGAGCGAAGCCTATGCCGGGAATGCCAATCGCGATGCCTTTGAAGAAGCGCTGGGTGCCCAGGTAACAGACGAGCTATCGCTCTATGCAGAGCGCGAAAATGCCTCTAAAGCGAAGGTGCTGGCAAGTTTAAAAAACTAATCCATCGTTAATTAAAGAACGGCAGCACAGGAATGTGCTGCCGTTTTGTTAAGTAGTAACGCCCTTATTAGATAAGCACCCGTAGACACTGACCCGCATGATATAGCGAGAAACCGCCCTCATAGGCACAGCTCCACAGCGGGCGTGCTTTGATGGGTTTGGGCTGCGATAGCGGAAGAGGTAGCAGACTGTCATCTTCGTTTGCAATGTAGTGGGCAAAACCTTCGCCAACCACCGTGCCGGTAGTAATGCCTCGTCCGTTATAGCCAGTGGCTGACAATATCCCAGGAGCCGGTTCAAAAATACGCAAGGTGTGGTCCGGTGTGAACGCGACCTTACCTGTCCAGGTGTATTCCCAGCGAACGTTGCCGAGCTCGGGAAAATAATGATTCTGTATGGTATCGGCCCAGCGGGTTAAGTAGGCCAGTGGTTTGCCTTCACCTTTGCCCAGGCTGCCCAGTATTAAGCGCCCTGCCTTATCCCGGCGAATGCTGCTAAGCACTGTCCGGGTGTCCCAAGCACCTTGCTTTTCTGGAAGAATTGCATCGGCAGCTTCGCCCGTTAGCGGTTCTGACGCCAGTTGATAATAATGGCCGGTAAAGAAGTGTTGTCGAACTTGGTTCCAGTCATCTTCGGTATACGCATTAGTCGCCATGACGACTCTGCTCGCGGTCACGCTGCCGTTTTGAGTCAGCACGCGCCAGCGGTCTTCCTGTCGCTCGATGCCTGTTACGGGGCTTTGGCAGTAGAGAATAGCCCCAAGATCCGCTGCCGCACGTGCGAGACCTCGCGTATAGGCACAGGGGTTGATAGTACCTGCGCGCTTATCAAGCAACGCTGTATGTATCTGAGAGGTTCCCGTCATCCGCTCGCATGCCTCTCCTTCGATTAACGTCACCGGCGCCCCACGGTTTTGTAACTGATCCCGGCGGCGTGCGAGCTCTTGGCAGCCTTTAGTGTTATGGCCAAGGTGAAGGGTGCCTGTGCGCGTCGCATCGCACTCAATTGCATAGCGCTCAATAATGTCGAATACCTTTGCTGGAGCGCCGCCCAAAATAGTATTAACGCGCTCACCTTTCTCTTCACCTAGCGCAGCCACAATGTCATCGGGTGGAATCCAAAGCCCAGCATTAACGAGACCAACATTGCGGCCTGAGCCTCCCGTGGGGATATCTCCCGCCTCCAGCAAGATGACCTTGATGCCTTTTTCGGCCAAATGTAACGCGGTGGACAGGCCTGTAATACCACCACCAACAACACAGACCTCGGCCTCTTCCTGGTTCGTTAACGCAGGGTATTGTACTGGGGCTTCCGCGCTCGTTTGCAGCCAAAGGCAGCGCTCGGAGAGGGTCGTTTGCATCTTATAGTACCTCCTGAAAAGAAGCGCAGGTCGGCCATGGGCCGACCTTGTATGGCTATGAAGTGGGTTGGGAGGAGTAGTCGGTTTTGGGCGTATGGGGTTTGTTTTCAGCCTCGTCCTCGGAGGCTTCACGGGGAATAAAGCGGCCGGTTAGTGCCCACAGCAAGCCGAATAAAGGGGATAACCAGCAAGCGAAGGCGAAGGGCGCATACGCTAGCGTGGGTACGCCAATCGTCGAGGACACAAACCCACCGCCCATGTTCCAAGGAATCAACGGAGAGGAGAGCGTGCCATTGTCTTCAATGGTGCGTGACAGCGTCGATGCCTTATAGCCCATGGCTTGATACTGGCCTTTCAGCAAGCGACCAGGTAGCACCAGTGTTGTATACACATCGCCAATAATAGTGCTTACCGCCAGCGTTGTGCCGGAGCTTGTTGCCACTAAGCTGAAGCGACCTTTAATGAGCCGCATGAGCTGCTTAATAATCGCATCAACGGTGCCATAGGCTTCCAGCATGCCAGCAAAACCCAGCGCGAAGAACGTAAGCGTTACGACCCAGGTCATGGAGAGCACGCCGCCACTGCTGAGCAGAGCATCAATCGCCGGATTACCGGTATCGCTGCTAAAACCATTTTGCATGGCATCAAACACGGCATGTACGGTTTCACCTTGAACGCCGATGGCCACTAAGCCGCCTATCGCAGCGCCGGTGAAAATAGTTGGAAAAGGCGGAAATTTGGCAAGCGCTAAACCGATGACAACAAAGGGCGGGATCAGCGTTACCCAAGAGAGCGTAAAGGTGTCATCAAGTGCCTGGCGGAATGTTGCAATATCGGTGC
This sequence comes from Halomonas sp. TD01, assembly GCF_923868895.1. Lineage (GTDB taxonomy): Bacteria > Pseudomonadota > Gammaproteobacteria > Pseudomonadales > Halomonadaceae > Vreelandella. The sequence goes on from NZ_OV350343.1 coordinate 1,528,565, forward strand.
TCCGTTCAAGCTGGCCGCCATAGCTAGTGCCGAGCCACATATAAAGTACCAGCGCGACAATCATGGCGGGCACCGTGGTGGCCATCATGCTACGTATATGGCTCCATAAATCGGTTTCACATACGGCAGGGGTTAAGTTGGTAGTCTCTGATAAGGGCGACATTTTATCGCCAAAGAACGCACCGGATACCAACGCCCCGCCCGTTAGATACATGGGAATGCCCAGCCCTTCCCCGATGCCCATTAGGGCAAGCCCGAGCGTTCCTACTGTGCCCCAGGATGTGCCTGTGGCAAGAGATACCAAAGCACTAATGACGCAGGTCGCGACGAGGAAGTAAGAGGGTGAAACCAGTTGAAAACCGTAATACATCAGCGTGGGCACTGTGCCGGAAAGAATCCAGGTACCAATCACCATGCCGACTGCTAAAAGGATAAAAATAGCGGGCATCCCTAGCTTAACCACCTCAAGCATTGAGGCTTCCATTTTCTGCCAGGGTATGCCACGGATGCGTCCGCACAGAGCACAAATCATTATCCCGAAGGCTAAAGGAATATGCGGGGTAAAGTCAGAGAAGATAAAAAATTGCAGAATTAGAATAGCGGTAGTGGCCAGCAGCGGTAATAGCGCCATCGCGAGGCCCGGCGTCGGGCCGATTTGGACATCGTCACGCATACGTCACCTTCATTTTTTATGATTTTAGTAAGGGCCCTGCAGATAAGGGCCCTTATAGAGGGGAAGGGTTAGTCGAACTTAATACCTTGGGCCAATGGGAGTTCACGAGAGTAGTTCACGGTGTTAGTTTGGCGACGCATATAGCTCTTCCAAACGTCGGAGCCAGACTCGCGACCGCCACCGGTTTCTTTCTCGCCCCCAAATGCGCCACCGATTTCGGCACCGCTCGGGCCGATGTTGACGTTGGCGATGCCACAGTCACTGCCAACGGCAGAGATGAAAGTTTCGGCTTCGCGAACATCGGTGGTGAAAATACAAGATGACAGACCCTGGGGAACGTCATTATTGGTAGCAATGGCTTCATCCAGCTCTTTGTAGGTGAGGACATAGAGAATGGGTGCAAAGGTTTCGTGCTTGACCAGGTCGTTCTGCTCTGTCACTTCAACAATGGCCGGCTCGACGTAGTAGCCTTCGTTGCTGTTGGCGATCTCTACACGGTTGCCGCCGAATACACTCGCACCTTGCTCACGCGCCTTAGCCAGCACACTTTGCATCGCATCAAAGGCTTGGTGATCAATCAACGGGCCAACCAAGTTACCGTCAAGCGGATTGCCGATGGACACCGCGCTATACGACTTCTTAAGACGCGCTAAGATTTCATCTTTAATGGATTCATGAACGACTAAGCGGCGCAGTGTCGTACAACGCTGTCCTGCTGTACCTACCGCAGAGAAGAGAATGGCGCGAGTCGCCATATCAAGGTCTGCGCTTGGCGCTAAGATCATGGCGTTGTTGCCACCCAGTTCAAGAATGCTGCGGCCGAAGCGCGCTGCCACTTGTGGGCCTACTTCGCGACCCATGCGGGTGCTGCCGGTGGCGCTGATCAGCGCAACGCGAGCGTCATTGACCAGCTGTTCGCCAGCGGCACGCTCACCAATAATCACCTGGCTCAGGTGCTCAGGTGCTTCATCGCCGAACTCTTCAATGGCGCGCTCTAACAGTGCCTGGCATGCCAGCGCCGTTAGCGGTGTTTTTTCAGAAGGTTTCCAAAGTAAGCTATTGCCGCAAACCAGCGCTAAGGCTGAATTCCATGCCCATGGGGCGACGGGAAAGTTAAACGCCGTAATCAGGCCAATCGGACCTAACGGGTGCCAGCTTTCACGCATGTGGTGACCAGGGCGCTCGGAAGCGATGGTCAGTCCAAAAAGCTGGCGTGATTGGCCAACGGCAAGGTCGCAAATGTCGATCATTTCCTGAACTTCGCCAAGCCCTTCCTGGAGAATCTTGCCGCACTCCCAGGTGACCAGCTCGCCGAGAGATTCCTTGTGCTGGCGCAGTTGATCGCCAAAAAGGCGCACCAATTCACCACGACGGGGGGCTGGCACGCTTTTCCAGGCCTGAAAGGCTTTTTCTGAGTTCGCGATAGCTGTTTCAACGTCGCTGCTAGAGGCCGTTGTGAGACGGCCAATCTCGCTACCATCAATCGGCGTTGTAACAATCAGGTTGCCGCCTTGATACTGTTCTTTTGCGACACCCATTTTTTCCATCAGGGAATGAATCATTGCTTCACCAAATATTAAGTTGTGAGTAAATTGGTTACAGGGCCAGTATTGCCAAGCTTGCGGTAGCTCATCAAACGATGTTTGTGAAAAACATCATTCCTTAATTTCACCAAGTGGGATTGCCATGCGTCGTCGAAACTTACCTTCTTTGACCAGCTTGAATTGCTTTGAGGCCGCGGCGAGGCATCTCAGTTTTACGCGGGCCGCGGATGAGCTGAGCCTGACGCAAAGTGCGGTGAGCAAGCAGGTGTCACAATTGGAAGTAACGCTGCAACATCCGTTGTTTAGGAGGGTGAGAAAGCGCCTGCACCTGACGCCAGAGGGGGCGGTCTATCTTGGCGAAGCGCGTAAAATACTAGCCCAGGTCGAAATGTCTACGCGTTATATGCAGTCTTATGGCGTAGAGGCAGATGTACTGAATATTGCCACGTTGCCCACCTTTGGGGCGCGTTGGCTTATCCCAAGACTCAACGGATTCCGCTTTAAGCATCCAGATATTAATCTTAATATTTCTAACCGTACCGAGCCGTTTGATATGCAAAAAGAGCGCATAGAGGCGGCTTTCTTTTTTGGCCATGGTGTATGGCCGCGGGCTGAGTGTATTAAGTTACTAGATGAAGACGTGGTGCCTGTCTGCGCGCCCTCCACTATGGAGCAGACGACCGTACGCGACCCATTGGATTTAACAGACATGGTGTTGTTACAGGTTTCTACTCGGCCCGAGGGGTGGCATGACTGGTTTGAAGCACAAGATCTATATACGGAGCACAGCTACCATGGGCCAAGATTCGATACGTTCTATATGGCGTTAAGATCTGCCCGCGCGGGCTGCGGTGTTGCACTAGTGCCAAGGTTTCTTGCCCAAGAAGAGCTTGATGAGGGGAAATTAGTCATTCCTTGGCAGTTCTCGCTTAAAAGCCAGGATGCTTACTACATGGCCTACCCAGAACATATGGTCGACGTTTATAAACTGCGCGTTTTTATTGACTGGATACGAGCTCGTTTGGATTAGTTGTTAGTTGTTAGTTGTTAGTTGTTAGTTGTTAGTTGTTAGTTGTTAGTTGTTAGGGCGACGGGTAAATGGTCGGGCAGGCGCTTTAGTTCTTCTAAGGGTATGGGGCGTGCGAATAGGTACCCTTGGAGTAGGTCACAGTGGCGGCGAGTGAGGTCTTCTTGTTGTTCGCGGGTTTCAATGCCTTCGGCGACGACTTGCATATCCATATGGTGTGCCATGGTAATCACGCCCTGGACAATGGCGGCCATGCGCCGATTTTCCAGCGTCTTTTGCACAAAACGGCGGTCTAGCTTGACCTTATGGGTGGGCAAGTCGCACAGGTAACTGAGGCTTGAAAAGCCGGTGCCAAAATCGTCCAGGGCGACGCGCACCCCCATGGTTTTAAGCGTTTGCATTAGCTCAATAATGGGGTCTGTGCCATCCAGTAAGACGCTTTCTGTCACTTCTAATTCAAGGCGTTCCGGTGGTAAGCCAGTTGCTTTTAACGCGTATTTTACCTCATCAAGAAAGCCGTCTCGGCAGAACTGCAGCGAGGAAATATTCACTGCCACTGAGAGCACTCGGTCACTTTGCTCGTTCAGTGCCGCAATTTCTCGGCAGGCTTGGAGAAGTACCCAGCGTCCCAGTGGAATAATTTGCCCCGTTTGCTCAGCGAGTGGGATAAATTCACCCGGGGCGATTAAACCAAGCGTGGGGTGACGCCAACGCACGAGTGCTTCAACGCTGCGTATGCGGCTGCTCATAGCATCGACCAGGGGCTGATAGTGCAGTTCAAAGTGCCCTTCGATAAGCGCAGTGTGCAAGTCGTGTCGCATGGCGACGCTGTGTTTAACGCTCTCCGCTTTTCGCCCACGGTACCATTGCCAGGTGTTGCGCCCCTGGCGCTTGGCTTGTTCCAGTGCTAAGTCGGCGTGTTGGAGCAGGCTGTAGGGCGCTACAACGGTAGCGGTGTCACAGGCAATGCCAATGCTAGCGCTAAGGTGAACCAATTGGCCCTCAAGCTCTATAGGCTCCGCAAGGGTGGTGAGAATGCGCTCGGCTAATAGGTTGATCGTGGCGTCGAGGTCATCTTTTACACTCAACAGCAGGGCAAATTCATCCCCCACTAACCTAGCCGCCATGGAAGGAGGGCTAACCAGCCCCTCTAAGCGCTGGGCGACGGTAATTAACACGCGGTTAGCCGCGTGATGGCCCAGGCCATCGTTAATGGCTTTAAAACCATCTAGATCAAGCTGCATTACCACCAGTGTGCCAAGGTGTGGCCCTAAGGCGTGAAGCTGAAAGCGGCTGGCTAATCGTTCGGTGAAGGCAGAGTAGTTGGGCAGACCGGTGAGCAAATCATGGGTGGCCTGATAGGCCAGTTTGGCCTCTTGGGCTTTTTCATGGGTGATATCTTGATGAATGCCGATAAAGTGGCTGCAGGTGCCACTTTGATCAAACACTGGGCTGACCACCAAATGATTCCAAAAGGGCTCGCCGTCTTTACGATAATTAAGCAGCGTAATACTCACGTCACGCTGTTCGCACATGCCGGCGCGAATGGCGTCAATCGCTTCAGGGGCCGTTTCGGGGCCGTGCAGAAAGCGGCTGTTATTACCGATGATTTCACCATGCTCGTAGCCAGTAATGCGCGAAAAAGCAGGGTTAGCGAACACAATCGGCATGCCGGCCTGTTGCGCATCCACCATGATAATGCCGCTGGGACTGGCTTCCATCCCCCGTTTTAGCAAGCGCATTTCTTCGGTTTGTTGTTTGCGCTCGGTAACGTCGCGGCATATTCCATAAACCCCCACGATCACGTCGTCCACCACCACTGGGAAATTGGTAATCTCTAGATGGTAGTGATGGCCGTTGGCATGCTTTCCGACAGTTTCATAAGTAATGGCTTCGCCACGGCAAGCATTATCAAACGCTTGCTGAGTAAGCTCCTGAAAGGAGGGAGCAATAAACTGGTTAAAATGAGCCCCTATTAAATTAGACGCCGGATAGCCGGTAATGCTTTCAAGTGCGCTATTGCAGCGCTGAAAGTGTCCGTTAAGATCAAATTCGTAAACGCCATCAGGGTGATTCACAAACAGGGAGCGGTGCCACTCAGAAAGCGTGCGATGATGCTGTTTATCACGGTGCCGCACAAGCACCAGGGCGGCGAGGCTGGCACTTCGGGCTAGGGAGTTCTGCGCGTTTTGTGAAGGCGTTGCTGGGCGGCGGTAATACGTGGCGAAAGTACCCAACACTTCATCGTTAGCGGAAAGGATCGGCATTGACCAGCAAGCGCGTAGTCCTTCTGCGCGTGCTAATTCGCGAAAGTCTTTCCAATTAGGGTCAGTGTCAATGTCACCAGTGACTACTAGCTGTTTTTTAAAGGCGGCTCGTCCGCACGTTCCAATTGCGGGGCCAATCTCAATGTTTTGCATTTGGGCGATGTAGCTAGCTGAAAAGCGCGGGCTAGGAACGAGGCTTAACGTGTTCTGCGCCGGATCGAAGCGCATAATGGAAACCAGCGCGTCAGGCAGCATCAGTTCTGCCCACTCAATCAATGCGACCAGCGTTGTGGTGAGTGGCGCTCCGGCGGCGGTCAGCTCGTGGATTTCCTGCTGGGCCTCTAGTAGCGGAAATTCATGGTACATAACGCGCCCCTTTCATGCATAAGACCTAAGGGCCTTATGGCTGTGTTTTTGTTTAATTCTGACGCGTGGCTGTTCAACACGTACCATGTAACTAAACATAAGTGATAGCAACGTAAAAGTGCTCGTCCTTTATGCTAATTATCGCGATTAACAGTACCTAGCAGTTTAGCCCTTGAACGTCTGTTTGGTCATACTGTTTCACCGTGCTAAGGCCTTACTTGTACTATGGATGTCTAGGATGCTATGTCAAAAATTGATGAACGATGTACCTCAGCATATGAAGAGTCGCGGCTAGCCGAACTGGCTGGGTACGAGATACTCGATACCCCTAAAGAGGCCGCATTCGATGAAATAGCTGAGGTAGCCTCTATCATCTGCGAAGCACCTATTGCGCTAATTAACTTCGTTGATCGAGATCGCCAGTGGTTTAAAGCCATCAAGGGGTTATCGATACGTGAAACCCCGTTGGATATTTCGATTTGTGCGCATGCGATTCTTCAATCAGGCCTGTTTATTATTCCGGATACTACGCTGGATGAACGATTTTCCAGTAACCCGTTAGTTATCGGCGACCCGCATCTACGCTTTTATGCGGGGGCATTGCTGGAAAACGAAGCGGGGTATCCGCTAGGTACCTTATGTGTGTTGGATTACCAGCCCCGTGAGTTGACGGATAAGCAGCGCTTCGCGTTGCAAGCGCTTGCTAATCAAGTGATGGCGCATATGGAGCTGATGCTTTCATACCGTTATCAAAAGCAGTTGATTCTTGAGCTGGAGGCCACCCGGGAAGAGATGGTGCAGTTAGCTGCGACGGATATGTTGACTGGCTTATTAAATCGCCGTGCATTCGAACAACGACTGCAGGAAACGTTAGCGCTAATAAAACGTGGCGCGCCCTCAGCCGCATTAGTAATGGTGGATTTAGACCATTTTAAGCGTATTAATGATGTGTTTGGTCATCCTGCGGGGGATGACGTATTGAAGTGTTTTGCTGATCTTTGTGTATCGATCTTTCGCGAAGCTGACGTCATGGCGCGCTGGGGCGGGGAAGAATTTATGTTGCTAATGCCTAATACTTCGGTAAAAGAGGCACAGCAAGCGGCTGAACGCCTGCTGGATAGCCTAACCAGCACCTCGATGGCAGCAGAGGCAGACACGCCGATATATGTCACGGCAAGTATTGGCATTTGCCCTCTTAATGCGAACAGTCAGTTAGAAGAGAGGTTGCACACGGTCGATGGCTTGCTCTACCAAGCAAAGCGGCAGGGTCGAAATGGCATCGTAATTGAAGGTATCTCGCCTATTGAAAAGCGTTGACCCATAACGCTTGTGCGCTGGTGTTCAGGGAAGCGATTTAAGCCTAAGGTGTCGTAAAGCCTTTGTTTTTACGTTAAATCACTCAAGCTATTTCAACTTTCGCCGATACTAAAAGATGCCCAGAAAAATAATGTAAGGAAGTCTCCCATGCGTCTTGAGTTCAGGCCGTCGTTATTTTGCCCCTTGGCAAACCTTCAGCTCTGTTTCATTGAGGAGTGTTAATGGTTGCACCATTGCCACCGAATGAAGCAGACCGTTTGCGTGCGATGTGGCGCTATATACGTCATAACCAGGCACCTGACTCTGTTTTAGACGCCATTACCCGTTCGGCCGCCAAGTTTTTTGACGTTCCAATTGTGCTGATCAGTTTGGTTGAAGAAGAGTGTCAGTGGTTCAAGAGCCAGGTGGGCCTCGAAATTGCCAATACCCCCCGTGACGTCTCGTTCTGCGCTTATGCCATTTTGGAAAACGAGCTTCTGGAGGTGTTGGATGCCACTGTGGATGCCCGTTTCCAGAATAATCCCTTAGTCACCGGCCCGCCTTATATTCGCTATTACCTGGGAGCGCCGCTAGTGACGCCCGACGGGTTTTCTATTGGCACGCTGTGCCTGATAGATCACCGCCCAAGGGCAATAGGTGACGAGCATAAGCGTCATTTGCAGGCCTTAGCTCACCAAGTTATGAGTCATCTAGAGTTGCAGCGGCTTCAACGTCTGGAGCAACTTATTAATCACGCGGGGCTGGGTGTTTGGGAGCTCGATGTAAGCTCCAATGCGATGTGGGGCAATGAGGCGTTTCTGCGCTTGCATGGCGCTGCGCCGTTAACACCTAGTAGCCGCCTTGAGCTCGCAAACCACTATTTGCCTGAAGATCGCGACACACTGGAAAGCGGGCTGGGGAAGATCATTCATCAGGGCACCCCTTTTGACGCCTGCCTACGTTTGAAAGCCCCCGGCGAAACGGCGATTACCTGGGTACAGTTAACGGGCGCTTCTATCGACGATACGGTGCCCGCCCGCCATATTGCCGGCACCCTGCAGGACATTACGCTCCTTCAGCGGAACAAACACGAACTTGAGTGGCGTCACCGTATCGATGATCTAATCACTCGCCTGCAAGCGAGCATTATTGCTGGAGATAATATCTCCGCTACGTTTTCAGGTGCGCTAGAGGCGCTGCTGTCGCTAACGGAGAGTGAATACGGGTTTATTGGTGAGGTGTTTAAGGATGAGAACGGAGAGCCGTTCCTTAAGACCCACGCCATTACTGATATTAGTTGGGACGACGCCTCACGGGCACTTTACCGTAAGGCACAAGCGCACGGTTTAGTGTTCTCTCAGTTAGACTCACTCTATGGTCATGTTCTGCGTACTGGCAAGCCGCTGATTAGCAATCGACCTTCCCATGATCCAAGGCGTGGCGGACTGCCTAAAGGGCATCCTTCCCTCGATACGCTGTTGTGTCTGCCTGTCTCAGTGGAAGGCGAGATGGTTGCCATGCTGGGACTTGCCAACTGTGCTAAGGGGTATAGCAATGAAACGCTTACGTTGCTTGAGCCATTGCTCCGGCCACTTGGTCAACTGATTCACGGTTTACGCTTGCGCCGTCAGAACGATGAAGCCTGGAAGCGCCTGGAGCTATCCTCCAAGGTGTTTTCTAGCAGTCGTGAAGCGATCATGATCTCGGATAGCGATAATCGCATTATTGAGGTTAATGAAGCATTTGAACGAATTACCGGCTATACCCGTGACGAAGTGCTTGGCAAGAACCCTCGGGTCTTATCGTCAGGGCGCCAAACACCTAGCTTCTATCGGTCACTGTGGGCGTCGCTGAACGAGAAGGGATATTGGCAGGGTGAAGTGCTTAATCGACGCAAAAACGGCGATCCATTGCCAGAGATGCTGTCAATTTCAGTGGTACGCAATGAAACTGGTGACACTACCCATCATGTTGCCGTTTTCTCCGACCTGACGCGTATCAAGCAGCATGCGGATGAGCTGTTTCGAGCGGGGTATGTGGATCGCCTGACCGCACTGCCTAATCGCCGCCACATGATTGAGCTTATGCATGAGGCGCTTGATAGCAGCAAGCCAGATGAAACCCTGGCAATAGCGGTACTCGACTTAGATGGGTTTCAGGAACTCAATTCGAGATTTGGTCGAGCGGGGGCTGATCGAATCCTGGTGGCTTTGGCTGGACAGTTGGTCAATGCGCTAGGGTCAGGTGATCTTATCGCTCGTATCGGCGGGGATGAGTTTGCCTTTTTACTGCACCGATTTGAGGGCAGTCTGGAGCGTTTAGAACTTATACTTCAACAGGTTACGAAACCACTGAGGATACCTGAACTAGGGGTCACAGATAAGACGCCGCTAAGACTGACTGGCAGCCTAGGCGTTACTCTCTTTCCTGCTGATCACAATGATCCTGACACCCTGTTACGTCACGCCGACCAGGCGATGTATCGCGCCAAAATGGTCGGTGGTAATCGTTTCGTCCTGTTCGACCCTGAGCGCGAACAAGAGCTTAAGGACCTTCAGATCCGGCGTGGACAAATTGCACGTGCACTTGATGCAGATGAGTTTGTGCTCTTTTACCAGCCACAGTTTGATCCAGTCCTTCAGCAGGTCACCGGTGTGGAGGCGCTGATCCGCTGGCAGCACCCCGAGCGTGGGCTGCTGGCCCCCGGTCAGTTTCTACCCGCGATTGCTGGCAGCGAACTAGAACTGAGCTTTGATGCATGGGTGCTCGAAACGGCGCTGAAGCAGATGGAGGAGTGGCATGCCAGCGACATCATGCTGGAGGTATGCATTAACCTGAGCCCCCAGTCACTCACCCGAGCCGATTTCTTCGATACTCTGCAGGGTGCGTTAGCCGCACACCCAGATGTGTCGCCAGCACTGCTATGCCTTGAGGTACTGGAGTCTGCGGCGCTGGACGATCTACAAGCCGCGACACAGGTCATGCGTGCCTGTCGCTCGCTAGGGGTGAACGTTGCCTTGGATGATTTTGGTACGGGGTATTCGTCGCTGACCTACCTACGTGATCTGCCCGTGGACGTGGTTAAAGTAGATCGCAGCTTCGTTATCAACATGTTGGAGCGCGATCATGATTTGGCCATTGTTGAGAGCGTTGTGTATCTGGCTAAACGATTCAATAAAAAAGTCGTCGCGGAAGGGGTTGAGAGTAACGCTCACGTCAAACGACTGACAGAAATGGGCTGCCATTTGTTGCAAGGATTCGGTATCGCCCGTCCCATGCCGGCAAAGGCGTTGCAGACGTGGTACGAACATCCCTCAAAAATGCTCAAAGAACTCAACCTTACCTGATAGCTAGCCCCCTTGTGCGGCCAGAAGACAGCGCTACGACAGGATATAAACGTCCATCAAAATGAATTAGCAAAGGGAAATAAAATGCTAATTTAACTGAAAAGTAGCGTTGACTTATACAGGGCGGGTCTGTGATTATAAAAAATAATTAACATTTCAAAGAAAAGCCCGATAGCGGGAGGGTGTGTGTCTGCGCGTCGAAATACAGCCGTCATTTTCGGCATGTTAGCCAGTTTTTCCTGCTTGCAGAGCTATAGCCAACCTGTTTATTCAGATAGCTTGGATAATTTTGCTGCACAGCTGTTATGTAGTGATAACGCTGGCTGCCCTCCCTCGCAAAGCACAGCCCCCAGTAACCCTTTGGTAATCGAAGGCACCGTTCTGCCGGATGATGCTGCCCGTGGCGTTGATGAAGAGCAGGCCTTTTTTATTCAGCAGGGCGCTTACTTAAATCAAGCGGGTGACCTGGTATCGCTTGAAGGCAGCGCTATCGTTGTAACGCTGCCAGAGCGAGGCCAATTAAAAACGGGTAGCGGAACAGCAGTAGTAACAGCGCCGCTATCTGCCCCTGTCATTATCACTATACCGAGCGAAAAAAGAGAATAATGCGTCACTACCTGAAAAATGGGAGGGCTTGGCTTTGGCTACTCTTCGTACTCAATATTGCCTACTTAGTTTATGAGTTAGCGTTTAACAGTCGCCTGGTGGATGCATCGGTTGCCCGCTTATCGAGCGGTGATATTAGAGCGCTGGAATTAGAGGGGCGGATACTGTCGGGTATCGGACTTAGCTTGCTGCTACTACGCCTGATCACATTAAAAAATAAGCCAACCAAGTTGTTTATAAAGCAGGTGACGCTGGCGATTGCCATTGGCTTCCCAGTCATGTTTTTTGGTCAGCGCATCTTAGTTGATGTATTGATTGATCGCACTTCTGCCGAGCAGCGCATGGATGCTCAGCATCTTCTCCTGATGAAACGGGGTCTTGCCACTAACTCACTGCAGTTGGAAGGTATTGTGTTTGATGAAGAAGATCTCGATTCACCTCATACGCGTAGCTTTCTTTCTGTATTAGGGCTGATGACGTTTGTCTCTCCCGCCTTTGTTGATGATCTCAAGGCAGAGGCAGAGCGCATTATTCATCAAGTAGCGACAAATGAGGCGAGTAAGGAACTGCCAGAAAGCTACCAAGCCTATGAAACGTTGCAAGGGTCTATCCGTAGTGCATGGGATGCGTATAAAACGATTTCGGATAATTATTGGGCAGCCCAGCAAGAGATCTCCAGTCACGCTGAGCAAGCCTGGTTAGACGTTCAAGAAGACCTGTTAAGCCAATGGCAAGATAATCAAATAGAAGGAAGTGAAGAAGCTTTTACTCGTCAGGTGCTGACACTGCAGCGCAGTTTGGCAACCTATTTTAATGCCCGACAGCGATGTGAAAGTGGCCGTTTTAGAAATGAGTGTATTGTCCGAGTTGAAGAGATCTACCGTGAAGAAGTGGTTGATAACTTAGGACACTATATTGCCCCCACCGACTGGTGCTATACCCCCGAAGTAGTGACCCAAAATGTCCGTCGTGGTAACCGCTTTGTTACTGAGCAGCGAACCGTTCAGCGCTGTGAAGACCTCTCTTACGATCATTTGAATGGGAAGCTAGCCACCGTTTTAGGTGCGCCTGCTTCTTATGAACACTTTGTGGCGAGTGATGACGTTGCTGCTCAGGTAAGGCAGGCAATGCTGGCGCAGGGTATTGAGCTACCCAGTGATTGGCGCGCGAATGACCGGGAGGGATTTCTTGAGGCGATTATTGCAGAGCAGTCTCACGAGATAGGCGAGCAAGCAGATCAGTCCATGCAGCAACATTTAGGTGCATCGCTACCGCTTGATTTGAATGCCGACGCCTTTATTGCCTCTCAGCCAATTCAGGACCAGTTACACGAAGCATTACAACCACGCGATCAACAGATGGTCATCACGTTGGACCTGACGCCAGAGCAGTTCAGAGACCAGATACTGTTGCCACACTATTTAGCGTACGCCGAAGCAGAGCGGCAGCGGTTATATGACGACGCACAATTGCTCGCGAATGGTCAGCCTAGAGAAGATGAAGGTAAGCAGTACGTTCGAGCGCTCATCGTGCCCCCGATTGCAATGGGCTTTTCGCTATTTTTTGCGTTAGTGAATGCGATTGGTTTGGCCGCAAGCGTTCCTGTACTGATGGATTCCAAGCGTCGCTGGTTACCCCACGTTATCAAAGTAGGTGGGCTAGTGGTCGTTGTCACTATTCCTATGCTGAGTAGTGCAGCGGTGACGCAAACCGCAACGTACCGCTACTTTAATGAGGAATTTCAGCGTTCAATGACCACCGGGGGGGCGTTATTTGCCACCTGGGTAATCCACACCCAGCCGGTGATCTATTCGATAGGGCGCTTCACTTCCTATTTTGCGCCCCCGTTGGTAAGTGGGCACTCCAACGCCATAGAGCGTCCTGGAGACGCTAAACAGGAAAGCGAAGCAACGCCTGGCTCTGCGGAAGAAGCCTCGGTAGAAACGCTGGCTGAGCCAGCCGCTCCATCCTCTTCTCCTCCCGCCGCCCAGGAAGACGGCAGCCCTATGGCTTTGCCAGATGACGGTAGGCCGTTAGGCGTGGTGCATTTAGATGCCTCGACACCGTTAGAAAGCCAACTAGCCACACTGCATGAAAACATGCCCCATCACGCGGCACTTATTGATGTCCAGCAGCTCAGTGACGGCAACTGGGCGATCCATCGTTCTCCGGTTATCACTGGCGAAGGTACCTGCCTCACCAACTTCTCAAGAGCGATGGATATTAGTCGAGTAAATAGCCTTCAGTGGCGCGCAGCCCGGCATGGCGACTGTGGTAGCGACGCGATTGCGAAACGCCCCGTTAGTATTCCTCTTGCAGCTGATTTTGCTCGTGTTATCCAGCGAAATGAAGATGGCATCGCGCTATGGGTGCATTTCCAACCTACGCTCTTGGGCGAAGTTAATTGTCATGCAGTACGTCGTGAGGCCGACCAAATTGCTGATGTGCTAGGGGCCCATCGGTTTACCGCTGCCGCCAGTACGCCACAGGTACTTAGCTGTTTTGCGCGGCATGAACGTCAGTATGGTCTTGCTTATTTCGGGCCTGAGTATGGCGAGCCCCAAGCAGAAGGGGATAGCCAGCTTCGTCGTATGAGCTTGGCAGACGTTCAGCGCCTGCGTGAGCGCGCCAGGGGTGTCGGCTATCGTCCTCAAGCCTTAACGCTATCGGAAGCAGCGTTGGAAGGCATTCAGGGCGTTCTGACCAAGGGAGACTGGCTAGTGGTTCATCAGAGCCACACCAATACAGGCGTATTCACCTTTTCACAAACTCACGACTTACGCTATGGCGTTTTTGGGGCGAGACAACTGCCAGCCAGCACGGCAGGCCAAACACTAGACGTGATAGTGACAAGGAACCACGAATGATCATGAAAAAAGCGCTGAAATGGGCGGGAGCCATCGCGGTAGGGGTAACAACATTCTCTGCTGCGCATGCTAACGATTTGGTGGTCGAACCCTTCGCACAATCAGCATTAACGGAAGAGCAAAAGCAAGCCTGGCAATATTACATTGCCCAGGAAAGTGCTCAATATGGTTGCCAATATGGCGATGATATTCGCTTGCAGGAAGATCCTCGAGGAACCTTGCAGGCACTAGCCAATGGTGACGTCATGGATCCTCTCCAGGTGACGCTACGCACGTTTCTTTTTGCCGGAGAGAACGTTCAAACGCTGTTAGCGCGCAATATGGTGATTGCGAGTATGGAGTGTAACCCTGTCTATTACTTTGATGGGGAGCTAATTGGCCATCCGGTACTGCCCTTTGAAGAGCATCTCGACATCTTGCTTTCTAAGTTAAGGCAAACACCAGAGTTAAGCGCGCACATGGAATTTTTGCGCGGTACCAAAGCAGCGGCGATTGATGCGCGTTGGTTCTGGGCGTTTTATCTATTAGATGGCGACCACTATCGGTTATTAGGCCAGAACGTTGACACTATTCAACAAGTCGCGCGCATGTTTGTCGGCAGCTTAGGCAACGTGATGGAAGAAAATGCGTTTTGGTTGATATACGACAATGTGTTTAGCCAGGGTATCTACGTTGAAAATACCAACGAGTGCCAAGGTGAGCAGGCCGAGCCTAATGCCAACATTGTGGTTGATAAAAACATTGCCTGGGAAATGGTTGAAGCCTTTTACCGAGAAGAAGGTATTTCAAGCCGGGGCAGTTGGCGGCCAGTCGTTCAGCAAGAGGGAGATGGCTATCAATTGGCTGAATCAACCGCTATCGAAGACCCCATCAACCCCTATTTTAATGTAAGTCGCCGCGTCACTATCCATCCACAGGAGTGCCAGTAAATGTATTTTAAGGCCCTATTTACCGCCGGGGTAATATCGCTGTTTTCATTGCCCACCAGTGCATTCGCTCAGGCCGCTTGCCAGGACGATGAGCGGCTCTATTCATTTGCTGACTATGTCGATGAACGCCAGGCAGGCACGTCTGAGCCTTTGCAGTTAACCGTGGCAACGTTTTTAAACCTGACGCCCAGGGCGAGGGACGTGATCGGTGACAATCTGCGCTTACTCGATAGTGAGTGTCGCCCAATGCAAGTCAGCCAAGGTGAGCCGCCATTTCGAATCGAAATGCCTTTCTCGACGCTGTATATGGGCTTTTACGATGCTGTCCTAAGAGGGGATGAAAGAACACAGCAAATTCTGCTCAATAGCTTTCGTGCTGAGCCTGTCGATCCTATGGAGTTCATTAGTTACTTTACGGTGATTGATAGCGGCAACGAAGAGCTGATGGAGCGCTTGGCAAGAAGTGCGGGAATTAATATTCACACGGCTTCTTGTGACGCTGAAACAAAGTACCTGCACTTCGCTGATCTGTTTGTACGTTTTGGTGGAAGCGTTTACGGCGAACATGGCAAAGCGTGGTTTGTCTCTGGAGGTAGAGGCCTAATCTCATCTGTAGATACTGAACTATCTCAGATTTTTACACCGCTTAATGGAAGTTATTGTAAAGTATCAAAAAATTCTGTTCTGTCAGTGGCTGAAGCTGCTGGTGCGATAACGTTCAATATTGGCACTCACAGTCAAGATATCTTAAGTGCACGCGGTAGTCACTTCATTCAAAAGCATCAAGAGTGGCTTGAACTAGGAGCCCCCGACGCCGTACCTGCCAGCCTGTTCGATTAAATATAAATTAAAAAGGGAACTAGATGAAACGTACCTATAAGCCACTGTGCACGATGCTTCTAAGCAGCGCGCTTTTGTATGCCAGCAATGCGGCAGGCTCAACAGTAGATTGGACGCCCCTGCTTGAGTCGTGGGAAGACGGCTGTGACCAGTCTGAGGAGTGGGGAGATCTACGCCGAAATCTGGTTACCTACTCAGGGGATTCGCTCTACCCAGACGTTAACAAGATTGTCCTGCCTGCTGTTTATAAAGAAGGCCTTGGGGAAATAGATTTATTTGAGCGCAACCGAGATTATAGCGGCTACCGTTTAGCAGCAAAAAACGGTGAGTACTACGGCCTGCCTGTTGAAGGCTTCGTTTTTTATCTTGGCAACTCAAATGGCATTAACGTGCTTTTGGTTGAGTTTTCAGCGCCCATTGCCGACGTGCAGGAAAGGCTTTCAAGCGTTGAATATTCCTTGGTGAATCATGACAGCGGCCCCTATCAGGCGCAGTTGATTACTGACGAAGAAGCGGGCAAAGCCATGCTGATGTGCGATTTAAGCGTTTAAAAAATATTTTAAAATTGCTTTTTAAAGCAGGTGGCTGGCTATAGCCAGCCATGCAGGTCGTAAGTTTCTGTTATAAAGGCTTTAAGTATTTAATAAGTTGTTGCATTTTATTTTATGTTCAAAATAAATACCCCATAATTAATGCCGTTACCTGCTTAATTTATATCTTTTTTGTATCTGCTGTTGACGTGAGCACTATAGAAGCGCAAGCTGATCGCAGTTGGTTAGCAAGTCGAACGTTGTCAGCAGTATCGAAGCATTTTAGCGTTGAGCCTGGTGAAAGTTTCTTGTTCTGCCCTCTGTAACTCGGGTATTTCCCCGGCATTAATTTCGCTAAATCGAGGATTTCGATCATGGCAACTGGTACCGTAAAGTGGTTTAACGACACTAAAGGCTTCGGCTTTATTTCTCCTGAAGTTAGCGGCGACGATCTGTTCGCGCACTTCTCCGAAATTCAAGCAGATGGCTTTAAATCCCTGCAAGACGGTCAGAAGGTTTCTTTTGACGTCACTCAGGGCCAAAAAGGCCTTCAAGCTTCTAATATCAAGGTTGTGGAATAAACCCCATACTGCGATATTAGCTACCGACTAACTCGGTAAGCTTAAAAAACCCCGCCAAGTGCGGGGTTTTTTGTGTTTGTTTACTTTTGCTCACTGTACTTTCATTGTCTGTGAGTTCATCCATAGCCATCCTTAGGTTGCTCTCACAAGATGACTACACCAATCACGTTTTTTGTTCTTCGGTGTGGTTCGATAAAAAACTAATATATATGGTTTTCATTTCCTTCACTATCGATTAGCTACTGCTGTTTTATCGAGCAATAACTCATTTGCATTGCTCATCTCGGATGTTGCTACGACAATAATTCAAGTGGATTTGTATACACGCAATACACGGCTGTGGAGTATCCGGTATGAAGACCTTGTCGAACATGGGGTTTGCCCTATTTGGGGCAGCGCTGGTCGCGATTAGCTATGGGCTTGCGCGCTTTGCGTTTGGCTTATTTGTGCCTGCTATTAGCGCTGACCTGGAACTGACAGCGTACTTAGTTGGCATTATCGGGGCGCTGCCGTTTATTAGCTTTGTATTGGCCACGCTGTTTGCACCACTTGCAGCAGATCGGCTTGGTGCGCGTAACTTGGCGGTACTCTCTGGTGGATTCGGTGTAGCTGGTCTTGTAATCATCAGTCAGTCGTCAAATGCCTTATCGCTCGGTGTGGGTGTGTTTATCTGCGGGATTTGTACTGGTTTGATGATGCCCGCTCTGACTGCGGCTATGCAGGCGTTGGTGAGCCGAACAATGCATGGTCGCGTTAGCTCTATTATGAATGCAGGCACCAGTATCGGCATTATCGTGGCAGTGCCTACTGTCGTTTTTCTGGCGAATGCCTGGCGCTTTACCTACTCGAGTTTTGCTGTTTTGGCGGGCTTAGGGGTTATTGCAGCGTGGTACTTTATCCCTTCGGTTTCACGGATTGTGCCGGCGAATGCGGCACCACCGCCGCCGATCACGCGACAGCAGTGGTCGCGCCTTACCCGGCTTTCTCTATTCGCTTTTGCGATGGGTTTTGTGGCTGCGCCGTACTGGTTGTTTGCTCCAGATCTGGTGGTTACCCTCGGTGCACTATCTCCAAATCAAACCGGTTGGCTTTGGTTTGCTGTGGGGGTTGCAGGTCTAGGGGGTGCCGTAGTGAGCGATTTGGCTGACCGTAATAACCCTCCTATTACGCAAGCATTGATGCTGATGATGCTGTCCTCAAGCTTAGTGTTGCTTGCTGCTAGCCCAAGTCAGCTAGGATTGGCGATGTTTTCGGCCATGGTATTTGGCCTTGCTTACATGAGCTTAACGGGACTGTATCTGATGACCGGCATTCGTCTATTGCCGGGGCGACTTTCCCTGGGGCCAGTACTGCCTTTCATGGCCTGCGCGCTTGGGCAGGCAGCAGGATCTCCGGTTGTTGGTGTGCTGGTGGACGGGTTTGGATATGCCTACGCATTTTCGGTATTTTCGGTTGTTGGCATTGTGGTGGCGATTCTATCGCCGATTTATCCGGGCCACATTGATTACTGGGCAGACTGGGCGGAGGAGAGCGTAGAAGAACAACAACAAGTGCAAGAGGAATTGCCATCCGTTGAAGAGACGGGCCTTCAGGCAGCTTATGACAACCAGTTGCTTGACGAGAATGGCGAACCCATTGAACCTGTCGCTCAAGAATCCAATACCTCCTAACCGTTGTATTGCTGAGCTAGCACAGTGGCCATGTGCTATCGGTTCCCTTTTACTTTGTACATCGCGCTATCAGCATGCCGGAGCAGCGTATCGGCATCGTCCCCATCGGCGGGATAATAGGCCATACCAATACTGCAAGACGGCATGCTGATCTCACCGAATTCTGCGCCTAGGGGCTCGGCCATGACAGTGAGAATCTGATCTACCTTACGTGTAACGGCTTCCACCGATTGGATGTCCGTCAGCAGAACAGTAAACTCATCACCGCCCATCCGTGCGACCGTGTCCGTTTCACGTAGACAGCTCTCCAGTCGTCGAGCCACTGTGCATAGCACCCCATCACCCATGGCATGTCCATAGGTATCATTAATCATTTTGAAGTCATTAATATCCAGAAAGAGTAGCGCAAGACTGCTTTGATGGCGACGGGCCGCGCTCAAGCCTGAGACCAGCCGATCATAGAACAGTGACCTATTCGTCAGTTTTGTTAGTGGATCGTGATGGGCGAGGAAGCGTAATTCCTCTTCGGCTTGCATCAGGGCTGTCACGTCCCGCGCAACGCCGATCCGAACTTCCTCGTCTTCATACCAACGGGCAGACCATAAAATGTGCACAGTGCTGCCATCCTTACGAAGGTAGCGGTTGCGGAAATCGACGTGGTGCTGACCGTTCATGACCCGCACAATGGAGTCTTGCGTGAGCGCGAGGTCGTCAGGATGCATGTAATTGGTGATTAAGGTGCCGGTCAGCTCATCAGCACGGTAACCAAGCAGTGACTCACAGGCATCACTCACAAAGAGGATCTGATTGTCTCCATCAACCACGAAGACAGTGTCCAGCATCAGATGCACCAGTTTGGGATAGAGCGATTGCAGGTCAACGGGCATAGGCTAATCCGGCTAACATGGTTCATTGACAGGTTAGTTGCCAAAGAGCGGTAAGAACCTTGGCACACCAGTAGGGCAAGGCTGTCCAGCAATTCGATCATAACTCATGACCCAATGCCTAATACGTTGACCAGACAAAGTAAACCTTTTAGCTGGTTAAGCCCACTAGTCCCATCATGAACTTAATTCCTAGTGAAAGCAGTAATAGAACACAAACACTCGAAAACCAAATGGTCATTAACCAGCCTAAGCGCTTAGCGAATGGCTCTATCTGGCTATTTGCTAGATTGCTTTATTAGTAGGTGTGCTTCATAGCAGTCTTAGTGATTAACCAAAAAATCATATCAGTTAGGAGGTGTTACGAGGCGACGACATAACAGCAAAGGGTTGGAACAGGGTTATTAGAACAGGGCTATTAGAATAGGGTTAATAGCTGTCCTAAGGTTTCCATGCCTCGTTCGCTGCGCGCGGTCCATGGATGCCCATAGCTCAATCGTACGCAGTGACGGAACTGCTGAGTTGCCGAAAAGATGGGGCCTGGCGCTAAGCTAACGCCATGATCGAGTGCCATGTTAAATAAGCGCAGTGAATCAACTTTCTCAGGAAACTCCACCCATAAAAAATAGCCGCCAGCAGGGCGGGTGATACGTGTTTGGGTGGGGAAGTAGCGATCTGCAGACGCCAGCATACTGCCTTGTTGGGTTTCTAGAGCGTGGCGGAGCTTACGTAAGTGACGGTCGTAGCCACCGTGTTGCAAATAGTCGGCAATGGCTGCCTGCGCAGGAACGGAAGGCGAAATAGTCGTCATTAACTTCAGGCGTGAAATAGCTTCGGCGTAGCGTCCACCTGCTACCCAGCCAACGCGATAGCCAGGCGCCAAGCATTTCGAGAACGAGCTGCAGTGAATGACTAACCCTTCATCATCAAACGCTTTTACCGGAGTGGGGGGGGAGTTGCCAAAGTAAAGCTCGGAGTATACGTCGTCCTCTAGCATCGGTACTTGGTGTTGCTTTAGTAGTTGATACAGAGTTTGTTTTCGTTCATTGCTTAGGCTGGCACCGATCGGGTTTTGCAGGTGGCTCATAAACCAGCAGGCTTTGATAGGCAGCGACGTCAGTCGCTCTGCTAGCACGTCGAGGTCAATTCCCTCGCGTGGATGCACCGGAATCTCTACTGCACGCAATTTCAGCCGCTCCAATACTTGCAGACTGGCATAAAATGCCGGGGACTCAACCGCCACCAAGTCCCCTGGCTGGGTAACACACTGCAGAGCTAAGTTGAGCGCTTCCATCGCGCCATTGGTAATCACCAGCTCTTCCATTGGTAACTGAATACCGCCCAGCATGTAGCGCAAGGCAATTTGCCGGCACAGGTCGATATGTCCGGTGGTCATGTCGGCCACTATCTGCTGAGGCGAAAGCTCGCGCAGGCCACGTGTCATGCTAGTGCTCAAGCGTGAAAGCGGGAAAAGCTCGGGGCTTGGGAAGGCGGAACCAAAGGGTACCGTTCGGTCATCCTGCAGTGAGTCGAGAACCGAGAACACTAGTTCACTGACTTCTACTTCCGCCGGATCGGTGGGCTGCAACGTTACACGTGGTTCGCCCAGCAAGCGCCGAGCATGTTCACGAACAAAATAGCCTGAGCGTGCCCGCGCTGTGATGAGGCCGCGATTTTCGAGCAGGTAGTAAGCTTGAAACACCGTGGAGGGGCTGATCCCATGGTGGCGGCTGGCCTGGCGAACGGATGGTATGCGCTCCCCAGGGCCAAGCACACCCTGGCGAATCAGCGTGGCTATCTCATCGGCAAATTGTTCGTAACGTTTCATGGGATAAATCGTCGGTGCATTGAGGATAGCACCAGGATACTCCATCACAGTTTTAGGCGGCACAGTGCGACTCTCTGTTGTTGGGAAATATCACTGTGGCGCATGAATGGAGCTTAAAACAGACTCAATTTTGCCAATAAAAAGCATATCAGAAGAAAATTTTATAGCTGTTTAGTCTCAACTGATATGCAATATTTCTCTAAAACTGCGCCTGTTTGTTAGTCAGCGTAGTGGGGATAGTGGTGGTTAATAATCGGCGACGCCCCTCGACCGTATGACCTCCATTCCCTCTTTTCTGGATATCGGTATGACGCAACGCATTCCATTGCAAAACCTAACCACTGAGGCAGCGGTTGAACACCACTCGCCTTCATCTAATGATTCCCGTCACCAGCCTTCTAGTAACAATCCGTCCAATAATAAGCCACCCAAGCTTGGGCATATTTATGTGCGAGAAATTGGTGGTTTTTTTCAACGCATCCGGCGCTGCTCAAACTGGTTGTTAATGGCGCTGTATTTTGTCTTGCCATGGATTAATTGGGGCGACCGGCCGCTGATATGGTTTGATCTTTCTGCGCAAGAGTTCCATATTTTTGCGGCGACGTTTTATCCACAAGACTTTATCTTGCTCACCTGGATCTTGGTATTGTGCGCGTTTGGCCTGTTTTTGATCACGGTAGCAGCGGGGCGAGTATGGTGTGGCTATAGCTGCCCACAAAGCGTTTGGACATTTCTGTTTATTTGGTTTGAGCACCGCCTGGAGGGGCCACGGCACCGTCGGATACGCCGTGATAACGCGTCGCGTACCGTTGATACGTTATGGCGTAAGGCAGCCAAACATGCGGCTTGGCTGTTAATTGCACTGGCAACGGGGGTTGCCTTTGTTGGCTACTTCACGCCGATTAGAGCGCTAGTGGTGGATTTTATCAGCCTGAATGTGCACCCCTGGGCGCTATTCTGGATCGGCTTCTTTACGGTTTTCACATACCTGAATGCGGGTTGGCTACGCCACCAAGTATGCCTTCATATGTGTCCTTACTCGCGTTTTCAGTCTGCAATGTTCGACGCTAATACTCTGATTGTTTCTTATGATGCTGCACGTGGTGAGCCACGTCGTAACCACCTTCAGAAGGGCGCTGAGGCCTCACGTATTGGTGACTGTATCGACTGTGAGTTGTGTGTTCAGGTATGCCCAACAGGTATCGATATTCGTGATGGATTGCAGTACGAGTGTATTGGCTGTGCCGCGTGTATTGATGCCTGTGACAGCGTCATGGCACGCATTAATAAACCGCTTGGCCTCGTGCGATATACCACGGAGCGCGCGTTGGAGGGTAAAGACACCCGTTTCTGGCGCCCTCAACTGATCGCCTATGCCGTAGCACTGCTCTCTATGGTGGTGCTGCTCGTTGGCTTCTTAAATACCCGTGTGCCCATTGATGTAGATGTTGCGCGAGACCGCCAAGCGCTGTTTGAAAGTACCGAAGGCGGACGCATCGTCAATTACTACAACGTAACGCTGCGCAATCAAGATACCGATCCTCACCGTTATGCGTTAACGGCATCGGGGCTGCCAGGGCTGCGCTTACAAGGCATGGAAACGATAGACGTAGAGGCTAACGAGACCCGCCACTTACGCATTGCTCTCACTGCCGATGAGGATGTTTTGACTCAACCCAGCCACCCAGTTGAGCTGCGTTTTACATCGCTGGATGACCCATCGGTAACGAATGCTAGTGAAACGCGTTTTCTGGGGCCGTCGAGTAAGTAGTCTTTACCCTAAGTTAGTGCCGCCAATTCGATGTTTTGCCCAACTATGCTGCCCTCTGAGAAAATTTAGTGGGCGGCATATGTTGTTTTTAGTGTTTGTTTCATGTTGGTGTTAATACGTTTCGCTTTTGTAGCTTGTAACTTTCTAAAGTGAAATATAACGTCTCAAGTTGGCGGTAAAACTCATCAATTTCATTGTGTTGATGTTGAGGGTGTTTCCTCTGCATCAATTAGTTACGCTATATAAATAGCAACTTGGCTAATTATCAGAGACTATATGGGAATATGAAAATTTTTTACGCATGAATCATCGCGGCATATTCCAAGGTAGAACATGGTGACATCTAACTTATTTTCGCTTGATGATTTCCCTGTAGGGTGCATGGTGACCGACTATAAACGCCGGATTCTCTACAGTAATCGCTATCTTGAGCAATATCACGGTTATTCAACGAATGAATTGTTAGGCGCTGATTTGTTTACTTTGTTGAGCAAAGCGTCGCAGATTATGTATGACACTTATATAGTGCCCATATTAGTTCGGGAAAAGCAGTGCGACGAAATCCGACTGTCAATGGTAACTCGCTCCACAAGCACGTTACCTATCGTGGTGAGTGTGCATTGCGACGATAGTGCCAATGAACGTATTTTCTGGAGTGTCAGTAGCTCTAGCCGATCTGACCAATTATTTCAGGAACTGACGGAAACCAAAAAGCTTCTTGAACAGAAGGTCTCTTTGCTGCGTACTTTATCGGATACCGACCAACTGACAGGCTTACCTAATCGCGCCGCCTTGGCCAAACACCTTGATCAGAAAATTATTGATTTAAAGAAAGATGACATGGCATTTGCTTTGGCGTTCGTTGACCTTGATGGCTTCAAGGAGGTCAATGACCGCTATGGACACCATATGGGTGACAAAATTCTTCAATTAGTCGCCAAACGCTTGGCTAGTAACCTAAGAAGCGATGATTTGATTGCCCGCTTTGGTGGTGATGAGTTTGTTATTTTTTTGAATGGCCGTTTTAGTCCCTGTTTAGTTGAGGAGTCACTTTCTCGGCTTATTAATAAACTTTCAGAGCCATTTGATATAGATTCTGTGTTGTTACAGCTCTCTGCCAGCATAGGCGTTACTCTCTATCCGCAATCGAAAGCGGTAGAGCCTGACCAGCTGATTCGCCAAGCCGACCAGGCGATGTATCAAGCAAAACTGTCAGGTAAGAATCAGATCTGCCTATTTAATGTAGATAATGAACAAGTCCAAAAAGGTAAACAATCAGAGTTAAGTGCTATTAGAGCTGCGATGGACGCTGATCAGTTTGAGCTTTACTACCAGCCCAAAATTAACATGCTCACTGGTAAAGTGCTTGGGGCTGAAGCACTCATACGCTGGAATCATCCCAGTGAAGGATTAAAAGAACCAGCTACTTTTTTGCCTGTACTGAATAATACATCGACTGGCGTGGAACTGGGACGATGGGTTATCACCAGTGCGCTTTGCCAGCTCCAGAAGTGGCTTCAACAAGGTCTGGATTTACATGTCAGCGTCAATATCGATGGGTATCATTTACAGCATTCCCAGTTTCTCCGCGATTTAAGCAGTATCCTTGCTGATTTTCCTAATCTACCAAAACAGCGGCTTGAGCTTGAAGTGCTGGAAACAAGCACTATCGAAGATGTTAGCCATGTTTACTCAGTGCTCAATGCTTGCCGAATGATGGGGATTCGTATCTCGTTAGATGACTTTGGTACAGGGTATTCCTCTTTAAGCCATCTTAGAGATCTATCAGTCGATACGCTTAAAATTGACCGGAGTTTCGTTCAAAATATGCTGTCCAGCGCTGGAGACTTAGCCATTCTTAAAGGTGTTATTGGTTTTGCGGGCGCGTTCGAATGTGACTTAGTCGCTGAAGGTGTTGAAACACTCCAGCATAGCCAGCAGCTTATTGAGCTTGGCTGCGAGTGCGGACAAGGTTATTTTATTGCCCGCCCAATGCCTGCCCATGCTTTCAAGCCGTGGGTGGAAGAGTGGCATCAGCAAGCATTTCAGAAGCAATTCAAACATCACAGTTAGTGAACGTTTGGTATATGAAATTGGCTATTTCAGTTAAGGGAGCAAAGCTTACGTGTTGACGAAGGAGCGGGTCATAGCTCGGAATAATGTAACCGTCGTTGGGGCGGGCAATAAAACACTGATGCTCGCCCACGGTTTCGGCTGTGACCAACATATGTGGTATCACCTTATCCCCCAGCTTAAAGAGCATTACACGCTGGTCATGTTTGATTATGTAGGGTCAGGTCGATCAACAATTTCTGCCTTCAGCGAGTCACGTTACAGTGCGCTGGAAGGTTATGCTCGTGATGTCACCGAGATTTGTGATGCTCTCGATCTGAGCGAGGTGCATTTTGTAGGCCATTCGGTTAGCTGCAACATTGGCTTGTTGGCGGCAATTGCCAGTCCTGAACGGTTCGCCAGCCACCTTATGATTTGTCCATCGCCTTGCTTTTTCAATATGCCGCCAGACTATCACGGTGGATTTGAGCGTGCTGATCTTGAAGAACTCGTTGGTTTAATGGATCGGAATCATATCGGCTGGGCTAATTATCTGGCACCGCTCATTATGGGGGCAGAGTCGTCTCCGACTTTAATTGGTGAGCTCTCCAGCAGCTTTTGTTCGACCGATCCGGTGGTGGCTAAAACGTTTGCAAGAGCTACTTTCTTTTCGGACTACCGGCATTTACTGCCCCAAGCGAAACACCCAGCGCTTGTGCTTCAAAGCGCAGTAGACTCCCTTGCCAACCCGGAAGTAGGTCGTTACATCCATGCACAGATGCCTAATAGCACGCTGCGTGTCATGGCAAGCGAGGGGCACTGCATCCACATGACGCACCCAGAGCTTGTCGCTCGGGAAATTAAGGCGTGGTTAGATAACTGAGTAGGCGCTAGCTTTTGAATAGAACGTGTCGCAGGTTAGTTAGAGCTTGCAGGGCAAGAGGTACTAGCTCTTGCCCTTGCTGACTCGCATAGCGTTAAAGCTTATTAAATAATCGCTTATTGACGTAAAGACGCGGTGGCATCTTGTGGGCCATGAACAACATCTTTAAGCTCAACGTGCCGTATTTCATCAATATCAGTTAACTCATCTAAATCGAAATGAATATAGTTAAGGCTGTCGTAAGAGCGTATGTGGAGATTCCGCTGCTGAAGATCGATCAATGAAGTCCAAGATGTATACTCGGATGTGTAGACGCGGTTGTTGTTAACGCCGGGGGCGGCAATATTTTCCACAGAATCATGAAAGCGGTTGTCGATGGTAATACCGCGCGGCCGATCAAAGTTATTCATTACATGTGCCAGTGTGGTAATTGCGCTATCGGCATCTTCCGCTTTTTCGGCAAACTGTGAATAGTAAACGGCGCGTACAAAGCGGCCAACCGATGTGTTCGACGCGGGGAGCCCAGCAGTGGCGATGCCTGAGTCGGGTTGGGCGAGTTTTACGCCACTAAGCTCTAGCTTTGATTGGTCAACGTTACTTAAAAATGTGTAATTGTTCATGTTGGTCATATGCCAGGAAAACTCTGGCCCATTGGTCATAACGCCTAACGGATTATCAATAATGTTTTGTTCACCGTTAGCAAATTCGATCACAATTGAGTTGCCCGAGGCGTCGTGCAACGTGTAATGGAACGGTGTTTTTAGCAACCCATGTGGTAGCAGTGAGGTTACCAATACAGGTTGTTCCTCTAGCGCCTGTTTGACTTCGTTAACTGTATCAAACTGAGAAAGCGTCCAGGCGCCCAGATCGATAGCGGCTAGCACTGCCTGAGTGTTATCCACCATATCGGCAGGTCCTTCGGTGCTTGCGAACGCTAGTACGCTGAATGTTAGCCCCTTGTCGTTAACCCCTTCAGCTACTTTCACGTCCCCTGATACTGGGTCTGGTACGCTAATCGCTACGAATGCATTTTGACCAGCAAAGTCCAGTACATGATGTTTGTCAGCTTGCGAACCAAAGGTAGTTCCTGCTGGAAAGTAAGATACCTTGTAAGGTAGCTCCATGGGCAGCTCCATGGTGCGACCCGCATAGAAGTGATCATTCGCATCGCTATATAGAAGGGAAGTGCAAGCGGATACGGTGGGCGCTATGGCGATACTGGCAACTGCGATACAAAGGGTCGCTAAACGAGGTTTAGAAAGGCGTAGCATCATATATTTCCTCACAAGACTATTAGGAGTTAACACGCGCTACAGCAAACTATAGCGTAATTTCTAAAAAATAAATTTAAGTGAACGCTAATTTTGGTAGAGTTAAATATTGATGTTGTGTTTTTAGATACTATTAAATCCTTCTCGAAAGAAAAAGTTAGTGTGTTAAATAACGAAACGACGGCCGTGTTAGCGTGTATCGTTCATCCTGAGTATCAGTTTAAAGGTAGTGCCTTTGTCGGCATCGCTTTCGACGAGCACGTCACCTTTATGCCACTGGGCAATTGAACGAACAATAGCCAAGCCTAAGCCACCTGAGCCTGCGACACCGCTTCGCGCGGGGTCGCAGCGGTAGAACCGTTCAAACACTCTTGGCAGATCGTCTGGTGAGATGACTGAGCCATGATTATGAATGTGTAACTCAATTTGGTTTTCAACGCTCTTGGTATAAATGCCGATAGGTGTTCCTGTGCGCCCATGGTGTAGGGCATTAGCAATTAGGTTGGCTAATGCCGTGCGTAATAAGTCGCGGTTGGCAAGTACGCTACCGCTGGTGTGGTTTATCAACGTGCGATCGTCGTCTTCCGCCATGCCTTCGAAGTAATCACATAACTGGGTGGCTAGCTCACCGAGATCGACGCGTTCATAGGGAATGTCGCTTGAAGGGCTTTCGGTGCGGGCTAGAAACAGCAGGCTATCGATCATTCTCGATAGGCGTTCATACTCTTCGATATTCGATTCCAGCACCTGGCGATATTCCACGTCGTTTCTTTCCCGGCGCAGCGTATGTTGTGTTTGTCCTAGTAAGTTGGTTAAGGGGGTTCGCAGTTCGTGGGCCATATCTGCTGAGTGGCGTGAGAGTTGCGAAAATCCTTCTTCTAATCGATCCAGCATTCGGTTCAAGCCTTGGCTCAGAAGGCTTATCTCTTTCGTTTCTCCAGCCACGTCCAAGCGCCGATCCAGTTGGCGAATGTCAATGCGATTGGCCTGTTCAGCCAAGCGGCTTAGCGGTTGGAGACCCTGTCGACTGACGCCCCAACCAAGCAAAAAAGCCAGTAATGCCCCAGTCACTAATGCTACCCATAGTTTAAGTCGATAGGCAGCGAGCATCTGATTTCGCTCATTCAGTAGCTTGCCGGCGACCAGAGTTAATGGCCGGCCATCTTGTTCAAGGGTGTGCCATGCAAGCCTTGCCTGTATTGGATCAGGTGTATCACTAAAGCGGACGGTCGGCGTCATCGGCAGTTCCGGTATGGGCAGATCGCTTGGGTTAACGTCAATGAGTACCTTCCCCTCACTATCAAGTATCCACAGTAGGCTGTCGCGATTGCCCAGCATGTTGGCATAGAGATGAGGGCGTTGGTGAAGCATCGCGATGCTCTCGCTATCATGGAGCAGCGCTTCCATGCGCTCTAGGCGTCCATGCAGCATTTGGTCATCGCGCCAGGCAATTTCACGAGTTAGCGAATGGTAGAGATAGGTGCCGATACTTCCCAACAGCAGCACGCTGACAAGGGCAAAGAGTAGCGATAGGCGCGTTGCCAGAGAGTTTAGCGTTGGCATTAAGTACGATCCTCAAGCACATAACCCATGCCGCGCTCGGTGTGGATTAATTTAGTGGGAAAGGGGTCATCGACTTTCGCGCGAAGTCGCCGCACAGCCACTTCGACGACGTTGGTGTCGCTGTCAAAGTTCATCTGCCACACCCGAGAGGCAATGTAGGTGCGCGATAACACTTCACCTTCTCGGTCGAGAAACAGCTCTAAAAGCGCAAATTCTTTGTTGGTGAGTGCAAGTCGTTCACCTTGGCGGGTGACTCGGCGGCGCAAAACGTCCATTGCTAAATCCGCTACACGAAAGTGTTCTCTTTCGCGAGGCGGGCTGCGGCGTAACAGCGTGCGCACTCGGGCTAGTAGTTCGACAAACGAGAAGGGCTTGACCAAGTAGTCGTCTGCGCCCAATTCCAGCCCCTTGACGCGATACTCCACGGCATCGCGCGCGGTCAAAAAAAGCACGGGTACTTGGCTTCGGCGGCGGATCAGTTGCAGTAATTGCCAGCCATCAAGGCCTGGCAGCATGACATCAAGAATGATCAGGTCGAATTCGCACTCTTCAATGTAATGCTGTGCATCGTATCCATCGCGAGCTACCTCAACAGCATAGCCCGATTCACCAAGCCCTCTGTTCAGGTAATCAGCGGTTTTTTGCTCGTCTTCTACTACCAGGATACGCATGCCGTCACCCCGCGAAATCGACAGAGTAGTCGGATCGGATGCTTTTTCACATTACAAATCTGTAATGCTGCCGTCAGGTGTTTGACGAGGTCGAGCTGTCAGGATGACGCCATCACTTGATAAGGAGATTTTCATGACATCACGACGTGCTCGCCTGCCACTGTTTGGCGCTGTCTTGTTGGCCGGTAGTGTGCTTGCCGATACCGGCCCTATCCAACAGCAGACGCTGTCGCTGGATCTGGCTAATCGCCTAGTGAATGCCACCTTGGAAGCGTGTCATGCCGATGGCCGCACTGCCGTGGTCGCAGCGGTAGATCGTGGTGGCAATCTGATTGCTTTGCAACGCGATGACAACATCGGCCCCCACAATACATTGGCCGCCCAGCGCAAAGCATTTACGTCCTTATCGACCGGCAGTACCAGCCGCGCGCTGTCTGAACATGCCCGCCAGGATCCTGAGTCGGCAAACCTAAACACGCTGGATGAATTGCTGCTGTTGGGTGGCGGTGTACCGCTCAGAGTTGAGGGAGAACTGATTGGTGCCCTTGGCGTTGCTGGGGCAGGGGGCTCTGCCATTGATGAAGGCTGTGCACTGGCTGCTATCGACAACGTAATACCCCAGTAAAGCCCACGATGATCACTATTCACGCATCACCATAAAAGGACGTTTTTATGAAAATCTTTTCTGCCCTATTTGCCGGTATGGTTCTTAGCAGCGTTGCTGCCACTGTGTTGGCGGCTGACAACCCGTTGAGCGTTCACGTGCTTAATATTCAGAACGGCCAGCCATCTCCTGGCGTTGATGTGGAGCTTGAGCGCCATACCGATACGGGCTGGGAATTGCTGGCAACGGCAACTACCGACGATGCAGGCCGTGTATCAGCCCTTTATCCCGCTGGTGAAGCGTTCTTGCCAGGCACTTACCGTGTCACGTTTGAAACCGGTGAATGGTTTGAAGCGAATGACACCGCGACGTTTTTTCCCAATGTGCCAGTACCTTTCGTAGTGGAAGAGGCCGATCAGCACTACCACATACCGCTACTACTTAGCCCCTACGGCTACTCAACGTACCGTGGGAATTAAGGTTACGGAGCAATCATTGATGAGTTGTTCTATTTATTAACCACTCTATTTATTAACCACGCTATTTCTTAACTGCTCTATTTATTAATAATCAATTTATTAGTTAACCAATTAAAACGAGTGAGAATGAATCATGAAAGTAATTAATATCGTCGCTGCCATCGCTCTTGCACTGGTCTCTGGTGTTGCATTAGCGGAGCGCGGTTCGGGTGAAGATAATCAAATCGCTTACCCAGAATCAACGTCTCAGCAGCACAGCGGTGCTATTGGGCACAATGCCTTGGCTGATCTGCCTGACCGAAATCGTTAAGCAGTTATGATATGGGCCGCTCTCGCGCGCGTTTAACGGAGGCTGTATGGCATTTCAGATGATTAATGATCGGAGCGTCGCCTATCGGCTTAACTAGACGGCGAAGCGCTCATATATCCCTCTTTCTGTCTATGACAAAGGGTGGACCAAAAGGCCCACCCTTCGCTTACATTCCCCACATCGGAACGCTACTGATTACTTCGAATTCCTAATCGGTAATTCAGAAGTGCTGTACGTGCTTGCGTCGGTTTGGTGCTGCGCTGATGAGTCAGGGTAGGCGATTTGATTTTCTTCACCAGAGCCTCGTTCGGCAAGTGCTGCACCTGACAATAAAATAAGGGCGGCGGCTGCTACTGTATTGATTAACTTCATAACTTTTAACCTCACGTTAAATAAAACGTCTCGAAATTTGCGATGACTGTTCATCGCTGTATGGACGACGAGTAAGATTGTAAGCAGGCTAACATAATTATAAAATTGATTTAAAATACACGAAACATTCTATTATTTAGAATGATTCCGGGTGCTGGGGTTGGTCACTAACGCAAAAAACGAGGTGTAGCGGATGAAAAGTTACGTGGCACCGGTGAGGCCAAACGACTGCTTTGCGTTAGGTTTCGGGTGGTAGGAGGCAAATGGTCGCGAATGGGGCAATGCACTTGCCAAGTAAGACCGAGAGGCACTTACTTGGCAAGGCAGTGATATATATGTGGTGAAGTAACGCGGTGAAGTAGTACGTTGCGCTTAGTTTAGCGTAGCTTCAAGGCGTTCGGCGCGCTCACCCGGAGCGGGGTGGCTGGAGAAGAAGCTGCTGCTGTTGCCATATTTGGCTTCCAATTTGCGTAGCGCAGTCACAGAGGCTTCTGCATTCAGGTTGTACTGCTGCATTAGCTCGATGGCGTAGTCATCAGCTTCATTTTCTTGACGTTGAGAGAACTGGGCATTCACCAGCTTCTCACCCAGCTCGCCTAGCTCAGAGCTTGAGAGTGCGGCGGCAGTGGTGCTTCCGCTGGCAGCGGCGGCTTCACGTGCGGCAGATGCTGCGTAAGCAACTTGAAAAGCACGCTTGGAGTGCCCCAGTGCCACGTGACCAATCTCATGAGCGATGACGTAACGCACTTCATCATCTGTCATTTCGTCCATTAGACCGGTGTGCAGTCGGATAGAGCCGTTGGGTACCGCAAAAGCGTTGATGTCGTCCAACTGATAGACATTGTACTCAAGGTCGTGTCCGTCGATATTTTCCCAGCCTTGGGTCAGATTTGCCAAACGCTCGGCATACTGGCTGTCACTGGCGACAAGCTGGTTCTCGGCATCAAGTTGGGCAATCGTCTGGTCGCCGAGTTGTTGCATCTGCTCGTCACTCATGGTGGCAGCGCCTGCCAAACCGGTGCCAGCGGAGATCATGCCGCCTATATCTGTACCTGATTGACAGCCGCTGAGAGTCAGTGCGGTGGCTAAACCTAAAATGCAGAATGTAGAGCGTACTAAGGGCGTTGTTTGCATCGCCAGTTCCTTTGTCGATAAATAATAGACGTTGTGAATTCAACATGGCGCTTATAAAAGCGCGCTAATTATACTGTATATCGGTATGCAGCTCTATGCTTCAAACAACGTATGGGGGCTGTCTTCATGAACAAGTGCAACATTTGGCACATCAAGTTTATCTACCCCGACTAAACGACGTTGGCCTTCAGAGTGGTGCTTGTTTAGGATCAAGGATGATCCTTCATCAACTAGCGAGCCGTTCTTATGAAGCCTGAAACCATTGCCCTTCACCATGGCTATGCACCTGATTCACAAAACGCAGTTGCCGTGCCGATCCATCAGACCACGTCGTTTTCATTTGATAACGCCCAACACGCGGCGGATCTGTTTGATCTGAAAGTGGAAGGGAATATTTACTCGCGCATTATGAATCCAACGTGCGCCGTGCTGGAGCAGCGGGTGGCCGCGCTAGAAGGCGGCATTGCGGGGTTGGCGGTGGCGTCTGGCATGGCGGCGATTACCTATGCGATCCAAACCATCGCTGAAGCGGGCGATAATATCGTTTCGATTAGCGAGCTGTATGGCGGCACTTACAACTTGTTTGCCCACACCTTACCCCGCCAAGGCATTCAGGTGCGGTTCGCCGATAAAGATGATATCGACGGCCTTGAAGCGCTGATTGACGAGCGCACCAAAGCGGTTTTTTGCGAGAGCATCGGTAATCCATCGGGTGGCGTAGTAGACCTGCAAAAACTGGCTGAAGCGGCGCACCGCCATGGTGTGCCGGTGATTGTTGATAACACCACTGCAACGCCGTTCTTGTGTCGGCCCATTGAGCATGGGGCGGATATTGTCGTTCACTCGGCCACTAAATATATCGGTGGCCATGGCACCACGGTAGGCGGTGTGATTGTTGATTCAGGCAAATTCCCTTGGGCGGAAAATGCTAGCCGTTTCTCCCTGCTCAACGAGCCAGATATCTCCTATCACGGCGTTAGTTATACCCGCGATGTGGGCGAAGCCGCTTTTATTGCCCGTGCCCGCGTTGTGCCGCTACGCAATATGGGAGCAGCGCTTTCGGCCCAAGCGGCCTGGAATCTGCTGCAGGGCCTGGAAACGCTGTCACTGCGTATTGAGCGTATTTGTGCCAACGCGTTGGCCGTTGCAAAGCATCTGGAAAGCCATCCGCTGGTCACCTGGGTGCATTATGCAGGCTTGGAAAATCATCCCGACCATGCGTTGGCCAAGCGTTATATGAACGGCCATGCCTCGGGGATTCTTAGCTTTGGTATTGAAGGGGGGCAGGCCGCTGGTGAGCGCTTCTACGATGCCCTGGCGCTGATTCTGCGTTTGGTTAATATCGGCGATGCCAAGAGCTGTTCCTCGATTCCTGCATCCACCACCCATCGCCAGTTAAATGAGCAGGAGTTAAAGGCTGCAGGCGTTACACCGGATATGGTGCGTCTGTCGATTGGTATTGAGCATATCGACGATCTGCTAGCAGATATTGATCAAGCGCTAGCGGCTTCTCAAGGGTAGAGCGCCTCTATCTCAGATGCTGTTCGCATTTTCTCTAACGCTAGGTGCTGAGGTGCCTAGCGTTATTACGTTTGTATTAGCTCTGATACGCGAACATTAGTTCTGAATAGATAGGCTCATTGAGCCAGCCAGAATCACCGCGATCAATTCCGCCTGCCGCCGGGTATCGGTTTTTTGGAACAGGTTGCGCAGATGAAAGGCCACCGTTGTCACAGAAATGCCCAACAGCTCGGCAATATCTTCCTTGCGTTGCCCTTCGGCCAAATGCATGGCGATAGTCGTCTCGGTTGGGGTAAAACCGAATAGCTCGGCAAGCAATGTTTCCGGTAGCTGAACGCGCTGGTTTGGGTCGATCAGCATAACGGCCACCGCGGGGCTATCAGCGTTAGGCGCGCCGTTGGCGAGTGAGCAGATAAACAGCATCAGGTCGCTGTGCCCGCCCAGGCGGGGAAGGCGCAGGCAGTCAGTGCTTTCAGCGCTAAGTCGATTGGCGGCTAAGCTTCTGCGCACCGCTTTATGTAGCTGCTGGCTGGACGTGTCGCTAATGTCTTCCAGGCTAGGAACGCCCCTTAATGGCGGCTTATCGAGGTTTAGCCTTAAGGCCGCTCGGTTGGTCAACAGTGGCTGGCCGTGGTTATCCAACAGCACCACACCGGCGGCCATCAGGTCGAGTGCGCTCTTGGCTGCGGCAAAGGCGTGTTCACTGATTTCACTGCGTAAATGGTGAATGCCTTGGCGCAGATGGTCGAGTTCCCGTGTGCTTTTGGCGCGCATGCGGCTAACCTGGCGCAGGCGTGCTTCTAGTGTGGCTAGCAACAGGTCGTAGTCAATCGGCTTAACCAGATAATCGTCGGCACCCAAACGTTTGCCTTCGATAATGTCAAAGCGGTCTGAAAGTGCGGTCAGGAAGATAAACGGTGTGTCCGCAAGCTCTGGAAAGCCATTGCGCACCTGCTCTAGTAAGGCATAGCCGTTTAGGCGCGGCATGGTGATATCGCACAGAATCACATCTGGCATCGACTTCAAGTGTGCCAGCGCCTCCTCTCCATCGCTGGCTTCCACTACGCGGTAGCCCGCCTCGCGCAGCTCGTCGCATAAATCTCGGCGCAATTCTTGATGATCTTCAGCGCATAGCACTAAAGGCGGGCGTTCATTCATTATGTTGATTCCTTACCACCCGCCTGCGTTTGAGTGGCGTGTTGGCCTGCTTGAGGGGCTTGGGGCAGGATGAGCTGGAAGGTAGTTGCTTCAGGAGTTGAGCTGAGCAATACCAGCTCACCGTGCTGAAGTTGGGCCAGCGTGCGGGCAATGTTGAGTCCTAGTCCAAGTCCCTGCTGGCCGGCGCTGTTAGCACCGCGATAGAAACGTTCAAAGATATGCAACTGCTCGACGTCGGGTATGACATCCCCCTGATTACTGATGCGACAGTAAGCCCAGTGTGCATCATGTGATAGCTCGACAGTGATAGGGCTTCCCTGACGAGAATATTTGCGGGCGTTGGTCAGCAGGTTATCAATAATGTGCTCGGTTAGTGCTTTATCGCAGCTTATCTGCAACGTTTTCAATTCTGGCGGAATCACCACGTTAATTAGCAGCCGAGTATTGCCGGGCACTTCCTGATGTAAGAGGCACGCCTTTCTGACCAGTTTAATCATGTCGTGGGGCTGCTGATGGCTGCTTACCTGCCCCGCGTCTAGCTGTGCGGTCAGCAGCGAGGCATCAACCAGTTCAGTCATATGAGCGACGGTATCGCGCAGACGCTGATAGCGGGCAGCACGCTCTTCTGCCGAGTAGCCCGAGTGGCGGCGCATCAAGCGCTGCAGGCCTGAATCAATCACCGCCAGAGAGGTGCGGAACTGGTGGGACACCATGGCGGCGAAACTACGGTAGAAATCACTTATGCCTCGCTCACGCTCCAGGGCGTTTTCCAAGGCAATGGCCGCTTTTTTATAGGGTGTTATATCAGCAAGGCGCATGACGTGCCCACCGGATTGCGTTCTGCGCAACGTCAACTGTCGCCACTCGCCGCCAGCCAGTTCGATATCGCACTGTGCGCTGGCTTGGTGAGGGGGGAGTGCTGCCGACGTGCTAACGCAGGTTTGGTAGAGTCTCGTTACAACATCATGCAAGGGAGTGCCGGGTGAGAAGATGCGTTCTGTCTCGGGGAGTAGCTGCGCTAAACGCGCGTTGATTAACTGTAACTGTCCATTGGCATCAAAGGCCGCAAAACCATCAGGCGCTGTGTTAATTGAATCTGCCAGCCTGCGCCGCTGATCTTCCAAGTCCTGGGTGCGTGCGCTGACAACGTCTTCCAGGTGATCAAGGTGCTGGGTAAGCGCTTCCTGTGCCTGCCGGCGTTTGCTAAGCGCCCATAGCAATAGCAGGGCTAACAGTAGGCCAGTGACCAGGATGCCCACGGCCGAGTAAATCACCTGCATTAGGCTATCGCGATAGTCGTCGAGCCGCTCACCGGTAGCTTCCCACTCCTCCGTCATGATCGCATTCGCCATGCGGTTTAATGTGGCCAGCAGTGGCTGAATGTTGCGGTACATGTCGTCCGAGGTTAACTCGTCCAGCAAGAACAGTGGCAACAACCTGTCAATCTGCGCTAACTGCTCAAGGGTGTTATCCAGTAGCGGTTCAAACCCTAAGGCTTGAATATAACGACGCTGTGGACCTTGATCCATTAGGGTTAGACGGCTGAAGAGCACATCAAGGTGTTGTTCTGGCTGAGCATCAGTGTGCCCCATGGCATGGCGATGTGCCGCTTCCTGTAGACGATGGCTTGCTAACTGGGCTTGGGTGATGACCCACAGCATGTTCTCATCAACGTTGCTGCGCATATTTTTCTCGACCCCAGAAAGACGCAGCAGAGAGAAAAATAAAAGAATGATGAACAGGCCAATGGCTACTAGCGGCAACCAGTAAATACGTGCACGAGAAGGAAAACGGATCATTCCACGGTTAGCCCGGTAAGTTGCCACACCCAGCGGTAGTCGTAGCGAATATCTTGCAGCTCTGTGTGATCGCTGCGGGGGTAAACAATCCAAAGCGGCCCTTTATCACGTGGCGTTAGGGCCTCGCCATCCATATGGGTCGCTATTAGCACATCGTATTGATAAAAGTCGTCAAGCGGGATAGCAACGATGTAGTCATTCAGCGCTGTAGCAATGACCTGTTTACCGTCGGCACCTACCCATTCCAACAGGTCACGCAGTAAAAAACCTTCAAAGTGATTAACGCCATCGGTGACAGACGTCTCAGTGGCCAAGGTATGAGTTTCGAGGTGGCTAAGCATTCGTGCATCAAACTGCGCACTATCGCCCGCATTGGTGTGACTGATGCTGCCACCAATCGCCAGAATGATAGGTTCCGAAGGCTCTGGTAATGGGCGTTCACCGAGTTGTACAGGGCTATCCGCAAGCAATTGGGTGGAAAAACCAGCGGTGGCAAACAAGCTAAACAAAAGGTGAACTAATGGCATGTCATTGTTCGCTATTGTTTGGTTGAGAGTGCGAGGTAGATATCCGCCTGATGGAATCACTCTAGCAAAGAGTTTCCCTTGATAACATCTCGTTAACACGACATGTTTACCAATACCTATCCGTTTAAACGGGGCTGAACTGCTAAGCATGCCTTAACGTTAGATAACATTTTAAGTCTGTCGATGCTGTTAGCGCGAGCAACGATACAGGCGCTTTCCCTCCGAGTGTGATCGAAATAACTAACAAAACCTATCAAAGAGGAAACTGTCATGGAGTTGAATCACATCTTGTCGACCCATCGTCTTAAGGCGGCGGTAGTGGCTAGCGTACTACTTTTTCCTGCCGCACAAAGTGCTTTGGCGGATGAGGTTGTCGAACAGATCGAGCTAGGACTTGAACTCTATCAAGAGCAAGAGTACGGCGCGGCAATTACCGAGTTGGAATTTGCCATTGAAGACATGCGCAAGATGATGTCAGGCCTGATTGCCCAAACGTTCCCTGATGCACCCGATGGTTGGACGGCGCATGAAGCGTCCTCCGGTAGCGCAGGTGGGGGAGCCGCCGCCATGTTTGGTGCTGGTGGTACGTCGCTTGAGCGCACCTATCAACAAGATGACGGCGATGGTCAGATGACCGCTAGCATGATGCTTGATAGTCCGCTGATACAAAGCATGGGGGCAATGTTTAACAATCCGGCAATGATCGCCGCGCAGCCTAATATGGAGCGTGTTCGTTTGGGGCGTGAAGCGGCAGTGGTGAAGTGGGAGCCTGAACGCTCCCGTGCAGAAGTGACGCTATTACTCGATGGACGAATTATGATGCAGGTGAAGGGTGAAAACCTGGAATCCCAGGATGTCGCCGTCGACTTAATGCGTGACTGGGATCTTGCTGCTGTGCGTGAGCAAAGTGCTCGTTAACGTCGCCGCGCTGAGCGATTGAGTGAGGAGAGCTGAATGTTGAGTCTGCGTCCTTTGGCTTTTTGTGCTGCATTTGGTGCCTGTGGTGTTGTCTTTGGCGGTGAAATGGCGGCAGATCAACGGCTGGAAAAAGCCGCCTCGCTGGAGGATGTCGCGGCGGTTTTTATTCCAGAAGACACATGGCAGCGCCAGAAGGCGGCGGCGTTAGAGGAGCAACTGCGTGAGGCGCTAACCGATAATGGCGGCAGCGACAGTGTGTTCTTGGCCGACGCTGATATTGGCCCATTGGGTAAGGCGCTGCTGGTAGTGCTCAACGAAGAGCCTGTGATTCCACACGTCCGCTATCGGCTACGCTATGCTCAGGCCAATGTGACCCCTGAGTTGAGTTCGCCACTGATAGCTGAACTGGTCGAGATTTCGCGTTTTAACCTTGGGCCGTCGCGTCGCGCCGAGCTTATCGAGATATATGGCGAGAAGCAGGTGGCTCCTGCTGCAGAATTTGGTCAGACGCCGGACGTTGCTTGGCGGCTGGTTACTCGACCTATTATGGGGCAGGTTGCAGGTCTCGTTCATGTGGCCCGACGCGAGCTGTCACAACAGCACGCTGCTGACTGCTTCGAGTTTTCTTGTCGTGACGTCGACTCGCTCAACGAAGCCGTACGTGATTGGCCAGAATTCGAGCCGATCGAGCCTCTGTTCGACCAGGGGCCGCTGGAGCTATCGGTGCTACAGGTAGGCCTAGAGAAGCTGGGCCTACGCGATGAGCAGGGTCACGCTGGCTGGCGTATCCCAGAGTGGCCGGAAAGTGTTGCAGCAGGGGAGCCCTTTATTGACGCTTATATAGAAAGAGGGCTGGGGCAGGACGACGCGTTAGACCTCGTCATTCACCATGACCAGTTGATGGATGATCATACCCGTGCGCTCTGGGAGCGGCTGATTGTCCTCAGTCCAGGCGATAGTGCGCTAATGTTCTCTACCAGTGACCAACAGCCCTGGCCGAGACAAGATCAGTAAGCTGCTGAACTTTTTTTAATAAAAAAAGCTATACGGTAGCTGCGCACTAAAGCGGGCTCACCCCGTTTCAGCAGCGTAATAAGCAACGAGAAAATCAGTGACGACGGATTAGACAGGTGATGAAACAGGAGAAAAATAAATGATAAATCCACAACGATGCTTGAGCGGTGCACTGTTACTGGGTGGGCTTATGTGGGGGGCAGGGCACGCCGTTGCCGACGAGGTCAGCGGCACGCTAGATGGAGAGCCTAAGGAGTGGCATGTTGTTACTCACTCGGAAGGTTCAACGGCTAATTTTTCTGAGCTGATGCCGGGTATGATGAATGTCACTGTCCAAGGGCATAGAGAACCGAGATTTGAAACCCAGGGCACGCTTAGCATTAGCTTTATAGTCATGAACGGCAACGCGGGTGATGCCTCGGTGAGCTACTTTCCAGAAAGCGGAATGATGCCCCATTACGGCACAGAACAAGATGTGCCCATTGATATAGAGCTGCTGGATGTCGATGGCGACACTGGCCGAGTAAAAGGGCGTGTTGCAACGTCGCTTGCCTATTTGGCGTCTATGTCAGAAGACTATGATCACAGCAATACTATGGACATTGACGTGTCTTTTGATGTGACGTTGGTGCGCGAAGAGTATTGATCAGCAGTAGCCGTCTACTTCTCAACTACTTCTCATCCTTGTTCCGCCTCAACGCTGTGAGCGATGAGGCGGCAACGCAAAGCGAGACTTACACGCTTAACCTTTCAACACGCTTAGACGCGGCCAGCGTATATAAAAACTCCAACCCCAGGGTGGCCGCGGCGAGTGACGTGATATCGCCATGGTCGTAAGCGGGGTTTACCTCAACAACATCCATACCTATTAACTCCATGCCTACCATGCCGCGGATCACTTTTAGCATTAGGTCGGTAGACATGCCGCCACATACTGGTGTCCCTGTTCCTGGCGCGTAGGCAGGGTCTAAGCCGTCAATGTCCAGGCTGATATAAGCGGGATGATGGCCAACGCGGGCACGGATGCGTTCTAGCACGGCGGCAGGGCCATGGTCATTTACCCAGTCGGCATCCAGCACTTCATAAGGGTGGTTATGGCGGTCATAGCTGGTGCGAATACCAATTTGCAGTGAGTGCTCCGGCACTACCAAACCCTCTTTTAGGGCATGATGGAAAATAGTGCCATGGTCAAAGCGCGTGCCTTGCTCGTAGGTGTCGGTATGGGCATCAAAATGGATCAGTGCCAGTGGGCCATGCTCACGAGCATGAGCACGCAGCAGGGGCAGGCTGATGTAGTGATCGCCACCCAGCGTCAGCATTTTTTTACCGGCTTTTAGCCAACGGTTGGCGTGGATTTCCAAGTTGTCGACCAAGCTCTCCGGCTCGCCATAAGCGTAATCAACGTTGCCTGCATCGCAAACTTTGAGGCGATCTTCTAATGCGAAGTCCCATGGCCAGCGTTTGCCTTCCCAAATCAGGTTAGCGGTACTTTGACGAATAGCATTCGGCCCCATGCGGGTGCCAGCACGACCAGAACAAGCAAGGTCAAAGGGAACGCCACTCACCACAACGTCGGCGTCAGTTGCCTTAGGATCCGTTGCTTTTGCTACGCCCATAAAGGTAGAAATCATATCGCCATAAAGGCTGGGCATCGTTTGTGGGTGGGTCACCGGTGTACTTCTCCTTGCGTGCTGGGTAATCGCTGGTGGGCGAATGAGCGGCAGACAATAAGCAATTTCTGGTGATAAATTAAATGAATGTTTAGAATTTAATCATTCGTAATATGAATGATGAGGGGCCTATGCGCTCGCTACGCCATTTCGACCTAAACCTGCTGCTAGTATTTGAGGCGCTAATGCGTGAGCGCCATGTCACTCGCGCAGCAGAAACGCTGCATCTAAGCCAGCCAGCACTTAGCCATGCGTTAAAACGGTTGCGGGATGCGCTGGAAGATCCATTATTAATACGTACCAACAATGGTCTGCAGCCAACGCCCCGTGCGCTGGCGTTGCTGCCAGTCGTGCAGCAGGCGCTGACAATGTTGCAGGAAGGCCTTACCCCGCCGGCCAGCTTTTCCCCATCCACTAGCGCGCGGCATTTTACCTTGGCCACCACGGATTATTTTGAAGAGGTGATGTATCCAGCGTTTCTGAGCCAATTACTGACGTACGCGCCGGATATCAGCTTTACCATTGAGCTGATCACCCCCAGCGTACTCAGTGAAGGACTGGAACAGCGACAAGTGGATATGGTGGTAGGGCTGGATAGCCAAAGCACGCTGCCCAGCGGTGTCATACAGCACCCTTGGATGGATGAGGAGTTGGTTTGTTTGGCCGCGACTGGTAATGGCCGCGTAGGCGATGCACTGGATATTCAGCAGTTTGCCCGTGAGGCCCATGTG
Organism: Halomonas sp. TD01; assembly: GCF_923868895.1. Classification (GTDB taxonomy): domain Bacteria; phylum Pseudomonadota; class Gammaproteobacteria; order Pseudomonadales; family Halomonadaceae; genus Vreelandella. The sequence goes on from NZ_OV350343.1 coordinate 1,570,268, forward strand.
GCACTGACTGATATCAGCGGTTTAAGACCCAGTAACATCGATAGTTGTTTAGTACGGCACGGGCTCAACCGCCGAGTGATTTCAAAGAACTTAAATTATATTGCGGCAGCGCGGGTCGTGGCGCTCACTGATGCGATCATGACGTTGCCACGCCAAATGGCCGAGCGATTTATCACGATGCTGCCGGTGCGTATCGTCGCGCCACCTAAAGAACTGCCTGCACTCAACATGACGCTGATTCAACACGGGCTGTATGCCAATGAACCTGCCCTCATTTGGTTGACTCAATCGCTGCAGGAATTCGCCAGCACCTTTAAGCAAAAAATCCCTTAGAGGTAGCTGATCCCTGCTTGTTGGTTGGAAGTTGCTTCAATAAAGGCGGATGACTTAGTAGAGTGTCAGAAAAGATACAGTAAGCGGAATTTAGCTAAACCACAGGCAACCATAATAATGACAGCAACGTATAAACTCCTGATTGCCGACGATCATCCCCTGGTGCGCGATGCCATGGCGCGAGTGATCCGTGAAGCTTACGCAGATGCTGAGGTTATCGAGGTAGAAGACTTTGATGCGGCCCTCGCCCATGCCCAGCAAGATCCAGATCTTGATTTGATATTGCTAGATTTAAATATGCCTGGCATGAATGGGTTAACAGGGCTTTTGCAGCTGCGTAACGAGCAGCCTACGATTCCCGTGGTGATTGTGTCTGCGGAAGAGGATAAGCAGATTATTCTGCAGGCAGTCTCCTGCGGTGCGGCGGGGTTTATCACCAAGTCACTGCCTCGTGATCAGATGCGCCACGCCATTGCCCAAGTGCTGGAAGGCAATATCTTTCTACCTGCCGATGCGATGCGCGCGCCGGACAGTATCCGCAAGCGTCGCCACCAGGATCAGGGATTTACCGCGGAACAGCTGCGCCTGCTGACCCGCAAGCAGCTACAAGTGTTGGAGCATATGACGCGCGGTGAATCTAACAAGATGATTGCCTATCACCTTAATATTGCAGAAACCACGGTGAAAGCCCACGTGTCAGCGATCTTGCGCAAGCTGGGGGTGACCAGCCGAGTACAGGCGATTTTATCCGCCAACGATATCGATTTCTCCCAGTTCCTCAATCGTTGACTTGCCGCAGCTGTCGGTTTGTCTCAGCGATTGACTTCATAATGGCCAGCGCTATCCAGCCAGTGGGTTTGCCAATGGCCCAAGGTGTTTATCTGAGTGAGTAAATTGGTAAGTGCCTGTGAATCGATGCGTTGTTGTCCAAGGCGATGCAGTGGCTGATTGGTACCTGTTAAGAGGCTTTGCCACTGGAGAACCAGCGCCGCGAGTGGCGTTTCAGGCGGTGTTAGCGTTGGCAGTTGCGCCTGCAGAACGCTATCCGACGTTTTCCAGAGGGCATCGGTGATCGATTGTAACTTTTCCGCTATCCGTTTTTCCTCTAACGGCTTCCCCCCTGCCGAGCCCGCGTCTTTGCTGATTTCCCCCACATTGCTAGTTTGCACGACATAGCCAAGTGAGCAAGGTGCGCCGTCGCCACTGCGAACCGCTGCCACATAGCCCAAGTGATGGTCATAGCGTGCCTGCTGAAAAAAAGCCCCGCTGTGATGCTGCTCCGCAAGTGCCAATAGTAATCGCTGGCTGGGAGTTCCCGGTAGGCTCAGTGTCCGCATGATGGCGGTGCTGGTCGATAGGTTGGCGGAGGGCTGCTCAGCGCGTATTGCTACGCGGCTCGCCAAGTTCGCTAGCGCGTTGCAAACGGCAGCGGCGCCTGTGCTATGGGAAACCCATACCACAGGCGCGGCAGGCAATGGTGTTAAGCGCTGTATCAATTGCTGAGCCAGCATCCCTTCTTGAGCCTTAGAGGCAGCTAACACGGCGTCTTCCAACAGCGCCACCATAGCGTGGTTGGCTTGACTACCCATCGCTATCACCCAACTGCCGTGGGGTGAGTTCTCCTGCTTGAAGACAATAGCCTGGCGAGCGAGCCGCTTAGCGGTGAGCGGGCTGGGTACAACCACTGCGCCGGGCACAAAACAGGCCGCCCAGGCGGTAGTGGCAAGTACCGCGAAATCATCGCTAACACCGTACTGACCGCACCAATGCTGCACGGCGGGGTAAGCCGGTGGTTGTCTATCAAAAGCGTGTGGTGAGGGCGGTGGAGGCGTATTACCCAGTAGGCAACGGGCATGACTAGCCGCAAACGTGCTTGTGACTGGCTGATGTTCAGAGGACAGCGTAGCAAAGCGACGAGTAAGCGCTTGGCGGCGGGCGTGTGCAAACCAAGCCGGGGCTAACTGCATCGTATCAACGGGTGGCTGCCAACGGTTGCCATGAGCGTTAGTTGCTGTGCCGAGCAGGGCGGCTAAGCGCTCACTTAGGGCAGCCGCAAGGGCTTTCACCTGGTCCTGGGTCGCAGTGCCGCTTAGCGTCAAGCTAAAAGCGTCTGTCGCCCCGCTAGGGGCCAACGTTGCGCGGTAGTCGGTAATCGAATCAGGCAACTGCTCCACTAGGAGGCCTTGATTTAACCGATCAGCAGTGTCGCCAAGAGCGGTAAGTTGGTGACGAGCAATGGCCGAGGACAGCGGCCACAGTAGCTCAACGGTATTGCCCGTACTAGCTACCTTCGTGCTGAACTGACGGCTCCAACGAGGCGCAATGGAAAGCGAAGGAGCGCAAGGTATTGGTGGGCTAAACAGCGCTGCCATGCGTTTAATCAGGCGGTTCATCGCTTTCGCTGCCCACGGGCTGATAATGGCGATACTAACGCGGCCGCCATGGTAATAGGCGCGATGAAACGCGGTGAGCGCTTCAAATAATAGCGTCATGTCGCTACCTAGGGTTTGCGCGTTACCGTGACGGCAGCCCGCACCAATATGCTGTGAATCGCTGAGCGTGGAGATGGCCGACAATCGTTGCATCGCCGAACTGTGCTGGCGGGCCTGCCACTCGGCGTCAATAGCAGCGACTTCAGCGCCAATGACTGATGGCGAAAACGCAGGCGTGGCGAGCTGGCTGGCAACGGTGAGCGCCGCTACTTCTAGTTTGTTTGCTGATATCGAGAAATGTACATCGGTGATGTAGTCATCGGTATGGGCGTTCAGGCTTCCTTGGTGTTGGGAAAACCAAGTAAGCAGGCTGATGTTAGAGGACGCTTCCAGCGGCGCGGTAGTGAGCACGTGTTCTAATAAATGAGCCAGCCCTGGCAGGGCGCGCGGCTCATCCAAATAGCCCGCCACAATGGCAATGCTGACGTGAGCGCGGGTTAAGTGGGGCGCGTAGGCCAGCACTCCCTGCGCCCCGTTAGGCAAGGAGATACAGGTTTGTTGGAAACTCAGGCTAGCCATTAAGCAGGCTACGCAGCAGCGCGCGCAGTTTGCCGGGGCGAACGGGTTTGTTTAACTGCGGCACGCCAGCATGACGCAACCGTCTCTGCCAGTGGTCAGAGCGGTCGGCGCTGAGAATAGCGGCTGGCAGATGCGGGTCGTGCCAGTGCTGGCGAAGTTGGCGAATAGCTTCCAAGCCAGTCATATGGTCATCTAAGTGAAGGTCGACGAGCAGCATATCCGGTGCTTCCTGGCAGGCTTTAGCGGTATCGACATCCAGGGCAGTATCGCAACTGATTTTCCATTCAGTTAACAGCAGCGCCATGCCTTGCAAAATTGTTGGCTCATTATCCAGGATCAGCACGCGAAGACCTTCAAACTCATCGTCAGCGGAGAGCGGCGCGCTGGGAGCGGGGGCTTGGCTAAAGGAAATTCCGCTGGCACGGGGCACCGTAACAGCAAAGCAGGAGCCTTGGCCGGGTGCTGAGCGCACAGAGAGCGGATGCTCAAGGCGCTGGCTAATCCGTTCCACAATCGCAAGCCCTAGGCCAACGCCCTGGCGGTCCCGCGCACGGGTAGCATTAAGTTGGTGAAACTCGCGAAAAATAAGCCGGTAGTCACTTTCGGGAATACCAATACCGCTATCGACAACCTGAACGGCCAGGCTGTCGTCGCCATGACGGCGGACACCCAGGCAGATGCCGCCCCGATGGGTATAGCGGCAGGCGTTAGCAAGAAAGTTGCGCACAATGCGGCTGAGTAGATAAGGGTCGCTTGTCACTGCTTGATGAGAAGGCACGTAGCGCAGTGTTAGCCCCTTGCGCTGGGCCACAGGGGTAAATTCATCAGCCAGATTGCTGAGGATATCGTCGAGTTTAAAGTGGCGTAGTTGTGGCTGTACCTGGCCGTGATCCAGTCGTGAAATGTCCAACAGATCGGAAAGAATTGCTTCGGCACCTTCCAGTGAGTTTTGTACACTCTCAATCAGAGCCAAATTATCGCTGTTAGTCAACCGCTCCTGTAGCGAGGCTACCAATAAGCGTGCAGCGTTCATGGGTTGCAGCAGGTCATGGCTAGCGGCAGCTAGGTAGCGGTCTTTGCTTTGGTTAGCAAACTCAGCGGCATCGCGGGCGCTTCTAAGCTCCTCGTTGAGCCGTTCAAGCGCCTGGGTTCGGTCTGCTACCCGTGCCTCCAGGTGGGCATTGAGTGTTTCTAAATGCTGGCGGGCGCGCTCACGTTCGGTAATATCTGCCACAAAGCCTTCGATCAGGTCTTCGTCTCCAGCAAGCTCGGCGGGCTTACGTATTAATGTAATTGCCACGGGTACCTGATGCCCGGAGGCGCCTTGCAGCCAGGTGGTTTGGCCCGTTACGTGCCCTTGCGCGAGCAGCAGGTCGCGCAGCTGTTGACCAGTAGATGCGTTAACAAACAGCGCGTCAAAGCGCGCACAGCGTTCGAGCGTATGCACCACGCTACTATCATCGAGCATGGCGGCAAGCGCCGGATTGGCAGCGCGCAGTTTGCCGGACAGCGATGCCTGAAAAATACCGTGTAGCGCGTTCTCGAACAGCCATTTATAACGGTTGCGCTCAACCTCAAGCTCTTCTAAGCAGTACTGAAAGCTCGCGATAGTAGCTTTTACGCGCTGACTGCTGGCCAAGCCCGAGCAGGTCACTGACCGAAAAGCCCGAGGGGTCGCTGGCTTTTTTCATAGCGCCTCTTCGTACACCACCGCTACGTCTCGTGAGCTGGAACGGCGTGGGTTGGTCAGAATGCAAGGGTCACCAAGCGCATGGTTGGTGAGAAACGGCACGTCGCTGCGTGAGACGCCCATTACGCCGAGGGTTCCTCCCAGGCCAACTGCGTGCTTTAAATCAACTAAGTACTGAAACAGTGCTTTTTTGACCTGTTGCTGTGACAGCCCCCGACAGTCGATACCCACGGCGTCGGCAACCCGCTTAAAACGGTCGGGGGCGGCTTCGTAGTTATAGGCCACCACGTGTTCTAGCAGCATGGCGTTGCATAAGCCGTGGGGTAAATCCAAGAAGCCGCCCAAACTATGCGACATCGCATGTACCGCGCCTAAAATCGCGTTTGAAAACGCCAGCCCCGCTTGCATGCTGCCCAGCATTACTTGGGCACGTAGCTCGCCGTCGGTGGGGTTCGCCACCAGTGCTTCGAGATGGCTGCTAATTAAGCGCATGGCTTCAAGGGCGTGGGCATCGGTAAGCGGGCCACTGCCAGTTGAAACAAACGCTTCGATGGCATGCACCAGCGCGTCGACCCCTGTACATGCGGTTAGATAGGGTGACATGGTCATAGTGACTTCTGGGTCGATCAGCGATACGTCAGGAACCACCGCCTTGCTGATAATCGAAAATTTCATGCGCCGCTGCTGGTCGGAAATAATCGCAAACTGAGAAATGTCTGCCGACGTTCCCGCTGTTGAGGGAATGAAAATTAGCGGCGGAATGGGCACGCGAATCGTATCCACACCTTCGAAATCAAGAATGTGTCCGCCGTGGGCGGTGATGATGCCAATCCCTTTGGCACAGTCCATGGGGCTGCCGCCGCCCACGGCCACGATCGCCTTGCAGCCGGTTTCTCGGTAGAGCTCGGCACCGGCCATAATCTCATCGACACGTGGATTAGGTGATACGGCGGTAAAGCGCACAACGGCAATGTTGGCTTCCAGTAGCTTGGCTTCAATATCGGCTACCCAACCCGCCAGAAGCACGCCAGGGTCGGAGACCAGGAGCACTTTTTCTGCCCCGAACGTAGTGACGTAGTTGCCTGCCGCGTGGCGCGCTCCGTCGCCAAAAATAATTTCAGGAGCGACAAACTTACGAAGTTGTGTGAGCGGCGAAGTCATGGGGCGGTCTCGTTTATAGTTGTTAACCATTATCTTAAGCACCTTAAGGGATTGTTGCGCTACGACCTTGGTGCTGTCGTTATGTGGCTAGAGTGATAAAAGGCTAGCTCTCGGTCCAGCATGGTGTGGCGAGCTTTGGGGTGTCGAATACCGTGGTATTCGTTATCAAACAACAGTGTTTGTGCCTCACCACCGTGGAGTTCGATATGCCGCGCCATGGCATGAGTTTGCTCTGGCACCACGACGGCGTCTTTGCCACCCTGGATAAACAGTGCCCTTAATGGGCGCTGGCAACGGGTGACGTGGTAGGTGGGGCTGCGTTGGGCGAGCTGGGTTTCGTCTCCGATTAGCCAGCCCAGGTAACCGGATTCAAAGCGGTGTGTTTTTGCCGACAGCGTCAACGCATCGGTTACCCCGTACAGGCTGGTGGCCGCTGCAAATAGCGGCGTGGCCGCCAAGGCATTGAGGGCGGTAAACCCGCCAGCGCTTTGGCCACGAATAAAGCAGCGCGCTGTATCGATCGCAAAGTGTGTGCAGGCGGCGTTAACCAGTGCGATGACATCCTCAGTATCGCTTATCCCCCACTGGCCGGCTAAACATTCTCGATAGCGGCGGCCAAAATTGCCACTGCCCCGTGGGTTGATATCTAAAACGTGAAAGCCCTGTTGCTGCCAGTAGGCTACTAGCGGGTCATAAATAGGGTAGGCGGCGGCGGTAGGACCACCATGAACGCGCACAATCAGCGGTGCAGCGCGGTTGGCTAAGGCTGAGTAGAAAAAACCGTGTACCGTTTCGCCTTTGTTGCCAACGGGGGTTTCCAGCCATTGTGCAGTGGCGGAATTTTCAGTCACTAGGTTTTGCGTTACGTTACCCACGACGTTACCCACTAAGCATCTGCGTGAGCCATTTTCGTTGAAACGAATAAGCTGTGCGCCGCAGGTAGCGCTTTGCACTATGGCGTAATCACCGTGATCTGCCAGCGTAGTGCTTGCCACGCGGCCAGGGTCTGTTAGCAGTGCTTCCACCTGCTCGCCGCAACGGCGATACAGATGAGCTGCCCCCTGGTGCAGTTGGCAGTAAACCTGCCGTTTATCTCGCCATACGTGCTGGCGCTCACCCAACTGCCACGGTGTGGTGATGTGATCTACCGGGGTGCTGCTCAGGCAAACGGGGGTGGCTAAGTTAACCTGCCAGGGTTGCCACCAGCCAGTGTGATCGCTCATGCAAATTAGCGCGTTGTGAGGGTCAAACTGTGGCTGGCTAATCGCCGCGCCGAAGTCCCAGCTTTCAAAGGATTGAAGCGTACCGTCGGCTGCGATGTTTGCGAGGTTCAACTGACTACGCTGCCAGGGCATATAAGGCAGTGACCAGCTCACCCAGGCTAAATAGTTGCCGTCATCGCTTAATACCGCTGCGCCGTAGAAGTCAGCGCCTTCAACCAGCACTTGCCTGTTCTTGTAAGTTCTGCTGGTGTCAGTAATGGCGACCAGCCGTTGACCTTGAGAATCCTCTTCTACCGCAATCACCCGCTGGCGCTTAGGGTCGGCGCACAGCCCACCGTAGGCTGTTTGCGGGCGCTGTTGCCAGCAGTAGCTTGCACCGTGGCGGTCGAGCTGCATGATGGCTTGATCGTACTGGCGCACCCATACGACGCCCCCTAGTAGGGGCGTGTAGCTGCCGCCGCCGTACTGATTCACGCGGCTACCCACCGCATCTTCTACTGCACAGCGCGGCGGCTCGTTGCCGTCGGCGGGCCACTGCCAAAGTTGCATGCCGCCCGTTTGCGGGCAGCGAGCCAGCCAGTAAATAGCTTGGGCATCACTGTGTAACTCGGCCAAGGTGTCAGTAGGTTCGGTAGCATCTGCCAGGGTAAGTAGCATGGGCGTGCTCCTTAGTGTGGAGTGCCCCACAGCAGCCGTGCTTCGTAGCGTGGGTAAAGCTGCATTACGCTGCGGGTGAACTCGTATTTGGTGAGTGCCATGGTGCTAAACGAGTCGGGAATTTCAACGGCCAAGGCATGGTTTGCACCAAGCCCTTCGCTAGCCACGTCACTTAGGTGTTGGTCTAGCCATTCAAGGTAATGCGTGGTTTGGCCAATGATCATTTCGGGCGGCGCACTGGGCCCATGGCCGGGTACCGCGACGCTGGCGTTGAGTGTGCGTAGATCGTTCAGTTCTTCCCGCCACTGTTGCAGGCTTGGGCTGTGAGCAGTGGCAGCAGCACGTTGGTAGAACCCCATGTCGCCCAAAAACAGCACGTCGGTGGCATGATCCATAATCACTAGGTCTCCACCGCTATGGCCGCTCATGGCGAAAAGCGTGAGCGGGTAGTTTCCAAGGGTTATCTCGCCGGCCTCGATCACGTTGGGTAGGGCAATAGGCAAGCGCTCCAAGCTGCGCCCGGTTAGTCGCTCTACGTTATCGATCAATGCGTCCTGGTCGCGGGCCATCAACGCACGAGTGCTGGCTAAGGTGAGGTGTTGTGCCTCGTCAAAGGCGGCATTACCAAAAAAGTGGTCGGGGTGGTGATGGGTATTCAAGACCCAGCGTACGGGGTGAGAGGTGTGCTGGGCAATTAGTGTTTTGAGGGCTTCGCCAAAGTGTGGACTGCTGCCGCTGTCGATAAGGATGACACCACTGGGCGTCGTTATAAACGCTTGGTTGCCAATATGGCCGCAGTTGTTGGTGGAGAGTTCTTCTCTTAAGCCTTCCACCATCCAGGTGTTTTCCGCGACCGACTGGGCGGTGAGCGGGCGTTCGCAGAACATCACCGCTTCGCTGGCCGCCAGCGGCGTGATCAGCAAGGTACTGAAGGCGGCTAGAAAACACGCCTTCATGGCTGCAGGCCGATAGAAAAGCGGTTGCCGTTGTTATCCCGCGCGCCAATCACATAACCGCCTGGAGAGGGGCGCATATGCAGCCCCAGGGTGGGGTTGGCGCTCACCGATGCGTCGATATCCAGGGCGGCCACTTGCTCGCCCTGCTGATCCAACAGTTCAAACGACTGCACATAAAAGGCTGGCTGGCTGGGGATTAAGCCGCTGTCCATGGGGTGAGAAAGGCGCACCCGCAGCCGCTGTTCGTCTTTATTGGCAAACAGCCGTCCCTGCAGCTCACCGAAGGTGTTTTCCCAGTCGGTGTCAGCACTGGCAATACCGGGTGTGGTGCAACCGCCGCCTTCCGCTTCAATATAGGTGCCGCCCACATGCCAAGTATCCCCCTGTTTCACCGCTACGCGCACCGCGGAGGCTTGTTCCAAGCGAATGTTTAACGATAGCTTGGCTAAGCCATGGCTCATCGGGGAATAGCGAAACAAGCGGGGAATCGGGTTGAGATCCACCCAAGCAATCATGTCGGTGATTGGCTCGCCGCTGGTTTCTAAGGCGCTGGCGTCTAGCTCAATGGGTACTTGTCCTGAGTCTTCGGCGAATCCTGGCGCGCTAACGATGACGCGCTCATCAAACACCACGGGGGCGTCGCCCAGAAAGCGTTCGCGGTACACAGGCCACATAAAGGAGTTAAGCGGATCCTGCTCAGCCGTGCTCGCTGTGGCCAACGCGGTGGTCGGCAGCGCGAGCAGTAGCCAGAAAAGCACGACGAGTGCGGGGGTAAAGGATGCGGCGATCGCCGCGGCGAGCCGTTGTAACGTGATGAAAGGGGTTAGGGTTGCCATGGTGCCTCCCAGCGTTGGAATTATTGTCCAGTCGTTTCCATACTGACCGTTTCCAACCACGTGCGAATGGCCCACAGCCCTTCTTGGCTAACGTAATCGGACATGCGCGGCATTAGTACACGGCCGTTGCGCTCGGCGCCATTGGTGACCAGCTCTTTGAACCACTCATCGCCCCATGCGCCGTTCTCCAACTCGCGCAGGTCCGGGGCGATGCCGCCGGATTTCGCTTCTAGTCCGTGGCAAGCGGCACAGTTGCTGTTGTAAGCGCGAGCACCAATATCAATGGCGAGTTCTTGCTGGGGATGATCCCGGTAGGGGTTCTCTTCCCGCCATTCGTCGCCTAAGCGTTCGAGGTCTTTAATGTCAACGGCTTGAGGGGTCACGCTGCCGTGAGACCAGGCCAGCGGCGAAGCCAGCAAAGCGGCAAGGGCGATAGCACCCACTTGGCTGCTGAGGCGTAAGGGCAGTTTTGCTGAGCTTGTTTTTGTCAGTACGGTTTTTGTAATGGTCATGGGAAATGCTCCTCAGGGGATCAATGTATCGTCACTTGAGTGAGCTTAGGCAGGCAGGCCTTTGGAACCTATAGCACCTTAGGCATCGCTAGGCTCCTCCTTTGGAAGTAGTGCTAAATCAGGATGAGAACGCGACTGGAGGGGTAGATTGGTTTGTTATCCGAGCTTCTAAGCTGGACTTAGTCTTGCTGGCACCACGCAAGCAGCAGCTTGGCCGCTTTGCAGCCATTGCATTGTGATCATTACTCGGATGGAAAACCCATGACATACGCTATCAATAACAACACGTCAGCCCGCAAAATTTCGTGGCCCTTTCGCCTGCGTACACTCACCGCCGCCGTTGCTTACGCCTCTGCCCTAGGCGTTGGGGGTGTTGCGATGACAGCCCACGCCAGCGAGGTGACCTGGGACGATATTCTCAATGACCATAACAACACTGAAACGGTGTTGATGTACGGCATGGGCGTGAAAGCACAGCGCTATAGCCCGCTTAATCAAATTAACGCAGATAACGTCGAAATGCTGACCCCTGCGTGGTCCCACTCGTTTGGCGATGAAATGCAGCGTGGCCAAGAATCTCAGGCGCTGATCCATGAAGGCGTCATTTATGTTACCGGCTCCTACTCACGTATTTTTGCTATTGATGCGCGCACTGGCCAGCGGCTGTGGTCTTACAACCATCGCCTGCCCAGCGATATCCGCCCCTGCTGTGACGTGGTGAACCGCGGTGCGGCCATCTATGGTGATAAAGTATTCTTCGGTACGTTGGATGCTGGCATCGTGGCGCTGAATAAAGATACCGGTGACGTGGTGTGGCGCGAACGCTTTGGTGACCACCGCGCGGGCTACACCATGACCGGTGCGCCAACGATTGTAGAAGATAGCGAAACAGGTCGCGTGTTGCTGATTCATGGCTCTTCGGGGGATGAGTTCGGCATTGTGGGTAAGCTGTATGCCCGCGATCCGGAAACCGGCGAAGAGATTTGGATGCGGCCCTTTGTTGAAGGCCACATGGGACGTTTGAACGGTGAAGAGAGCACTCCGACAGGTGATGCCAACGCGCCTTCCTGGCCCGATGACCCCGATAGCGAAACCGGCAAAGTACAAGCCTGGAGCCAAGGTGGTGGCGCGCCATGGCAGAGCGCCAGTTTCGACCCTGACACCAATACCATCATCATTGGCGCGGGTAACCCGGCCCCCTGGAACGGTTGGGCACGCACTTCAGAAGACGGCGATCCGTCGGACTACGACAGCCTCTATACTTCGGGTCAGTTGGGTATCGACCCTTCGACCGGTGAAGTGAAGTGGTTCTATCAGCACACGCCCAACGACACCTGGGACTTCTCGGGCAATAACGAGATCGTATTGTTTGAGTACGAAGATGAGAATGGCCAAACGGTGAATGCAGGTGCCCACGCTGACCGTAATGGCTTCTTCTATGTCACTGATCGGACCAACGGCGAGCTCATCAACGCCTTCCCCTTTGTCGATAACATCACTTGGGCCACCCACATTGATCTAGAAACCGGTCGCCCGGTTGAGGCTGAAGGCCAGCGTCCTCCGCGCTTGGAAGAAGGGCAAACCCGCTCCGAATCGGTTGAGGTTTCACCACCGTTCCTAGGCGGTAAAAACTGGAACCCCATGGCTTACAGTGAAGATACGGGGCTGTTCTACGTGCCGGGTAACCACTGGAAAGAAGATTACTGGACCGAGGAAGTCGAGTACGTGGAAGGCGCGGCCTACCTAGGTATGGGCTTCCGCATTAAGCGTATGTACGACGACCACGTCGGTATTCTACGCGCTGTTGATCCAGTCACTGGTGAGTACGCTTGGGAGCATAAAGAACCCATGCCGCTATGGGCAGGCGTGTTAGCGACCCACGGTGATCTGGTATTTACCGGTACGGGTGATGGCTACTTCAAAGCCTTCCACGCTGAAACCGGTGAAGAGCTTTGGAAGTTCCAGGTAGGCACCGGCATCATTTCACCACCGGTAACTTGGGAAATGGATGGTGAACAGTACATTGGTGTTACTGCCGGTTATGGCGGCGCGGTTCCTCTCTGGGGCGGTGATATGGCTGAACTGACGCGGCCGATTGCTCAGGGCGGCTCGTTCTGGGTCTTCAAGCTGCCATCTTTCGTTCAAGATCTGGCTAACCGTTAAGTTATTGACCCCTCTTGGGCGGCCTTTGCCGCCCTTTTTTGAATAACATTAACGGTAATGGAGAGAACAATAATGATAACGCGTAATGCTCTACCTGTATTAAGCCGCCAAACGACGGCGATTTTTCTCTGTCTGAGCGCGATAGGCAGCGTCGTTGCCGACGATTATGTTGAAGAGTATCAACCGCCTGTGCATAACGGCTGTGAGCTGGTGCCAGGTACTCAATGCGCCAATATGGATTTATCCGGTGGCGACTTTTCCAATCTTGACTTACAAGGCGCTAACTTTGCGGGCAGCAATCTAGAGGGCGCTGATTTCCGCCACAGCAACCTACGCAGCGTGGATTTTGAAGGCGCATCGTTGCGACATGCCAACCTCAATCGCGCGCGTATGCCTAGCACTCATTTACGTGGTGCCGATCTTTCCCATGCCAGTTTGATTGGGTTGGATAGCTGGAGTATCTATGCCCAGGGCGCGACGTTTGACCATGCTGATTTGACTGGCGCTAACCTGGAGTTTGCCCGGCTTTCTGGCGCCAGCATGCAGGGAACGACGCTGATGGGCAGTAATCTGGAAATGGCCTGGATGAATAAGGTCAACCTGATCGGAGCGGACCTGCGCGATGCTAATCTGCAAGAAGCCAAAATGAACATCGCGCGCCTCAATGATGCGGATATGACGGGTGCTCGCATCCACTATGGAAACTTCCAAATGGCCCAAATGGAGGGCTGTACCGCCTGCCCGTTTGATTGGGAGTAATGTCACTATGTTGGCACAATCTTCGGCGCACTCTGTGCGCCGCTATATCCTCTGTTTGGCTTGGGCATCTGGTGTATTCAGCGGAGCGGCACTCGCTGAAGCGCCCTCAGCGGCATTTAACCAAGAAGGCTACCGCTTGCCGCCTTTTAAAGCACCGGTTACTGCACCGCTACCAGGGGTGACCACGTTAGATGATCATGCCTTTCAAGCCCTTGTAGAAGCACCGCCAGTGATATTAGTGGATGTTAATGCGCTGCCCTGGAGCGACGGCCTGTTTTTGCAAGATAGCCCTCATCTAACCATTCCTAACAGCGTTTGGCTGCCCAACGTTGGCGCACCTGCATTGGAAGATGAGTGGATCGACTATTTCACCGATGCACTTGATGTGTTTCGTGAGTATGCAGAGGCGGCGCCGCTAGTATTCTTCTGCCGGGCTGACTGCTGGCTTTCCTGGAACGCTGCTCGGCGTGCCGAGGCAATGGGCTATGAAGAGCTATATTGGTACCCCGGTGGGGTGGATGGCTGGCAAGCGAGCGGTCATTCGTTAGCAGCCGTTTGCCCGCAGTTGCCCGCTCATGCTGAGCGAGCTACCTGCGAGCCTTAATAGGTCTGCAACTGTTAACCAGAACTGTTAACCAGGTTTGTTACGGATAAATAGATTTATTGCCGATAAATCAGCTCGGGTGGTTGGCGGGGCGAAGGCGCCGCTGAACTATTTTGACTTTGACGGTCAGTCTGACTTTCAACCTGATTCTGTAACTGCTTTGTTTGCAACTGCTTTGACTGGCGGGCATTGCGGGGGATAAGAGTCGCTTGATCGGGCGTGTTTTGGCTGTTTTCTGCGATTAAACTCTCTAACAACCCATGTTGGGGAGAGTGCTGGCATACGGGGTCAGTAGCGTTCATATCGCCGGTTAATAAATAGGCTTGGCAACGGCAGCCGCCATGGTCTTTATCGCGATCGTCGCACTGCTGGCAAAGCGTAGGCATCCACTGGGTGCCGCGAAAACGGTTGAAAGCATCGCTTTGGTACCAAATGTCTTGCAGCGACGTCTCTTTGACGTTCGGAAACGCCATTGGTAACTCCCTGGCGCTGTGGCAGGGCAACACGGCGCCGTCTGGGGCAACGGTCATAAAGATACTGCCCCAACCACCCATGCACGCTTTAGGCGCTTGCTCAAAGTAGTCTGGCACCACAAATAGTAATGACATATCGCGGCCACGTGCAGCGAGTGTTTCACGCCAGCGATTGGTTTCTGCTTCGGCACGTACCAGCTGTTCACGGGTAGGCATTAACGCCTGTCGGTTCAAAAACGCCCAGCCGTAATACTGGCAGTTGGCCAGCTCAACCGCATCCGCACCTAGTTCATCGCAGAGGGCAATCAGATCGCCAATTTGATCGATATTGTGCCGGTGCAAGACCACGTTCAAAACCATAGGATAGCCGGCTGCTTTAACGGCCTTAGCCATGGCCAACTTGTTAGCGTGGGCCTTGGCAGAACCCGCCAGTGCCTGGGCCAGTTCGGGGTCGGCGGCTTGCAGGCTAATCTGGATATGATCAAGACCTGCCTCTGCCAAGGAGTCTACCCGCTGGGCCGTGAGACCCACCCCGGAGGTCAGCAGGTTGGTATAAAAGCCTAGCTGGCGTGCTTCGCTTACCAGCGCTTCAAGGTCTTGGCGAATCAGCGGCTCGCCGCCGGAAAACCCCAACTGAGCCGCGCCCATGGCTCGGGCCTGGCGCAGCACGCTAAACCACGCGTCGGTATCCAGCTCGTTTTGGTAGCGGGTAAATGCCAGCGGGTTAGAGCAGTAAGCGCACTGCAGCGGGCAGCGGTAGGTGAGTTCCGCCAGCAGCCATAAGGGCGGTGAGGTCGCTTCAGCGGCTGGGTTACCCGTGTTTTGATTAACCATGTTGTTATTAACCACAATGAACCTCCTTCACGGCTAGCCAGCCGTTGCTGCGGGCTTCATCGATAAACTGCACGACGTCGTCTGCTAGGGTCTCCGCGCCTGGGTAGCGCTGCTGTAGAGTAGCGATAATGTCAGCGATAGATCGGTGGCCATCGACCTGTTCAAGAATTGCTCCGGCGGTCGCGCTGAGCTTGACCATGCCTTCGGGATAAAGAATAACGTGGCAGCCTTGAATGGCTTCCCACTGTAAGCGCCAACCGCGTCGCAGCTGGTAAATATCGTGATGTGATATGACGAGTTGCTGTGACATGGTGATTTCCCCAACGCTAGTCGATCATTGCCTAGTAATGTGAGTGCTCAAGCCCACGGTGATACACCGCTTCGCGGGTGACGGTGTGGTAAGGCGGGCGGTCTAACTGATAAGCCATGGTCATGGCATCCAACATGCTCCACAGCACATCGAGCTTAAATTGCAAAATGTCCAGCGCGCGCTGCTGCAGCGCCACCGTCGTACACACGCCTAAGGCGATTTCCAGGCCATGCTCGACGTCTCGGCGGGCTTCACTGAGCCGCTTACGAAAGTAGCGATAGCCTTGCTCGTTAATCCACGGGTAGTGCTGGGGCCAAGTGTCCAGGCGGTTTTGGTGGGCAAGAGGAGCAAACAGCTCGGTAAGCGATGAGATCGCTGCCTCCTGCCAGGGGGCACGGGCGACAAAGTGGCGGTAAGCATCTACCGCAAAGCGCACGCCGGGTAGCACACGCTCCTGGGAAAGCAGTGTATGACGGTGTAGCCCTACGGCTTCACCTAGGGCTAACCAGGCTTCAATCCCGCCTTCATCTCCGTCGTGGCCGTCGTGGTCAAGCAGGCGTTGCACCCATCGCCTGCGGGTAGCGGCATCTGGGCAGTTGGCCAGCAGCGCGGCATCTTTTTGGGGAATCATCAACTGGTAGTAAAAACGGTTAGCCACCCAGCCTTGCAGTTGTTCCTGGGTAAGCTCTCCGCTAGCCATCGCCTGTTGAAAGGGGTGGTTAAGATGGTAGTACTGTCCTTTATTCATCAGCGCTTCACGGAACGCCTCCCGGCTGAGTGGGGTGGCAGAAGCGCAGGGCATCATCGCTGTCAGCGCCATGATCGACCTCCTGATTGTTATTGTTGGAATATCTAATATAACTGTTGATGAGCTAGCTAACTTATATTTTCATAGATTTAATTAACCAAGAGGGTTGTTGATTAAAGTTCTTTTTATTCACATTCTGTTCTTAAAATTTATATTTACCTGAGTTGTATTTTATTAGGCTCTATTTCCCCAGTTTTTACTGGGCTACTATGTTTTAAAACCTACTAACCTAGTGCTTTTTTAATCTAATCTTCTTTGGTCTAAATTCTAATAAACTAAGATTCAATTAATCTAAGCTCTGTGAGCGTAGGCCTATAAGGTAAGTTTCATTCCGTCGTAAGCCGTTTCGATGCCTGCGGCCTGCAATGTTTTTGCGGGGCAGCTAGCGCAGTCTAAAATTGGGTTGGTGTTGTTGATATGAATCAAAATGCGCCGTGTGCTGCTGGGTAGGTCGTTCAGTAGCTCATACATACCACCGCTGCCATTGAGCGCGAGGTGACCCATCTGTTGGCCTGTAGAGGTGCCAACGCCCAGTGCCTGCATTTCGTCGTCCTCCCACAGGGTGCCATCCACCATCACCACATCAGCGGCGTTTAAGAAACGCATGGCCAGCGGTGTGGGGTTGCCAAGCCCTGGGGCGTAGCACAGCGACTGTCCGCTGCGGCGGTCAACAATGTACAGGCCTAAATTATCACCGCAGGAGGGCGCGCCGCGCCGTGGCGAGTAGGGCGGGGCATTACTGTGTAGCGCAAAGGCGGTGAGCGCGATATCTGGTAGGAAGGGAATCGAAAACTCGACAACCTCCTGATGATCCTCCAAACCAATCGGCTGCCAGCGTAGCCCGCCCCAGTGCTCCAGCATCGGGAACAACGGAAAACCGCTAGATAAATCGCGATGCACATTGGGCGTGCACCATATATCCAGCGGGCAGCCCTCTCTTAGGGAAAGTAGCCCGGTGACATGATCGATCTGGGCATCCACCAGCAGCACGCCTCGAATACCGCTGCCGCGTAGCTCGCTTGGCCATAATTCTGGGTTGGCATTGAGCTGGGTGCGAATGTCAGGGGACGCATTGCATAGCAACCACTGCTTGCCATCCACGCTCAACGCAATCGATGATTGGGTGCGAGGTTGATAATCGGCACTGCCCAGGCGAGCGTGGTAGCAGTTTGGGCAGTTGCAATTCCATTGGGGAAAACCGCCGCCTGCGGCAGCCCCAAGAACTAAAATCTGCATAGACTGGCCTTCTACGTTGGTGCTGTGGATGTGCTATGAATCCTGGGTGAAAGCCCCTACCTGATATAAACCCAATAAGGCAGGCAGGGGCCGCGGCTCAGTAGCTAGAGATTAGCGGGTAGAGATATACAGCGTTACTTCAAAGCCAAGGCGCATGTCTTGATACGTCGGTTTAGTCCACATAAGAGGCTCTCCTGCGTTGTTAAGCATGTTGTTGTGAGTGTTGTTACAAATGCTGTAGCAAGTATTGTTGCTTGTGCTACACCACATGCAGGTGTGGGCGTTGTTGGCAGTTAATCATTATTGCCCTACCCACTACTTCAGTTAAGCACTGGTAGGGTGAATTGACTGCGGTACTTTGGAAGTAGTTTTCTCTAACTTTTGGTGGGGAATCGTTGTTAAAAAGGGTAGTGTTGTAGTTAAACAACCCAATTGAATCGAAGGTTGAATAGTAACTGGCAGTCGCCGCGTTAGATCCTAAACTGCTATCTGGCGCGGCGACGCGTGTCAGTAATAATGCCCAGCGCCCAATAACCAAGGGTGAAAACGCGAGTGTTTTGGTAATGGCGCTGGAAATGGGCTAACCAAGGGAGAAAGCGTGTGAAAATAGGCGCACCGAAAGAGACAGCTCAAGGAGAAGCGCGTGTAGCGCTTACTCCTGAGAGCGCAAAGCAGCTTCAAAAGCTGGGCCATGAATGCCTGGTGGAAGCAGGCGCAGGGGCTGCCGCGGGCTTTAATGACGACACGTATCGCGACGCGGGTGTCAGCGTTGTGGAAAGCGCGGAAGCGCTGTGGCGTGATGCGGACGTGGTGATTAAAGTCCGTGAACCTTCGGAAACAGAGGCTCACTATTTGCGGGAAGGCCAGACGCTGATTGCGTTCTTCTGGCCAGCACAAAACGAAGCACTGTTGGACACCTGTAAAGCTCAGGGCGCCTCTGTTATTGCGATGGACATGGTTCCGCGTATTTCTAGAGCGCAGAAAATGGATGCGCTCTCCTCAATGGCCAACATTGCGGGCTATCGTGCGGTGATTGAGGCGGGCAATAACTTTGGTCGCTTCTTTACTGGGCAGGTAACGGCCGCGGGTAAAGTTCCTCCTGCCAAAGTATTGGTGATCGGCGCGGGTGTGGCGGGCTTGGCGGCTATTGGTACCGCGACTAGCCTTGGCGCTGTGGTGCGTGCATTTGATGTACGCCCAGAGGTGTCCGAGCAGATTGAATCCATGGGCGCTGAATTCCTGTTCCTCGATTTTGAAGATAGTCAGGACGGTTCGGAAAGCGGTGGCTATGCCTCACCCTCCAGCCCAGAGTTTCGCGAGAAACAGCTGGAATGTTTCCGCGAACAAGCACCGGATGTCGACATCGTTATCACCACGGCGCTGATTCCAGGTCGGCCCGCGCCAAAGCTGTGGCTGGAAGATATGGTCGCGGCTATGAAACCTGGCTCGGTGATTATCGACTTAGCCGCTGAAAAAGGCGGCAACTGTGATTTAACCAAGCCAGATGAGCGTGTGGTATCTGATAACGGTGTAGTGGTGGTTGGCTATACCGACTTCCCCTCACGCATGGCCACCCAGGCGTCGCTGCTTTACGCCACCAACATTCGCCATATGCTGACCGATCTCACGCCGGAGAAAGACGGCGTCATCCATCACAACATGGAAGACGATGTCATTCGCGGTGCCACGGTCACGCACCAGGGCGAAGTCACCTTCCCGCCGCCGCCGCCCAAAGTAAAAGCCATTGCCGCGGCGAAGCCAAAGAAAAAAGAGAAAGAACCAACGCCTGAAGAGAAGAAAGCAGCTGAGCTGGCCACCTTTAAAGCACAAACCAAGCGGCAAGCCGGCTTGTTGGCGGTGGGTGGCGCGTTAATGCTGTTGTTGGGTCAAATAGCCCCTGCCTCATTTATGCAGCACTTCATCGTGTTTGTATTAGCCTGTTTCATTGGCTTCCAGGTGATCTGGAAGGTGAGTCATTCGCTGCATACGCCGCTAATGGCGGTCACTAATGCCATCTCAGGCATCATTATTTTAGGGGCAATTTTGCAAATCGGCTCAGGCAGTGGCGTCGTTATCGTGCTGGCGGCCATTTCGGTACTTATTGCGTCGATTAATATCGTGGGTGGCTTCCTGGTGACACGCCGGATGCTCGCCATGTTCCAAAAATCCTAAGCGGCGGAGAAACGAGATGTTAGGACAAGGATTCGTATCTGCCGCGGCAATTGCGGCAAGTGTGTTATTTATTTTATCGCTAGGTGGCCTGAGTAATCAGGAAAAAGCCAAGCGTGCCGTGTGGTACGGCATTGTGGGTATGGCCGTAGCGGTGTTCTTTACCTCCTTCGGACCAGGTATTGGTGGCTACTGGTGGCTGATTCCGGCAATGCTGATCGGTGCTGGGATTGGTGTTTACGTGGCAGGCAAGGTCGAAATGACCGAAATGCCTCAGTTGGTAGCGGCACTACATAGTTTTGTGGGTTTGGCAGCGGTTTTTGTTGCCTGGAGCGCAGATTTAGAGCGTCGCCGGGTACTGGCAGCACAAGCCGCCGATGGCGCTATGCAAGAGTTTTCTGCCTTTGCCGCGTTGGTGGCCACGAAGGCCCCTGATGAACTGACCTTTTTGCAGATTGAAGTGGTGTTCGCCATTTTCATCGGTGCGGTGACCTTTACCGGCTCTGTGATTGCGTTCGGTAAGCTGGCGGGTAAGGTGGATGGCAAGCCTCGCCAACTGCCGGGTGGGCATATGCTCAACGCCGGTGCTGCGGCGATTTCTCTGCTGCTTGCGATTATGTACCTCAACGGCGCAGGCTTCTGGACATTAATCGTGCTGGCGGCGCTGTCGTTCTTCATTGGCTATCACCTGATTATGGGCATTGGCGGTGCAGATATGCCGGTGGTGGTGTCGATGCTGAACAGCTATTCCGGCTGGGCCGCAGCGGCGATTGGTTTCACGCTTTCCAACGATCTGTTGATTGTCACCGGCGCCCTGGTAGGTTCTTCAGGGGCGATCCTGTCTTACATTATGTGTAAGGCGATGAACCGCAACTTCGTTAACGTGATTTTGGGCGGTTTCGGTGGTGCTCAAGGGCCAGCAGCTGAAATTGAGGGCGAACAGGTCGCCATTGATGCAGGCGGTGTAGCGAGCGCTTTAAACGATGCAGATAGCGTGATTATCGTGCCGGGTTACGGCATGGCGGTAGCGCAAGCACAGAGTGCGGTAAGTGACTTAGTGCGTAAGCTGCGCGCAGCCGGTAAAACCGTGCGCTTTGGTATTCACCCGGTGGCCGGGCGTCTGCCTGGGCACATGAACGTGCTGCTCGCTGAAGCTAAAGTGCCCTACGATATCGTGCTGGAAATGGATGAGATCAACGACGACTTCCCAAGCACTGACGTGGTGATCGTGATCGGTTCCAATGACATCGTAAACCCAGCGGCCGAGGAAGATCCCAATAGCCCTATCGCCGGTATGCCGGTGTTGAAGGTGTGGGAAGCCAAGCAGGTATTTGTCAGCAAACGCGGCCAAGGCACTGGCTACTCTGGCATTGAGAACCCGCTGTTCTTCAAAGATAACACGCGGATGTTCTACGGCGATGCAAGAGATAGCTTAAATGCGCTGCTGCCGTTAATCGATTAACGTTTAGACAGCGATAGCCTTGTTGTCATAAGGGGCGGAGCGCAAAGCGCTCCGCCCCTTTTTTTACAACTAGCTTAATTGGTGTTTTCTTCGCCACTCAGTTGCCGCCAGGAACGGCGACCTAAATGGTCATTGCTAAAGCCAATGGTGATTGAACCATCGCCGTTAGGCGAGGCATTTGGGTCATCTGGATTACCCACAAATAGCTGCTCGATATTGCCATCGTTAACGCCAACCAAGCGTTCGCCAGTACCTGCTTGTAAGCCGGTAATGGCGTCGCCATTAATGGTTTCATCGCTGTCTTCTTTACCATCCCCGTTAAAGTCAAAGGTGGTCTTGCCACCGCTGCCACCCGTGTCGGCCAGAAGTGACATAAAGAAACCACTACGCCCACCGCCGCAGGGGTCGGATTCATCGGGTAACAGTGTTGAAAACCGCACCCGTCGGGGCAGGGTGCTTGAGATAGAAGGCCCGGCAATCACCCGCTCGCCAGAGGGCAGCTCCAAACGCCAGCCCCGCTGGCTGCTGGTGGGGGCCGCGTTTGTGCTAGCGCGTAAATTGAAGCCATCACGCGTCGCGTTTCCGGTGATGCGCTGTGTGGCTAAGTTGGCCGATGTAAATGAGAGGCTACGGTCAACACGGTCCTGTAAACCAATGAGCTGCTGCGTTGAGCTGTCGCCAATATCGCTACTGCGGAAGTAGCTGCCGGTGCCGAATAGCACCATCAGCGTATCAGGCGAGTTGTTGCTTAGTGTCACGGCAGGAGCCGAGGTAATTGGCTGGTCAGATCGGCCGGTGTATAGCGCGTTCACGCTACCGGTGTTGGTAAGCGGGAAACGCCACAAATTACCTGCTAAATCACCTGCGTAGGCGAAGCGGGCACCTGAAAAACTCGGCCAAGCGGTTACTGTTGGTGTGGCCAAACCATTAGGTGTCTCTCCACTGCCCGTATTGGTTTTTAAATGAGCAATGAGTTTACCGTCGGTGAGACGCACCACAAATAGCGACGCCTGATAACCGGTGCTGTTGTAGCCGTTGCCAAAAATGGCGACCCAGGTGCCATCAGTCAGCTGCGTAATAGTGGGCTCGCTAACCCCGGCACCCAGTTCTGGGTGACGAAACTCCCACAGTACGTCGGTTGTGCTCATGTTGCTGGGCTCACTAACATCTAAGGCAAATACCGTGCGGCCCCCAGCTCCCATAGTGCCTACGGCCACGGCATCCGGGCCGCCCTGGATATTGACCTCACGCACGGCAGGCGTGCCATCTACAAAGTAGCGGTGGTTATAGTCCTCGCGGGTTAGTGTACGTAGGGCGGGCGTATCACCTTGGGTAAGCTCGGCAGGCAGGTAAGCAAATAGCTCACGGCCGTTGGAAGCGTTAAAACCATGCAGCATTCCGTCGTTGGCAGCCACCAGCAGTAGCGATGCACGTGTTTCGTTACCCTGCAAAACCACGGGGCTGGCGTTGATAACATCGCCCAATAGCGCGTTGGTGCGAGGACGAAGTCCCTGAACATTGACACCCTGTAACCAACTGATTTCGGCGCTGGTGAAGCCACTATTTTCAGGCCTTAACAGGGCGCCGACGCGTTGACCATCGTCTAAGCGTTTAGACGTCAACAGGCGGCGATTGCCAGCCTGTTGAGAAAGTGTGGTTTGTGCATTCCATCGTTCGCTGCGGCTGCCATCTGGCTGAATCACCGATGCCGTTAGGCGGCCTGACCAATCGTCGCTTCTAAAACCAGCGGTAAACAGTAAATTGCCGTCTTCAAGCCCAAATTCATCGCTGTTGACCGCCGCAGAGGTGTTGGACTGGGAGGCCGCGATAATATTACCCAATACCTGCTGCATCACCTGGTTAAGTGAGGCTTCGTTGTTAGCAAAATAGGCACGTTCGGTACCACCTGCACGGGCTAGATCGCCAAGAGGGTCGTCGGACACATTGGGCAGGTTGGCAATATCTGGCGGCAGGTTAAAGCCGACAACGTAGGTTTTAACGGGGTTGGAAAGCTGCGCATTGGTGTCGTCGTAAAGTCGTTTAATAGCCGCCTCGGCGCTGGCCAGCGCGCCGCTCACGTTATTGCCTAGCGAATTACCGTTACGATCAACCGAAGGCAGACCATCGGTTAGCCAAATATTGGCGTTGACCAAACACTGCTGGGCATCGGGGTTATTGATATTAGGAATGGCGATGTTTGAGCGCTGTCCCTGATCGCTACGAAATGCGCTATTTCTCCCCGTATTATTTAAAAAGTAATCTCGAGCGGTATACATGGTGCCTTCGATAGGCGTTAAGCCCGTCGCGATTAGCGGCCAGTTCGGGTCTGTCATGGGGTTGCCTGAGCCATTCCACTCATGTCGCTGAGAGCCCAGTTTTGTTTCGATCGCCACCCAGTGCGCGTCGTTAACCGTTCCATCGGCGTTTAATCCACCAATAGGTACGTGTAAATAGCCTAAGCCTGGCGAAGAGGTGGTTCGCCATTCCCACTGGTTCAGCTGTATTGATGCGGTATGCGATCCCCAGTTAGGAATCCCCCGTTGGCGTAAGCTGTCGACTAACGGTAAGGTGAAGTTAGACCTAACGGGTGAGCTATAAGAAATGCCGTCGCCAATAAAGGGTGAGCCTGAAGAGCCACTAGTAAGGCTACGGTAACGCTCTGATAACTGATCAGACGTTGCCGTTGGGTTGGAAATACGCCGCCAGTACTCGGTGATATCGTTAGTGGGTAGACCAGTACTGAAATTCTCTTCAAACATATAGCCGGGTACGCCAACGTTAAAAAAGGCGTAAATATTTAGCCCTGGTAAGCGTGCCCGATAGCGTTTCGTGGTCGCATTCCATGCGCCTTCAAAGTCAGGGTTATACCAACTTGGGTTAGCATTGGTAGAGTATCGCGGCTCAAGCGCACGCTCAGTCAGCCGCCATACGACGGTGCTACCACTAAAGGCGTTGTCCCGTGTTCGAGAGGCAGGGTTCTGCTGGTAGGCCATCAGGCCCATATTAATATCGCCTCGGTAGCGTTCAATTAGATCATCGCCGACGCGCTTCATAATGCTCGATTTACTGAGAGGCGAGCGTGCTCCCGCAGGACAGTTAGTTGGATTTAAACTGCTGCCCTGACAGAGGGATGTTTCTCTATCACCTGGTTCACGACCCACAGCCACGCGGCCATCCAAGCCTTCCTGACCACTTTCTGAGTTATCCAAGATCAGCAGTACGTTAGGTGGAACACGGCTAACCACGTTTAACGGCGCTGATGAAATACCAGTTTGTTCTTCAGGTATCTCATAGTCTTCATCAATGGGGCCGTCATCGCCTCCACCAATCGGTGGCTCTGGCTCTGGTTCAGGCTCTGGCTCAGGTTCTGGCTCTGGTTCCGGATCTGGGTCCAGCTCTCCAGGAGGGTCTGGAGACGGCTCTTCAGGTGGCGGGTCAGGCGGGAAAACACCAGCACCTAATGACGCTGGGGTGGTATAGCCAAGCGATAGCACGAGTGCCAACGCGGCGGTCGACAAGCGGAAGAGCTCAATTTTTATAGACCTGGTTTTTATAGACCTGGTTTTTATAGAACTAGCTTTGATGGATCTTGTTTTCATGGCGCTTCCACTTGCTGCTGGCGAACATAGAGAGCTTCCAGCGTAACGCTGGTATCTTCTCCTAGCCCAAAGCCCTGCGCTTCAATGCGATAGAGCATTTCAACCAGTTCTACGCCTGCGTTGTTGGGGCGTGAGCCCAGCGGTGTCATTGGCTGCACGCGATAGCGCGGGTTGCGAGACAATTCATCAATATTCATTTGATGAGTACGCCAGCCATTACTAAAAACTATATCGTTCTGAAGCTGATTTTCAGCGTTACGCAGGGCGGCTTCCGCCGCTTGAAAAGCGACAGTGTAGTCTCGCTGGTTGGCCGCCATGCGGTCTTGAGTAATCGCCCCCTGCATAGAGGAGAGGCTGAGAATCGTGATGATAGCGAGAAAAATAAGGCTTAAAACAAGCGCCATGCCACGCTGCTGGGAACCGCCTGCACCTTTCATGCTAGCGGTTCCTCAACGAGATAGTGGTGGTGAAAGCTTGGTAAAGGCGGCCATCATCGGCGTTGAAGGCGTTATCGTCGCGAAAATTCCCGGTGGCAATCGTTGTCGCGGTGCGACGTAAATTGGCTTGATCACTTTGTACGATTAGGCTGATTCGCAGCGCACGCACTTCTTCCCACTGAGCGTTACTGAGTTGGTCAGGGGGAAGATAGGCGTCATCAATTAAGAAGGCGGTACGCAGGGCGACGACGTTACTGGCGACTATTTCGTTGTGCGGTGTCCTCTGGCTGAGATTCAAACGCATCAAAGAAGGGGGCACATCGTTTTCCGGATCTTGGCCAACATAGTAAAGCGCGCTGTTAAGGGCACTAAGAGAAACGGGTTGACCCACGCTGTAGGGGAGGATGCCTGCTCCTCCTTCGCTGCCGCTATCAACATCCATATTGTCTAGCCATTCGGTGCCTGCCGATATTTGAAGCATGTTGTCCTTACTTGAGGCGTTATAAAACACATCGCAGGTTTGTAGGCTCTGGAGAAGTACCAACTGATTGCGATACAGGCTGTCTACGTTTCGGTTGAGGGTAAAAGTGAGAGCGGAAGCGGAGGTGGCCGTATCACTAATGGTTAGCGAGTTACTAGCGAAACCGGTACGAGAGATAAGCCCACCACGAAACATGACGCTGTGCTGACTTTCCAAAGGATTGAGTAGTTGCGATGCAAAGTTGGTGCTGCTTGTATCACTCCATGCCTGGATCGCGTTATGGGCGTTTTCAGTACCGTCAATATTGCGTAGATGGTTGGTCGTTTGTGACGGCGCACAGCCGCCGCTGAAGTCCGCTTGGCGAAGTTCTTGAGCTAACGTATCCAACGCGAACCGGCCAGCGTCTTGCATATTTGCCAGCGCGGTTTGAAATCGATAGCTTTGCTGAGACGAGATAAATAGCTGTGTAGCACCGGCCATTACCAACAAACCGATAACCATTGCGACGAGCAACTCGACCAAGGTAAACCCTGATTGCGACGTAGGGTAGTGATGAGCTGTAGGCATTTGGTCGTCCATGCTACAGCTCCGACACAAGCTGAATTTGGCGCGTATTTTCAGGGGCTGAAGCGTCTGCCCAGCGTACCGTGACATTGATACGTCGATTATTGATCGTAACTCCCCCTTCACCACTGGGCAGAGCGCTAGCAAGGTCATTCACCCACTCAGCCAGGTCGTTGGCGGGAAGCCCACTACCGAGCACCGTACTGCCGATACTCAGTTCGTAGACGGCTGCTTGATCAGGATTGGCACGTACTCGATCCAGCATATCTTGGGCCATATTGGTTGCCTGAGTTTCAAAATAGGCGGCACGGTTATGTACCAGCGACTGTGTTTGTAATCCAACAACCCCTAATAAACCGATGGATAGCACCAGTAGCGCTATCAATGACTCCAGCAGAGAAATTCCACGTTGTTGTTTAGGCATGGCAGGGCTCAACGTTGAATCAATCACAGGCTTGGCGACGCGTTAATACGCGGGAGATACCGCTTGGTTCCACTCGGATACAACGGCCTCGATCGTCCAGCGTGATTGATACTTCCTGGGAGGCGAAACTTGCAGTTACAAGGCGACCCTGGCTATTAAAGGTGAAAGACTCAGGCGCACCGTTCACTGAGATATCGTGTTGGGACTGGGGCCATGTGCGCAGCGGCGTTGTGTCATCGACGACCTCCCAGCCAGCACTCCAGCCGTTGCTAACAGGCTGTAGGCGAATAGATTGGTTGCGCCTGACCGCTTCGCTGCGTGCGAAGCTTAAGGCGAGTTTGTAGTCGTTTGCCGTGGTAATAACCCGATTTTCTTGAATAATGCGTGCAAAATTAGGAATGGCGATAGTGGCGAGGGTGGCAAACAGTGCCAGCGCAACAAGCAGCTCTAACAAGGTAAAGCCCTGGGCGGAGTGCTTTGCCGTCAACATTTTGCCGTCAACATATAGTATTTCTCTGTTGGAATCTGCCGCTAGAATTACCTAAATAAGCTACTTTGATTTAACAAAATATCATAATGTGGCATGCGTCCAACTAAAAATAATCGTCACAAATAAGCGCTATTTTGACGGGCGGTATTTAAGAAAGAGGTCGCTAGCGGATATGTGTGCCAAGCTGGGTTTTAACAATCGTCCTTGCAGACCGCTGGAGGCCATTCTGAGAGACATTACTTAAGCACCTATGCTGGCAGATAGCTAAAAACTATAAAGTTGGTCGTAAAAAGCAAATTGTAGCTATCGATTGGGTGCTTTAAAACAGTGATATGTCGATGACGCACGCTTGACTGCATTCAGTGCAGCAAAATGAGTAAAAGTGCTGGCCATCTGTTTCCTTGGCAAGTCCAAGGCAAAGAGCAAGAAGGGGAGAGAAATATGAGTGGTAAATGTCCTGTAATGCATGGTGGTAATACATCTACTGGCACCTCCAACAAAGATTGGTGGCCAGAGGCGTTGAACCTCGACATCCTGCACCAGCATGATCGTAAAACTAACCCGATGGACCCAGATTTTGACTATCGGGAAGAGGTCAAAAAGCTCGATTTTGACGCCCTCAAGCAAGATGTTCATGCCTTGATGACTGACAGCCAAGCATGGTGGCCAGCCGACTGGGGCCACTACGGTGGTTTGATGATCCGCATGGCATGGCACTCTGCGGGAACATATCGTATTGCCGATGGCCGTGGCGGCGGTGGTACGGGTAGCCAGCGTTTTGCACCGTTGAACTCCTGGCCGGACAACGTCAGCCTGGACAAGGCGCGTCGTCTGCTGTGGCCAATTAAGAAAAAGTACGGCAATAAAATTAGCTGGGCTGACCTGATGATATTGGCCGGCACCGTAGCCTATGAATCTATGGGGCTGCCTGCCTACGGTTTCTCGTTTGGTCGTGAAGATATTTGGCACCCCGAAAAAGATATTTACTGGGGGGCTGAGAAAGAGTGGTTAGCGCCTTCTGATGAGCGCTACGCTGATGTTAACAAGCCGGACACCATGGAAAATCCGCTTGCAGCGGTGCAAATGGGGCTTATTTACGTTAACCCGGAAGGGGTAAACGGCCAGCCAGATCCGCTGAAGACGGCAGAGCACGTGCGTTTGACGTTTGCCCGTATGGCGATGAACGATGAAGAAACCGCCGCCCTAACAGCGGGCGGCCATACCGTGGGTAAGTGCCATGGTAATGGTGATGCCGATGCGTTGAGCGCCGAACCTGAAGCCTCTGATGTTGAGAACCAGGGTTTTGGTTGGGGCAATCCGACCATGGATGGAAAAGCGAGCAATGCCGTGACTTCAGGCATCGAAGGCGCTTGGACCACCAACCCCACTAAATTTGATATGGGCTACTTTGACCTGTTGTTTGGCTACGAGTGGGAATTAAGAAAAAGCCCTGCTGGTGCCCATCAGTGGGAGCCTGTCGACATTAAAGAAGAAGATAAGCCGGTTGATGCAACTGACCCCTCTGTTCGCCACAATCCCATCATGACTGATGCGGATATGGCGATGAAGATGGATCCGTCTTATCGCGCCATTTGCGAAAAATTCATGGCCGATCCGGAGTACTTCAAACAGACCTTCGCGAAAGCGTGGTTTAAGCTAACGCACCGTGATATGGGTCCGAAAGCACGCTATATCGGCCCAGAAGCACCGGCTGAAGACCTGATCTGGCAAGATCCCATTCCGGCTGGCAGCACCGATTACTGCGAAGAAGTGGTTAAGCAGAAAATTGCTGGGAGCGGCTTGAGCATTAGCGATATGGTCAGCACTGCGTGGGATAGCGCGCGCACTTACCGTGGTTCCGATATGCGCGGTGGCGCCAACGGTGCTCGCATTCGCCTAGCTCCTCAGAAAAATTGGCAAGGCAATGAGCCAGAGCGTCTTGCCGATGCACTCAAGGTGTATGAGCAGATCTCTGCTGATACGGGTGCCAGCATTGCTGATGTGATTGTCTTGGCGGGTAGTGTCGGTATCGAAAAAGCGGCCAAAGCAGCGGGCTACGAGGTGCGCGTACCGTTCCTCAAAGGCCGCGGTGATGCCACTGATGAGATGACTGACGTAGACTCTTTCGAGCCTTTAGAACCACTGGCCGATGGCTTCCGTAACTGGCAGAAAAAAGACTACATCGTCAAACCCGAAGAAATGTTGCTGGATCGTGCCCAACTGATGGGGCTGACCGCACCGGAAATGACCGTTCTGTTGGGCGGTATGCGCGTGCTGGGCACCAACTATGGCGGCACTAAACACGGCGTATTTACCAACCGTGAAGGCCAGTTGACCAACGACTTCTTTGTCAATTTGACCGATATGGGCAATAGCTGGAAGCCGGTGGGTAACAACGCTTATGAAATTCGTGATCGTGCCACAGATGCTGTGAAGTGGACCGCTTCTCGCGTTGACCTGGTGTTTGGTTCTAACTCACTACTGCGCTCTTACGCAGAGGTATATGCCCAGGACGATAACGGCGAGAAGTTTGTTAAAGACTTCGTGGCTGCCTGGACAAAAGTGATGAACGCAGACCGCTTCGACGTCGCGTAAATGTCACCTGCTGTACCAAGCAACACCTTCCCTGTTCTAACCCGCATCGAGAGATGCGGGTTTTTTTGCGTTGATCGTTTAATAAATTTGCTCATCTATCGCAGTTTAATACTTAAACAGCGCATATTGCTTCCGATAGGCAATTTGCGCTTGGCTGGCGCTGATGGGACGCAAACGCACCTCGGTTCCCGGTAAGCATTGAGCAAGCAGGGCGCAGGCCATGGGGGTAAGCGCACCTAAGCGTGGATAGCCGCCAATGGTTTGGCGATCATTCATCAGAATAATAGGCTGGCCATCGGGTGGGATTTGCACTGCGCCAAGGGGAATCCCTTCAGAAATAATGCCACCGAGCTTGCAATGTAGTGGCTGGCCAGTGAGACGAATACCCATGCGATCAGCGCGATTATCCACCGTCCAAGGCTGGTTAAAAGCGTTGTACAGGCTGCGTCCGGCGAAATGTGAAGCCTGCGAGCCAAGCACCATGCTGAGTTGGCAGCTTTTTTCCGGCATGGCGGGGGCTGTTCCTTCAGGCAAGCTGCGCTCACTGGGTGAGTTACCTTGCCAGGTGAGCTGGTCGCCGGTTTGTAGCGGTCTGCCGTCGTCATGAAGCCCGCCAATTTGCTCGCGGGCAGTGCAGGCACGGCTGCCCAGAATCGTTGGTGCGTCTAATCCGCCAGGAAACGCCAGATAGGCCCGTAGACCGCGACGGGGCTGGCTAAAAATGAGTGTTTGCCCGGGGCGCAGTAGAAAGCTGGTGTTAGTAGCGAGCGGTTGGCCGTCAATGGTGGCACCCAGGTCGGCTCCGGTGAGAGCCAGGCGCACCTCGGTAGTAGCGACCAGGGTGAGGTTACCGCCCATGACAATTTCTAGCGCCGCGCTGTCTGGCGCGTTACCAAGGAGCCAGTTTGCCCAGCGGAATGAAATCCAGTCGGCGGCACCCCCTTGGGTGACACCCAAATGACCTACGCCGAACCGACCCGTATCTTGAATCAGAGCCAGCGGCCCGGCTTGCTTAACGGTCAGCATTGCTTGACTCATGGCCGCTCCTCCATCGGCGTTGTATCGCCTCCTGATGCTTCGAATTCTGCTTTGCCA
This sequence comes from Halomonas sp. TD01, assembly GCF_923868895.1. Taxonomy (GTDB): domain Bacteria; phylum Pseudomonadota; class Gammaproteobacteria; order Pseudomonadales; family Halomonadaceae; genus Vreelandella. The sequence goes on from NZ_OV350343.1 coordinate 1,601,150, forward strand.
ATCGCTTTAAAGCGTACCTTATCGCCGGGGCGCAGCAGCGGCTCACCCCGCTTAGCGTATTCAAATAGCGGCACGGCGGTGCGACCTAAAATATTCCAACCACCTGGGGAAAGAAGCGGGTAGATAGCGGTTTGTCGGTCGGCAATGCCCACACTGCCTGCTGCGACTTTGCGGCGTGGTGTTTTCAAACGTGGCGTGGCAATGCCTTCATCTACCAAACCCATAAAACCGTAGCCGGGAGCGAAACCCAACGCGAATACGCAGTAATCATGGTTGCAGTGATGCTCAATCAGGGCGTCAACGCTGAGCCCCGCGCGTTTTGCCACCAGCGGAAGCTCAGGACCAACGCTTTCGTCATACCATACGGGGATCTCATGCAGTTGGCCGTTCTGAGATTCGGCGGGCGCTAAATGGTGCAAGGCACTGCGAATCAGCGTAGTGACTTGGGAAAACGTTAGTTGATGGCAGTCGTAGTGCACCAGCAGCGTGGTGTAGGAGGGAATCAGGTCAATGAGTGCCTCGCCCAACGCATCGCGTAGGGCCTGGTCGGCAGCGATGATCCACGCCATATTGGATTCATCGATAGTATCAAACAGCCGTACCGTTAGAGCGTCCATGGCCGCTGTTTCTAAACGCAGTTTCACGCCGACTCCAGCGCCGTAAAGGCATCACGAATTGCGCGCACGGCAGCAACCGACTCAGGATTGTCGCCATGCACGCACAGGGTGTCGCAGGGCAGCAGCAACGCGCTGCCATCCCGGGCGGTCAGCGCCTCGCCTTTGGCGAGCGCCACGGCTTGCGCAACGATAGTGGCCTGATCATGATGGACCGCGCCCGCCAGACGGCGAGAGGCGAGGTGTCCGGTCGCTTCATAAGCGCGGTCTGCGAACGTTTCAAACCACAGGGTAATGCCCATTTTTTTCGCCAACTGGCGGTGAGGCTCTGGATCGGCAGTTGCCATGACCATTAGCGGAAGGCTGGCATCATAAGCACGTACCGCGCGCATGGCACCTTCCAATAACTCGAGATTCGCCGCCATGTCGTTATACATCGCCCCGTGGGGCTTGATATAGCTGAGTCTTGCGCCTTCTGCTTGGCAAATCCCAGCCAGCGCGCCGACTTGATAGAGCACCATATCTTCTACTTCGGCGGGCGAGCAGGCCATGGAGCGACGACCAAATCCCATTAAATCGGGGTAGCCGGGGTGGGCGCCAATACGAACGCCATGCTGACTGGCCAAGGCAACCGTGCGCCGCATAACATGGGGATCAGAAGCGTGGTAACCACAGGCAATGTTGGCACAGTCAACGTGAGGCATCACCTCGGTATCTAAGCCAATCGACCAATTACCGAAGCTTTCGCCCATATCGCAGTTCAGCAGTGGGATTGCCATGTTGTCTCCTAGTCTGTTTTTAATTTATTGGAATAACTTGTTCATTAACAGCGAGTTGTTAGTTAACAGCGTTGGCAAAGAACGCTTATTTTTAATAATAGAGTGCTAATGTTAAAGAATTTCTTGTGACGATGTGGTTATCAGCGCTTGTTATGAATGCTTGTTGTAAATAATTAGCTTGGTTATCACTGTGATGTCTTAAAACCAATATATGAACCTATCTTGTTAAGTTCCAATCGTTTTTAGCGATACTTAGTATCGGTGCTTCCTATCATGCTGTTATTTATTGGGAAAATGGTTGACGCTAGGGGGGAATACGATTATCAAATAAATAAAGCGACTCGATAAAAGATTATAAAAAAACGCTCACGCCAGCCCTGACGAATATGCGCAGTTTCAACAATAATCGGCGGTCAGTGAGTGGTTTTGAGGAGTGAAGCATGCAAATGTCGGCCATGGGTCAGCTTGTCAGCGTTCAGCCTGTTATCGTGGATAACATCACTATGCTGGCCCCAAGATTGCATTACACAGCAATGCGACCATTTCACCCAGTGACACATTGCGTTAGGGAGCGGCACTGCGCGCGACGTTACCTGTGCGGTGTAGGAGTCCCTGTCGATGTTACTGCAACCGTTGGTTAGGCAAATGTATGCTTGATTTCAAAGAGCTAGACGCCTTTGTGTGGGCGGTAAAGCTGGGTTCTTTTCGTAAAGCGGCGGTACGCCTGCATATTACGCAGCCTTCCGTTTCTGAGCGTATCTCGCGCCTGGAAAGCACCGTAGGTGAGCTATTGCTTGAGCGCTCAGCACGTCCGATTCAGCCAACTATGCGTGGACGTGAATTTTTTCTGCATGCTGAACGCATACTGCACCAGCGTGATGAGGCACTAAAGCTGTTCGACAGCGCAGAGACGTTTTCTGCGCCTCTTCGGCTCGGCACCATCGAAACTATTGCCCATAGCTGGTTTCCTGCATTTATTCAGCAGCTTACTGAGCGCTTTCCAGAGCTCATTATTGAGCTAACGGTTGATTACTCTCCGGTTCTTAATGATCGGCTTATGCGCAACGAGCTTGATATTTTGCTGGCAATGAATGGTTACTCGGCCCCAGAGCAAATTGAGTGCGATACGTTAAGCCCTTACGAGATGGGTATGTTTATCTCACCTCGCCATGCCGCGTTGCTAAGCGAACACCCCAATGCTTGGTGCCAGTCGTTGCCGTTTATTTCCTTTGGCAGGCAGGCTCGCCCTTATGAAGAGCTAGTGCGTTACCTTTCAGACGTGGGCGTTCAGCAGCCTCGTATCCATAGCGTAAGCACATTGATGACCATTGCACGGATGACGATGGAAGGGCTGGGAATTGGTGCACTACCCGTCGCTACTGTATTAGATGAGTGGCGTCGAGGTGATCTATACCGTTTAGCGCTACCCATTCCTTTGCCGCCTATGAACTATGATGTGATATGGCGCAGTGCAAATCATCCTCGTTTTTGTCGCAGCGTGGGCCGTATCGCCCAAGAGTGTGCATCTGACTACGCCAGAGCGCGGCGCGCTGACATGGCAAGCACTTGTTTCACCGGCCGCTGGGTTCAACCTAGCGCAACCCCTGCCACCCCCGAAGCAATACCTCGATTAACCTGAACTTCCATTAATATGAATAAGAGGACGTCCCCATGCATAAACGTATAACAACGCCATTACTGCTAGTGACCGCTTGCAGCCTTGCCGCTACAGCGACCGCTCATGCGGCTGAATGGACCATGGCAACGCCTTATGGTGATGCAAGCTTCCATACCCAGAACAACAAACAGTTTGCTGAGGATGTGGCTGAGGCAACAAACGGTGACTTAACCATTACGGTGCACAGCGGTGGTTCACTGGTCTCTCATGGTGAAATTAAACCGTCGGTGCGTCGCGGCACTATCGATGCTGGTGAAGTGTTCCTCTCTATTCTTTCCAATGATGACCCTATTTTCGAAGTCGATACGTTGCCGGGTGTCGCCGGTAGTTATGAAGATGCCTATGCCTTATGGGAAGCCACGAAACCGATGATTGCTGAGTTATTTGCCTATGAAGGCATGGTTCCTTTGTATGCAGTGGCTTGGCCAGCCCAGGGCATTTACACCTCAGCGCCGCTAACGGACCCCGATCAGTTTGATGGCCTGCGGGTGCGTGCGCCGAATATTAATACTCAGCGCTTCGTTGATAATTTAGGCGGAAGCCCGACGGAAACTGAAGAGTCTGATATTCCTACCGCGTTTAGCACCGGTCGTGTGGATGCCATGATTACCTCAAGCTCTACCGGTAACTCCATGGCTGCCTGGGACTACGTGACCGACTACACCGATGCCAACTTGTGGCTGCCTAAAAATATTGTGTTTATGAGTCAGCGTAGCTTTGACCGTTTAGATGAAGCCACCCAAGACGCGCTGATGGAAGCTGCTGCTCGGGCTGAAGAGCGTGGCTGGCAAATGAGCCGTGAGAACAATGAAACTAGCCTGGAAGCACTGAGGGAAAATGGCATTTCAGTTTCCCAGCCTAATGATGCGGTCTCTGCTGCCCTGCAAGCGGCGGGTGATGAGCTGTTTGCTGATTGGGAATCCCGTGCTGACGACGAAGCAAAACAAGCCTTAGAAAGCTATCGCGAACAGCGCGATAACTAAAGTTTACTAACTAAGGCTGGCTTAAAGGGCGGCTACGTTTGTCGCCCTTCCCACCCACGCGCTCAATGAGACTGCGAACATGATGTTTAAATTCGACAAACTCTACCGCCTCGGTGCCTGGGGTGCAGCGGCGTGTATGGTGGCTATTTGTGCACTTATCGCACTGCAGGTCACGTTTCGGTTAGTAGATGCGCTGCTTGTTTTGGTTGGCCTTAGCCGACTCGGCGTGAGCATCACCGGTGTTTCTGAAATGGCGTCTTATTTGTTAGTAGGAGCAACGTTTCTTGGGCTTGCCTACACCTTTGTTCACCATGCGCATATTCGGGTAACACTGCTTATCTCCCGCCTACCTGCTGCCATACGCGTCTGGTTTGAGGTGTTTGGGCTACTCATTGCGGTAGTGATCAGCTTTTTACTGACCTATGGCTTGATTGGATTGGCAAGGGAAAGCCTTCAGTACAACGATGTTTCGTCAGGCTTTTTATCTATTCCCTTGTGGATACCTCAATCGGTACTGGTCGTTGGGGTAGGGCTTTTGGCATTGGCGCTTATGGAAGCCTTGTGGATAGCGCTACGTATTGCCATCCGTGACCCTGCGAGCTTCCGTGAAGTGACCGCCATCGACGACAACGAAGCGCATTAAGACGCTACCCGGGAGACACCCTCGTGCTATTACTCAGTTTGGCTACCATCTTTACCCTTGTGGTGCTGTTAGGCAGTGGCGTCTGGATTGCCTTTGCCCTAATTGGAACTGCTTGGGTTGCCCTTCAGTTTTTTAGTCCCTTTGACCCCGGCCCTATTCTTGCCTCGGATTTTTGGGGAGCAAGTTATGGCTGGGATTTAACGGCGTTGCCGATGTTTATCTGGATGGGTGAGATTCTGTTTCGTTCAGGTCTTGCCGACAATATGTTTCGTGGCTTGTCGCCCTGGTTAAATCGCCTGCCGGGACGTTTGCTTCACACCAATATCATTGGCAGTGGAATGTTTGCCGCGGTATGTGGTTCTTCAGCGGCGACCTGTGCAACGGTGGGTAAAATGACCCTGCCGGAACTCGAACGCCGCGGCTATGACAGCAACATGGCGATTGGTACGTTGGCTAGCGCATCAACGCTGGGCTTGCTGATTCCGCCTTCCATCGTGCTGATTGTTTATGGCGTGGTGACTGAGCAGTCCATTACCCGGCTATTTATGGCAGGGATTGGGCCAGGGCTAATGATTTTAGCCATGTTTATGACCTATCTGGTGCTGTGGGCCCTGTTGAAGGGTAATCGAAACGGGTTAACCGGTGCTGATGAGTCGGGTATGAGCTTTGTTGAAAAGCTGCGCAATACCTGGTCGCTGGTGCCAATTCTGCTGCTGATTGGCGGTATTATCGTATCGATTTATGGAGGCTTGGCATCACCAACAGAAGCCGCTGCGGTAGGCGTTGTGCTATCGATGGTCATTGCGCATTTTAATGGCCACTTTAATCGAGACATCTTTACCAGCTCGTTATTTGCGGCGGTGCGTACCGCTTGCATGATTGCCTTTATTATTGCTGGCGCGTCATTTCTGACCTCTGCGATGGGCTTTACTCAAGTGCCTATGCAGTTAGCTCGCACGATTGGTGAAATGGGTCTATCTCCCACGATGCTGCTGGTGGCTTTAACGGTGCTGCTGCTGATCATGGGCTGTTTTTTGGATGGTATTTCGCTGATTTTGTTAGTAACGGCCATTATTATGCCGGTGGTTAGCGCCGCTGGGTTTGATCTGATCTGGTTTGGTATCTATCTGGTGATTGTGGTCGAGATGTCACAAATTACGCCGCCCGTGGGTTTTAACCTATTTGTGATTCAAGGACTTACTGGTAAAGATATTGTCACCATCACGAAAGCCACGCTGCCCTTCTTCCTACTGATGTTGCTGGCGATTGCCTTCATGCATCTCTTCCCTGAGATCGCTTTGTATCTGCCCCAGGCAATGAACAGATAGCAGAAAATTAACGGTCAATCTTGGCCATGTACGGAGATGCCCCGGCGGCCAGAGCGTTTGATGAAATACATGCTCTGGTCGGCGGCATCTATCAGCTCACGTTCATTGCTGAAATTACCATCGCTTAAACACGCTATGCCCATAGAAGCGGTTATATACAGTGCTTCTTGGTCAATTTTCAACATAGGTTGTTCGTTTAAATGCAGAGCAATTCGTTCGGCTAACTGTCTAGCGGTCTGAGCTGTCTCATCGGGCAAGATAATTAAAAACTCTTCACCGCCATAGCGCCCAGCCAAGTCGCCTGAACGAGTTAGTGACGCTAGCGTTTTGCCAAAACGTTCTAGAATCAAGTCGCCTGTCTGGTGACCATATTGGTCGTTAAGTACTTTGAAGTGATCTAAATCGATAAACACGACTGACATCGTGCGGCCTTGCTCATTGCAAAGCGCAAAACGTTCCTGGAGCTGTTCTTCTAACCAGGCGCGGTTAGCCAATTGAGTCAGTGGGTCAATGCGGCTACGTTCTTCTAATGCAGAATTATGCAGCTGTAGTGTGTTCAACTGCTGCTGCTGAGCATCTAATCGTGCGGTGAGTGTTAATGCGTGTTGATAGAGTAGTTGTTGTGCGTCTTCCAGTAGCGTATGACTATCCACAGGCACTGGCACTGTGAGATCCAAAATATCAGTTAATAAATCAATTTGTTCGGGCAGCTGATGGAAAAGTGCTTCGATTGCATTCGTGGTCAGCGTTTCTGTGACCGCTAACTGTTTAAGCAACATTGCTAAGGCGGTACTTGGCTCAGGGCTGAGCCAAGCATCGGCGATTGAACCGGATAAACGTAGACAGAGTGTTGCCATGTCATCGGTTAAAAAGCCATCATGGCTTTGGTAAATAGCGTGCACGATTGGGGACGGTAAACCCCACTTTGCGGCTAACCAAGCGCCGATCCGCGTATGGTCACTGCCGAAGCGACGGCGTTCAGCGTTGACCAACCGTGCGTGAGGTATTTGATGTTCCGCGTATAGTGTTTCGGCTTCGTCTGGGTAGGTGGTGAGGATCGCCAGAATGCCAATATCTTGTAGCAGGGCAAGCGTGAACACGCTGCCTACCTTTTCGGGACAGAGTTGGTGAGCCAGCTTGCTTGCTACCACGGCTGCAACAATGACGCGGCGCCATGTTTGTAGAGCCGCATTCTCAGCGGGTGGCCAAGGAAACAGAGTGAAGCTCAATACGGTGGCAAGCGTTGCGTCTAACCCCAGTCGCTGTGTTGCTTCCAAGCTGGTTTGTGCAGGATGAGCTGAGCGAAGGTAGTGCACGCTATTGGCGGCCGCAATAAGGCGAGCCGTTAACCCAGGGTCACGTTCAATGACGCGAGCATAGTCGCTTAGAGGAGCCCGGGGAGAACGCGCTACTTCAAGCACTTGCATGGCAACAGCAGGCAGCGAAGGTAGGTTAGCAGCCCGTAATAACGCGTTACTAAGAAAATCGGGCAGCTCATTAGTGAGCGAGGCATAAAGTGTTTCGTTTACTGCTGAAAGGCCCGTCATGTTATCTCCCAACGTGCTGTCCAGCGTAGCGAGCAGCCACTAAGTTATGTGCTAAGCGATCAATCATAGAGTCTGCGTGTGTTAGCAGTGTCATATGTAGGCATTGTAAATCAGTAAAATAGCTGTTTATGCTGTATCCCGCTGCATTTTATTGCAACAGCTTATTGCAACAGCGCTATGTGGGCAGCTGCTCTAGAATGACAAAAGTGAGTGCGCCAATGCACACCAGAAACGAAGCGTTAGAGATTTTTCGCCAGTTGGCGGAAGGTTTGGGGCGCAGCGGAAGACCTGACTTTTATACGACGCTTGTCGAGCAACTTGCCCAACTGCTTGGGATTGATCATGCGTTGATCGCTGTGGTCACCGAGCCTAATATGGCCACAACGTTGGCCGTTTGGTCAAATAATTGTCATCAGGAAAATATCGCTTATTCTCTCATTGGAACGCCTTGTGAAACCGTTTTAGGTCGAGAGCCTTGCTTGTATGCCTGTGATGTTCAGGCGCGCTTTCCTAAAGACGAGTTGCTCGGCCAACTGGGTGCGGAGAGCTACATGGGGCTGCCTCTATTTTCATCAGATGGCTCCGCCATTGGCATCTTAGCGGTGTTAAGTAATAAGCCGATGCAGCTCGATGGGCTTGAAAACGAAATCTTGCGCATTGTGGCCGCTCAAGCGGGCGCCGAGCTAGGCCGTTGCCAAGCCGAGCAAGCGCTTCGTCAAAGTGAAGAAGTGGCTCGGGAGAGTGAGCGGCGTTTAAATACATTGCTCAATCACCTTCCTGGAATGGCCTATCGTTGCCTGAATGACCAACACTGGACGATGCAGTTGGTTAGCCAAGGTGCTGAAGCGCTCACGGGCTATCATCCGGACGAGTTACAAGACAATCGGCTCATAAGCTTCGCCTCCCTCATACATGAAGCCGATCAGGATCGTCTCTATTTAGCAGCACAGCAGGCAATTCAACAGCGTCAGCCATATCGCGTGGTGTACCGATTACGTCATCGGGATGGCAGCTACCGCTGGATGTGGGAGCAAGGTCAAGCTGTCATCGATGATGATGGTCATGTGGCCTATCTCGAGGGCTTTATCTCGGATGTGACTGATCAGCACGAATCGCAACGCGTGCAGGACGCGGTAGTACAAGTAGCCACGACGGTTACCTCACGCGTAGGAGATGATTATTTTCACCAATTGATCGCCACGTTAGCCACGTTATTAGAAGCAGATGCCGGGTTTATCGCATTACTGGATCAACCTGTTCCACAGCGTTTGGGATCAACTGACAAGAGAGACTCGGTGCTGCCCGCCACAGCAGCCCATACCGTTAGTTTAGTTGCTAATGGACAGTTAATAGATAACCAAACGTTTATGTTGCAAGGAACGCCTGCTGAGCGAGTAGTGTTTGAGCGCGAGAGCGTCGTTCAAAGTGGCCATTCGTTTACGTTGCCAGGCACCTCGCTCAGTACCCAGGCATGGATCGGCCGCCGCCTGGATAATGCCAAGGGAGATGCCATTGGCGTGATGATGGTGTTTTATCAAGCACCGCTGACCACCAATGCATTTGCGACCTCCGTGCTAAAAATTCTCTCTACCGGTGCCGCCGCGGAACTCGAACGTCGCCGTGACCATCGACACATGCAGCGTCTCGCCTATACAGACAACACCACAGGCTTGCCTAACCGCGCACGTTTCATTGAGCTGTTGGCCAGCATGGGAAAAGAGGCGACTAGTCAGGATGACTCGCTCTCGTTACTGCTGCTGGATATTCGACGCTTTAAAGAGGTTAACGACCTACATGGCCATCAGGTAGGAGACCAGTTGCTCGTGACCGTGGCTGAGCGCTTGCGGCAAGCCAGTCTGTCCAAAAGTGCTGTCGCGCGACTTTCCGGGGATGAATTTACGATACTGCTACCCAACATTGAGGATGTTCGTCTTCAAGAAGTAGTGTTTCAGCTATGCGAGGTAATCAAGCGTCCCATCCAGTTGGGGCATCGTGTTTTTAACCTCGACGTCAGTATTGGGGTAGCCAGCTATCCAAGCGATGTATCGGATGCCGGCGAGCTGTTTAACGCGGCGAGTATTGCACTCCATCACGCAAAACGACGTGATAATAGCGTATGCCCCTATACACAGGCGATGCGTCAGACGATGGAACGCCGGCAATGGATGACCGAGCGCCTGCATCAAGCCATTATTGAAGGGCGTTTACAACTTTACTTCCAACCCCAGTTTAGTCTTGCTAGCAAAACATTGAAGGGGGCTGAAGCGCTGTGCCGCTGGTATGACCCTGAGTGGGGCTGGGTAAGCCCCGGCGAGTTCATTCCTCTGGCGGAAGAGCGTGGCTTGATCCGCATGCTGGGAGACTGGGTGCTAGAAGAAGCGGCAAGTCAGCTAAGCGTTTGGCAAACCAACAATACGCCGTTGCCGGGAAGGCTCTCAATCAATATTTCGGCCCAACAGTTTGCCGACCCTCAGCTAACCGCACATGTGGCTAAGCTAACTGCCTGCGTACCTCCATGCGCCATTGCGTTAGAACTCACCGAAAGCGATTTTATGCGTGATCCCGATCAAGCGGTCACGATTACTCAGTCTATGCGTCAGGCTGGCTACGCGCTGTTTATTGATGATTTCGGTACAGGTTACTCATCGCTCTCTTATTTGCGGCGCTTCGCTGCGGATGCGTTGAAGATAGACATTTCGTTTGTGCGTGACATGCTCGATAACCATCATGATCGGGCGATTGTACAAACCATCATCGCCATGGCCGACACGCTAGATATGAAAACTCTTGCAGAGGGTGTTGAAAGCTCGGCCCAGGCCGATTTACTAGCAAAAATGGGCTGCAGCGAAGCTCAGGGATACTGGTTTGGCCGCCCGTTACCCGCTGATGAGTTCGCGGCAATGTGGTTAACCCCTTAAGCCATTTTATGGATAGGTAAGGCGAGCAATAACCATTCTCAGCAATAGCGTCATCGTCCTGTCATCATCGTTGGCATACCCTACGCGCCGCCGAACTCGCGAAAAAAGGAGTGCCACATGCGCCTTGCTCTGTTTGACCTTGATGACACCCTCCTGGATGGAGACTGCAGCGACCGCTGGAATTTATGGATGATCGAGCTGGGTTGGATCCGTGATGCCGAAACCTTTATAGCCCGTGCCGAACAGATGCAGCAGGCTTATCATGCCGGTAAGTTGAAGCTAGAGGAGTACCTAGCGATGACCTTGGCGCCGCTGCGGGGCCGCCGAGTGATGGATGTACAAAAAGAGGTTGAGCGCTTTGTCGCTACTCATTTGCAGCCACGTGTTTTTGATCAAGCCTGGCGCTGCCTGGAAGCGCACCGTCAGTCAGGCGATACCCTAGTACTCATTTCTGCATCATCGCATCACTTGGTAGCACCGATTGCAACGATGCTAGGGATCGAGCATGTGTTGGCGGTAGAGCTAAGTGTCGAACAAGCGGGAAGTGGGACAAGCTACACCGGCCATAGCAGAGGCGTGCTCTCTTACCGAGGGGGTAAAGTACTGCGTTTTCAGCAGTGGCTAACCGAGCAAAAAATTATCCCCAGTCACACAACGTTCTACTCAGATTCCCGCAACGATATCCCGCTGCTGCAGTATGTCGACTGCCCAGTGGCGGTTAACCCTGACCCCGTGCTAGCGGAGGTGGCTAGTGTAGAAGGGTGGCAGCGCTTAGACTGGCGGATGGCAGCGTCGTCAGACGCTTCATCGGCCAATAATTTGCCAGGAAAATCGGCGCATGCCTGATGCCTACTATTTACAGTTAACGGAACAACTTCGTCATTTAATTACCCAGCATGCCACGCAGTGGGAAGGCAAGTTGCCCGCTGAGCGAGCGTTGGCAGAGCGCTTCTCGACTACCCGCGTTACGTTGCGGCAAGCCTTGGCGCAACTGGAGGGGGAAGGGCTTATTCACCGCAGCAATCGACGTGGCTGGTTTATTTCACCGGCTAGGCTGGTGTATGACCCCACCCGGGACGCAGGTTTTAACGACTATGTGCGCGCTCAGGGGCGGCAACCACGCACGGCGGTACTTAAGCTGGAGACCCGTTCTCATCTGGTGGCGGCCCGAGCCCTGGAACTGCCCGATGACCAGCCGTTTCACCACATTCGCCGTCGCCGTTACGTAGATGATCGCGCTGTGCTGGTGGAGTCGCTTTGGGTGGTGCCCGAGCGTGCGCCAGAGCTGCTAGACATCTACAGCGGACAGTCACTGTGGGGGCTGTTAAGAGAGCGATGGGGGCATCACTTGGCCAATCGCTCAATACGCATGGTGTCCGAAGCGCTGTCGCCATTAGATGCTGAAGAGTTACTCGTTGCCCCCGGCGCGGCAGGGTTAAACATTTGCCGCGCCATTTTTGATGGTCAACAGCGGCCCATTGAGTTTGATGAGGAGCACTGGCTGCATGACTCCCTTTGCATTAGCGTTGAGCTATCGGGCCAGCAGTAACACGGTTACGAAGACAGGGACGCTCGCGAGAAACCTCACAAGATCCCTCACAAGAACCTACGCTTGAGCGTACACAACAACTTAAAAAATCGGTCAAACAAGCGTCATCGCACTGTCATTTAACGGCGGCAAACTCCTGGTCTATACCAAAACGCTGGGAGCCTACCATGTCGAAACTTCGCCGTTTGTTCCAACCTAATCAGATTGCAACTGCTCTGCTTGCAACGGCTGCCGTTGCCTTCACTTCTGTGGCTAGCGCCACTGAGCTAACGGTGTACACCGCCGTTGAGTCAGATGATCTGCAAAAATACGCCGAGCGCTTCAATGCTGCTCACCCCGATATCACCATTAACTGGGTGCGTGATTCTACGGGGGTGATTACCGCGCGCTTGCTAGCGGAAAAAGACAATCCCCAGGCAGACGTTATTTGGGGCTTAGCAGCCACCAGTCTGCTGGTGCTTGAAGAAGAGGGCATGCTGGAACGCTACGCCCCCGCTGGCGTTGAAAATCTCGATCCAAAATTTATTGATGCCGCTTACCGGAACGGTGAAGACCCTGCGTGGGTAGGCATGGATGCCTGGGTAGCGGCCATTTGCTACAACACCATTGAAGGCGAGCGTCAGGGCGTACCCATGCCGACCTCCTGGGAAGACCTGACCCAGCCAGAGTTTGAGGGGCATGTGATTATGCCTAACCCCAACTCCTCCGGTACCGGCTATCTGGATGTAGCCAGCTGGATGCAGCTGTGGGGCGAAGAGCAAGGTTGGGACTATATGGACCGTCTGCATAACAACATTTCCCGTTATACCCACTCAGGCTCTGCTCCTTGCAGCCTGGCGGCCACCGGTGAAGCGGTTGTTGGCGTGTCGTTTGCCTTCCGTGGGGCACGGTTAAAATCCCAAGGCGCACCAATTGAAGTGATCTTCCCGGAAGAGGGGCTTGGCTGGGATATGGAAGCTGCCGCCATCGTTGCGGGAACCACCAAACAGGAAGCTGCACAAACGCTGATGGATTGGGCTGTTTCCCGTGAAGCTAACGAACTCTATAACGAAGGTTATGCCGTGGTGGCCTATCCAGGTGTGGCGCAGCCGATTGAAAACTACCCCGCTGACATTGCGGATCGCATGATTGATGCCGACTTCCAGTGGGCTGCGGTTAATCGCGAGCGCGTGCTGGCAGAGTGGCAGCGCCGCTACGACGGTAAGACCGAACAGTAAGCACGAATCAGTTGCCCCGGCCAAGGCCGGGGCTTGGAGATGTTATGCAGACCACACTGACATCGCCGCTGACGGCTCACTCGGCGGCGAAACCCCACTTACCCTCTGCGCACCTAAGCATAGATGGCGTCACTAAACGCTTCGGAAGCTTTACCGCGCTGGATAACATTGCGCTACAGATTCAGGAAGGCGAGTTTGTATGCTTTTTAGGGCCTTCTGGCTGTGGCAAAACAACCCTGTTACGCACCATTGCAGGTCTGGCTCAGCAAACAGCAGGTAGCTTAATTCAGCGTGGCAAGGATATTTCCACGCTGCCCCCGCAAGCGCGGGATTTTGGCATCGTGTTTCAATCTTATGCGCTGTTCCCCAATCTGACCGTGTTCGATAACGTTGCCTACGGGTTACGCAATCGTCGAAGTGATCGGGCGACGATTGATGCCCGCGTGGCGGAGTTACTTGCACTAGTTGACCTTAATGGTAGCGAGCATAAATATCCTGCTGCGCTTTCTGGCGGGCAGCAGCAGCGGGTTGCGCTGGCGCGGGCGCTGGCGACTGAACCCGGCCTGTTACTGCTTGATGAGCCGCTCTCCGCGCTGGATGCTCGAGTACGCGGCCATTTGCGACATCAGATCAAAGCACTACAGGCACGCCTTGGCGTGACCACCATCATGGTGACCCATGATCAAGAAGAAGCACTCACCATGGCTGATCGTATCGTGGTGATGAATCACGGGGTGATCGAACAAGTAGGTACGCCTGCCGAGATTTACCACCAGCCCGCCAGCGCTTTTGTGGCGTCATTTATCGGCACCATGAATTTTCTAGAGGTGACCGCCCAGGCGAATAACCACGCGCTGCTAGGCACTATTTCATGCCCTTGTTTGCCGCATACTTACGCGAAAGACCAAGCAGCTCAACTGGCCATTCGCCCCGAAGCAGTCGCGCTTAGTGCCAGCACCACCGGGCTGAGCGGTGATGTTATGGGCATTGAGTTTTTAGGTGCGTTTCAGCGGGTATCTCTGCGTCTGAGCGATACTGAACAATGGCTACTGGCTGATGTTCCCAGCCGTGATAGCGCCACACTGGGGTTACGGCTAGGGCAAAACCTGGGTATCCATTTGCCTGCCGACGCTGCCCGGTTATACCCGGCTGGGAGCAACCAGTCATGAGAGCGAGTACGTTTTCAGGCTCTGCCTCAAAGCCATCGCTGGAGGCATTGATACGCCTACTCGTGCTGTTAGCGGGCGTGGCGCTGTTAGTGATTGGCCTGCTGTTCCCGCTATTTGCGATGCTGGTGAAAAGCCTGCAAGACCGCAGCGGCGACTTTATTGGGCTAGCAAACTTTGTGCAGTACTTTCAAACGCCAGCACTGGTCAATTCAATTGCCAACTCGTTGCGCGTGGCATTCACCACCACGGTAGTGGTCGCTGGGCTCGCCTTTTTATGCGCCTACGGCATTACCCGTACCTGTATGCCAGGCAAACGGCTCTTTCGAATGTTGGCGATTTTGCCCATTTTGGCACCTTCGTTGCTGCCCGCCATTAGCTTGGTGTATCTGTTTGGTAACCAGGGTTTTTTGCGCGACGTGCTGGCAGGTCATTCTATTTATGGGCCGATCGGCATTGTGATGGGCATGAGTTTTTGGATTTTTCCCCATGCGCTAATGCTGCTAACCACGGCGCTGACTAACAGCGATGCACGCCTCTATGAAGCAGCAGAAGCACTGGGCACGCCGAAGTGGCGCACGTTTTTGACGATTACGCTGCCCGGAGTGCGCTACGGGCTAATTTCATGTCTGTTCGTTGTCTTTACGCTGGCAATTACCGATTTTGGTGTGCCGAAAATTATTGGCGGCCAATTCAGCGTGCTCGCCACCGATGTGTACCGTCAGGTAGTGGGCCAACAGAATTTCCAAATGGGCGCGGTGGTTAGCGTTATTTTGTTAATGCCTGCGGTGCTATCGTTCATCGTTGACCGTTGGATACAGAAACGCCAGGTGGCTCAGCTTTCGGCTCGGGCAGTGCCATGGCAACCAACGCCTAGCCCGCTGCGAGACTGGACGTTTGCGCTGCTGTGTTATTCGGTCGCGGGCATTATTCTGCTGGTCATTGGTACCGCAGTGTATGCGTCGCTCATACAGTTTTGGCCCTATAACCTGTCGTTCACTCTGCAGCATTACACCTTTCAAGGCTTAGCTGGCGGTGGCTGGGGTGCGTGGTTTAACTCCCTCAAACTGGCATTTAGCGTCGCGTTAGTGGGCACACTGGTGATTTTCTTTAATGCGTGGCTGATTGAAAAGAGCGAAGGCTATCGCCCGTTGCGTCAAGGCCTGCACTTTATGGCCATGCTGCCTATGGCGGTTCCAGGTATGGTGCTGGGCCTGGCTTATATCTTCTTTTTCAACCAGGCAGGTAACCCCCTTAACTGGCTGTACGGGACCATGGCGATTCTGGTGCTCAACACGCTAGTGCACTTCTATACAGTGTGCCACCTCACTTCTGTCACCGCGCTGAAACAGCTCGATCCGGAGTTTGAAGCCGTGGGTGCCTCGCTAAAAGTACCGTTCTGGACCACGTTTAGCCGCGTGACATTGCCGGTGTCACTGCCCGCCGTGCTGGATATTTCGGTCTACCTGTTCGTCAATGCGATGACGACAGTGTCAGCGGTGGTGTTCCTCTATAACAGTGACACGCGGCTGGCTTCAGTGGCGGTGCTGCACCTGGACGAGGCGGGCTATTTTGCTAGCGCCGCGGCCATGGCCGTGCTGATTTTCCTGACCTCGCTGGTGGTTAAACTGCTCCACGCCGCACTTACCCACGTTCTGCTAAACAACGCTCAGCGTTGGCGCCAAGCGAGCTAGAGATAGCTCGCTGCGCTAGCGGTTAAATTGTGTTTATAATCTGGTATAGACCAAAATGATAAATCATTCACAAGTGCCTTACCTTTTAACCCCAGGACCACTAACCACCTCCCACGCGACCAAAGCAGCCATGTTGCGTGACTGGGGCTCCTGGGATGACGACTTTAACCGTGTGACTGCGGACGTGCGTACGCAACTGCTTGCCATGGCTGAGGCGGCAAGCGACGAGTATGCCTGCGTACCCATGCAGGGCAGTGGCACCTTTGCTGTTGAAAGTGCGCTGGCCTGCGCAACCGACCCCAACGGCAAGGTGTTGGTGTTAATGAACGGCGCTTACGGCAAGCGGGCTGCTCAACTGCTCGATATGATGGGCCGCCGTTATGTGACGCTGGACAAAGGTGATTACTTACCACCGCAACCCGACGAAGTGGCGGCACTGCTACAGCAAGATGCTGACATTACCGTCGTGTTTCTAGTTCACTGCGAAACCAGCTCCGGCATTTTGAACCCGCTAGAAGCCATCGCTGAGGTGGTACGCGCTCACGGAAAAACGCTGATCGTGGACGCCATGAGCTCGTTTGGAGGCATACCGATCAGTCTGACAAAAACGCCTATTGATGTGCTGATTTCATCAGCCAATAAGTGCATCGAAGGTGTACCGGGCTTTGGTTTTGTGATCATTCGCCAGACGCTACTTGCTGCTGGTAAGGGGCGTGCCCACTCGCTGAGCCTGGATCTGCACGCTCAGTGGGACTACATGGAACGCACTGGCCAGTGGCGCTTTACCCCGCCTACGCATACGGTGGTGGCCTTCCAAGCGGCGCTTGCCCAGCACCGGGAAGAGGGCGGCGTGCCGGGGCGCTGCGCACGTTATACCCACAATCGTGATGTGCTGGTAAGAGGCATGCGGGCGTTAGGCTTCAGCACGCTTTTAGAAGATGAATGGTTATCGCCGATCATCACTACCTTTTTGAGCCCTACCGACCCTGCGTTTGAATTTAAGACCTTCTACGCAGCGCTGAAAGCGCGTGGCTTTTTGATCTACCCGGGCAAGTTAACCGACGTTGAAAGTTTTCGCATCGGCTGCATTGGCCAATTGGATGCGGCGGTGATTGAGCAGTTACTCAGCGTTATTCAAGACGCCCTAACGAATATGGGTGTTTCTCTCTTCACTGAATCAAGGAGTGCCTGATGCACTATCAATCTCCTCAATGCCTACAGGCGGTGATTTGTGACTGGGCGGGCACGCTGGTCGATTTTGGCTCCTTCGCACCGACGCAGATATTTGTCGAAGCCTTTGCCGAACTGGGTGTGGCGATCAGCCTAGAAGAAGCACGCGGCCCGATGGGCATGGGAAAATGGGATCATATCCGCACGCTGTGCAATCAGCCTGAGATAGCCGAGCGCTTTCTCCTGGCAGTTGGCCATCTGCCGACTGATGCTGATGTGACTGCGCTTTATGAACGCTTTATGCCGCTGCAGATTGCCAAAATTGCCGATCACTCGGCGGTGATTCCTGGGGCGCTTGATACGCTCACTTGGTTGCGAGGGCAGGGGCTGAAAATAGGTTCCTGCTCCGGCTATCCGGCCGTGGTGATGGAAAAGGTGGTGGCGCTAGCCGTCGATAACGGCCTGCAAGTGGATCATGTGGTGGCCACTGATGAGGTGCCCAATGGCCGACCGCACCCCGCCCAGGCGCTGGCCAATGTGATTGCCTTAGGCATTAGCGATGTTGCTGCCTGCATCAAAGTAGATGACACCACACCCGGCATTCTAGAAGGGCGCCGTGCTGGAATGTGGACGGTCGCACTCACCTGTTCAGGTAATGCTCTGGGGCTGAGTTATGATCAGTATCAAGCACTGAGCGATAGCGAACGCCGTGCAGCCCACGAGCGAGTAGCCGCTCAATTTGCCCCCTCAAAACCGCACTACAGCATTGCCACCATCGCCGAACTTCCAAGCGTTGTGGATGCCATTAATGCCCGATTACAGCGAGGAGAGCGGCCTTGAGCCCAGCCGCCTTAGCGTTAGTGCTGTTTTCGGTGTGTATGCATGCTGGGTGGAACGTGTTGGGTAAGCGTAATGCACCGTCGCTGGCTTTTTTTGCCTTGGCTTACGGGGCAGGCGGTGTGCTGTTGTTGCCGTTGGTGTGGCTTGGGCCATCGTTGGCGGCGCTACCCAACACATTCTGGGGATGGTTGGCGCTTTCTGGATTGTGCCAAATGCTCTATATGGGTGGCTTAGCCTGGGCTTATGCGCGTGGGGAGGTCAGCGTTCTTTATCCCATCGCACGGGCGCTGCCGGTGGTGCTTGTGCCGCTCGTATCCATTGCGCTGCTCGGTAACCGCGCGCTGGATGTGGGGGATGGCATTGGCATGGCCTTGGTGGTGGCGGGGGCGCTCTGCCTGCCGCTAAGCCACCCAGAGGCGCGTAGGCTAGCTACCTATTTAACACCAGCCATGGGGTTTGCACTATTGGCAGCCGCCGGCACCGTGGGCTATTCGCTGATAGATAAGCAGGCATTGGCGTTGATGCAGATAGTAGGCCATAGCAGTCTAACCGCAGGCGCGGTGTTTATGGTGCTACAGGCATTGATGACGTTGACCTGGGCGATTCCGCTGCTGATGCTGCTACCCACGGAACGTCGCCGGTTGCCCGCCATCCGCCAGCAAGGGCTAGTGATGCTGGTCGTCACAGGGCTGATGATGACCTGCACTTATGGCCTGGTACTAATGGCCCTCGCACTAACCGACGAAGTGAGTTACGTCGTGGCGCTACGCCAGCTCTCCATTCCAGTCGGTGTATTAATGGGTGTGTTGTGGCTAAAAGAGCCCGCTTCTACGGCAAAAGCCGCTGGCACACTGATCATGTTGAGTGGGCTTCTGCTGGTAGCACTGTAAGCACGCACTAACCTACCGCTTGCCAAACTAAGTTGATTCCCACCAAGAACATGGCCAGAATCACAAGTCGGTAAAACAGTGCTTCGTTGACGCGGCTTTGCAGCCACAGCCCGTTGCGCACGCCGATCCAGGCTACCGGCACCAACAGTAGCGACGCCCAGGCGCTTGTTACGTTGACTTCGCCAAGCCACATATACGGGCCGAGCTTGATGACATTCACTACCGCATAAATGACCGTGCAGGTGGCTATAAAGGTCTCTTTAGAGAGTTTGCGTGGCATCAAGTAAATGTTCAGCGGTGGTGCGCCTGCATGGGCAATAAAGCTGGTAAACCCACAAACGCTGGCGGCAGGCAGCGCCCAGCGGGTGGAAATCGGCTTCTTCGCGACAGGCTTCAGCAACATATACACCGCAAACACAACGGAGATTACGCCTAGCACCAATCGCACGCCTTGATCACTTAAACTTCCAAACAGCAGTGTGCCAATCGTCACGCCAATGACTAACCCTGGCACAAACCGCCACACCTCGGCGTTTGCCTGCTTTCCCCACCATGCTTTTAGCGCAAATACATCCATGACTAGCAAGAGGGGCAGTAACAAGCCTGCTGCTTGGGTAGGGCTAATCGCCAGCGCCATCAGCGGTACCGAAAGCGTACCAAAACCGCCTGCAAAGCCGCCTTTTGAAACGCCGGTCAGGTAAACAGAAAATACGATCAACACCCACGCGATGACAGAGTAATCGGGGAGCATGTGGACCTCTATCAATAGGGGGAACGGGCAACATAAAAAAGCCCCGCACAGGCGGGGCGCAATATCATAGCATTGGTTAAATGTTAGCGGGCGAAGTATTGCCCTGTTAAGCGTTCATTAACCACTCATGGTCGGGGTCGTTTTGAAATTTCCACACCCGCTTAGGCCCCGCCATGACATTTAAGTAGTAGAGCGAGTAGCCATGAGAGGCGCCCACAGGGTGGTAGCCTTTGGGAACCAACACACAGCAACCATTTTCCACCGCCATGGTTTCATCAAGGCTTCGGTCATCCGTGTAAACCCGCTGAAATGCGAACCCTTGTTCAGGGTTAATCCGGTGGTAGTAGGTCTCTTCCAGGTATGATTCGTGGGGTAAGTTATCCACATCGTGTTTATGTGGCGGGTAGCTAGACCAGTTACCCGCAGGTGTGAATACCTCAACCACTAGCAGGCTATCGGCGGGCTCGGTTTCCGGCAAAATATCGTGAACATGGCGGGTATTAGTGCCCTGGCCACGGGTGCTCTGCTTGATGTTGTCGGGGGAAATCAGCCTTGGGGCGTGATTGCCATGCCCAGGGGCAGCGCACACCGCTAGCTCTAAGTCCGTGGTCGCTTCCACCGCGTAGCTAACATGGTCAGGCAGATAAACCGCGTAGGGAGGGATCTGCTCAAAGATATCCATGCGTTTGCCGATGTCTTCAAAGCGGTGCTCGCCGCAGGTCACTGTGGCCTGCCCGGTGAGCAGCACCAAGCAGACTTCCTGGTTATCACTGCTGGCCTCCAGGCGCTGGCCCTTGGCGAGTTTATGCACCCGAAAGCCAACATGCGTCCAGCCAGCGGATTCTGGGGTAACGTCAATCACGGTGCCTTGGGCATCTGGGGCGGTGGGGCGTACCAGTAGTGAAGCCATATATCGCTCCTTCCTGATGGCTAGCTGCTCGGTTGGCAGCTAGTCGTTGTCGATATGAAAGGTCTACACAGACCCGTCTGCGTCTGTTTAGACCGAGGCGTCGAGCAGGATTTTGCGACCTTCACGTAATGAAAGCTCCGCTGCATCGGCTAAGCGCAACGCCTCTAGGCCATCTTGGGCACCTGCGAGTGGCGCACGCTTCTCTTGCCAGGCGGCGACAAAGTCGCCAATTTCAAGTTGGTAGGCTTGGGCGTAGCGCTCCAGGAAGAACCACTTGGGTTTGTCTTCCACTTGGCCTGCTTCACCAGTAAAACGCAGCCGGGTATCGCTCTCGTTCTGGGCTTGCAGCATGCCTTGGCTGCCAAAGGCTTCGATACGCTGATCGTAGCCGTAGCAGGCGCGCCGTGAGTTGCTGATTTGGCACAGCTTTCCACTGGCGGTGGTAAGGGTGACCATGGCGGTATCCACATCACCTGCTTCACCAATCGCTGGGTCAATGATGCTACTACCGACGGCAAAGACACTTTCAATAGGCTCATCAAGCAACCAGCGAGCCATATCAAGATCATGAATCATCATGTCGCGGAACAGACCGCCGGATTCAGCCACATACTCGGCAGGCGGGGGAGAGGGGTCGCGGCTAATAATCGTCAGCGTTTCAAGTGCGCCAATACGCCCTTCGGTAATCGCTTTTTTCAATGCTGCAAACTGAGGATCGTGGCGGCGGTTAAAGCCTAACGCGCAGGTCACCGGGTATTCGCTAAGTACCTGTAGGGCATCGCGCGTGCGCGCTAAGTCCAGGGCGATAGGTTTTTCGCACAGAACCGCCTTGCCTGCGCGGGCGGCACGCTCCAGATACTCCGCATGAGTAGGTGTGCTTGAAGCAATCAGTACGGCATCAATTTCATCATCTGCGAAGATTTCATCCACAGAGGCTGCTCGACTAGCGTACTGCGCGGCCAGGGCTTCTGCGGCAGGCTGATGAAAATCAGCCACGGCAACCAGCGTAACGTTGGGGTGTGAATAAATGGCCTGGGCATGCACCTTGCCGATGCGTCCAGCGCCGATAAGCGCGAGTTTCATAAGCACTCCTATTTTGTTGTTGCTGTTGGCTTGGTGTTTATGTCTTACGTTTTTTAGTTGAGGCTTTTTCCAGGGCTTTGTCCCGGGATTTGTCTTGTCGCACGCCTAGGGCAATTGCCAAGGCTTGGGTTAAGCAGAGCGATGCGGTCAAGCCGCGAAAGCTTTTTACTTCGGCTTCGTTAACCACGAAGGCAACATCCGCGAAACGCGCCAGTGGGCTAAGGCTTGAATCGGTAATCACCACAATGGGTAGACCGCGCTGATGGGCGTCTTCGCAGGCTTTTTGGCTCTCTTCGGCATAGGGAGAGAAGCTGATGGTCAGTAGAGCGTCGTGTTGGCTCATCGCGCGCAGTTGCTCGCCGTACATCCCCCCCAAACCACTGACCAGCAACGCAGGTTTATCCACATGCGCCAGGGCATAGGTCATGTAGCTGGCGACCATGAAGCTGCGCCGTGCGCCCATCACATGAATCGCATGGGCCTTTTCAAAAATATCCAGCGCCTTCTCTAGGCTCTCTGGATCAATACGGCTGGGTAGCTGCTCAAGCACGGCGCGGTTGGCGTCAGCGAACTCCCATAATAGTTGGGTGCTATCGGGTGTTTCTCCGGTGGCGCTGCGTACCGCACGAATTCGTTCGGTGTAGTTAGGCAACTCATCGACCAGACGGCTGCGAAACAGCTGCTGCATTTCGGAAAAGCCCTTAAAGCCCAAGCTATTGGCCAAGCGAATTAAGGTGGATGGCGTGACATCCGCCTGTTCGGCAATTTTGGCCACGGTCGCTAAAGCAACTTCCTGAGGGTGATCAAGCATAAAGCGCGCGGTTTGCTGTAAGCGTTTGCTCAGTGTGGCGTACTCGGCGGTGATCAGCGTTTCCAACTCACGATAGCTCTGTGGTGGTTGTGGCATACAAATTCCTTCGCGTTGGCCCATCTAGCACCCTTTTGCTTATGTACTAGTGGATATGCAGTACTGAGCAAAGTGACTCGTTGTTATGCAGTCTAGTTGATTGGAATAAATATTCCATTTATACCAAAGTATAGAATAAATAATTTGCTATAACTGACGTTTGGAATCTATATTTCATGACGCCAAGGCATCTAATGCCACTTCCCTACCAACAACGATAACGTTATGAGGAATTGTTTATGGCACGTCTATCTCAATGGCTTCTAGCCTCTGCCGCCACCACGGCATTAATGGCAGGTGTCGTACAAGCACAGGAATCAGAACAAGAAGAGAGCCGTTTCGTCATGGTGACCCATGGCGTTCCCTCTGATCCTTTCTGGTCGGTAGTGAAAAACGGCGCAGAAGCCGCCGCTGAAACCGTCGGGGCTAGCTTGGAGTATCGCGCGC
The DNA here is from genome assembly GCF_923868895.1 of Halomonas sp. TD01. Lineage (GTDB taxonomy): Bacteria > Pseudomonadota > Gammaproteobacteria > Pseudomonadales > Halomonadaceae > Vreelandella. The sequence continues at coordinate 1,624,264 of NZ_OV350343.1, forward strand.
CCTCCACCTTTGATATGGCCAAGATGCAGCAACTTGTAGAAGCAGCAGTGGCGTCTGGTCCTGATGGTTTGATTCTCTCTTTTACCGACGAAAATGCCCTGGGCGGCGCTGTGCAAAATGCTGTCGATAACGGCATACCCGTCATCACTATTAACTCCGGTGGCGACGTGGCAAGGGATTATGGTGCCCGGCTGCACATTGGGCAAAGTGAGTATGAAGCAGGTAAGCAGGCTGCTGAGCGCATGCAGGAGATGGGCGTCGAGAAAGGCGTCTGCGTTAACCATGAACAAGGCAATCAAGGACTTGACCAGCGCTGTGATGGTTTTGTCGACGGCTTCAATGGCAATGCTGAGCAGCTAGCGACCACCTACGACCCCACCAATATTCGCAATGCCATTGTCGCTTACCTCAACGAAAACAGCGATGTGCGTGGTGTGCTGACCTTGGGTGCATTGGCCGCTGATCCGATGATTCGGGCCATGCGTGAGCAGGGGGCAACCGATATGTTCACCCTTGGTACTTTTGATCTTTCACCCGGTATTTTGGAAGCCTTGGATGCGGGTGAGCTGGACTTCGCGATCGACCAACAGCAGTACATGCAGGGCTACTTACCTGTCATGTTCCTAGATCAGTTCGTCAAGAATGGTCTGCTGCCTGCAGGGGATGTTGCCACCGGCCCTGGATTTGTTACTCAAGAAAACGCTGCTCAGGTCATTGAGCTGAGTAGTCAGGGCATCCGCTGATAACTACCTAATCGGAAAAGGCTCGGCGGTGTCGAGCCTTAGGAGTCGATCGCTATGAATTCCACTGAAACGAAACCATCGGTTGCGCCAACAGCGGCTGATCAAGACGAGCGTATCCAGAGAGTCTCTTTCTGGAAGAAAGCGCTTAATCGCCCAGAGTTGGGGGCGCTGGCCGGTGCCGTGTTGGTGCTTGCCTTCTTTATCGCTGCCTCCAGCGGCACCGGGATGTTTACCCCAGCGGGTATTATTAATTTTCTTGAAGTCGCCGCTCAGCTCGGCATTATCGCCACGGCGGCTGCATTGCTGATGATCGGCGGAGAGTTTGATCTTTCGATTGGCTCGATGATTGGCTTGGCAGGCATTCTGATTGCCATCCCCGCTGTGGAGTATGGCTGGCCGCTATGGGCCGCAATTTTATTGGCGTTTGCCTGTGCGGGCCTAGTGGGCTGGATTAACGGTAATCTGGTCAATAAAACGGGCTTGCCGTCATTTATCGTTACCTTGGGCTTCCTGTTCATTCTGCGTGGCCTGGCTATTGGAACCAGTCGGTTGTTGACGGGACGTACTCAGGTGGGAGGAGTGCAGGATCATATCCCTGGAGATTGGTTTGCGGCGCTTTTCTCTGGAGAAGTCGCTACGGGCCTATTTAGCTGGATGGCAGCAAATGGCTGGATGGCGACCAACTTTGCGGGCAACCCCACGGTTACCGGTATTCCCGTCTCGATTGTCTGGTGGCTGGGCTTAACCGCTGTAGCGACTTGGGTGCTGCTGTGCACGCCTTACGGCAACTGGATCTTCGCTAGCGGTGGCGATGCCAATGCGGCGCGCAACTCAGGCGTTCCCGTCCATCGTGTCAAGATTTCACTGTTCATGTTCACCGCTTTCTCCGCCACCATCTTTGCCTGCATACAGGTGATGGATACCGGCTCGGCGGACACCATTCGTGGCCTGCTAAAAGAGCTGGAAGCCATCATTGCCGTTGTCATTGGCGGTGCTTTGCTGACCGGTGGCTATGGGTCTGCCATTGGTGCAGCGCTTGGGGCACTGATCTTTGGCATGGTGCAAATGGGCATCTTTTACACCGGCGTTAATACCGACTGGTTCCAGGTTTTCCTGGGCGTGATGTTGCTGGTGGCGGTGCTATTCAACAATTACATGCGCAAAAAGGCGATGGAGGCCAAATAACATGACCACACGTACGCCAATGATTGAAATGCGCAGTGTCAGCAAACACTTCGGCAGTGTTATCGCCTTAAGTGATATCTCAATGCAGGTCTACTCCGGTGAGGTTATGTGCCTGCTAGGGGATAACGGTGCTGGCAAGTCAACGTTGATTAAAACCCTTTCCGGTGTTCACCAGCCCACCCACGGCGAGATGCTACTGGATGGCAAGCCAGCTCGTTTCAAGTCTCCAGCTTATGCATTAGACGCTGGTATCGCGACAGTTTTCCAAGATCTGGCGATGGTGCCGTTGATGTCGATTACCCGTAACTTTTTTATGGGGCGCGAACCGACGGTGGGCTGGGGGCCTTTAAAGCGAATTGATTGGAAATATGCCGACCGGGTTGCCAAAGAGGAAATGGCTAAAATCGGTATTGATGTACGCGACCCAAGCCAGCCGGTGGGCACGCTTTCCGGTGGGGAGCGCCAGTGTGTGGCGATTGCTCGTGCCGTCTACTTTGGTGCCAAAGTGCTGATTCTGGATGAGCCCACGTCCGCGCTTGGGGTCAAGCAGGCTTCTGTTGTACTGCGCTACATCGCTAAAGCCCGCGCAGATGGCCTTGCAGTCATTTTTATTACCCACAATGTCCACCATGCTTACCCAGTGGCGGATGCGTTCACCCTATTGTCACGCGGCGGCAGTTTGGGCTCCTTCCGCAAAGAAGAAGTCAGCCGCGAAGAAGTGCTCAACATGATGGCGGGTGGCGCTGAGCTTGAAAGCCTGGATGCAGAGCTTGCTGAATTCCAGCGGGAGGATAAAGCCAAGAAGGCCAGCTTAGCCGACCAAGACACTCAGTCTGCCGATGCAAGCAGCACTGAACCCTCTTCACCGCGAACGGCGAACGGATATTAAGGAGCCATGATGAATAAACCTATCCCATCATCGCCGTTCACGCTGGCTGTCTGTGCTGAAATGGTCTTCTGCGATTTGCCGATACTGGAACGTGTTAAGCGTATTTCTGAACTGGGCTTTCAAGTCGAAATCTGGGACTGGACGAAGCACGACATTGATGCGCTGGCCAATAGCGGGGCGACGTTTTCGTCCATGACTGGCTATGTCACCGGCACACTGGCAGATGCCACCGGGGCAGATGAACTGCTTCGCACCGCCGCTGAGTCGGTTGAGGTAGCAAAGCGCCTTGGCATTCCGCGCCTTAACCTGCATGGCACCGGGCTAGATGGTAATGGGTTGCCCGTTCAGCCTTGCCAGCAGATGACGGGCGCTATGTGGCTCAAAGCCCGCGACACGCTCAATCGTCTGGCAGATCTTGGCGAGAAGAATGACGTCACCTTCGTGCTTGAAAACCTCAATACCGACGTTGATCACCCAGGTGTGCCGTTTGCTCGCTTGGAAGATGTTCTAGCACTGGTGGAGAGTGTTGATCGGCCCAGCTTGCGCATTATGTTGGACGTTTATCACGCCCAAATTGGCGAAGGTAATCTGATTGAATTGATTCGCCGCTGCGGGCCGTACATTGGTGAAGTGCAGGTAGCCGATGTGCCTGGGCGCTGCGAACCGGGGACTGGCGAGATTAACTACCCGGCCATTGCTCAAGCGCTGAACGACATAGGCTATCGCGGCACGGTGGGGTTAGAAGGTTGGGCCTCTGGCGATGACAGCCTCGCCCTTGATCGATTCCGTGCTGCTTTCTCATTTTAGGTAAGCCTCATCGATAGCCATCCAAGACGCTTTTATGCCCAGTGCCCTCTTTTGCCCGATACCACGAATTTGTGACGTGGGGAGACATTTATGCTGAATAACAATAGTCAACACCGACCGCTTGACCTGATTTGTCTTGGACGTGTGGCGGTCGACCTGTACGCCGAGCAGATTGGCAGCCGTTTAGAAGACGTGGCGAGCTTTGCCAAGTACCTAGGTGGCAGCTCGGGCAATATGGCTTACGGCACCGCTCGTTTAGGATTGAAGTCTGCCATGCTCTCGCGGGTCGGCGATGAACAAATGGGCAATTTTGTTCGCGAGGAATTAGCACGAGTGGGGGTGGATACCTCCGCGCTACAAACCGACCCCGAGCGCCACACCGGCTTGGTACTGCTGGCGTTAAAAGATCGCGAAAGCTTCCCGCTGCTATTTTACCGCCGCGACTGTGCCGATATGGCCATCGACGCCGACGCCATCGACCCTGAATTTATCGCCCGGGCCAAGGCGCTGGCGATTACCGGCACCCACCTTTCTACCGATACCACTCGCCGGGCGTGCCGCAAAGCGCTAGATGCTGCCGCCCATCATGGCGTGAAGCGAGTGCTAGACATCGACTACCGCCCCGTGCTGTGGGGGCTGACCAACCCCGGCGATGGTGAAACCCGCTTTATTGCGGATGCAACCGTCACCACCGACCTGCAGCGCTGGCTGGCGGATTTTGACCTGATTGTGGGCACCGAAGAGGAGTTTCATATTGCCGGTGGCAGCACTGACACCTTGACGGCACTGCGCGCAGTGCGTGAGGTTAGCCAGGCGACCCTAGTATGCAAGCTGGGCCCCATGGGCTGTGTAGTGTTTGAAGGCGCGATTCCTGAACACATTGAAGACGGCATTCTAGTCAAGGGCGTTCAGGTCGAGGTGCTCAATGTACTGGGCGCGGGCGATGCCTTTATGAGTGGGCTGCTACGTGGCTGGTTACGCAATGAATCCTGGCAAACCAGTGCCAGCTATGCCAATGCCTGTGGCGCGCTGGTGGTCTCCCGCCACGGCTGTGCCCCCGCCATGCCCACCGAAGACGAGTTATTTGATTACTTGGCGCGCCGGGATGAGGTACCCCGTCCGGATATCGATCAACGCCTAAACCATTTACACCGGGTCACTACCCGAGTGCCTGCGCAATGGCCCGAAGTGTTGGGTCTGGCGTTTGACCACCGTCGCCAGCTCACCGATATGGCCCGCGAAGAGCATGCCGACAGCGCGCGGCTGCCAGCACTCAAAAAACTCTTGGTCAGCGCCGCTGAAGAGGGCGCCAAGCTGGGAGGCATCTCCACTCCCGCAATCCTGGTTGATGACGTGCTGGGTCAAGACGCACTCAATCAAGCCAGTGGAAAAGGCTGGTGGATTGGTCGGCCGGTGGAGCTGCCAGGCTCACGCCCGCTGCGTTTCCAGCATGGCGATGACTTAGGTGCCTGCCTACGCAACTGGCCTAGAGAACAGATCATTAAATGCTTGGTGTTCTACCATCCTGACGATGAACTCTCACTGCGCCTAGAGCAGGAGGAGCGTCTGCGCCAGCTCTACCAGGCGGCCTGTACTTATGGGCTGGAGTTGCTGATAGAGATAATCCCTCCCGCTGATATGCAAAGCGATAACACGACGCTACCGCGCAGCCTTCAGCGACTCTACAACCTAGGCATTCGCCCAGACTGGTGGAAGCTACCCTCAATGACGGATGTTGCTTGGCAGGCGGTGGGCGAGACCATTGAGCGCGAGGATGCTTACTGCCGCGGGGTTGTACTGCTCGGGCTCGACGCCCCTATGGACGACATGAAACGCGGCTTTGAAGCAGCCGCCAATCATGCCTGCTGTAAGGGTTTCACCGTTGGCCGCACGCTATTTGCTAGTGCGAGTCGTGATTGGCTGGCTGGGCGTATCGACGACGCTAGCTTGGTAGCGCGAGTCGCCCAAAACTATGCCGAATTGATAAAGACGTGGCGGCAATTAAGGCAGGCGCAGCCGCAAACGCTGGCCCACACCGAGGAGGCGTAAGATGAGCACCATTCGACTCACCATGGCTCAAGCGCTGGTTAAGTACCTTGCCGCCCAGCGTATCGACATCAACGGCCAAGAAGTGGCGCTTTTTGAGGGGGTATTTGCGATTTTTGGTCATGGCAACGTGGCAGGGTTAGGCGAAGCGCTTTATCACGTGCAAGACGAATTGCCGACCTTTCGTGCCCATAACGAACAGTCCATGGCCCACGCGGCGATCGCCTTTGCCAAGGCCAATGGCCGTCAGCGTCTAATGGCGGCGACCAGCTCCATCGGCCCAGGGGCGACCAATATGGTCACCGCTGCGGCGCTTGCTCATGCCAACCGGTTGCCGATCCTGCTGCTGCCGGGGGACACCTTTGCCACCCGCGAACCGGATCCGGTACTGCAACAAGTGGAACATTTCGGTGACCCGACGATTAGCGTCAACGACTGTTTTCGCCCGGTATCGCGCTACTTCGACCGCATTAACCGCCCCGAGCAGTTGCTGACTAGCCTGCCCCAGGCGATTGCCACCCTGCTTGACCCTGAGCACTGCGGCCCCGCGACCCTGGCGCTGCCCCAGGATGTGCAAACCTTTGCCTATGATTATCCGGAGGCATTTTTTGCCCCCAAAGTGCATCGCATTCGCCGCTCGCCGCCAGATGCTTTCGAACTTCGCCAAGCCATCGCCGCACTGCAACAGGCCAAGCGCCCGCTGATCATTGCCGGCGGCGGCGTGCATTACGCCGCTGCCTGCGATGCCCTGGCAGAGTTTGCTAAAGCGCGGGGCATCCCGGTAGCCGAAACCCAGGCCGGCAAAGGAGCGTTGGCCGATAGCCACCCTTGCGCAGTGGGTGCCATTGGGGTGACCGGCAGCGCAGCCGCCAACCAATTGGCGGAGCAGGCAGATGTCATTATGGCGGTGGGCACGCGTTTGCAGGACTTTACCACTGGCTCTCGGGCGCTGTTTGAAAACAACGATAAAACACTGATCGCCCTTAACGTTGGCCGTTTCGATAGCTTGAAGCATCAAGCATTGCCGCTTAGCTGCGATGCTTTGATCGGGCTGGGGCAACTCGACGCAGCGCTGGGCGAGTGGCGCGGTAGCGATGAATGGCGCGAACAAACCGGCACGCTCAAACGCGAATGGGCCGAAATAGTGCGCCGTGTAACCGCAGATCAAGGGCTAGCGCTGCCTACCGATGCTCAGGTGATCGGTGCGGTCAATCGTCAGGCAGGCAACGATACCACCGTGGTATGCGCCGCCGGTGGTTTGCCCGGCGAGCTGCATAAGCTCTGGCAATGCTCTGGCCCCGGCAGCTACCACGTGGAGTACGGCTTCTCCTGCATGGGCTATGAAATTGCCGGCGGGCTGGGCGTCAAGATGGCCAAGCCAGAGCGGGAAGTAGTAGTGATGGTCGGCGATGGCAGCTACCTGATGCACAACTCAGAGCTGGCGACCTCGGTGATGCTGGGCCACAGGCTGATTGTGGTGGTGTTAGATAACCGCGGCTATGGCTGCATCAACCGCTTGCAGCAGGCCACCGGCGGAGCAGGTTTCAACAACCTGCTGCAAGACTGCCGCACTGTCGAGGCGGGCGCACCGAAAACCGATTTTGCCGCCCACGCCAAAGCGTTGGGCTGTGAGTCTGAATCGGTGAGCGGTATTGCGGAACTGGAGCAGGCGCTGGTGCGCGCTCGCAGCGCCACCTCGACTTATGTGATTGCCCTGGATACTGACCCTTTACCCAGCACCCACGAAGGCGGCGCTTGGTGGGAAGTGGCCGTGCCCGAGGTTTCCGAGCGTGAAGCGGTCAATAAAGCCTATCAAGGGTACCGCGAAGCCAAGCAGCGCCAGGCCCGCTAATCGAATGCAGAACATCAGAGAGTCGGCGATAGGGTAAAGCGCCCTAACGCCAAAAATACTCAGACAAAAATGACAAGGAATACGCTATGCCGACGGTTACTTTAGGCATCAATCCGCTCACCTGGACCAACGATGACTTGCCCAGCCTGGGTGGCGCAACACCGCTGGAAACCTGTTTGAAAGAGGGTCGCGAGGCAGGTTTTAGTGGTTTTGAATTAGGTAACAAGTTCCCCCGTACACCTGACGCCTTGAATCAGGTGCTTAGCGCCCACGACTTGGCGCTTGTGTCGGGCTGGTACTCCGCGCAGCTGTTGGAACGCACACCTGAAGAAGAGATTGACGCCATTCAGGATCACATGAACCTGCTCAAGGAGTGTGGCGCGAAGGTGATGGTGCTTTGTGAAGTCACCCACTGTGTACACGGCGATCAGGAGCGCCCGCTCTCCCACCGCCCGCATCTTTCCGAGCAAGAGTGGCAGCGACTGCTGCATGGCCTGGAAGTGGTGGGCGACTACCTGAAATCCCAGGGCATTCAGCTGGTGTATCACCATCACCTGGGCACGGTGATCGAAAGCCAGGCCGACGTTGAGCGCTTAATGGATAACACCGGTGAAGGGGTGGGGTTGCTGCTCGACTTTGGTCATCTGCGCGGTGCCGGCGGTGACCCACTCGCCATCGCCAAACGCTACAGCCAGCGTATCCACCATGTGCACTGCAAAGACCTTCGCTTTCCAGTGCTGGACGCGGTACGCAACCGCGACAAAAGCTTTTTAAACGGCGTGTTAGATGGCCTGTTTACGGTGCCAGGGGATGGCAATGTGGATTTTTTGCCCGCCTTAACCCACCTGTGCGAACAGGGCTACCAGGGGTGGTTAGTGGTTGAAGCCGAACAAGACCCGGAAGTTGCCCATCCGCTGACTTACGCCCGCCTGAGTTACCGCAACCTACGCCAACTTGCCGAGCAGGCAGGCTTCGACGTTGCCAGCTAAACAGCACCGCTTTTAATCAGGAGCTTGTATGAAGACGCTATCCCACTATCTTAATGGTCAGCTCTCTGCCGGTCAGAGCCAGCGCACTTCGCCGGTTTATAACCCGGCCACCGGTGAGCAGAGCGCCCAGGTGGCGCTGGCCACCGCTGATGAAACCCGCGAAGCGGTGCGCATCGCCGATGAGGCCTTTGTCGCCTGGTCAAAAACCTCGCCGCTGAAGCGTTCGCGTATCCTATTTAAATTTAAAGCGCTGGTTGAGGAGCACACCGATGAGCTGGCGCGCCTGATCTCCAGCGAACACGGCAAGGTGTTTTCAGACGCCAAAGGTGAAGTGACCCGGGGCCTGGAAGTGGTCGAGTTTGCCTGCGGCATTCCCCACCTGCAGAAGGGCGAGCACTCCATGAACGTCGGCACCGGCGTTGATAGCTATTCGATGATGCAGCCGCTGGGCGTGTGCGCCGGTATCTCGCCGTTCAACTTCCCCGCCATGGTGCCCATGTGGATGTTCCCCATTGCACTGGCCTGCGGCAACACCTTCGTCATGAAGCCTTCGGAAAAAGATCCCTCCACGCCGCTGCGCTTAGCCGAGCTGTTAAGCGAAGCGGGCCTGCCTGATGGCGTCTTTAACGTCGTCAATGGTGATAAAGAAGCGGTAGATGTGCTGCTCACCGATGAGCGTGTTCAGGCGGTCAGCTTTGTCGGCTCCACACCCATCGCCGAGTACATCTACGCTACCGCATCAGCCCATGGCAAGCGTGTTCAGGCCCTGGGCGGGGCTAAAAACCATATGGTGATCATGCCCGATGCGGATCTCGATCAAGCCGTGGGTGCCCTGATGGGCGCGGCCTATGGCTCGGCAGGCGAGCGCTGCATGGCGATTTCTGTGGCCGTGCCCGTAGGCGAAGATACCGCCAACCGTCTGCGTGAAAAGCTGGTGGCCGAACTGGATAAACTCACGGTCGGGCCAGGCCTGGTTGATGGCCCGGATAACGATATGGGGCCGCTGATCACCCGCGAGCATCTTGAGAAAGTGGCGGGCTATATCCAGGTCGGCGTGGATGAAGGCGCAGAGCTTGTGGTCGACGGTCGCCAGACAGCGGTTGACGGTGCAGGCGATGGTTACTTTATCGGCGGCAGCCTGTTTGACCATGTCACGCCCAGCATGCGTATTCACTCCGAGGAGATCTTTGGTCCGGTGCTGGCCATTGCTCGCGTGGCGAGCTTCGACGAAGCGGTCAGCATGATCAACGCTCATGAATACGGCAACGGCACGGCAATCTTTACCCGCGACGGCGATGCGGCGCGTCAGTACTGCGAGCAGATCCAGGTCGGTATGGTCGGCGTTAACGTACCTATCCCGGTACCCATGGCGTTCCACAGTTTTGGCGGTTGGAAGCGCTCGCTGTTTGGCCCGCTGCACATGCACGGCCCCGACGGTGTGCGTTTCTACACCCGTATGAAAACCATCACTCAACGCTGGCCCAGCGGCATTCGTGAAGAGACCAACCACTTCACCATGCCGACCATGTAAACAGCCTACGGGGCACGACACCATTTAACGCCGGGCCTAGCCCGGCGTTATTGTTTTAGAACAGGGATAACCACAATGAAAACCCTCAAGATTGGCCTAATCGGCACCGGCTTTATGGGCAAAGCTCACGCCATTGCCTTTAATGCGGCGTCCAGCGTTTTTGAACTGCCCGCCAAGCCCGTTTGCGAACTGCTTGCGGACGTTAACCTTGCCACTGCAGAGAGCCGGGCGCGGGCCTGGGGATTTGCCCGAGCCACCGACGATTGGCGCGCTTTGGTAGAAGATAGTGAGGTGGACGTGGTGGATATCTGCGCGCCCAACTTCCTGCATAAAGAGATGGCGCTGGCCGCCATTGCCGCTGGTAAGCATGTTTACGCCGAAAAACCGCTGGCGCTGAGCACGGCAGACGCTGACGAGATGGTCGCCGCGGCTGAAAAGGCGGGCGTCAAAACCCTGGTAGGCTTTAACTACATTCGCAATTCCGCCACCCAGTTGGCTCGTCAGATTGTTGCCAGCGGTGAAATTGGTGAGCTGATTCACTTTCGTGGACGGCACAATGAGGATTACCTGCTCGACCCGCACAAGCCCCATGACTGGCATACCAAGCGGGCGGCCGCTGGGGCCGGTGCGTTAGGTGATGTGGGGTCGCATATCCTCAATATGGCCGAATTTTTAACCGGGCAGCGCATTACCGAGGTATGCGGCCAACTGCAAATCGTCATACCCACTCGGCCTAAGGCCGATGGCAGCGGTATGGCTGCGGTAGAGAACGATGACCAGGCCCAGGCCATGCTGCGGTTTGACCAGGGGTTAATCGGTAATATCGAAACATCACGGGTGGCGGCTGGCCGCAAAATGGGCTTGGCCTACACGCTAACGGGCACCAAAGGCGCCATTGTGTTTGACCAGGAGCGCATGAGCGAGCTGCAGCTATATCGCCACGGCGACGCCCACGGCAGGCGCGGGTTCACTACGCTGTTAGCGGGCCCGGAACACCCCGACTATGCCGCGTTCAGCCCCGCGCCGGGGCACGGTCTGGGCTATAACGATCAGAAGATTATCGAGGTGCGCGACCTGGTGGAGGGCATCATCAACCACCGCCCCCTCTATCCTGACTTCCGCGAAGCCGCACGGGTGAATCGTTTGATTGATGCGATTGAGTCCTCAAATAAACAAGGTATGTGGGTAGCTGTATAAAATTACGCGGTTAAATCATTGAGCTATTTTCACGTGATTAGCTATTAAAGCAGGCCCACTGGCACTGAAACGGCAGGTTCAGCGTCAGTGGGTGCATTCTGATCACAAAATAATCACTGTCGCCAGCCCCAAGAACGACAGGAAACCGACCACATCAGTGACAGTGGTTAAAATGACGGCGCCTGATAATGCGGGATCTATTTGCAACCTTTTCAACACTAAGGGAATCAGCACACCCGATAAGTTCGCTAGGCTCATATTCACAAAGATGGCTAACGTAATCACCAGCGTAATCAGCGGGTCGCTGAACCACAGATAAGAAATACCGCCAACGACCAGCGACCACACTAAGCCGTTACTCATCCCCACCCACAGCTCTTTGTTATAGAGCCACTGTTTGTTATTACCGGCGAGCTGGCCGAGCGCTAAGCCGCGTATCACCACAGTGAGTGTTTGGCTGCCCGCAATCCCACCCATACTCGCGACTACCGGCATTAAGATGGCCAGCGCTACAATTTGATCCAGTACCTCCTCAAACTGCCCAATCACGAAGGCCGCTAAAAAAGCGGTGAGCAGGTTAATGCCCAGCCAAATTCCACGGCTCTTTGCGCTGCGGAGTATCGGAGTGAAGACTTCTTCTTCATCGCTGACGCCTGACATGTGTTTTAACGTCATATCAGCATCATCTTGGGTGATTTCTAATACATCAGCGGCGTTCAACTGACCCACTAATAGCCCGTCACTATCGCAAACGGGAACAAACGGCAGCTCTTTAGAGCGGAGTAGTGCGGCAGCCTCACTTACCTTCATCTGGTCATTTAGCGTGAAGGGGGTATCCATGTACTCATCAACGATGCTCTCCTGAGGCTGTTTGATGAGATCAATGAGCGTCAGCGTGCCCAGCAGTCGCTTATCCTTATCGGTAATCATGATCTGCTGTGACTCATCATCTAATAGGTGATGAATGCGGATATAGCGCTGTACAGCCTCCAGTGATACGCCCTGTTTTACATTGACCGTCTCTGGGTCCATGTAACGACCGACCACGTCATCTTCATAAGCATGAAGGTTCTCAACCTGGGCACGGATCTCCTGGTCTAGGCTGGCATAGACGGTCGTTTTGATCGCATCGTCGGCGACGTCGAGAACTTCAGCTACTTCCTGGGCGTCCAGGCCTTTAACGATTTGTTCTACATCGCTGGCTGAAAGATCTTCTATATAGTCGGCACGAATATCTTCATCGACTTCGGCAAGCACCTCGCCGAGCAGTGCTTCAGGAATGTACTCCCACAATCGGTCGCGAGTTTTGGTTGGGAAAGACTCAAGCGTGCGCGCAATCGACAAAATATCGAGTTCAGCAAACAGCTCGCTCAGGGCGGCGGTATCTTCCTCATCTAACCGTTTTTGAAGATAGAGCAGTTGCTCCTCTGAATGGGTGTATTTTTCCTCATCGCGCATAGAGTCCATCCTTTGGAAAATTAGTTTTTAACACAACTACTAGAAAGCACTTGATGGCTCATGATGAATCTTATCGATAGGCTGGGTTGAAAGCCATGTCGGTATTTAATGCCAGCATGGCTTTTGGCTTCACTGAAACGGTGGTTGGGTTAGCAATCAGTGCCGTGTCTCAAACGCAACGCGAACGCCGTAAGCCATGCGTTGTTGAGCCGAAACTGGCGGGGTGTCGTTGCCGATCATTTCGTCGACGGCGTCTGCCCAAGTGAGAACGCCGTGGGTAAAGCCAAGTGGCGCCAGTGCGCGGCTGACACATTGGGTACCGCTAAAGCGCTTGGTTTCACCTTGGGAATCGACCAGTAAACTAACCGAGTCATTGTGATGCAATCGCACGATATACCAGCCCATGTCGAGCCCAAGCAGCTCTACTTCAGGACGCGGCGCGGAGGTTTGTGAGCGTTGTAAAAGTTCTTCAAGGGTAAGACGCGCTGGGAGCGTTGAGGACATGGCATCACCTCACTAGACGATAAACTTATATACGTTTAAGTCTAAGGTTTGTGATGCTTTTGTACAGCTGTTTTGTACTGCTTCGTATGCCTCTCTATGAGGCTAGCCTGCTGTGATGCCCTGTTGATCAATGATCTAGCGCTAGCCAGGGGGTACCGTTCGTACGGTGTGATGTGGGGTGGCTCAGTGCAGTAATATCGGCATGATAGATAGCCGCTATGCGTTGCGGATCAAGTACCTCAGCGGGCGAGCCGTGAGCAATACGCTGACCTTGATGCAACAGCCACACTCGGTCGGCGTAGGTGCCAGCTAAGTTGAGGTCGTGAAGCACGCAGACAATCGCCATATGATGTCGTTCTGCCCAGGTGCGCAGTTGACGCATTAAGCGCTGCTGCTGACCGATATCCAGAGCGCTAGTGGGTTCATCCAGCAGTAAAAGTCCGCCATCTTTGGCGGTGGGTGCGCGTCGAGAGAGTAGCTGACAGGCACCCCGCGCAATCATTACCCGTTGGCGTTCGCCGCCAGAGAGCGAAAGCACGCTGCGTTTGGCAAGGTGCGTCAGGTCTAAATCATGCAGTAGCTCTGCAACAAGTGTGCTGCTTGGATTGCTGCCTAAACTCATCAGCTCACAGGTTTGCCAATCAAAGCCGAGTAACTCCTGTTGGGCCACTAGCGCCCGGCGATTGGCAAGCTCGCTGATTGGCCAATCACTCAGACGCTTTCCATCCAGGTGTAGCTCGCCTTGTTCACAAGGGCGAAACCCCGACAGCATGCTAAGTAAGGTGCTTTTGCCCGCGCCGTTAGGCCCAACAATAGCGAGCAGTTCTCCAGGGCGAAGGGTGCCGTCCAGCGGCGCGATAGAGGGCGTGGTGGTGAAACCAGCTTGATGTAGGGTTAGCATGCCCGATTCCGACGCATTAGGAGGTAAAGAAAGTAAGGGCCACCCAGTAAGCTGGTTAACAGCCCGACAGGAATTTCGGCAGGGGCACCTAGGGTGCGCGCCAGGGTATCGGCCACCACTAGCAGTAGTGCACCGCCTAACATAGAGGCGGGTAGCAGCAGGCGATGGCCAGGCCCGAGCCAAAGTCGTAGGCAGTGGGGGATGAGCAAGCCAAGAAAGCCAATTACGCCGGTCAGCGCGACGCACAGCCCTACGCCAAGCGAGGTAGCAACAACCACACGGCGTTTTAAGCGCGTTGCATCCAAGCCTGCCGCATGGGCGGTAGATTCGCCTAGCTGAAGTAGATCAAGCTCACGAGCGCTGCGTATTAACAGCCATAGGGCAACAGCAATAAGGACAAGGGCTAAGGCCGTGGTGCGCCACAGAGCGTTGGTAAGCGTGCCCATCCCCCAGAGACTTAGCTGGCGTAGCTGCTCATCGCTGGCAATAAACGCCAGTACGCCGCCCCCAGCGCCAGCTAAGGTGTTGATTGCCAAGCCTGCTAGCAGCAGCGACATCACGGCGGCACTGCCACCACCTTGGCGCTTGGCAATGCCAAATACCACTAAGCAAACGCTAAGTGCCCCTAGGAACCCAGCCGCAAACTGGCCATAGAGGCTACCGGCAGCGCTGCCCTGAAATAGCACAATCCAAAGTGCTACAAATAGCCCTGCACCACTGGCAAGGCCTAATAGCGTTGGGTCGGCCAATGGGTTTCTAAATAGCCCCTGCATGGCGGCACCACTGCCCGCCAGCATCGCCCCCACGGCAACCCCCAGAAGTAGGCGCGGTAGGCGTAGCTGCCACCACACTTGGACACTGAGCTCGTCCGCGCTGCCATTGATAAGTGCCCAGGGTGACACGCCTAGCGCGCCTGAAGCCGCACCCCAGCCCAGGGCAATTAATAGTGCCAGTGTCAGGCCACTCAACACACGTGTGGCTCGGTTAAGCGGGAGTGAGGGCCGATAACGATCATGGGAAGCGCTGGTAATCATCGGCTAGCCTGCTCTGTGCCAAGTAGCGCTTCAATGTTTTGGCGTAGGGTAAATAGCTGGTCAGGCGTGCGGGGGCCAAAGCCGAGTAGCGCCTGATCATCAATCACAATAAGCCGCTGTTCGCGCCCTGCGGGCGTTAAGCGCATCCCCGGTAACTGCCATAGCGCGCTTTCACCGCCCAACGCGTCTAACCCCCGCTGGGACATAATCACCAGCGCGGGTGCTTCTTTTGCCAGCGCCTCTGCCGCGACACTTTGATAGCCAGTCATATCGCCAAAGGCATTGTCGAGGCCAACGGCATCCAAGGCTATATGAGCGGCGGTATCGCTGCCGGCGACTCGCGGTGTTAGCCCACTATGGTGAAGAATAAACATCGCACGCGTATCAGGCAGCGGGGGAAGAGCCGCCAAGCGCTCAAGCGTTGCGGTGAGTGAGGCTGCCAACTCGTCACCCCTTTGTTGGCGTTGCGTGTGCTGAGCTACTGTGCGGACTTTCTCGGCAATCGAGGAAAGGTCAGCAGGGGCATCAATCACATCAACCGTTACACCCACGGCCTCTAGCTGTTCCAACACCTCTTTTGGGCCGGAATGTCCCGCTGCTAACACACGATCCGGCGCCACTGAGAGTACGCTTTCTGCCGACAGCTGGCGCAGATAGCCTACGGAAGGCAGTGCGGCCATTTCTGGCGGGTGGAACACCGTATCGTCGCGGGCAACGACCTCGATATCCGCGCCAAGCGCGGCGATAGTTTCAGCGATATCGCCGCCCAGAATGACCCAGCGTTCATTGGCTAGCGCCCCGCCAGTGGTTAACCAGCCAATCAGTAGCGCGGCAAACGACTGGCATGCGAAGCGTGTGACATTCATGCCACGGCCTCTTGGCTGCCGAGTTCATTCAGCAACTGCCGCCACTCGGGACGCTCCACGCGACCTTCCTGGCGCTCAGCGTAAATTTGCAGCACCAAAGACCCCTCTGCATCAAAGGCTTCTACACTGGTGACGCCACCGTCACGGTTAGGCTTGCTGACCTGCCACACTTGCTCAATGGCGGTGTCATTAAGGTGCAGCGTGAACTGCTCGCCAAACAGGTTCAGCCATCCGCGGGCGCGCTGAGGTTCAGGTAGCGTGCCAGTGCGAATTTGTACACAGCCGGGGCTTGCCACGAACAGCATCAGTGGCAGTGCGCGCTGACTTGCTTTGGTTAACAGATTTTCCAGAGCATCGACGGGCAACGCGCGAGTATAACGGCCTTCCATTAGCTGGTTGGCTTCAATGCGCTCTAGATGGTGGCGCTGAAGCAAGGCGAAGAATTGGTGCACATCGCGCATTGATCCCCATTCGCTGGCTAGCATAGGTGCTTCCGGGAGGGCACGCTTTAAACGGGGTATGCACTGGGTAAACGCCGGGGCGTCCATGGTGCCTAGGGCGGCTAATGCGCCCCATGGGCGAGGCAGCGGATTTTCCAGCGCAAAGCTTTTGTGAATGGCACAGCCATGCTGGTTAAAAACTTGCAGACTCCAACGCCACTTGCCTTGTTCATTCTCTGTTGGCAGGGAGTCACGGACAGGGTCATGGATAGGGTCATGGATAGGGTCGCGGATCAGGCAGGCCCAGTGCCAATGGGAATACAGTAACCGTAAATCTAGGCCGCCTGGGTCAAGCAGCAAGCCGGTTTGCGGCCCGCCGTCCAGGTCAGGGTAATCACCGGTTTGCTCGAGCACGGCTAAACGAGAGCGGGTGAGCGCTTTGACTCGGCCTAACAGGGGGAGGCGAGCCGCAAGGTCTTTCGGCGCAAGGGGCAGCGTCCACACGTCACGGCCTAAGCGCGCTGCCTGAAGTTCGCCTTCACTGATTGATAAGCGCTCGGCAATATCAATCGCTGGCAGGCGATGCTGCGCTGCTCGAGCTGCGTCAAAGGCTTCAAGAATTGCGATCTGCTGAGACTCAATCATACGTCACCTCTAGACTTAACATTGCAGCGGGTTACCACTGCCAGTTGAGGGTGGCGAACAGGCTGCGCCCGTCGCCCAGGCTGCCATCAGGTCGATACCACACTTTGTCGCCGAGGTTGGCGAGGCGCAGTGCGGTATCAATAGCGGGGGTGATTTGCCAGGCAAGGTGTATATCGTGCAGCCCATAGCCTGGCAGGCGTTCATCGTCGCCCTGTTTGTCGAACGCCTGAGCAAAACGGCCTTGCCAGCCGACCCGTACAGCGCTGTTATAAAGCGCGACGTCACTGCCCAGTGTCATTTCCAGGGGCGTTTGGCTACCCAGAGCCTCACCGCTGTCGCGATCCTTTCCAGATACCTCTGAAAGACCTACAAAGCTGGTCAGCAGCGGGAATGCGTTAGGTTGCCAAGTAAGTCGGGCGTCATAGCCCCATAGCTGAGCACGCTGCACGTTTACGGCTTGAGTTGTGCCCGCCATGATATCGACCTGAGTGTCGATGAAGTCGTCTGCACGGGTGTCGAAGTAGCTGGCGCGCACCTGCCAGTCGCCTTGGTGCCACACCACACCGCTTTCCCATGTGCGGCTGGTTTCGGGGGAAAGGCTAGGGTTGGGAATCCAGTAGTTGTCGGGCGTACAGAAAAATGGCCCTGCACAGAACCCAGCAAAGTGGCGCTCGTTAGCGTAAAGCTCGGAAAGGCTGGGCGCGCGGAAGGCTTCGGCGTAGCCTGAGAAAAGCATCAAGGAGTCGTCGGGTCGCCAGGCAAGGCGGAAGCGCGGCGACACTTGGTCGTGCACGCTGTCGGCATCGTTTTGACCGCTGGCGTCATAGCGGTCGTAGCGAGCGCCTATGCCAACGTCAAACTGCCCCGCGCCGCCTTCAGCCAAGTAGCTACCGGCAGTGAGGGTCGTGTCTAAATATGCCGCTTGGGTATCAATATCTGCCTTGGGGAAACCATTCGCTTCACCATCAGGCCGCTGACGGGCCTGTTCTAGCTCGGCACCAAACACCAGCGTTTGTGAAAGCCAGCCGTGATCGATGCTGTGATAGCCGTCGCTCTGCAGGCCAACTCGTTCAAGGGTACGGCTAGCCTGTGGCTCGTCGATATCTTGTTGGCTAAAAGTGAGCTGTGAGGTGATTTCGGTGGCACCACTCGGTTGCCAGCGGTGGCCAAGCTGTACGTTATTGCTCTCAACATCACGGTCGCGTAATGGGTTGCTAGCGCTGGTTGATAGCTGCTGCGGATTAGCGGGTTGGGTGGCGCGCTCGTCATAGTGCTGCCAGCTAATAAACACCCGCTGTTCGTCATTTGGCATCCAGCCGCCTTTGAGCAGCAGGCTATTGAGGCTGGCATCTTCTACTGCTTCATCACCGCCCGCGCGACGAATATCGCCGGACTCGCTGCGGCCCACAGAAAATAGCCCATCCACTTGCCCATTAGCCGTGTCGCGGCGGCCAAACGCGGTCAGGCTGCCGCGTAGCTCGTTGTTAGCCGTCGCCCCACCTAGGGAAAGACGTGCACCGCTATCTTCACCTGGGGCTAACAGGTCGCTGGCCTCGACACTGGTAAAGCTAACAACGCCGCCCATGGCGTTGCTACCGTACAGACTGGAAAGCGAGCCACGGGCAATCTGCACTTCTTGAATCAGCGCTGGGTCTAGAAAAAAGTTGCCCACATGTCCGGTGGAAATATCTTGGCGAACGCCATCCAGGCGCACCAGTACACCATTTCTCCCGAAGCCACGCATACTCAGCGTTTGGCCGTTACGGCGTCCTTGGCCAGCAACATGCAGGCCAGGCTGGCGGCTCAGCACGTCTTCAACGCGGCTCGCAGTGGCAAGCGTTGCGTCTTGGCGGTCAATGATGTCGATAATCAGCGGTGCGCGGGACAGATCCGTCGGTGCTCGGGTACCTGTTACCGTGACGGGATCTAAATCCGTGTCATTGGCGTAGGCGGGCAATAGAGGAAGTAAGGTAAGGCAAAGGCCTAACGTGTGAGTTGGTTTCATGGGCCAGACAGTTCCAGCAGAAAGTGATGGATAATGTTGCTGGCTGGGTGCGATGGGCTACCTGGCTGGCTAAAAATTTTAGTAGTAGGTAAGTGATTATTTTTAAAAGGCTTACGCTGTTAAGATCAGCTTGCCGCTTTTCGTGCGGCGCAGCACATAGCGTCGCTGTTCATGGTGAATAACCAACTGACCGTCTTGATCAAGCAGCGCCTGACTTGTCACCTCGCGAGATGCGCTAGGTGAGCCTTCTGGCGAAACATCTTTTTTCCTAGGCTGCATGAGAGGTTATGTCCTGTGGTAATGATAACTATTAGCATTAATTTAGCAGACTTCCCCCTCGCTCACAACCATCACTCTTAACCATCGTTCTCAACTAACGTGCAGACGCTTCGCTAAAGGTTTAATAGTCGGTGAAAGCTTGCTAATGAACGTTCATATAACAGTAGAGTGCTCGTCATTACCCTGTCATCTAAATTGATTAGTGTCTCCTTAACTTAAAACTAGCGCGTGTTAACCGTGACAAGGGGACCGTTATGAGCAAGGAAATTGAAGATCACCGCCTGTTTAATCAGAGCAGCAACCAGCCATTTGCGGATGTGTTGGCGCAGCATGTTTCACGGCGTGCGGTAATGCGTGGCGGCTTAGGCTTGGCCGCTGCTTCAATGCTTGGCTTTGGCGGCGCCGCCCAAGCGCTGGCTTCAAACGGGGCGCAAAAAACGCCGTTGACGCTGGCGTTTGAGGCGGTTCAAGGGTCGCGAACAGATGCTGTCGTAGTGCCAGAAGGCTATATTGCCCAAGTGCTTGTGCCGTGGGGAACGCCGTTGAGCGCTGGTGACAGCTGGCAGCCCGACCAGCCAATGACCGCCGAGCGTCAAGCCGCTAGCGTGGGTATGAACCACGATGGAATGGCTGGTTTTGCCCTGGATGCCGATAACGCCTCGCAGCGCTTTGTGTTAGCCCTCAACAACGAATATATCGAACAAGATGCGCTCTGGGCTCCGCAGGGTGGCCCCACTGACGCTGGAGGCAAGCGTCCAGCGGAGGAGTCGCGTACCGAAATCAACGCTCACGGCGTCACCATTGTCGAAGTCGAAAAAGATGCTAACGGTCACTGGTCGCATGTGCCTGGATCATCCTATAACCGCCGTTTTACCAGCGCGACACCGATGGAACTTGCTGGCCCGGTGGCGGGCAGCGACTATGTAAAAACGCGCTTTTCGCCAGTGGGTACTCAAACCCGTGGTACCAATAACAACTGTGGTCACGGAGTAACTCCTTGGGGGACTTATATCGCTTGCGAAGAGAACTGGCCCAATGTGTTCGTTAATCACGGTCAGCTCTTCCAGGACGACGCGCGGATTGGTATCCCCACTGACAAAAGCCGCTATGGTTGGGATACCTCGGCGGGTGATGCCTCTGAAGAAAATGATGAGTTTGCCCGTTTCGATATCACGCCACGCGGTGAGCGTGCCGAAGATGACTACCGCAATGAAGCGCGCACTTTTGGCTACCAAGTAGAAGTCGACCCCTACAGTGATGCCCTCGCGGTTAAGCGCACAGCACTAGGCCGTTTCCGCCATGAAGGGTGTTGGTTAGGCAAGCTAGAGGCCGGTCAGCCGGTGGTTTATTACTCTGGTCACGATGCACGTAACGAGTACGTCTATAAATACGTTTCTGACGCTGCTTGGGACCCTGCCGATGCCAATCGCCCAGGCGAGGCGTATGACCGTCTCGCTATTGGTAGTAAGTATATGGATAACGGCACCCTCTATGTGGCCCGTTTCCATGCCGATGGTAGCGGTGAGTGGTTGCCGCTAACACCTAGCGCCCAAACACGCGATGGTCGTCCGCTGGCAACGGCTTTGGGCTTGGCAGAGAACGATCTAGCGGGCGTTATTATTAATACCTGTGATGCGGCGGACCTGATGGGGGCTACCCCAATGGATCGACCTGAGTGGGCCACAGTAGATCCTTCGTCCGGCGAGGTGTATCTAACGCTGACTAATAACTCTAAACGTAACGAAGAGGCCGCAGCGGCTACTTTCACTAATCAAGGCGATGACATTGCTCAGCTAGGGGTGGGCTACGAGACAGCCCCGGCTAACGCCGTTAACCCACGCGCTAATAACGAAGCAGGTCATATTATCCGCTGGCGTGAAAGTCGCCTGCCGAATGCCTTTCGCTGGGAAGTGTTTGTGTTTGGTGCCGCCACTAATGATGAAGGCAATCATTCCGGCCTTACTGAAATGAACCAGTTTGCCAGCCCCGATGGTCTGTGGTTTGACCAGCGCGATGACGGTCAGGGCATTCTCTGGATTCAGACCGATAACGGTTATGAAGGCGTTACCGAGTACACCAACGATCAGCTATTAGCCGTGGTGCCTAACAGCCTAGACGAGCTTCAGGGTACCGGTCCGGTGATTAACAACAGTAACCAACAGCAACTTAAACGCTTCGCTGTTGGGCCGAATGGCTGTGAAGTGACTGGTATTTTTGCGACGCCAGATAAAACGGCGCTGTTTATCAATATTCAGCACCCCGGCAACTGGCCCGCGGATGGTAGCGCACTGACCCAAGACGCCACCGCTATGGCCAGCGGTCAAGTACGACCCAGAGCCGCAACGGTGGTTATTCAAAAGCGTGATGGCGGGCCTGTGGGCGTTTAAATCAAAACCTAAGCGTTGCGAAAGCCCCGTTCATTACGGGGCTTTTTTGCATACTGGTGGTGCGCTCAATGGTTTCCATACGCCGCCAAAAACACATCTACGGCGCGACTAATCTGATGATGAAGCTCTTCATCACTTGGGGGCTGGCGTACCCCCATGCGCACCTCCATAACTAACATACCTTGCCACATACTACAGAGTTGGTCGGCGGCTAGCGTGGGTGCGTTAAGCGTTA
Organism: Halomonas sp. TD01; assembly: GCF_923868895.1. GTDB lineage: Bacteria > Pseudomonadota > Gammaproteobacteria > Pseudomonadales > Halomonadaceae > Vreelandella. The sequence goes on from NZ_OV350343.1 coordinate 1,646,257, forward strand.
AATGCCCCGCGCAGGCTAGCCCCTCAAGCTTTTCCTGCAGCCACTTTTTAGTGGCCCAGGGGCCGGCTTCGAAAAAGGCCAGAAGCAGTTCAGGGTACTGACTTCCCTGTGTACTCATAACACGCTCAACGGCTAATACGTGGGGCTCCAACAAAAAGCGCACGAGGCCTGTGCCGACTTCAATCAGTGATTGACGCACGGCTTCGTGAGTGTCGGGAAGCTGTTCTAGTCCATAACGAATGAGGGCGGTTTCACGCTGAATGACGCTGCCGAATAGCGCTTCTTTGGTCGCAAAATGGCCGTACACGGTCACTTTGGAAACACCTGCTTCACGGGCAACGGCTTCCATGGTCACCCCTTCGAGTCCAAAGCGAAAAAATAGGCAGGCCGCCGCGTCTAGCATCGCGTTGCGCTTCGCCATATCTTTGGGGCGGCCGGCGCTGCGTTTTTTGTCAGGCGGTAAAGGTTGCGAGTCAGTCATTCGGTAAAATCCGTGCCTATCGAATAAATAAATATTGAACGCTGGCGTACACATATTATAGTGAACCGTATCGTTCAAGAATAAACCATTTCGAGGCCATTATGGGCACCCCCTTCAATACTTCCTGGCGGCACCGACGTCGTGGCACGCTGGCTGCCTTAATCATGATTAGCATTACGGCAGTCGCGGTGGTTACGCTTAGTAGCCAGCACAGTCGAGCCCAGCTGGCTGATCAGCAAGGGGCTGATAACGCTTTGTTGCAAGTGGCTACGCAGCCTCTTGCCCACTCCGAACAGCTTGAGCGGGACGTGCGTTTAACGGGTCGAGTGGTCGCACGTCAGTCTGTGTCGCTTGCCTTTGAGCCCGCTGGGCGTGTTAGCGAAGTGTTGGCTGATAGGGGGAATGCGGTTGAACAGGGCGATGTGCTGGCGACACTGGATACCCGTCGCCTTGAAAGCCGTTTGGCAGAGGTAGCTGCACGCAGCGAAGAAGCCCGCGCTGGCCTTGCTTTTGCCCAGCGCCAAGAAGAGCGTGAAGCGCAACTTAATCAAAGTAACTTTGCTAGCCGCACAACGCTGGATCAGGCCCGTACAGATCGGCTAACACTTCAAGCCCGCCTTGCGGCACTGGCGGCGGAACGAGACAGCCTTACCGCAGATCTTGAAGATAGCACGTTAAAAGCGCCCTTCGCCGGACGCGTGATTGAACGTTATGTCAGTGTTGGCAGTTTAGTGGCTAGCGGCACCGCCGCGTTTGAGCTTATCGATATTGAGCAACTCGAAGCGCACCTGGGTTTGCCTGCTCGGTTAGCGGCGACGTTTACCCCAGGCGAGACGGTCACACTCAATGTTAATCAGCATACTATTGGCGGTGAGGTGCGCGCTCGGCTACCCCACATTGACAGCGACAGCCGTACACAGACGCTGGTGGTATCGCTGGACGCTTCAAGCAACGTTGTGCCTGGAGATCTCGCTGAACTCCGCTACGTAATTTCAGAGTCTGCCAGTGGCTATTGGGTGCCGCTAGATGCTTTGCGTGCTGCCGACCGAGGGTTGTGGAACGTACTGGTGGCAGAGCCGCTAGAAGAGGGGCGTTTTCGTGTGGCAAGGGCGAGTGTGGAGTTGTTGCATACCGAGGGCGATCAAGCTTTCGTGCGCGGAACCCTCGAACCAGGAATAAGGTTAATAACTAGCGGTATTCACCGCATCACCCCAGGGCAGCAGGTCACCCTCAGCGAGGATGTGGCTTATGCAGCGCATTGAATGGTTGTTTAACCGACGTCTTGTGGCATTAACCTTGGGGTTGCTGGTTGTGGCTGGGCTGTCGGCTATTCAAACGCTTCCTCGAGCAGAAGACCCTCATTTGATTGCGCGTATGGCTACCGTGCTCGCGCCGTTTCCTGGTGCTACGCCTGAGCAGGTTGAAGCGCTGGTAGCGCGGCCCATTGAAAACGAGTTGCGCACTATTTCAGAAATCCAAGTGCTTGAGTCTACGTCGCGCCAGGGCATCGCTGTTATCAGTCTTGAATTAGAAGACGCGGTTGTTGATGTCACTCCGGTGTGGAGCCGGGTACGAGATAAGTTAGGCGATATCGCGCCAACCTTGCCAGCCGGTGTGCAAACGCCAGAGCTGCTGGATGACCGAGGTTACGCCTTTAGCATGGTGGCCGCCCTGCGTTGGACGCTAGATACCCCGCCCAATCCTCAGTTGATGGAGCGCTATGCTGAACGCCTAGAAGACCAGTTTAGGCGTATTGCAGGCACGGAGTACACGCATCTGTTTGGTGTCGCAGGGGAACAGGTCGAGGTCATGGTCGACCCCTTAGAGCTAAATGCGTTGGGGCTCTCTGTAGGCCAGTTGGCCGCTGCTATCGAAGCAAGTGATGGCCGCCGCACGGCAGGCGAAGTGGTTACACATGGCCATCGGCTAACGGTCGGACTGAGCGGTGAGTTTGATACGTTGGACAGATTGCGCGATGTCGACGTGGCTATCCGGCAAGGCCAGACGGTTAGACTAGGTGAGATTGCCGAGCTGCGCCGTGGCGTGCAGGATCCGCCTGCCGCCATGGCACTGCTTAACGGCGAACGAGCGGTGTTTGTTGGTGCCCGTATGGCCCCCGGCCAGCGTATCGATGTTTGGGTTGAACGGGCTCAGCAACAACTTATGGCGTTTGCTGACGAATTGCCCGTGGGCCTTGATGTTGAGGAGGTATTTGAACAGGCCAGTTATACCAATCAGCGCTTAAGCGATGTCGCTAGCAGCCTGCTGATGGGGTTAGTACTGGTCGTGGCTATTCTATTTTTAACCATGGGCTGGCGCTCGGCGATCACCGTGGGGCTAGCGATTCCCGCCACGGCGCTGCTCACGTTGGCGTTCTTCAAACCTCTGGGTATTGATATCCACCAGATGAGCATTACCGGCATTATTGTGGCGCTGGGATTAATGGTGGATAACGCCATCGTCATGACCAATGCCCTTCGCGAGCGCTTATTGCAAGGGGATTCGGTGATTGCCGCTACCCGAGATGCCTTGCGCCATTTAGCCGTGCCGCTACTTGCCAGTACGTTGACGACAATCTTGGCGTTTATGCCAATTGTGCTAATGCCGGGGCCCGCCGGAGAGTTCGTAGGCCCGCTAGCCATGGCCGTTATGGTGGCGCTGGTGAGCTCTTACCTGGTATCGCTGTTGCTAGTGCCCGCGCTATCTCCGATGTTGCTAGCCAATGTGGCGAATAAGCCGTCAGGGTCAAAAGATAACGTGGTCAAGCGTGGTTTTCGCCGTACCGTACGCAGCGCGCTGCGTCATCCGGTGGCTGCCATGATCATAACGTTATGTGTGCCTGTGGGCGGCATCGCCTTAATGCCAACGTTAGACGTCGCGTTTTTTCCACCGGCAGACCGTGATCAATTCCACATTGAAGTACGCTTGCCACCGGCTAGCAGCATGGCCAATACCGCAGCGTTGGCCTACGAAGCCGAGGCCCTTATCCGAGAGCTGCCGGGAATCAAGCGGGTGTCGGCATTTATCGGCGAAAGTGCACCCATGATGTACTACAACGTATTGACCAATGAGGATAACAACCCCGCGTTTTTACACTTGATTGTTGATGCCGAGTCGTTAGCGGTGACGAATCAGCGGGTGCCGATGCTGCAGCAGGTACTTGATCAGCACTTTCCGCAGGCGCAAAGCGTGGTGCGTAAGTATGAACAGGGGCCTCCGTTTAAAGCCCCGATTGAGCTACGGGTCTACGGTGATGACTTGGACATACTGTCATCGCTGGGGCTCGAACTAGCGAATCTAATGCACCAGTTGCCTCAGGTGACCCATGTGCGCGCAGGCATGCAGCGCGACCTGCCTAGGTTAACGCTGGATATCGACCAAACGGCGCTTCACGATGCAGGCCTAACGCCACAACGCCTAGCGGAACAGGTTGGTGCTGCACTGTCGGGCCAGTCTGCTGGCATGCTGCTGGAAGATACTCAGCAGCTACCCGTTCGAGTGCGTTATGTTGGTGAATGGCGTACCGATGCGGAACAGCTTGCCGCGCTGCGCTTAGTCAGTGATCGCGTCGCAGAGGGGTTGCCGCTAGCGGCAGTAGCGGAGATATCGCTAACGCCAGCCTGGAGCGTGATTACTCGCCGTAATGCTGAACGGGTACAGTTGGTGCAAGGCTACTTGGTGGCCGATGCGTTGCCTGCGGTTTCCATGGCGCAGCTAGAAGACTCGCTGCAAAACGCGCTAACAGCAGGAGAGATTCATCTCCCTTCTGGTTATCGCATTGAAACCGGTGGGGAGGCCGCCGAACGCGACGAAGCCGTGGGTAACCTGTTGGCCTCGGTGATACTGCTGGTAATTGCCATGGTGGCAACGGTCGTGCTGGCGTTTAATTCCTTTCGTCGCGCAGCTATCGTGTTTATTGCTGGGGCTCAGGCGATGGGCATGGGTATTGTGGCGCTGTTATTAAGCGGCCATGCCTTCGGTTTTGTGATTATCGTTGGCATTATGGGGCTGGTGGGCGTGGCGATTAATGCCACTATCATCATCATTGCTGCGTTTGACGACGATGAGGCTGCACGCCAAGGCGATATCGATGCCATGTTAGCGGTCATTAGCGGCCCCACCAGTCGTCATATTGTCTCAACGACGATCACCACTTTCGCCGGATTAATTCCATTGATGATGGCGGCAGGTGGATTGTGGCCACCTTTCGCGCAAACCGTCGGTTTTGGGCTGCTTTTGGCAACGCTGGTGTCGTTTTTCTTTACCCCTGCGCTTTATCGGCTTTGGGTAGCAAACGGCTGTGTCAAATAGCAGCCGTTTGCTTGGATATTTAACGGCCCACAACGAGGGAAGTTGCGTGAGAAGTGTCTACCGCGTCCGCCAGCATTTCGGCGGTAATGGCTGATAGTGTCCAGCCTAGGTGGCCGTGGCCGGTGTTATAGAAAACAGTGGGCAAACGGCCAGGCCCAACTTTGGGTAGCATGTTAGGTAGCATCGGGCGTAGGCCCGCCCAGGGCACTACGCGTTGTGTGCTCACGCCAGGGAAGCACTCTTCTACCCAGCGAACCAGCGGTTGAATACGGTCGTTGCGTATATCGCGATTCGCGCCGTTAAATTCAGCGGTACCAGCCACGCGGAAGCGGTCGTGCCCCAACCGACTGGTCACCAGCTTGGTTTCATCATCTAGCAGGCTGACGGTTGGCGCGGCTTGCTGAGAGGCCTCGTCATCTAGCTGTACGGTGATGGAGTAACCTTTTACGGGGTAGATATTAACGCGATCGCCTAATTTGGCGGCAATGGCGCGGCTGCCGGTCCCCGCGCAAACGACCACGCTGTCAAAGCGTTGGCTCATGCTGTTGTTATCTACCGTGGCGCTTACCCAAACCCCATTCTCGTCAGCGCCAATATCGTCAATGTGGTGGCCATAATTAAGCTGCACGCCACGGTTGGCGGCTGCTTTAGCGAGGCCGTTGGTGTATTTGTGGATATCGCCAGTGGCGTCGCTTTCGGTATAGAAACCGCCATAGTAACTACCTGCCAGCGTTGGCTCGATGGTGCGCATTTCATCGGGGGTTACTGATCTGCGTTCAAGGCCGCCTTTCGCTAGCAACTGCGACACGCGTGCTGCGTGATCAAAGCCAGCTTTGTCGCGGTAGATATGTAAAATGCCCTGCTGTTTGAGGTCGAAATCAATCTGCTCGTCTTTCGCCCACTGGAATAAGTGTTCCCGGGCAGCAATCGCTAACCGAGTGGTTTCTGTGGTGTTGTCAGCATAACGGGGAATGGCGGCGATGAACTCTGCAAACCAGCTGAGTTTGTGCCAACTAGGGCGAGGGTTGACCAAGAGCGGCGCGTCGTTTTTTAGCATCCAACGCAGGCCTTTAAGCACCGTCGGCCAGTGGTTCCAGACTTCAGCATTCGAGGCCGATAGCTGCCCGCCGTTGGCAAAAGATGTTTCCATCGCCGCATAGCGGTGCTTTTCAAAAACAGTCACATCAAACCCGCGCTTCGCCAAGGCATAAGCACTTGTAATGCCGGTGATGCCACCGCCAATAATAGCAATGCGTTGCATAAGTCTCTCCAGATTGTATGAGCGTCGGGCGATACACTGAGCCAAAAAGTGGCTAGGTGTACCCCTTCCGTCATGGAACCTGAGAGATTCACGCATCCATTGAGGCGCTTGCTCCTTCGGTGGGCTGAGTGACGCAGTCATCAACCGCTCTTCGGAAAGTGTTAGTAATTACTGTTCTAGTAAATACCATAACAATAGCGGTCCGGTGGCCTGAGAGTTTCCGGGGTCGTTGCTCCTTCGGCGCTGGTGGCTAGCACCAGTCTCTCCCGCTATTGCTTTGACAATGTTTTAACGCGTCAGTCGAAAAAGTGAAATAGGGTAAACGTCTTAAGGGGCGTAAAAGGGAAGAGCACGCTGCTTTATCGGCATGCTTTGCAATGGTGTCGTTTTAACTGACAATATCGAAAACCTTTTAGCGATGGACGAGACGCATGCAGGCAAACGGATTTTTTGATGGTATTGGCGAAGCCATTGGCGATGCTATTCGCGTGGTGGTGGAGTTTTTATTGGGCTTTTTCACCAATTTTTTCGGCGCGTTCGATGACTTTATTGATGGCCTTACTCGCTCCCTGGGTATCAATGCGTCGTTCTTTAGCATTCTGGTGCTGGTAATTGGCTTGTGGCTGTTATGGCGGGGCTTTCGGGCGCTGCTACGAGGCTCCCTGCTAGGAGCCATCGTGCGTATTGTGCTGGCGCTGTTTATCCTGTCGTGGCTAATGATGTAGGTTGGCGCCCGCCCGTCGAAGCTTGCATGATGCCGCAGACAACAATCAGTGCGCATCCGCTTAGCTGCAGAGGTGACAACGCTTCACCAAATAGGCTCCAGCCAAAGATCACCACTGCCACCGGCTCGCAGTAAGCCAGGGTTCCATACAGGGCGGTGGGCAGTCGGTTAATCGCCATCACGGCACACAGCAATGCTAAAAAACCGGGTAAGAAGCCAGCCAATAATAGCCAAGGCCACTGCCAGGATGCGGCGGTTAATCCTTCTGGCTGCCAAAGAGCAAACGGTAATATGACCAGCGCACCTACTAGCAACTGCCAAAACGCGCAGACCCTGTCGTCTAAATGACTTGGCAAACGACGGTTAGTGAGCATAAAGCCGCTATAGGCAAACATGGCGGCTAAGGCATAGCCCATCCCAATAATGTCTTGGTGATCATCAAGGTTCAAACGAAACTCTTGCATCATCGCGAACCCAAATAGCGCCAAGCCAATCAATCCAATTTGTTCAGTGGTAAGGCGTTCACCATAGAGGGAGTGAGCTGCCACGGCGGCGATAATTGGTGCTAGGTAGATCATCAAAATAGCGTTGGCCATCTGGGTGTAGTTCATGGCCTGAACGTAAAAGAGGATAAATGACGCCAGAAGTACGCCGCTAATGACTACCTGCCGTCCAGGCAGTGCGTTGAGTGCGGTGTGGCGTTTTGTCAGCACTAAATACGCCAGCAGAAACGCCGCCCCAAGGCCTAAACGATAAAACGTAATGCTTTCGGCATTTAGCCCGGTAATGCGCGAAATAACGCCGATGGTTGCCATGCCGACAGCTGCCACCACGGCAAGCAATAAACTAGAAGGGGTGACGTTTAACGGGGTACTGCTGGCGTTAGACATTAGCTGCTTAATCATCCTGGAAGTGTGTTTGAGAATGTATTTGAAAGTGCGTTTAGGGACGTTTTTTAACGCGTTCTTGAAAGTGCTTCATCAGCGTATGACGGATTGTCATTTGCTTATCTGGTGCATTTTGCCATCATCTGCACTCTTTTTGTGCAGAGAGAGTGCAATGAAAGCCTATCTTGGCAAGATGCGAGGAGAACCAACGCCGCGCCCCCGCGTCGGCTGGAAAGATGCCTGCTGGTCGTGGCTGGGCGCTTTTACTGGCATGGCCGTTATATGCTGGCTAAGCTCTGCTTGGCTCTCGCAGCAGTTATTAATCGTGGGCTCCTTTGGGGCAACGTCGGTATTGATTTATGCAGCGCCTGAAAGCCCGTTCGCCCAGCCAAGCCATGTGCTGTTTGGCAGTGTCTTGTCGGCGTTGGTAGGGGTGGGTTGCTATCAATTGCTGGGCGCGACGCCTATCTCGATGGCACTAGCGGTGTCGCTTTCTATACTGGTTATGCAACTGACACACACCGTACATCCGCCGGGAGCCGCCGCTGCGCTGATCGCGGTAGCCGGTGGGGCGAGTGTCCACAAGTTAGGTTGGTGGTATCCGCTGATCCCCATTGGTGCTGGGTGCGTGGTCATGCTGGTAGTGGCCATTTTGGTGAATAATTTAGCGCGCCACCGTCGTTACCCACGCTATTGGTAGCCACTTGCTTCAAAAGCGTTTCCTGGTTCAATAACGACGTAGCTGCTCCTCAATGGCAAAAACGTGAGCATCGTCTGTGCCTAATTCGCGTAACGCCTGGGCTAAGTTCAGCAAATAAGCTTTATTCGAGCCGCTTGGGCCGTGGGAATGAGCAATTTGGTGTGCAATATCATCCAATGGTGCCTCGCCCAGAAAGGCAGGATTATCTTCGGTAGCTAAGTAAATTAGCCCTTCTGTTGTTGCCATTGCCGACTGTTTATCGCCACATTGCCCTAGAAAAGTGAGGGGCACTTTTTCACGCAGGTAGCCGTTCTTTTCGCGTACATCCAGCGGTGCCAGCACATCAGGTGTAATGCGGTACGCCATGCCGTGACACACGGCACCTTGGGCGCGAATCAGCGTCGCGACGCGACCCGGTGCGTCAGGCGTGCCGCGATGATCGTGAGAGCCTTGCCAAAAACGCCGCGCCCAGCCGGTAATGTAGGCGGGCTGACGTTCTAGGTAGGCAAAGTCAGCTTTCCATATCAGTGAGCCATAACCAAAAAGCCAGATATCGGTATGGCCATCGAAGAAGTTTCTTTGCTGGTTCAGGTCGGTAGTATCAAACATCGCTATTAAGCATCATGAGCACGGCGTATGGGTTAAGGTGCTTATCTTATCATGCCTTTATTGATGACTTACTTGACCACCTCCGGAGACCGACATGCGCGCTATTTTTCTCGTCGATAACGGCTCATTACGGCCCCAGGCAACCCACAACCTGCGCCGTGTAGCGTTTGCGCTCAGCCAGCAGCTAGGAGAAACCGTGCAAGCGGCTTCCTTGCTGCACTCTAATAAAATTCCTCCTGAAGAGATCGACGGGATCCCCGCGATTACCCTAGGTCCGGCCGCTGAACGCAGTGTCGAGCTGGGGGCGACAGAGATCATTGTGCTGCCGTTCTTCTTTGGGCCAAGCAAGGCACTGACCGGCTACCTGCCAGAGCGCATGGCAGCACTGCAGGCGCGTTTTCCCCGGGTGAGCGTTCGTGTGGCCCAACCGCTGGTGGATGAACGGGGCAATAACGACCTGCGTTTAGCCAAGCTGCTGGCCGACAACGTGCGCGACAAGCACCAAACGGGAACGACGCCACACGTAGCCCTGGTGGATCACGGTAGCCCGATTCCTGAAGTGACAGCCGTGCGCAATCGCTTAGCCGGGCAGTTAAGCGTGCTACTGGCAGATGAGGTTAGCTGCGTCGCAGCGGCATCCATGGAGCGCCGTGAAGGCGACGAATATCGCTTTAACGAGCCGCTGTTGGAGCATTTGTTGGATACGCCAGAGTTCCAATCAGGCTCGGTCATCTTAGCGATGCTGTTTCTCTCGCCTGGGCGTCATGCAGGGGAAGGCGGCGATATCGCCGAGATTTGTGCCGCCGCGGAACAGCGCAACCCAGGTTTGAGCGTGACGACCACCGCGCTTGTTGGCGAGCATCCTGACATTGTTGAGATACTACATGCTCGGTTGAGCCAAGCGCTTGATGGTGAACGTTTTCTACTCGAACTTCCGGCTACACTAGACAATGCGCGCTAGGGGGGAGGTGTAACGCTGCTCAAAGGCGCGTAGAATCGCGAGCCTTTGAATGCGCAATTACACTGTTAACCAGGGCTCACATCTTGATCGCAACCGCCAATATCACCATGCAGTTTGGGGCAAAGCCCCTGTTTGAAAATGTTTCCGTCAAATTTAATAACGGCAATCGCTACGGTTTGATTGGCGCCAATGGTTGCGGTAAGTCCACCTTTATGAAGATTTTGGGTGGGGAGCTTGAGCCTTCTTCCGGGCAGGTCATGCTGGATAGCAGCACGCGGCTGGGTAAGCTGCGCCAGGATCAGTTTGCCTATGAGAACGAGCGGGTCATCGACACCGTTATCATGGGTAATGCTGAGCTGTGGAAAGTGGCCGCCGAACGCGAGCGGATCTACTCCCTGGCAGAAATGAGTGAAGCCGACGGAATGGCAGTGGCTGACCTGGAAGTGCGCTTTGCTGAACTCGACGGTTATACCGCCGAGTCTCGCGCTGGGGAGCTACTGCTGGGGCTAGGTATTCCCATTGAACAGCATACCGGCCCGATGAGCGAAGTTGCTCCCGGCTGGAAACTGCGTGTGTTGCTGGCCCAGGCACTGTTTTCCGACCCAGATGTACTGCTGCTCGATGAACCGACTAACCATTTGGATATCAATACTATCCGCTGGCTGGAAGATATTCTCAAAGCGCGCAGTAGTACCATGGTGATTATTTCTCACGATCGTCACTTCCTGAATAGCGTGTGCACGCACATGGCGGATCTGGATTACGGGGAAATTACCCTGTTCCCAGGCAACTACGATGACTACATGACCGCGGCCACCGCTGCTCGCGAGCGCCAGCATTCAGATAATGCCAAGAAAAAAGCCCAAATTGCCGAGCTTCAACAGTTTGTTAGCCGCTTCTCGGCCAACGCCTCCAAAGCCAAACAGGCTACTTCACGGGCGCGCCAGATCGACAAAATTAAGCTGGAAGATATCAAGCCGTCCAGCCGAGTTAGCCCGTTTATCCGCTTTGAGCAGAATAAAAAGATTCACCGCAATGCAGTGAATGTTGATGCGATTACCAAAGGCTACGACGATGATAAGCCGCTCTTCGAGCGTTTCTCGATGACCGTAGAAGCGGGTGAGCGGATTGCCATTATCGGCCCCAACGGCATTGGTAAAACTACTCTGCTGAAAACCCTGGCGGGTGATTTACACCCTGATGCTGGTGAAGTGAAGTGGACCGACGCCGCTGAGGTTGGCATGTTTGGTCAAGACCACACCGACGACTTTCCTGTCGATGCCACGCTTTTTGAGTGGATGAGCCAGTGGACCAAAGGCGGCGAGCAGGTGGTGCGCGGTGCGTTGGGCCGGATGCTGTTTTCCAGCGACGACATTAACAAGTCTGTCAGAGTGATCTCAGGTGGTGAGCAGGGGCGCATGCTGTTTGGCAAGCTAACGCTCACCAACCCCAACGTGCTGTTAATGGATGAGCCGACTAACCACCTGGATATGGAATCGATAGAAGCGCTGAACTTAGCGCTGGAAAACTACCCCGGCACGCTGATATTTGTCAGTCACGACCGCGAGTTTGTTTCCTCGCTGGCTACGCGCATTATCGATATGCAGCCTGATGGTCTTGTCGACTTTAGCGGTAGCTACGACGACTACCTGCGTAGCCAAGGCGTTGTCTGATCGCTCTAGATTAGCCAATAATTTGTGCGTAGGTCGACTCGGAGGCGGGTTGCCTATCGGCATCGAGCAAGTTGCCGCTAAAGGTGTCGTTTAACTCTTTGGCGAGCTCTACATAAACGTACATCTGCTGATTGCGACGTTTATGCAGCGGTGGCTTAACCAGCAAGCTAATCCCACGAATGGGTTCGTGGGTTTCCCCTTTTAGTAGATCAGGCATTTCTCCAGGTGGAAAGGCGTTAGCGATCGTTACCGGGTTAGAGGGTTGCTTGCCGCTGATTAAGTAAACCTTTTTGACTGCATCATAGCTGGCTTCTTTTCCTCGTAGCCACTCGGCTAGGCGCTCGTCCGTGGTGGCATCGGGGTGGGCAAAAATCACAAACAGAGAATACTGCTTTACTTTTTCTGTACGCGCAGCAGGCGCAGGGGTTTCTGGTTCGGGTGAGGGCGGCTGGGGTTGTGCTTTGGGTGTTGGCGGCGGCGCGGAGGCTTTTGCTTTGGCTCTTCGTTGCTTGGGAACAACCACATAGACGAAAATAGCGGCGGCCACTATCCCCAGCACTAATGAAGCGATGGCGAGTAAAAAAGGAAGCGAAGTGATATCCATTTCATTGAGTCCTATCTGTCGGCGCTTAGGCCCTATTATTTAATCGTAAAATAGCTGCATTAAGTGTTAACGCAAGCGCCACCCAAAGCCAGTAAGGCACCATTAGCCAAGCAGCCAACGCGCTCACATTAGCGAATAGCGCAATGGCTAGCGTAATTAACCCCAACAGGAGCACGATATCCGCCAGCGCTGCGGTAATTTGCTTGCGCCCAAAGAACAACCATGACCAAGCTGCATTGGCCAGTAATTGAAAGCCATATACGACCAAGCTGGCGGTGCGTAACGGGGAGTCATCAGCCATATAAATACGCCACGCCGCAATGGCCATCAATAAATAAAGGATGCCCCAGGCGATAGGGAAAGCAATATCAGGTGGTGTCCAGCTAGGTTTCTGCAGTTGACGGTACCAGCTATCAGGGCGGAAACGCCCCCCCGTGGTGGCAGTAATGCCAACAAGCAGGAGTGACACCAGCAGAGCGAACAGCGAACCGAGCATGACTCACCTGTATGTGAAAACGGAAGAATCAATAGCCTAGCAGTGAATACTCACTGAGCCTATGGTGTACCGCCCAGCGTGGTATGTGAATTACCGATATGCGTCACCAGAGTTTACCGTGTTCTCTCAACGCAGTATCGTTCTGGATAAAGCCTAAATGAAGCGCTAATTATGAAATACTGTTCGCCAATAGGTGATATCGACTGTGATTTTCTGGCTAATGTAGGCAGTGCTGCTTGGCATAAGCAGCTTGCCAGTTTGGTGCGCTCTGCGGGGAATCGGGACTTTCCGGCGCGGCTGGAGATGGTGCTGCGAGCTATAGCAGGCTTTGATACGATTCTGATTAATACCTACAAGGGGCGTCGTCGGCCGCTACTGATTCACGACGACTACCCGTCTGAAAATCGTCAACAGGCGATAGACCGCTATCTCAGTGGTGCCTATTTGTTGGATCCTTTTTTTACTGCTATTGATGGCGGGCTGGACAGTGGGGTCTATCGACTGCGGGAACTTGCACCAGACCGTTTTGAATCTAGCGACTATTATGCGCATTACTACCGGTCGTTAGGGTTAGCCGATGAGGTTGGGCTATTTGCCTGTGTTGGAGAAGATGTCTTGATGGTGGTGTCATTAGGGTTTCAGAAAGACGCCCCTCTGAAGCGCCGCTCCCTGCAAGTCTTGAAAAATGTGGCACCGCTGATCGAGACTCTGCTGATGGAGTTCTGGAAGTGGCAGGGCATGCTTTTTCAGCAAACACTGGAAAAACATGCCCCTGTGGAAGCCGCTTTCGCGAGCTTTGGCCAGCAGTTATTAACGGCACGTGAACAGGAAATAGTGCGTCTTCTGTTAGCCGGGCACTCCACTAAGTCAGCGGCTCGCGAGCTTGATATCAGCGATGGAACCGTAAAGGTACATCGCAAACATATTTATCAGCGTTTGGATATTTCCAGTCAATCGCAGCTTTTTCAGCTGTTTCTTGAGCATGTGGCGTTAATTTCCCGACAATTGAGAAGCTAGCTAGGCAGCCCACTATGGCTGTAACGACATCCAGATGGTTTTTATCTCGGTATACTCGTCAAGCGAATGAAGCGATTTATCCCGCCCGTTGCCTGATTGCTTAACACCACCGAACGGTACTGTCATGTCCGGGCCTGCCCAGTTGTTTACGTACACTTGCCCAGACTGGAGCTTGCGTGAAACACGCATCACACGATCAATATTCTGACTCCAGACCCCTGCCGCCAAGCCGAAGTCACTATCGTTAGCGAGCGCAAGCGCTTCGTCTTCGTTATCGAAGCCAAATACCGCTAGCACTGGGCCGAAAATTTCCTCGCGACCTACTGCCATCTTAGGCGTAACGTCATCAAAAATCGTGGGTGGGATAAATAGCCCAGGGCCGTTAAGCGGTTCTCCACCGGCTCTTAGTGTGGCCCCCTCTTCCTGGCCCTGTTGTATATAGTCGAGCACTCGGCGGTATTGGGTCTCGTCCACCATGGCACCCATGAAGCTTTCTGGGTCTAGTGGATCTCCTGGCTGCATTTGCTCGGCGGCTTTTACCACGCGGGCTACAAAGTCTTCACGGATACTGTTTTCTACCAACAAACGAGAGCCTGCAATACAGACCTCGCCCTGATTGTGGAAGATAGCCGTTGCGGCATGCTGGGCAGCTTTGTCGAGATTCTGGCAGTCCGCAAAGATGATGTTGGGGCTTTTGCCTCCGCACTCTAAATAGACGCGCTTAAGGTTCGACTGCCCAGCGTATTGCATCAGCTGTTTACCGACCTGTGTTGAGCCGGTAAAAGCAAGGCAGTCGACCTGCATTGATAGCGCCAGCGCTTTACCTACCGTATGGCCATAGCCAGGCAGAACCTGAAAAACGCCCATGGGCAGGCCCGCTTGCTTGGATAAACTAGCAAGGCGCAGCGCTGACAGCGGTGATTTTTCTGATGGTTTAAGGATGACGCTATTCCCTGCTGCTAAGGCAGGGGCGATTTTCCAAGCGGTCATCATCAGCGGGAAGTTCCACGGTACGATTGCCGCAACGACACCTAAGGGTTCACGAACGATAAGCCCTAAATTGTTATCACCCGTGGGGGCAACTTCACCATAAAGTTTGTCGATGCTTTCCGCGGTATAGCGCAAACAGCTGATGGCTCCGTCGATATCACCCAAAGCGCTTGAAATAGGCTTGCCCATATCGAGCGTATCAAGCAGTGCCAATTCATGCTTATGATCCTGCATTAAGTCAGCAAGCTTAAGGAGGGTGACTTTACGCTGTGTCGGTGAGCGCCGCGCCCAATCGCCCCGTTGGAAAGCTTCTTGGGCGGCTTTAACCGCGAGTGCAGCGTCAGCGTCGTCACAGCTTGCGACCTCGGCTAACACGCTGCCGGTAGCAGGGTTAATCGTAGTAAGCGTGTTACCACTCTGTGCATCCACAAAGCGGTCATTGATATACGCACGGGTTTCGAAATCGAGCTTTTCCGCTAACGCTTGCCACTCGGTCTGGTTGGTTGGGGCCGTGGTTGAAATAATTGTTGAGACAGTGGTTGGGGTGTTCATGCGTTAATTTCCAGGCTGTTGGCGTTTTCGATAAGGGCGTCACAGAGCGTTTGAGCGCCGAGGGCGCAGTGTTCCGGTGAGGAATACTCCGCTTCGTTGTGGCTAATACCATCGCGACAGGGAATGAATAGCATCGCAGTGGGGGCCACTCGTGAAACGTAAACAGCATCGTGACCAGCGCCGCTCATCATCCGGCGGTAGGGAATACTGTGACATTTGGCTGCTCTTTCAAGCGCGGCAACGCATTGTTCGTCAAACTCAACCACGGGAGAGGCCCAGGTGCGCTCAAGGTCTGCTACTACGCCAAACGTGCCGGTAATGTCTGCTAACTCGCTACGAAATCGCTCTTCAAGTATGTCTAGTTGCTCTTCCACTACATGTCGAAGGTCGACGGTCAGGCTGACGTTAGCAGGGATGACATTGCGAGACGGCGTATCAATTTCCAGGCATCCAAAGGTTACCTTGGTATCACCGCTGGTGTCGTACGCCGCATGGGTGTATAGGCGGTCAATTAATCTTGCGGCTGCCGCTAATGCATCCTGGCGATAAGACATTGGAGTGGTGCCCGCATGGGCCGCATTCCCTTGAATCGTCAGGTCAAACCAGCGCATTCCCTGCACGCCAGTGACAACGCCAATTGCCAGCTCCTCTTCTTCAAGCACTGGGCCTTGCTCAATATGCAGCTCAAAAAAGCTGGCTAGCTGCGGCTCCCCAATAGGCAGGTTGCCTTTGAAGCCCGTCTCTTCAAGCGCTTGTCCAAAGGTAACGCCCTTGGCATCCTGTCGAGCTAGGGTTTCCTCAACTGCGAAAACTCCTGCATAGGTACCAGACGCTACCATGGCTGGTGCAAAGCGGCTGCCTTCCTCGTTGGTCCAGACGATAAGTTCAAGCGGACGTTCGGTCACTACATTGTGATCGTGCAGGGAACGAAACACTTCTAATCCGGCGAGTACTCCCAGAACGCCATCGAAGCGTCCGCCTTTGGGCTGGGTGTCCAGATGGCTGCCTGTCGCCACAGGTTTAAGGTCGTTACGCTTACCAGGTCGGCGGATAAAAAGATTGCCTACGCCATCAACACGAACTTGGCAGCCAATCTCTTCACACCACTTAATCAATAGATGCCTACCGGCAGCATCCTCCTGGGTAAGCGCCAAGCGGTTACTTCCGCCGTTGGGCGTGGCGCCGATCTCTGCCATCGCCATTAAACTTGACCAAAGTCGCTGACCATCAATAGCAATCTGCATGGAAGCCTCTTCTTATGCTTATAGGGTGATTTAGAGACTTTCACCTTAGGTGCCTAGTCGATAAGTCGATATACCCCAATGGGGATATATTCTTGGCATTGCCTACCCCGCTAGCCTGTGAACTCGCCTCAACAACGGCTTCCTATAAAAAGAGGGCTAGACGATGACCAAGACCAGGCCTGCGCATGCTTACGACTCGCAAGATCTGTGGCAGAAGGATAAAGATCACTTTATCCACCCCTTTACAGACTTCAGCCTCTTCAACGAAAAAGGCTGTGACTTAATTACCGACAGCGAGGGCATCTATGTAGAGGATATCCGTGGGAATCGTTTTATCGATGGCATCGCTGGATTGTGGTGCGTCAATGTAGGACATGGTCGCGCTGAAATAGGGCAGGCGATGGCTGATCAAGCGACCCGCATGGCTTACTTCTCAACCTTTAATAATCTCTCCAATGCGCCTGCCACTGAGCTGGCCGCCAAGCTAGCTGAGCTTGCGCCTTCACACTTGAATCATGTGTTTTATAGTTGCGGTGGGTCTGCGGCGAATGACGCCACCATCCGATTGGTGCATTACTATTTCAACCGCCTGGGTAAGCCAAAGAAAAAGCAAATTCTTTCACGTACCAATGCCTATCATGGCACCACCTATATGGCGGCGAGCCTCACCGGTATTGAGAGTAATAACTGGGAATTCGACACCCTTGATCATATGGTAACTCACCTCAGTGAGGCTAACTGCTATCGTCAACCTGAAGACATGACGGAAGCCGACTACTGTGATCATCTCGTTGATGAGCTGGAAAGTGCGATTGAACGAATTGGTGCAGACAATATTGCAGCGTTTATCGCAGAACCCATTATGGGGGCTGGCGGCGTACTGATGGCTCCTCAGGGGTATCATGCGCGTATGCAGGCGGTATGCCGTGCTAACCATATCCTCTATATTGCCGACGAAGTGGTCACCGGCTTTGGTCGTTTAGGGCACTTTTTTGCCTCTGAGGCGGTGTTTGATACCCAGCCCGATATTATTAACGTAGCGAAAGGTCTCTCTTCCGGTTACGCCCCACTCGGTGCCACGCTGATATCTGATGAGCTATATGCTGTACTCAGCACCCCTCAAGGCCCTGGCGGGGTACTGAGTACCGGCTTTACTTATTCAGGTCATCCGGTCAGCTGTGCGGCAGCGCTTAAAAATATTGAAATTATTGAGCGTGAAGGCCTGTGTGAAAATGTGCGTGACATAGGGCCTTACCTTGAGCGCAAACTCAAAACCCTAGTGGCTCACGAGACAATTGGCGACATTCGTGGCAGTCATTTCATGATGGCGATTGAAAACGTCGCCGATAAAGCCACCAAAGAGCTGTTGCCTGTTGAAGCGCGGGTGGGTGATCGCGTGGCTGCTGAGGCACAGAAGCGTGGTTTGATAATCCGGCCAGTGGGACATCTCAATATTATTTCGCCCCCATTAATTTGGACTCGCCAAATAGTTGACGATGTGGTGGCCATTTTAGATGAGTCCTTTGCCGCTACCACGCTCTCTCTTAAAGCGGATGGTTACTTGTAACGACAGGTATCAAGGCGGGTACGATTGTGCCCGCTTCGAGTCTTAATACAACGATAAAGAGACGCGACCAATGGAAGATTATGGAATTTTAAGCCTAATACCTACCCTGGTTGTCTTGGTAATGGCGATTGTTACTAGGCGTACTATCGAGTCACTCCTTGCGGGTGCGATCGTCGGGCTATTGATGTATCAGCCTTTCGATATTGTCACTCAAGGCTCGGATATCCTATTGGATGTGCTTGGCAATGAAACAGTTACCTGGATTATTCTAGTGTGCGGGCTTTTTGGTAGTTTAATTGCACTGCTAGTTAAAATGGGGGGCGTTTTAAGCTTTGGTAATGCGATTACGAAGCGCATTCATACTCAGCGCCAGAGTCTTTTAGCAACTTGGGTATTAGGCTTGATCATCTTTGTTGATGATTATCTTAATGCATTAACTATCAGTGCCTCTATGAAAAAGGTAACCGATCGTTTTAATGTATCGCGGGAAAAACTGGCGTATATCGTCGACTCTACTGCAGCGCCAATCTGTATTCTTGTACCTTTTTCAACCTGGGCTGTTTTCTTTGCGGGTTTACTTGAAGACAATAATGCTGCGGGTAATGGGATGGGTCTGTATATCGAGGCAATACCATTTATGTTCTACGCCTGGGTGGCAGCTGCGCTGGTGCCCCTGGTTGCAATGGGCTGGATTCCCAACCTGGGGCCGATGCGCGCTGCCGAGGCCAGAGCAGCGGGTGGTCAGCCCCAGCCAGATGGGGTAGAAGAGAATGCGCTTGAAGTTGGTAATGAATGCACCAAGCATCCTCACTTAATTAACTTTTTACTCCCCATAGCGACGCTGATTTTCTTTACTTGGTATTTTGAAATCGATATTTTACGAGGCGTTATTGTAGCGCTTGTCGTCACCTTGGTATTAATAGCAATTCAGAAGCTCTTAAGCTTTAACGATACGTTCGATACTGCTCTCGATGGCTTTAAAGCGATGATTATGCCACTGGGTACCTTAGTGGCGGGTTTCGTTTTGAAAGAAGTGAATGACTTGCTTGGGTTAACAGGTTTTGTAATTGCCACAGTACAGCCATTAATGACAGCCAGTATGTTACCGGCTGTCGTATTTGTCACCATGGCGTTTCTGGCTTTTGCTACCGGCTCCTTTTGGGGAATATTTATTATTGCAATGCCCATCGTGCTACCGCTAGCCAGTGGTATGGATGCCCATATGCCCCTCGTTGTGGGTGCTTTAATATCTGCTAGCGCTTTTGGAAGCCATGCTTGCTTCTATGGCGACTCTACGGTGCTTTCTGCCCAGGGGGCTGGTTGCTCGCCAATGGCCCATGCGCTGACTCAGCTTCCCTATGTGTTGATTGCAGCTTCTATTGCTGCAGGCATTTTTATGTTGGTAGGTCACCTATGAAACAGACAACCTTAGCCTCCAAAGGGGCTCCCTCTCAAAACAGTGGGCTGGTAACGCCAGCATCCCTTGGTTACTCAATGCCTGCTGAGTTTGCGCCCCATGAAGCGTGCTGGATGCTGTGGCCGCAACGCCCTGACACATGGCGCTATGGCGCCAAGCCTGCGCAGCAAGCGTTTGCTGACGTGGCTATTGCGATTGCCGAAAGTGAAACAGTCTTCGTGGGTGTCAACGATGAGCAGTATGAAAATGCCCGTAACCAGCTTCCTGCGCATATTCGGGTCGTCGAGTTGTCCAGTAACGATGCCTGGATGCGTGATGTAGGGCCTACCTTTGTGACTCACCCTGATGGGCATCTTGCCCTGATTGACTGGGAGTTTAATGCCTGGGGCGGCTTGAAAGAAGGGCTATATTTTCCCTGGGATAAGGATCGGCGTATCCGTTGTAAGATCAGTGAAATGCTGGGTATCCAGCGTTTTGAAGCCCCTCTTGTCTTGGAAGGGGGGGCAATACATGTCGATGGTGAAGGAACACTGATCACGACAGAAGAGTGTTTGCTGAATCCCAACCGCAACCCTGATATGAACCGAGAAACCATTGAGCGCTGGCTTCAGGAGTATTTAGGGATCAGTAAGGTTATTTGGCTTCCACGGGGGTGCCACTTAGATGAAACTGATGGTCACGTGGATAACCTCTGCTGCTTCGTCGCACCTGGACAAGTAGCGTTGACGTGGTGTGAGGATGAAAAGGATCCCCAAGGGATTATTTCGAGAGAGGCATTAAGCGTGCTGGAAAATGCAACGGACGCCAAAGGCCGAAAGCTAACGGTTCATAAGCTGCCGATACCCGGCCCACTCTATATTGCCGAGGATGAAGCCAGTGGTTTAGATCGCCTCAACAGTTCACACCCCAGGCTACCGGGAGACCGTATGGCGGGGTCTTATGTGAACTTTTATATAGGCAACTCTGTGGTGGTGATGCCGTTGTTAGACCCCCGTCATGATGGCGAAGCGGAAGACATACTCTCGACACTCTTTCCTACTAAGCGAGTCATCGGGGTACCTGCCCGCGAAATACTGCTTGGCGGAGGCAACATACACTGTATTACCCAGCAGCAGCCCCGCGTATAGCTATTCCCCCCAGCTAATCAGCTGGGGGGGAGCACAAATCCGTTAGCCAATACGATCGTAACCGTTATCCATAAACGGGTAGTCGGTGTAGCCCTTTTCATCACCGCCGTAGAACGTTTCATGGTTCGGCTCGGTGAGTGGCGCATTCACTCGGAAGCGTTCCGGCAAATCGGGGTTGGCGATATAAGGGCGGCCAAAGGCCACGGCATCCGCGGTATTTTGGTTAATGCGCGTTTCCGCGCGTTCTGCGTCGTAGTTGCCGCAGTAAATCAAGCTGCCGTTAAAGCGCTCACGCATTTGCTCACGAAAGCCGTCAGGGAAGGTGATGTCGCCACCGATCCAGTTAGGCTCGTTTAAATGCAGGTAGGCCAAGCCGCGTTTGGACAGCTGATCTGCCAGATAGAAGGCCATGGCTTCAGGCTCATCATCCGTTAGGCCAAACAGTTCGATAAAGGGCGTCAAGCGAATGCCCACACGCTCTGCACCGAATACCTCAACCACCGCGTCGACCACCTCCAACGGGAAGCGGGCGCGGTTTTCCAACGAGCCGCCATACTGATCAGTGCGCTGGTTGGTGCCGGTCGCCAGGAACTGGTTTAGCAGGTAAGCGTTGGCCGCGTGAACTTCCACCATATCGAAGCCTGCGCGTTTGGCGCGAACCGCCGCTTGGCGGTAGTCATTGACGATGCCGGGGATCTCATCGGTTTCCAGTGCGCGGGGCGTGCTGGTAGGGTGCTGGCCAGCCGTGCCATCTTCAAACTCAACGAAGCACTGAGCGCCTTCCCCTTTTAACGCGCTAGGTGCAACAGGCTGTTGACCATCTGGCTGCACCATTTCATGTGACACGCGCCCAACGTGCCATAGCTGCAGCGCGATACGGCCGCCTTTGGCATGCACTGCACCGACAACGCCTTTCCAACCCGATTCTTGCTCATCCGTCCAAATGCCTGGCGTATACACATAACCCTTGGCAGTGGGGGAGATATTGGTTGCTTCACTAATAATCAGACCTGCGCCTGCCCGCTGGCCGTAATAGGCTTCCTGCAGGGTGCCCGGCACGCTGTCTGGAGTGCGCGAACGTGTCAGGGGCGCCATGATGACTCGGTTCGGGATCGATAAACTACCCAGCTGCAGAGGGCTGAAAAGCGTTTCATACGCCATGGACAAACTCCTTTTGGAAACGGTCAATTACATTGCGGTGAATAGAATAGACCAGTTTACTAGTAAATGCTAACCAAGTAAGAGTTGACCATTACGACGCCGCCATGGAATGAGGTTTTTGAAGGGAAAAAACACCAACGAAATAAGCCTGGGTTTAGGTAAAGGCTCTCTGCCAAGGCCAGCGCCGTTTGGCTGGCGTGTCGATTTGCTCAATAGCATTGGTCAGCGCCAGCATGATGGCGCTCAGCTGGCGGTGGCAAACAGCGCTACTTAGCACGCCAGGACACTGCTTGAGGAGTAAGTCGCACTGCTGAGAGGCGATGAATATTTGCTCAGTGACGGGAGGAGCGAAGAGCGGCTTCGCTTGCTGGCTGCCGCGGGTCAGTTCCCGTGACAGCAGGGTGAGCATGCTGGTGTCTAGCCAGCAGGGTAGCGGGTCATCAAGCCGACCGGCAATCGAGTGCTGCACCGCTTCGAAAGACGTGCGCAAAAATATCAACGTTTGGCGAAGCTGGCGCTGCTCACTAGTCATCGTGCTTACCCGACCTCAAATAATGGCTACCTCAGATAAATGAGAAAAGATAGTGTTTCTCATTTGCATCTTTGGTGACGATAGCGCTGGTTAATCGCACTGTCAATCTTAGGCTATTAGCGCAGTTATCTATTAGCTACTTATCCGTAGCCTGATAGAGCTGCCAATCGTTGTTGGTGAGTGGCTCGGCGCCGTGTTGGGTAACCACTACGGTATCGCTTAGACCTACGCCCCACTGGCCAGGAACGCGCAGGCAAAGCGGAAGGTGAAAGACCATGTTTTCTTCGAAGGGACGATGCAGGCCTTGGGCAATATAGCCGGTGCCTTCAACCCAGCTAGGGGGGAACTGCGCTCCCACGGCGTAGCCAAACACTCCCGAGAAGAAGAGTTTATCGCGGGTGGGTGACAGCAGTGTATCCGCCGCCTTAGCAGCATCATCAAAAGTGTTGCCCGGTTTCATATAACTGCATAGCGACTCGAACAGCGAACGGCACAGGTCGCGGGTGGCGGTTAATTCAGCACTAGGTTTTCCAGTCACGGCAGTGCGCATCATCGGGGCGGTATAGCGCTGGTAAGCGGCACCGAATTCTAAAAATATCGGTTCATTGGGCTGTATGACGCGGCGCTTATGGTTAACGTGAATCACCCCGATGCGGTGCCCGCTGGTCACGATAGGCTGCAAACTCATAAACTCACTGCCGTTTTCTAGCAGTGCTTTAGCACCTATGGCGGCAATATCGTTATCAGTCATGCCTGGGCGAATAGCGGCCATCGCAGCCTCTAAACCGGCAGCAGTGATTCGTGCACTTTCGCTGAGCATTTCAAGTTCGGCGCTACTTTTAATAATACGAATCGTATCTAGTAGGCCACCTGCTTCGCAGAAGCGTTTTTTGCCCACTGAAGTGGTCAGCGCGTCCATCACGCCCACTCGCAAACCGCTGCTCCAACCATCGATGCCAATTTGCTCGCAAGCGGTGAGTAAGTCCGCTAGCGGCGTGATGATTTCATCCAGGTTTTCCCACCGGTAACCGATGATCTCATCCACCCGGGCAGTGACTACTGCCGCCCCCGTTTCAATGGATGCCACCTGTAACACCAACTGTGTAGGTGTGCACACTAAGCAGGCGTGTACCGATACCTCAAAGGTGTGATAGCCGGTCAGGTAGTTAATATCGGCAGGGTCCGTGAGCAGCAATGCATCCAGCCCGCGCTGTGTCATTGCATGGCGCACTTTGTCTAGGCGCATTTGGTATTCGGCAGGTGCAAAGGGCAGCTCACTTTGGGCGAGCGTCTCGGCAAGGGCGGTGCGGTAGTGTTGATAATCCATAGCGTTCTCCGGTGGGGGCTATGGTGAGTATAGGCAGCTGCTAGCGTTACGCCGCTGCCATTATCAACGCTAGCAATAGGAGCGAGTTACGCCTCAATCGTGCTCGGTAATATGACGCAGCCGGTTAGCACAAAAACGTGTCTTCTATGAGGGCGGTGAATAAAAACGGGTGGTGGCTATTTCCAGTGTAATAGTCGTGTGTTGTATACGTGGGTGTTGCTTTTTTAATAACATTTATTTTATGAGGAAAAATGTTATTCGCCCCTATAAGCCCATTGGGTGCTGTTGCTTGCGCATTCGTACGTCGGTCTATATGATCAGATTGGTTAAAATAATCAACAAAAGGAAGGTGGCAAATGCAACCTCAAGCTTCTTCTGGTCATGTGGCGTCTTACTACGCGGCATCGTCAAACTCCACGTCAGAAAGGCCCATGCTGGCTGGGGATGTTGAGTGTGATGTCTGCGTCGTTGGGGCTGGGTTTACGGGTATCTCTGCAGCACTACATTTGGCGGAGCGTGGCCACCGTGTGGTGGTGCTGGAAAGCGTGGCGATTGGCTTTGGTGCGTCTGGGCGCAACGGTGGGCAGATCGTTAATAGCTATAGCCGTGATATGGATGTTATCGAGAAACAAAACGGCGCTGAAACCGCCCGGGCGCTGGGTGCGATGGCATTTGAGGGTAACCAGATTATCCGTCAGCGCATTGAAAAG
The DNA here is from genome assembly GCF_923868895.1 of Halomonas sp. TD01. GTDB lineage: Bacteria > Pseudomonadota > Gammaproteobacteria > Pseudomonadales > Halomonadaceae > Vreelandella. The sequence goes on from NZ_OV350343.1 coordinate 1,670,608, forward strand.
TATCAGATCAACTGCGACCTAAAAGAAGGCAATTTGTTTGCCGCCTGTAACAAGAAACAGTGGGAAGGCCTAAAGGAGCAAAAGGCTTTGTGGGAGCGCTACGGCCATCAGCAGCTGGAGCTTCTGGAAGGCAAAGAGGTCAAGCGAGAGATAGGTAGCGAGCGCTATGTAGGCGCATTGGTGGATCACTCCGGTGGGCATCTGCATCCTCTCAATTTGGTGCTGGGGCAGGCAGCGGCGTTAGAGTCGTTGGGTGGCAAAATTTTTGAGCACTCCCCCGTGACACGCGTGGAGCACGGTGAGCCGGTGACGCTGCATACGCCCAAGGGTCGCGTGACCGCTCAACGGGTCGTCATGGCTGGCAATGCCTATTTGCAAGGTTTGTTACCCAAGCTGGAAAGTAAAGCGATGCCGTGCGGCACCCAGATCATTACTACTGAGCCACTACCTGCAGAGTTAGCCGCGCGATTACTGCCTAACGATAAAGCGGTAGAGGATTGTAATTATCTATTGGATTACTATCGCCTGACCGCTGATAACCGCTTGCTATATGGCGGCGGAGTGAACTACGGCGGGCAGGCATCCGCCAGTATTGAGGCGGCTATTCGGCCGAAAATGCTGTCTACCTTTCCGGAGCTTGGCGATGTCCGCGTTGATTACGCCTGGAGCGGTAATTTTTTGCTGACACTCAACCGCCTGCCGCAGTTCGGCCGCATTAATAGTAACGTTTACTACGCGCAAGGGTACTCTGGCCACGGGGTAACGTGCTCTCATCTGGCCGGTAAGTTAGTGGCAGAAACGATTAGCGGTGAAGAAACACGTTTTGAAGCCTTTGCGCAGATTTCTCACCTGCCAATGCCTGGCGGGCGGTTGTTACGCGTTCCGCTTTCCGCGATGGGAGCGTGGTTCTACGCCATGCGTGACCGGCTGGCTGTTTAGCGCTGATTAGTTTGGTGATTGCTTGGAAGCGGGCTGGCGAATACGTTCGTCAGCCCGTCTTTATTTGCCACGGATGCTCACGGATAACACGGAATAAAAATCTAATAGAAGGACGGGAGTAGCAGCGTAAGACAGGCAGAAGTAATAAGAGAGACGCCGAGCAGCGCCTCTCTCTGTTCTATTGGTGGTTTATCAACTTATACGTGCCGCAGGTACCAGTCATACTCCATGGCGCTGACTTCGCGCATAGTTTCGGCGCGCTCTGCTTGGCGGTTGGCAATGAACACTTCAATAAAGTCTTCGCCAAGTTGTTCGCCAAGTACGCGATTGTTGTTCAATAGGTGCAGCGCTTGGGTCCAGCTGTTAGTCAACTGAGGTGCGATTTGATCATAGGCGTTGCCGACGATTGGCTCAGCGGGTGCAATCTGTTGAGTTAGGCCATGGTGAATAGAGGCCAGCACGGTGGCCAGTAACAGGTAGGGGTTAACATCGGCACCCGCCACTCGGTGCTCTATGCGCCGCGCTTCTTTCGGCCCGGCGGGGACGCGTATTGCCACAGAGCGGTTGTCGTATCCCCAGGTAGGTGCCATGGGCACATAGAGTCCTTCCTGAAAACGGCGGAACGAATTGAGGTTGGGGGCTAGCAGTGCCATGGAGTCTGGCATTAGTTCCAGCAGTCCTCCTACGGCGTGTTGCAGTGCGGCGCTCTCCAGCGGGTCGTCGCCGTTTTCGGCAAAGATATTATGTCCGTTGCTATCTACCAAGCTGACGTGAACATGGGTGCCGCTACCGGCTTCTAGGCCGTAAGGCTTGGCCATAAAGGTAGCTTCAAAGCCGTGCTTTAATGCAACCCCCTTGATCAGTCGCTTGAGCAGTACCGAGTGGTCGCAGGCGCTTAACGCATCATCTGTGTGAATCAGATTGGCTTCAAACTGGCCGGGTGCGCACTCTTTCAATACCGTATCCAGCGGCAAGCCTTGCGCCTGGGCGGCACTCTGCAAGTCATTGATAAACTCAGCGTACTCGTCTAGCTCCAGCACCGAATACAGCTGGCTTTGAGTGGCGCGCTCACCGCTGCAAGGCGATTGCGGTGGCTGAATCAAGTTTTCTTCGTCGCGTAAACGATCAACCAGATAAAACTCTAGTTCAAGGGCGACAACGGGGGTTAAGCCACGGTCGGAGAACTGCTCAAGAATGCGCCGCAGAATCTGGCGAGGGTCGGCAAAAAATGGCGAGCCATCCATCTCCTCCATGGTCATCAATAGCTGGCCATACTGGCTGTTATTCATCCAGGTGACCGGATTGAGCGTGCCGGGAATGGCGCGACACACCCGGTCGCCGTCGCCGCTGGAAAGCCCAAGCCCGGTCTCTTCAACAGTGTTGCCATTGATGTCCAACGCAAATACCGAAGCGGGCAAATAGATGCCTTTTTCAAACACTTTGCCAAGGTTGTCGCTAGGAATGCGTTTACCACGGATGACGCCGTTAAGATCGCTGATCAGCAGGTCAATGCTGGTGATATCAGGGTGACTGTCAAGAAAGTCCGAGGCTACGTTTTGAACGTCTGTGTTATTGGCAGAGGACATACGTTGTACCTTATTTTTATGCCGTTTTAGTTGTGTTTCTGCTAACAGTATCCTTGCGTCGGTGGCCGTTCGTGTCAAATATTTAATAACAAAAATGGTGATATTATTTTTGTGTGATGATGGTTTTATTTATTAAGTATTTATTTATCAATTAGTTAGTATATTTTTTTGTAAAAAGCCTATTTTGCTCTTGGAAAATAAAACAAGCCAAGCTATGTTGGAGTGACTGTTGAGTAAAACATAACAACCGACAAAGTGGTTTGACTATGCAAGCAACTCATTCTCCTCGCCCACTGGTGGGTGTCATCGCCTGCTGCCGAGAAGTGGAAGGCCACCCCGCTCAGATAGTGACCGATAAATTCCTGCAGGCGCTTTACCACTACGGCATCACGCCGGTGATTCTTCCTGTATTAGCCGCCGATATGTTGACGCCTGAGCAACGTGCCGAGCAGGCCGTCGCTCTGTTGGGCAGCCTGGATGGCTTGATGCTAACCGGCAGTTACACCAACGTCGCTCCTGACCGTTATGGTGCCGAACGCGCACCAGAGAATACCCGCGATGACGCACGGCGAGATGAAGCGGCGCTTTGCTGGGTGCATGAAGCGTTACGTCAGGCGTTGCCCTTATTTGGCATTTGCCGCGGCTTTCAGGAGATGAACGTCGCCTTTGGGGGCACGCTTCACCAGGCAGTACAAACGCTGCCAGGTATGCTTGATCACCGTGAGCCGCCCGCTGACGATATGGCGGGCCATTATGCACCCTCTCATACGGTAAAGATCCGCCCGGATGGTGCCCTGGCGGCGCTCTATAGCAGCGAGCATGCTGAGGTAAATTCACTGCACCAGCAGGGGATTGATCAGCTTGCACCGGGTCTGGATGCAGAAGCTTGGGCGCCTGATGGCTTAGTTGAAGCAATTTCCGTGCGCGACGCTGCTGCGTTCGCACTGGCTGTTCAGTGGCATCCGGAGTGGCGCCCTAAAGAGCATCCTTTTTATGACGCACTGTTTCAGGGGTTTGCAACGGCCTGCCGTCAGCATCGTACCCAACGCGCCGCCCAGCTTTCTGCCTGCTGAACGCTTGTTGCAACGAATTGATCAGGAGACGACCTATGCAGACCCAGGATTACCAAGCGTTAGACCGCCAGCATCACCTTCATCCATTCACTGATTTTAAATCGCTCGGCGAAGAGGGTAGCCGCATCATTACCCACGCTGATGGGGTATACATTTACGACAGCCAGGGCAATCGTATTCTTGATGGTATGGCGGGTCTTTGGTGCGTCAATCTCGGTTACGGGCGACAGGAGTTGGTTGATGCCGCCACCGAGCAGATGCAGCAGCTGCCGTATTACAACAACTTCTTTAAAACCACCCACCCGCCGGCAGTGAAGCTGGCCGCCAAGCTGAGTGAGCTGGCGCCCGAGCATGTCAATCATGTGTTCTTCACCGGCTCGGGTTCCGAAGCCAACGATACCGTGCTGCGCATGGTGCGACGCTATTGGGCGATCAAAGGCAAGCCGGAAAAGCAATGGATTATCTCGCGTGAAAATGGTTATCACGGCTCTACTGTTGCGGGCATGAGCCTTGGCGGTATGGCGCCGATGCATGATCAAGGTGGCCCGTGTGTGCCGGGGATTACCCATATTGGCCAGCCTTACTGGTTTGGTGAAGGCCGCGACATGAGCCAGGAAGCCTTTGGCAAGCAGTGTGCCCAAGCGTTAGAAGAGAAAATTCTGGCGTTGGGTGAAGATAAGGTGGCTGCCTTTATTGCTGAACCGGTGCAGGGCGCAGGCGGGGCGATCATTCCGCCGGACAGCTATTGGCCCGCGGTGAAAGAAGTGCTGGCTAAGTACGACATTCTGCTGATTGCCGATGAAGTCATTTGCGGCTTTGGGCGTTTAGGCGAGTGGTTTGGCAGTAATCACTATGGGTTAAAACCTGACCTGATGCCGATTGCCAAGGGCCTGTCGTCGGGCTATCTGCCCATTGGCGCGGTGCTGGTGGGAGATCGCGTGGCCGATACGCTGATCGAAGACGGCGGTGAGTTCTTCCACGGCTTTACTTATTCCGGTCACCCGGTCTGTGCGGCTGTTGCGCTTAAAAACCTCGAATTGCTGGAAAGTGAACAGGTGGTCGAGAAAGTCCGCGATGAACTGGGGCCCTATCTGGCTAAGCGTTGGCAGGAACTTGCTGAGCATCCGCTGGTGGGTGAAGCCCGTTCGTTGGGCTTAATTGGGGCACTAGAACTCGTCGCCGACAAGAACACCGGTGAACGCTTCGATAAGTCTCTTTCCGCTGGCAATTTATGTCGTGATTTGTGCTTTGAAAGTGGCTTGGTGATGCGCTCGGTTGGCGACACCATGGTGATGTCTCCGCCGCTAATTATCACCCGCGATGAAATTGATGAATTGGTCAGCAAGGCACGTTTGGCGCTGGATAAAACCGCTGAAAAGCTGGCGATAACACACCCCATGGAGAGTGCATAATGGCGGCAGATACACCGAAAACCCTAGCCGACTGGCAATCAAAAGCCGCATCACTGAGCTTTGAAACGCGCGCTTTCATTAATGGCGAGTTTGTTGCTGCCGCAGATGGCAGCACGCTAACCAGCATTAACCCTGCCACCGGAGATGTGATTGCCGAGGTGGCCAGCTGTGATACGCCAGATGCTGAGCGCGCGACGCAAGCAGCCCGTGCAACCTTTGAAAGTGGTGTTTGGTCGCGCTGTCACCCTAGTAAGCGCAAGCGGGTGCTGCTGCGTCTAGCCGAGTTAGTTGAGACACACCGCAATGAATTGGCGCTGTTAGATACGTTGGATATGGGCAAGCCGATTTCTAGCTCGCTAGGTGATTTGGCAGGCACAGTGGCTTGCCTGCGCTATCAGGCAGAATGTATCGACAAGCTTTACGGTGAAGTGGCACCCACTGGCGATCGTGCGTTGGGACTGGTATTGCGCGAACCAATGGGCGTTATCGCTGCCATTGTGCCGTGGAATTTTCCACTGATGATGACGTCGTGGAAGATTGCCCCGGCACTGGCGGCGGGCAACAGCGTCATTCTCAAACCGTCTGAAAAATCACCTTTGTCAGCGCTGCGCTTGGCACACCTTGCCCAGGAAGCGGGTATTCCCGATGGTGTCTTTCAGGTGCTGCCAGGATACGGCCATACGGTGGGCAAAGCCTTAGCGCTTTCCATGCAGGTCGATGGTTTGGCGTTTACCGGCTCCACCGGCGTGGGTAAACAGCTGATGCAGTACGCGGGACAATCCAACCTGAAACGCGTGTTCCTAGAGTGCGGTGGCAAAAGCCCCAACATCGTTTTCGCCGACTGCCAGCACCTTGATGCTGTCGCCCAAAGCGCGGCGGAAGCTATTTTCCACAACCAAGGCGAAGTCTGTATTGCCGGTTCGCGCCTGCTGGTGGAAAACAGTATTCGCAAGGATTTTGTGGCCCGGGTGGTGAAAGCTGCCGAGCATATGCAGCCTGGAGACCCGCTTGATCCGGATAGTTTCATGGGCGCCATGGTGGATGAAGCTCAGTATCAGCGAGTACTGGCGTATATTCGCCAAGGTGAAAGCGAAGGTGCCACCCTGAAGCTGGGCGGCGAAGCCAGCAATTCCAAAGGGTATTTCCTGCCGCCTACGGTCTTCGATGATGTGACTCCCGAGATGTCCATTGGCCGTGAGGAGATCTTTGGACCGGTGCTGAGTGTGTTTGGCTTCGATACGGAAGAACAGGCGCTTGCACTGGCCAATGACAGTGACTATGGCCTTGCTGCTGGGATATGGAGCCAGGATATCGACCGCATCATGCGGGTCTCGCGGCGGCTGCAATCCGGTCAGGTGTTTGTGAACAACTGGGCCGGTGTTGATCAGACGGTACCTTTTGGTGGCGTCAAGCAATCCGGCAACGGGCGCGATAAATCGCTTCACGCGCAGGAGAAATACTGTGAAGTGAAAACGGTGTGGATGTCGCTTAGCCCCTAAAACATAGCGGTTCGTGACGAGCGAGCCGCAATTAATAACATCACCGCGTATTAATTTGAGTTATCCACAGTACTAGGCGCCGCCGTATAAACGGTGGCATCTGGTAAGGGCTCCTCTGTGCCTGAACACCGTATCAGAAACGTAATAACAATCTCCGCGATGGTCTCAGCGACGATCAGCACAACGGTTTCTAACACGGTTACATCACTATCAACACCAACAACAAGCAAATGCTGAGTGAGGACATTATGTCGACCAACACCAATGCAAAGGAAGATCAGGAAACACCGCGGCCAAGTTTGAAAGCGACCATGATACCGATTTTATTCATGGTGGCGTCATTAGGGGTTTTTATTGGTTACTTCGAAACGGATCCGCACTTGCCGCTGTTTTTAAGTGCGATTGTGGCGACGGCGGTGGCCATTGCGACGGGTAGCCGCTGGAAACAACTTGAAGCGGGTATCATGCGCTCTATTGGCCTGACGACTCAGGCGATTGTCATTCTGATCATTATCGGCACCATTATTGGCTACTGGATTGCCGGTGGGATTGTGCCCACGATGATCTATTACGGCCTGAGTATTCTGGCACCGGATTACTTTTTGGTCGCGGCGTGCTTAATCTGCTGTTTGGTGTCGTTGGCTGGCGGCAATGCCTGGACAGCGGCGGGTACTATTGGTATCGCTTTAATGGGCGTCGGTGAAGGACTAGGCCTTAACCCCGCAATGGTCGCGGGAGCCGTGATCTCCGGCGTGTATTTTGGCGACAAAATTTCTCCGCTTTCCGAAACCACCAATATGGCACCCGGTGTGGTTGGTGTTGATCTGTTTGAACACATTCGCTATATGCTCTACACCACGGTTCCTGCGCTAGCGGTTGCTCTGGTGCTTTACACCATTATCGGCCTGAACATGGCGCCTTCCGGCGATGGCGCTGCACAAGTAGCCGAGTTGCAGCAGAGCCTCAATGAGCTGTTTATCATCAGCCCCTGGCTGCTACTGGTGCCAGCGGCCGTCATCGTGATGATGATCAAGAAGGTACCCGCCATCCCTGCGCTTTCTGTTGGTTCGCTGATGGGGATTGTCTGTGCGACTTTGGTTCAGGGTGTCCCACTAGGCGATAGCTTTACTATTTTTGTGGAAGGGTACGCGGTAGACACCGGAAACGTCACGGTGGACGATCTGCTGACCAATGGCGGTGTTAGCGCCATGATGTGGACGGTTTCGTTGATCATTATCGCGATGAGCTTTGGCGGGATTCTTGAGTCGGCGGGGTTCTTTCGCACCATCGTGGAAAGTCTGCTCAAACTGGCCAAGACCACTGGCAGCCTGATTGCTACTACAGTGGCAACATCGATGGCCGCTAACGTAGTAGGTTGTGACCAGTATCTCAGTATTATTCTGCCTGCCCGCATGTATGCCAGCGAGTACAAACGTCGTTCGCTCAAACTGAAAAACCTGTCTCGTACAGTAGAGGATGCTGGCACCATGACATCACCGCTAGTACCTTGGAATACGTGTGGTGCTTTTATGTTTGCCACCCTTGGGGTCAGCGCCTTTAGCTATGCACCTTATGCCTTTCTGGCGCTGCTGAGCCCAATGTTTGCCCTTCTTTATGGCTTTACTGGCTTCCGTATCGCCTATGAAGACGAGCCGCAAACAGTGGATGGCGACACAGGGCTAGCAGGTGCCCGTAGCGCCTGAATGGAACATGATAGCTGAGGCTGATTAAAACGATTATTTTTTCAAAACGCCACGTTAATTGAGAGTTTACCCCACAGCCGTGGGGTTTTTTTTGCGCTATTATGTGCCCGTCAATAGACCGTCAACGTAATTTAATTCACTTATTGATAGGGAGTGAAAAAAGCATGTCGGATGACGTGGGTGCGAGCTTGCGCTCCTTGCGCAAGCAGCGAGGGATTTCGCAGCGTGAACTGGCAAAGTTGTGTGGGGTCACCCACTCAAGTCTTTCGCTAATAGAGCAAGGAAAAGTTAGCCCATCAGTCAGTTCCCTGAAGAAAATCCTAAACGCATTCTCTATGAGCGTCGGTGATTTTTTTACGATGGATCTTGATAGTCAGGAGCAGATTTTCTATTCGGCGGATGACTTGGTTGATATCGCATCCGGCGATATTTCCTTCAAGCTTGTCGGGGCAAATCGGCCTAACCGTGCGCTGGCGTTTATGGTTGAGCGATATTTACCGGGTGCTGACACTGGGCAAGCCATGATTACTCACTACGGTGAAGAGGCTGGCTTTGTCGTAGAAGGCGAGATCGAAATCATTGTTGGGAGCACTGCTAGACGCTTAGGGCCGGGGGAGTCTTATTATTTTAAGACAAGCGTTCCGCATCGTTTCCGAAATATTGGGGATGCCCCCTGTAAAATAATCAGCTGCGCTACGCCCGGTAAGGCGTTCTGACACCATTGGCATGGCTACCGTTATTGTTTGACCATGCCAAACACGCCAGAAAGCATCGATGTTAAAAACACAACACTAACTAAGGCCACGCCACTTATTAGCGCCATGGAAGGGGGCCTTAACTACGACAAAACGGCCAGACTTGATAAAACTTGCGGCACTGAAATTCTGCTTCGCAAGCGTTGAGCTGGGCTTGATAACGGTTAGAGCGGGCTGCCACTTGGCTGGCTGCACGTAGTACGTGAGATTTGCTACGGTAGGAGCCTCGCTGATAGCCACCTGCGCCTTCATGGTAGGCATAGTAAAGATGTTCGGGATTGCTCAACGAGATCCCTGCCTGTTGCTGTGAGCGGTGGTTATACCAGCCGATAAAATCAGTGGCGTGCTTCATGTGAGTACGCCGTGCCATCAAGCTGCCTGCTTGGTCACGGTACTCTCCCCATACAGGGTCTTGGGCTTGGGCATAGCCTCTTGCGGACGATGGGCGAGGGCCGGGAATAAAGCCCAAGTAGTATTTGCGGTCGGGACGCACATGGCTGCGAAACGAGGACTCCTGCTGGATAAACGACATCTGCGTGGCGATAGGGGTACCCCATTTCTCCTCTGATTCACGGGCATAGTCATACCAGCTCGGCTGTTCACGAAAGATTTCACAGATATTGCTCTGATCTTCCGGCGGGTTGGGAGCAAAGGTAGCGCAGCCAGAAACAACCAGTACGGCACACAGCGCTATCAATAAGCGAAGCGTCGCTAGGGGCACCGAATTATCAACAGGACGACACATGGCAAAATCCTTGTGAATAAGTTCTTATAAATGAGTTCTTATAAATGAGTTCTTGAGAATACGCTCTTGCGAGTGCGCTTTTATAACTATGCCTGAGCGTGACGCTCAGCACTCTTGCCTATCCCGCCTAGCGCAGTAGTAACTCCAAGCAGCGGCGCAGGCGCTGAACTTCACGCACTAAAGTCTCTCCCGACAGCATGCCCACGCCCATTACTAATCCCGTCCGAGGGTCCGTTTCAGCGCACACGGGGCTGAGCGGACGAACAATCAGGTGTTCTTTGAGCAACGCTTGGGCAAGTGCCACATCATTAACCCCGGATACAAACTCAACGCACAAGCTGATCGCGCTAGTTGGGGGTGACACACTCTGTACCTTGGGCAGTGAGCTAAGCTGGTCGTGCAGCACCTGTTGCCGCCCTAAATAGTCGCGCTGGATGCGGCGACACCAGGCGTCTAAGTCGCCATCAAAAATAAACTGCGCCAATACCGCTTGATCAAGCATACGGCCTTCGCGAAATAACTCGCTGCGCAGGCGGTTCATTGGGCCTGCCAAATGACGTGGCACCACCAAATAGCCAAGCCGCAGGCCGGGAAACATCATCTTAGAGAATGAGCCTACCAGTAAATGGCGTTCCGAGTGTGGGTCAAACAGCAGGTTAGTGTGATCGTCGCGGGTGAATTCGTAATCGTCTTCAACGATGTAGGTGGGCGACAACGCATCGCAAAACTGCTGCTTATGAGCAGCGCGGGTGGGCACGCTGAGCGGGTAGTGATGAGAGCCGGTCAAATAAGCGAGGGAAATGTTACCAGTCACCTTCGGTAAGGTGTGCCCCTTGTCAGGAAACCAAGGCACCATCTCAATCGTTAAGCCCGCTGCGGTAAACACATTGCGTGCCCCCCAATAGCAGGGCGACTCCATCGCCACTGTGTCACCCACATCGGCGAGCGCCATGGCACATAGCTCAATGCCGTTATGGGTACCATCGGTGATGATGATCTGCTCAATATCACAATTAATGTTGCGCCAGCGCGCCAGAAATTCACGGATTGCGCGCTTAAGCGGCCCATAACCGCCGGTGGAATAAGACAGCAACAAAGCATTTTGCGGCACGGTGACACTGGCATAGAGCTGACGCCACTTGCGCATTGGAAACTGGGCGATATCCGGTATGCCAGGCACAAAGGCGCCGCTTTGCACAGTACTCGCCCCTGGCCAACGCAACACTTGTTGAGCGCGTTTTGAAAGTTGAACGCTGGTTGATGTGATCGCGACAGACGCCTCTTTCTTACAACTCCAAGTGCCCTTGCCATGAAACGTCGTCAGTAGGCCTTCTTCAATAAGCGACGCAATGGCACGGGACAGTGTGTGTCGAGCAACGCCCAACGTTAATGCCAACTGGCGGTGTGATGGCAGGCGAGTTTGGTTCGGCCACGCCTGGGTGACCGCCTGCCTCAAGGCTTGCTCTAACCGCACTTGCTTACTCAAACGCTCAGGTTGCTGCGCATAGCGTTTTACAAGCTGTTGTAACACGTCCTGGCAATCCATTCGTATCCTCTTACCGTCACGATGCTCCCCGTTTAGCTAGTAAAACAGAAAAGTGGTCTGGTTGAACGGAAAAGTGGTGCATTCGCCTGCCAACACATTACTGCTAGCGTGCATGTCATGTTGTAAACCAGGAGAAGATGATGAGCTTTATCGAAAAGTGGTTACACGATGCAGTACCCACCCTGGTGGGTGGCGAGTGGCGCAAGGGTCAACAGACCTTTGCCGTTGATAACCCCGCTACCGGCGAAACGATTGCCCGGGTTGCCGATTTAGGCGCTGATGATGCCCGCGACGCAGTGGCCGCGGCATATGCCGCTGGGCCAGCCTGGCGAGCAACGCCAGTGAAACAGCGCTCGGCATTGCTGCGCCGCTGGTTTGATCTGATCAATGAACACGCCGATGACTTAGCCCGCTTGATGACCCTGGAGCAGGGCAAGCCGCTAGCGGAAGCCAAGGGCGAAGTGACTTACGGCGCCTCATTTATTGAGTTTTTCGCTGAAGAAGCCAAGCGTATGGCCGGGGAGACCCTACCCAGTCACGGCGCGGATAAGCGTCTACTGGTGCTGCGCGAGCCGGTCGGTGTGGTGGCAGCGATTACGCCGTGGAACTTCCCGCTGGCGATGATTACCCGCAAGTGCGCCCCGGCCTTGGCCGCGGGCTGCACCGTGGTGATTAAGCCCGCCGAAGCTACGCCGTTAACCGCGTTGGCAACAGCTTACTTGGCGCTTGAAGCAGGCCTGCCAGCCGGCACCATTAACGTGATTACCGCCTCAAAACCGGCAGCGGTGGGTGAAGTGCTCACCACCGACTCTCGGGTGCGTAAAGTCTCGTTTACTGGCTCGACCCCGGTGGGTAAACACCTGCTCGCTCAGTGCGCTAGCACAGTGAAGAAAACCGCTATGGAGCTGGGCGGCAACGCGCCGTTTATCGTCTTTGATGACGCTGATGTGGACGCCGCCGTAGAAGGGGCGATTGCCTCAAAATTCCGTAACGCCGGGCAAACCTGCGTGTGTACCAACCGCTTCCTGGTACAGGACGGTGTTTACGACGCGTTCGTCAGCAAACTGACCGAGCGTGTTAGCGCGCTGAAGGTCGGCGATGGTTTAACAGAAGGCAGCACTATAGGCCCGCTGATTAATCAAGCGGCGGTGGAAAAAGTGCAGCGTCACGTTGACGACGCGGTGAATCATGGTGCGCGACTGCTCTGCGGTGGCAAGCCCCACGCCGCAGGCGAGCGCTTCTTCACACCCACGGTGCTTGCTGACGTAACCACCCAGATGGCGGTGGCCGATGAAGAAACCTTCGGGCCCGTCGCGCCAGTGTTTCGTTTCCATCGTGATGAAGAAGCGATTGCCATGGCCAACGATACACCGTTTGGCTTGGCGGCCTACTTCTACGCCACGGGTTACCGCCGTATCTGGCACACCATGGAGCAGTTGGAATACGGCATGGTTGGCGTTAATGAAGGGCTGATTTCTACCGAACTGGCGCCGTTTGGCGGCGTGAAAGAGTCTGGATTGGGGCGTGAAGGTTCCCATCACGGCTTAGATGAATTTACTGAACTGAAGTACGTCTGCGTTGGCGGTCTATAAGGAAAACGATGATGAATAACCAAGAATTGAACGAACTGAAAAACCGCTACGTGGCCAACGGTGCCGCCACGCCGACAACCCAGTTTGCCGAGCGCGCTGAAAACGCCGAGTTGTGGGATGCCGATGGCAACCGCTGGATCGATTTTGCGGGGGGGATTGGTGTTCTGAACCTGGGCCATCGCCATCCAAAAATTGTCGCGGCCGTAGAAGCGCAGCTTAAAAAAGTCATGCACACCAGCGCGGCGGTGATCTCCTACGCCCCTTACGTGCAGCTGTGCCAAAAACTTTGTGAACTGACGCCGGTGCGTGGCCCCGAGCGTAAAGCAATGCTGGTTAATACCGGTGCTGAAGCGCTGGAAAACGCCGTGAAAATCGCCCGCGCCGCCACTGGCCGTACAGGCATTATTACGTTCGATGGTGCTTTCCACGGCCGTACCATGATGACGCTGGCCATGACTGGCAAGGTACTGCCCTATAAGAACGACTTCGGCCCCATGCCGGGTGATGTGTTCCGCGCGCCGTTCCCCAACCCGCTGCACGGCATTAGCGAAGAAGCATCGCTAGACGCTATTCGCACGCTGTTCAAAACCGATATTGCCCCGCATCGCACGGCGGCCATCGTGATTGAGCCGGTACAGGGCGAAGGCGGTTTCTACATCGCCTCACCGGATTACCTGAAAGCGCTACGTGCGCTGTGTGACGAGCACGGTATTCTGCTGATCGCCGACGAAGTGCAGTCTGGCTTTGCCCGTACCGGCAAGCTGTTTGCACTCGAACATAGCGGTATTGAAGCGGACATCCTCACCACCGCCAAGAGCCTGGCGAACGGCATGCCGCTATCGGCGGTTGTGGGTAGTGCCAAAGTGATGGACGCCTCTGGCCCCAACTCCCTGGGTGGCACCTACAGCGGCAACCCGCTCTCCTGCGCAGCGGCGCTGGCGGTTATCGAGGTGATCGAAGAAGAAGATATCTTGGCGCGCAGCGAACAGATGGGCAAAATGCTGGCCGAGCGTTTTGCGGTGTGGGAAGCGCGCTTCCCCGCCGTTGCCCACGGCCGCCAGTTAGGCGCCATGGCTGCCTTTGAACTGCTCAACAGCGAAGGCAAGCCCGATACAGCACTCACCGGTGCGCTGTGTGCCAAAGCCCGCGAGAAAGGCCTGATCCTGCTCTCCTGTGGTTTCTACGGCAACAGCATCCGCATTCTGGTGCCGTTAACCGTCTCTTCTGCAGTATTGGAAGAGGGGCTGAGTATTATCGAGGAGTCTCTGGAAGCGCTTAGCTAAACCGTCCTTCTAGGTATCACCCAACCCGTCATCGCCAAACAGTGAAAGCTGTTGGTGATTGGCGGGTTTTGCTTTTTTAGCGCGCTTAGCGGGAGGTCGTCGCTGACTGGCGAGCTTATCCACAATGGCTTGGCTGGATTCCCTGGCCTCTGGCGTGCGTCTTAGTTCGTATAGCATCTTTTTCCAGTACCGCGCTTCGGCTTCAAAATCGTTGGGGATGGGGTAGTCGACGCCCGGTTGAAAGCCGAACCGCTGGCGTAGGCTTTCGGGTAGTGCCCAGGGCTTAGCGCGCCATTCCAAGGGCAGGGGCGCTAGTTCTGGCACCCAGCGGGCGACGAACTCGCCTGTGGGGTCGTTATCTTCCGCTTGCTTGATCGGGTTATATACCCGCAGCGCGTTAGTGCCTGTGGCGCCTGCTTGCATCTGCACCTGGGGGTAGTGAATGCCCGGTTCGAAGTCGGTAAACAGACGTGCCAAGTGCAGCGCGGGTTCATGCCAGTGCAGCCCTAGGCCGAAGGTGGCGTGGGAGAGCAACATGGCGCGCATGCGAAAGTTAAGCCAGCCGGTAGCGATAAGACTGCGCATGCAGGCATCGACCAGCGGCACCCCGGTTTGGCCACGCTTCCAAGCGATGAGGTTAGGGTGGTTGGGATCGCGCTCCCGCAGGCCGCGCAGCGCCGGGTGCAGCGTTTGATGCTCGATACTTGGCTCACTTTCCAACTTCTGAATAAAGTGGCAGTGCCAGTAAAGTCGCGAGGTGAAGGCGCGTAGTGAGCGGGCCCAGGCGGTATCGTCGGCATGCTTCTGCCGCTGACGGCGTAACGACTGGACAACTTCGCGCATGGAAAGCGTGCCCCAGGCCAAATGCGGTGAAATCCGTGAGCCAAACTCCCACGCTAACAGCGGCTTAGACAGCGAGCCGCGATAACGCCGCCCGCGTGCTTGCACAAAACTACGCCACAGTGCGCGGCCTTCGTTGCGCCCGCCCCGCTGGCGCTGGGGGCAAAGTGTGGTATCAAATCCCAGCGTTAAGGTAGGAAGCTGCTCAACGTTAAGGTGGTGAAAGGCTTCCCAGCCTGGGGCTGCTTGGGCGCTTTGCGGCGCGTGGCAGGTCGGGGCAGACATCAGCGTTTCCCAGTGGCTCTCCCAACGGGTTTGGTGCCCAGAGCGGCTGCTAAGTCCTCGTACTACACCGTGCTGGCGGGCTTCCCGCCAAGCTACACCGTTGGTTTGGCACCAAGCATGCACCTGTTTATCCCGCTCAAAGCTCCAGGCGTTGCCCGTTTCCTGATGAGAGTGAAGGGCAATGTGGCCGTAGTGAGCTTTTAGGGCGTTCAGCAAATCGACAATATCACCTTGCCAAATACATAGCGGTAGGCCAATGGCCTCCAGTGCGTTGGAAAGGTCGATTAGAGCGTCAGCGGCAAACTGCCAGTGGCGCAGGGCGCTATCAGGTGTTTGCCACTGGCCAGGTTCAATCGCAAAAACAGGCAGCACAGGGCCAGCCGCCGATGCACTGGAAAGCGGCGCATGATCATGAATGCGCATATCGCGTTTGAACCAAACGACCTGGATGGGTGCCTTAGCCATGCCGTATCCTGGTGGTTGGGGTTTGCTCGGCATAACGCCTATTTCCCATAGAGCTTATTTGCCATAGAACTTATTTTTCATACCGCTTATTCGTCATAAAACCATGACGTTACCATCAAGGGATAGACGTCGTAAGCGGCAGGCCGCTACGCTAGCGTGTTAGACAAACTCAATAGGAGAGAGTGCATGTATATCGCCATGAACCGTTTTCGGATTGCCCCGGGCCGCGAAGAGGATTTTTTAGAGGTATGGCGCAACCGCGATTCTCACCTGGATGAAGTGCCGGGCTTTAAACAATTCCAAATGCTGCAGGGTGAAAGTCAGGAAGATCACACCGTGTTTATCTCCCACAGTGTATGGGAATCGGAAGAAGCCTTCCGCGCCTGGACCAAGTCAGAAGCGTTCCGCAAGGCTCATGCTAACGCCAAAGCACCGGAAGGTATCTACCTTGGTCCGCCTAAATTTGAAGGGTACGACGTCGTGCTATAAAGAGAGGGCTACCGCACGTTTAACCCCGTGCGGTAGCGCAAAGCCATTTAGGAAAACTCAGCGGCATTGAGCATTGCGTGCAGCAGCACGTTACAGCCAGCGTGCACATGCTCTGGAGTGGCGCTTTCAATCTCGTTGTGGCTAATGCCGTCCTTGCAGGGAACAAAGATCATTGCAGCGGGGGCGACACGACCGACGAACATGGCATCGTGACCAGCACCGCTAATGATATCCATGTGCGATAGGTTGAGTTGCTCGGCCCCTTCGCGCACTGCATCAACACAGGCTTTATTAAAGTGCTCAGGGGCAAAATCTGCGGTGGGCGTTAATTCATATTCCAGCCCATGACGTTGGCAAATTTCTTCGACGGCCGTCGCTAAGGATTGACCCATCGCGACGAGAGCTTCTGGCTCCCAGTGGCGCATATCCAACGTCATTTTCACCTGCCCAGGAATGACGTTACGCGAACCAGGATGAAGCGTCATACAGCCGACAGTACCGCGCCCGTGGGGCTGATGATCAAAGGCAATTCGGTTAAGGGCTTGGGTGACTTCCGCCGCGCCCATCATGGCGTCGCGACGCAGGTTCATTGGCGTGGGCCCAGCATGGGCTTCAAGTCCGGTTAGGGTTAAATCAAACCACTTTTGACCAAGCCCACCGATAACCACGCCGATGGTGGTGTCGGTATCTTCTAAAATCGGCCCCTGTTCGATGTGCGGTTCAAAGTAAGCTTTAATCTCACTTGGCGAGACCTCATCGCTACCACGATAGTGAATGGCATCCAGTGCATCACTCACTGTGACGCCATCGGCGTCGGTGCGCGCCATCATGGCGTCAAATTCAAGCACGCCAGTAAACACCCCAGAACCCATCATGCAGGGAGGGAAGCGACAACCCTCTTCGTTAGTCCACGCAACGACTTCAATGGGCGATTTTGTAGTGATGTTGTGTTCATTAAGCGTTCGGATCACTTCTAGACCGGAAAGCACCCCAAAACAGCCGTCGTATTTGCCTCCAGTGGGCTGGCTATCCAAGTGGCTGCCCGCCATGACGGTTTTGGCTGTTGGATTGCTTCCTTCCCGGCGGGCAAAAATATTACCGATATTATCAATTCGAATGGTGCAGCCTTCAGCACGACACCACTGGATAAATAGATCACGTCCCTGTCGGTCAAGGTCCGTCAGCGCCTGACGATTAACGCCGCCCTTAGCCGTCGCGCCCAGCGTTGCCATTTCCATCAACGATTGCCAAAGACGGTCACTGTCGGTGCGTAAAGTGGCTAGCACAGTATTCGGTTCTACAAGCGAGTTCATGAGCATTCCTTTATGAGTTAGCACATATAAAGCTGGCGGCTGACCGTTTTTATTAATTTGTTATCTGCCAGCGTAGAGATAAACGTCTGCTTGTTACGTATAAATTCTCTAACGTGAACACAAGAAAAGCGTAATTTTATAAACATGTTCAGTGGCGCATGCTGAGGCTATGTCTCATAGCGATGGAGCTGGACACCATGTTTGGCCTACAAAACAACACGACCCCTCAGGCGTTTATTGACGAAGAAAACGCTTCTCCCAGCGTGCTTAATCAGCACTTTTGGATGCCGTTTAGCGCTAACCGTGATTTCCGTGCCAACCCGCGCATGATTACTGGCGCGGAAGGGCGCTATTACATCGATGACCAGGGCCGTAAGCTGTTTGATTCACTCTCTGGCTTATGGACCTGCGGCGCGGGCCACAATCGTGAAGAAATTCAAAAAGCGGTGGCGGCGCAGTTGGGTACCCTCGACTTTGCGCCAGGCTTTCAAATTGGCCATCCGCTGGCGTTCAAACTGGCGGAAAAAGTGGCGAGCCTTACACCTGCTGGCTTGGATCATGTGTTTTTCACTAACTCTGGTTCAGAAGCCGCTGATACCTCTGTCAAAATGGCCAAGGCCTACTGGCGGCTAAAAGGTAAGCCCGAGAAGACACGCATGATTGGCCGTGCCAAGGGCTATCACGGGGTGAACATTGGTGGCACCAGCCTGGGTGGTATCGGTGGCAATCGTAAACACTACGGCCAATTGATGGACGTAACGCATCTGCCGCACACGCTGCAGGCAGGTCACACCTTCACCCGTGGTCAAGCCGAAACCGGCGCTGAACTTGCTGATGCGCTGCTTGATCAAATCGCCCTGCACGATGCATCCACCATTGCGGCGGTGATCGTTGAGCCGATGTCTGGCTCTGCTGGGGTGATTGTGCCGCCCAAAGGCTATCTGGATCGGCTGCGCGAAATCTGTACCGCCCACGATATTTTGCTGATATTCGATGAGGTAATCACTGCTTTTGGTCGCAGTGGCGCAACCACCGGCGCAGAAGCGTTTGGTGTTACGCCGGATATCATGAACGTTGCCAAGCAGATCACCAACGGCGCTATTCCTATGGGCGCGGTGATTGCTTCCAGTGAAATTTTCGACACTTTTATGCACGCTGGCGGCGCCCAACACGCTATTGAGTTTCCTCACGGTTACACCTACAGCGCCCACCCTGTCGCTTGTGCGGCTGGCTTAGCGGCACTCGAAATGATGGAGCGTGACAACTTCCCCGCTCAGGTAAGTGCTATCGCGCCCGCTTTTGAGCAAAAGCTGCACGCTCTAAAAGGCCGCAATCACATTGTTGATATTCGTAACTATGGCTTAGCGGGTGCACTTCAATTGGCGCCCCGAGATGGCGACCCCACCATTCGCCCTAGGGATGCCCATTTAGCCTTGTGGGAAGCTGGGTTTTACGTGCGCTATGGCGGCGACACGCTGCAGTTCGGCCCTCCGTTTGGCTCCACAGACGCTGAGTTAGAGCGGCTGTTTGATGCCGTTGCCACCACCCTGGATTCGTTGGCATAACCGACTGACCTAAATTTCAGAGAGTTTAAATATGAGTGTTGTTTCCCATCTAATTAACGGTGAATTAATCGACAGCCAGCGCACGCTGGACGTGACCAATCCCTCAACGGGTAAAGTGATTCGCCAAGTGGCGGACGCCAGCGCCGCCGACGTAGAGCGGGCTATTGCCGCCGCCCAAGCTGCGTTTCCCGCTTGGCGAGATACGCCACCAGCTAAGCGCGCCCAAGTGATGTACCGCTTCAAGCAATTGCTTGAGGAACACGCCGACCGCTTGGTGCAACTGGTCAGTGAAGAGCACGGTAAAACCCCTGAAGATGCGATGGGTGAACTGAAGCGCGGAATCGAAAATGTCGAGTATGCCTGCGGTGTGCCTGAGCTACTAAAAGGTGAGTATTCCCACAACGTCGGGCCGGGCATTGATGCATGGTCGAATTTCCAGCCCTTGGGCGTAGTGGCGGGCATTACGCCGTTTAACTTTCCTGCCATGGTGCCGCTGTGGATGTATCCGATGGCGATTGCTTGCGGCAACACCTTTATTCTCAAGCCTTCGGAAAAAGATCCTTCGGCGGCGATGGCGGTAGCCGAGCTGTTGCAAGAAGCAGGGTTGCCAAAAGGCGTGATGAATGTGGTGCACGGTAGTCGCGAAGCGGTGGAAACGCTGCTGGATGCTAAGGCCGTTAAAGCTATTTCATTTGTTGGCTCAACGCCGGTAGCGGAAGCTATCTACTCCCGTGGTTCGGCCGCTGGCAAACGCGTTCAGGCTCTGGGTGGGGCGAAGAACCATGCCGTGGTGCTTCCAGACGCCGATTTGGAAAACGCCGCCAATACACTGATGGGGGCGGCTTACGGAAGTTGTGGTGAGCGCTGCATGGCGATTTCGGTGGCGGTGTGCGTGGGTGACGAGACGGCAGATCGTCTAGTTGAAACGCTGCTGCCTAAAATTGCTGAGCTCAAGGTGGGGCCGGGAACCGATAAAGGCTTGGATATGGGCCCGCTGGTGACGGCAGAGCACCGTGACAAGGTATTGGGCTATATCGAAGACGGCGTAAAGGCAGGCGCGTCGCTAGTGGCCGATGGCCGTGAGCTGAAAATCGCGGGTCATGAAGACGGCTATTTCGTCGGCGGTTGCCTGTTCGATAACGTCACTGCTGAGATGTGCATTTACCAGGAAGAGATTTTCGGGCCAGTGCTGTGCGTGGTACGGGTCGGCAGCCTAGATGACGCTATGCAATTGATTAACGACCATGAATACGGCAATGGCACCTGCCTGTTTACTCGCGATGGCGAGGCTGCTCGACGCTTTACCGATGGCATCGAAGTGGGCATGGTGGGTGTTAACGTGCCGCTTCCCGTGCCGGTGGCCTACCACAGCTTTGGCGGCTGGAAGCGCTCATTGTTTGGCGACCTTCACGCCTATGGCCCTGACTCTGTGCGCTTCTATACCCGCCGAAAAGCGGTTTCCCAGCGCTGGCCTTCGGTGAGCGAAGCCACTCGTGCCGAGTTTTCGTTTCCCACTAACCAACGTTGACGCCGTAGGCTAACTACGCCATCTTCTCTGCACCACTGCTTAGCGGTGGTGCATTTTTTGTGTGCGTATCTTAGTCGTAAAGGGACGAGCAGCGTGGCGAGAACACAGGACGAAATTCGGCAAACCAACGTAAAAAAGATTCTTCTGGCGGCTGAGCAATTGTTTGCTGAAAAAGGCTATGCCGGAGCGTCGATGGGGGAAATTGCCCAGCTGGCTGATCTGCCAAAATCCAACGTGCACTACTATTTTTCCACTAAAAAGGCGCTTTACCAGGAAGTGCTGCTAGCGCTGCTGGAAATCTGGAAACAGGACGCGCTGTGCTTTGAGCTTTACGACGACCCGCGAGTGGTGCTTTCTACCTACATTCGCGCCAAAATGACCCATTCCCGCTACCGTGCTCACGGCTCGAAAATCTGGGCGGCGGAAGTGATGCAGGGCGCACCCATTCTAAAAGAGCGCCTGCGCGATAACTTATACGAATGGGCCAAATTGAAAGAGTCGAAAATTCGCGAATGGGTCGAGTCCGGCCAAATTAACCCCGTTGAACCCTCTTATCTGCTTTATATGATTTGGGCATCGACCCAGCACTACGCTGACTTCGACTACCAAATCTATCTGCTTAACGACGATAAACCCTTAGACGATCTGCAATTCGAAAAAGCCGTACAGTCGGTAACCTCGGTGATTTTGCGGGGGATTGGATTGACGGCGTGAGTAGTACTCAACGGCTGAGCTGTACGGACGTATCAAACTTATGGCGTTTTCTCGACAGTAATGTGCGGAACTTGCGTAGGTTGTCGTCGGCATAGAGCACGCTGTCGCAAAAGCGGTCGTACTCATCTAAATCAGCGACTGTCACGATCAACACAAAATCACACTCGCCAGTTACTTGATAGCACTGCTTCACTTCAGGGGCGTTGACCGCTGACGTCAAGAACCGCTGGTAGAGCAACTTGTTATCCCGCTCCATGGTGACTTCCACCACCATGTGAAGGCACTGGCCTAGGGCGTCAGGGTTGAGCACAGCCACCTCGCGCGCAATGATTCCAGCATCGCGCAATCGATTAACTCGCTTTAAACAGGCAGAGGGTGAAAGCCCTATCTCATCTGCTAATGCTTGATTGGTCAGGCTGGAGTCACGCTGAAGCTGGTCAAGAATTCGTCGATCAATGGCGTCCATGAAATAAAATGCTCTTTCTGTGCTTATAAAGAACGAATAGTGATTGTTAGGGCTGTATTGGAAAGAAGGTTCTGCGGTGCTCCCATTATCATAGCGTTTGTTCAAACGATGGCAATGGAGGGCTCTAATGCCGACGAAAACCTACCAATGGTTAGCTGGGGTAAGTTGCGTATTGCAAGACGCGCTGCGCGTGTATGTGACGTTACTCAAAATCCTGATACCTGCTTTGCTCATCGTCAAAGGGTTAGAGCTGCTCGGTATGATCGAATGGTTGGGGGCGGTGTTAGCCCCTTTAATGAACATACTCGGTTTACCCGAACAAATGGGTGTTGTGTGGGCAGCGGCGCTTTTCACCAATTTGTACACCGCTATTGCGGTGTTTTTCCAAGTCGTCGGTGAAACGCCTTTGAGTGTTGAGCAGGTAACGGTACTAGGAGCATTGATGCTGGTAGGGCATTCGCTTCCCGTTGAGGGAGCGGTTGCCAAGCGTGCTGGCGTACCTTGGTGGGGCACGCTGGTTCTGCGTGTGGGTGGGGCTTTACTGCTTGCTTGGCTTTTACACTGCTTCTATTCGTATTTTGGTTTGTTACAAGCACCTTTTGAATTGGTATGGCAGCCAAGTTTTTCATCAGCACCAACGCTAAGCGGTTGGGCGGTGGCACAGCTTGAAACGTTAGCGCTTATTTTTGTGATTATCTTAGCGTTGATTGTGCTTCTGAAAATTTTAAAAAGGCTTGGTCTAGAGCGCTGGATTCACCTTGGCTTGCTACCGTTACTCAGGCTATTAGGCATTGGACGCTCGGCAGCGAATGTGACGGTGATTGGGTTTACGTTGGGGCTAAGCTATGGCGCAGGGCTGCTGATTCGTGACGTGCAAAATGGAGTGCTAAGCAAGCGCGACAGCACGTTAGCACTTTGTTTTCTCGGCCTCTGTCATAGCGTTATAGAAGATACACTGCTGACCTTAATGCTCGGGGCGGATATAACGGGCATCTTATGGGCACGGCTCTTCTTTGCCATTATTGTCACCGCGATGATTGCCCGTTGGCCCAAAGCCACGGTGAAGAATAAATCATCTCATCATCAACCCAGGTGATTAAATTCACCCTTACCCACGATGACTGCCTTACCGCCCACGTTGACATAGCCAGACTTAATTTCACCATTGGCGGCGGTGTAGATAACGCTGGGTCGCCCCATTTCAACACCTTGGTGAATTTTGCAGTGTAGGGGCTCTGGCTTGAGTGACGCTAAATAACCGGTTAAGGCTGCTGCAGCGCTGCCAGTGGCGGGGTCTTCGCAAATACTGGCGTGCATGGAGAACATACGGCTCCGTACAATCGTCTCTTCGCTGGCTCGTTGTTCCATCACATAAAGGTATATCTGCTCAGTGCCGCTGCGTGTAACGGCATCTGCCCATACTGCACCGGCGATTTGTATGTGCTCTAGAGCCGCTAGGTCGGCTAGCTCAATAAGATGAAAGGGCAGACCGAAAGAGGCAATGATGGGATCGCCAATGACTTGGTGGATGTCCAGCCCCAGAAGCTCAACGGCAGTGAGTCGATCAATAGTGCTGCCTGAGACCATGACGGGCTGGGCGGTCTTAAACGTTGCTCCCCCTTTTTCATAATTAACTGTTAACTCGCCGACAGGTGGCTGTAGCACAATGCCTTGCTCGCGGTTGACGAGGTTTAACTCCGCTAGTAGATGCGCGGTACCTACCGTGGGGTGGCCGGCAAACGGCAGCTCAGCCGTCGGTGTGAAAATCCGCATAGGGTAGTGATTCGTCTTCGTCGCCGCGCCTAAAAATACCGTTTCAGCCAAGTTAAGTTCATTGGCAATTACCTGCATGGTACTGGTTTGCAGCCCATCGGCATTTAAAAATACCGCCAGCTGGTTGCCTGAAAAAGGTTTATCGGTAAACACATCTAGCAAATAGTACTCAGCGGCTTTCATATGGCCCCCTTTTGAATGATGAGTGCTGCCAAAATGGTTTACATCCTTCTTTTTGCGCCTGGGTGCGAGTGATTCCAACATCTTCCAGCAGTCGGTCATCGAGGGTTAGTAACTGGCGGCGGCTGCGACGGCGCTGTTGGAGTTGACGTAACTGACAGCGAATTTGGGCGAGACTGAAGTGTGGCATAGCGGTTCTCCTTGATGGCGATGTGCTCAACCAGATTACGCAGCCGTGCCTAAGCAATACAGATATAGGATTTTCTATTTTTAAGATACAGATGGTGTATGTTATACCTCTGTATGCTTGTTAATGCAGGGATCTGTATTGCTTGAAAGATAATATTTAAAACTGTATTGGAGACTGTGTTTAAAAAAACAGGAGGCAGTAGTATGACTCGCTATGAGGAGGTTGCTTGCATTTTACGGGAGCGAATTGAGCACGGTATTTACCGTGTGGGTGATCGCCTGCCTTCTATTCGAGCGGTATGTCAGGAGCTTGATGTTAGTATTTCGACCGCTCAGGAAGCCTACCGGCAACTAATGGATGTAGCGCTGATCGAATCACGGCCGAAATCGGGCTACTTCGTACTTCCAAGCCGGGTGCCTTCGGTGCTGCCTTCTGTCTCTCGTCCTGCGCAATGCCCACTAGATGTATCCCAATGGGATCAGGTATTAGAGCTGGTCGCTACACAGCGTGACGATAGTCGGCTTCTGCTCGGGCGTGGTGTGCCGAACTTAGCCTACGAAACGCTTAAGCCGCTGTCGAAAATACTGGCGGGGCTGCATCGAAAGAATGATCTGAATGGTTTTAACTATGACAAGCTAAACGGTAGCCCCGAGTTACGTCAGCAGGTAGCGCGGTTGGCCATTGCGTCCGGTTGTTTGCTGCACCCGGACGACATCATGATCACCACCGGCTGTCAGGAAGCGTTATCGATAGCGCTGCGCACCCTCACTCAACCTGGCGACGTGGTGGCCGTAGACTCGCCCAGCTTTTACGGCACCATGCAGATCCTAAAAGCCAACGGCCTAAAAGCGTTGGAAATTCCCACTGATCCGCAAACGGGCATTAGTTTGGAAGCGTTGGAAATGGCGCTGGAGCAGTGGTCGATCCGTGCTATACAGGTCACTCCGACGTATAACAATCCGCTGGGCTACACCATGAGCGAGGCGCGCAAAAAGGCGCTGTTTCAACTCGCCCAACGCTTCGACGTGGCCATTATTGAAGACGATATCTACGGTGACTTGGCCTTTACTCTGCCGAGGCCGCGCACGATCAAATCCTTCGATGACGATGGGCGGGTGTTGTTGTGCAGCGGTTTTTCCAAAACGGTGGGGCCTGGGCTGCGGGTGGGCTGGCTGGCGCCGGGGTGTTACCGAGACAAGGCGCTGCATATGAAGTATGTCTCTACCGGTGCCTCGGCCACATTGCCGCAGTTGGCGGTGGCGGAGTTTGTTGCCAAAGGCCACTACGAGCGTCACCTGCGCTATGTTACTCGCCAGTATCAGCGCCAACGGGACATCATGATCAACTGGGTGCAGCGCTATTTTCCAGAAGGTGCGGGCATCAGTTATCCACAAGGCAGTTTTTTGCTATGGGTGGAATTACCTGCCGCCGTGGACTGCGTACGTCTTAATGAACGCTTAGCCAAGTGCGCCATCCATGTGGCTCCTGGCTCGCTATTTTCAGCCTCGGGCAAGTTTCGTCAGTGTTTGCGACTTAACTACGCATTTACGCTAACACCGGCCATTGAAGATGCCGTGCGTACCGTGGGAGAGCTTGCCACCGAGATGATGGAAGAAGCCCAGCGGTCTGATGAAGTAGCGCTAAAGTGAGCATTGTTTGCTAAAGCCGAGTTAAAACGCTTCCTGAGCGGTGCGCCAAACGCACATGCCGACGAAGTAAACGGATGCAATGCTCCACCCCCATAGTGCCCAGGCTGCGTGCTCGGGACTGGAAAGTATCAGTGACGTTGCACATGCACACCATACCAGCGTGACGGCGATGTTGAGTGGCATGAACTGACGTACACGAAACGGGTGAAGGAATTTCATCTTAGACACGGTGAGAAAAGCTAGAAAAACGATAGCGGCAAAGGTGACAAAAGGCGGGAGGTTGAGGATATAGAAATAGGCGGCAGCGATGTTCCAAGCGGCAGGAAAGCCAACGAAATAATTATCCTGGCTTTTCATATCGACATTGCAGAAACAGAACATCGATGACAGCAGAATAATAAATACTGACAGAAGTTCGAAATTGGGCGGCAACTCAATAAAGAAGTAGATAAACAGAGCGGGAATAAACGCCCAGGTTAGATAATCGATGACCATATCAAGCGTCGAGCCATCAAAGTGGGGCAGGATAGTTTTTACTTCATACTTGCGCGCCAGGGTGCCATCGAAACCATCGACCATCATCGCAGCACCTAGCCAAAGGAGGCAGGCAACTGGGTTGTTGTCGATCAGTGAGAGCAGCGCCATCGTGCCGAGCAGTACGCCACTGGCCGTAAAGACGTGCACGCTCCATGCCTTGTATATCGAAGCGCGGGATTCTGTGTGCGAAGAGAGCGATTGAACCACGTTGACCCCATTGGGAACGTGTTGTCCCCGTGCTGTTCGGTGTATTGATAAGTGTGTAAAAATCATACCCTACTACAAGAAGACACCCAGCGAATACGCAGGCGAGTCATCTGGCGCGCTCGTTTGCTAGTGATCCAAGAAGTATAGTGCCTTGCGCCTTTGTTGTTACACGGGCCTCTGAAATTGCTGCCGCGCTTGTTCCACCTGCTCACGAGAGATGCATGTTAGCGAGTGATCATTGAGTAGCCCCATGGCCTGCATAAACGCAAACGCGGTGGTAGGGCCAACGAATTTCCAGCCGCGCTTTTTCAACTCTTTAGCAAGTGCGATGGATTCAGGTGAGGTGGTTTGGGATTGTGGTAGTGCTAATTCGGTAGGTTCATAGCGCCAGAAGAACGCAGCTAGCGAACCTTCCTGCGCGACCATTTCCAGTGCCCGCTGAGCATTATTAATCACCGCTTCGATTTTTCCGCGATGGCGAATAATGCCTGCGTCCTGGAGCAAGCGCTGAACATCCTCTTCGCCAAAGCGGGCAACGTGATGGAAGTCGAAATAATGGAAGGCAGCGCGAAAGTTCTCGCGCTTGTTGAGAATGGTGCGCCAGCTCAAGCCTGACTGAAAACTTTCCAGGCAGAGCTTTCAAATAGCCGCTGGTCGTCCGCCACTGGAAATCCCCACTCGTTGTCATGATAGGGCAGAAACTCTGGCGCACCGCCGCACCACTGGCAGCGGGGATGTCCATCGGGGGCGATAAAGTCGGTCATTGAGCGCTCCTTAGCGTGTATTCCTTAGCATAAGCTTAACCATGTGCGGCTAAGCCAAGTACCTGCTTTTATAAGTTCGCTCTCCGTTGAACCTGCATAGCCGAGAACTAAACCAGGGCGCTTATTCTCACCAAGGTAATAGCGGGAAAGCGGAGAAAGCGTAATACCTGCTTCATTAGCACGTCTTACGAGTATCTCTTCTTTTTCAAAATTATCGAGCTCAGCCAGTAAGTGCATGCCTGCATGGCCATCAGAAAGCCGGAGCCCTTTGGCCACCGCGGGCGCTAACGCAGTACGCAGGCAGGCTTGGCGTTGGCGATAAGCAGCCCGCATACGAGCGATGTGACGAGTAAAGTGGCCGTTGGCAATAAGTTCAGCAAGCGCTGATTGTATGGGGTAGTTACCTTCGCGGTGCAGTCGCGCCTGGGCGCGCTTAAAGTCTTCGGCAAGCGTATTGGGTAATACCAGATAGCCTAAGCGCAAGCCGGGGTAAAGCACTTTACTAAAGGTGCCCACATAAATCACCGACGCCTGTTCGGCGAGTCCTTGTAGAGAGGGAGTAGGCGGCGTGTCGTACCGAAATTCACTGTCGTAATCATCTTCTATGATCCAACTGCCAGTACGAGAAGCATACTCTAGCAATGCTAGTCGGCGCGGTATTGGCATGGTAACGCCACTGGGATATTGGTGAGAAGGTGTCACATAGATTAGCCGGGGTGCGGGGGTGCCCGCAGGCGCTAGTGAAGGGTTTAGTCCTTCTTTATCTACGGGTATGAGCGTTGTCGTTAAGCCTGAGGCGAGGAAGCATGCCTGCGCACCGCGGTAACCAGGTTCTTCCATCCAAACCGAATCACCGTTATCGGTGAGTAGCTGGGTAGTTAGCTCAAATGCCTGCTGTGCTCCTTGGGTAATCACAATCTGTTCTGGCTGGCAGCGCACCGCTCGAGAGAGCCTTAGATAGTCACAGAGAGCAGCTTTAAGCTCAGGCAGCCCGCCGCTGGCTTGATAATCCATCCATGATGTCTCTGCGTGATAATAGTGGCGACGCAAAAGGCGTTGCCATAGTTCGCGGGGAAACAGGTCGAGTGCCGGGACGCCAGGTGCAAACGCTCGATGGCCGTGGCTTAACGCTCCACTTAGCATTAATAGTATGTTGCCTCGGTTTGAATAGCGAGCAGGCACAGGAGGGGGACGTTCGGTTCTGTTTAATCGTGTGGGTAGTTTTGCTACATAGAGCCCCGCTCCCTGGCGAGCGATCAGTAATCCTTCCGCCAGCAGCCGATCCATAGCGGCCAGCACCGTATTGCGACTAATACCTAAAGCGCGGGATAAATAGCGGGAAGAGGGAAGCGCATCACCGGCCGTCAGTTCGCCATGTTGAATCCATTCTTTAAGCGAGCGGTAGAGCTGTTGAACCAGCGTGGCTGCTTCATTCGCTGTTAGCCTTATCGCTAGTGCCTCCGTAATCCAATCGCTAGCAGCGTTACGTCGTTTCACTGGTTCCCTCAATTTAGCGATAAGTGGCTCTTTGTTATAGACCACTATAGCGGCAAGCTGAGTTTGTTCACCATCTTAATGGAGTAGTTGCAATGATTAATATTCGTTCAGCGGTACTGGCTGACTTAGAGGCACTTAGTGGATTACTCGACGGCTATCGGCAGTTCTATAATCAGCCAAGTGATATCGGTGCGGCGCGTGATTTCTTGCGTCAGCGCTTTGGGCAGGCGGACTCTCGTATATTAGTTAGTGAAAATAGTGACGGTAACCTCACTGGTTTCGTGCAACTTTATCCTGGAGTTTCCACGGTGGGCTTGAATGCCCGTTGGACGCTAAATGATCTTTTTGTGTTGCCGGAGTGTCGTGATAAGGGGACGGGGAGGGCGTTGATGGAAGCCGTCACCCAGCTGGCTCGTGAGCATGGTGTCGCGCGCTTGATACTCATGACTCAGGTAGAGAACGAGCGTGCCCAACAGCTATATGAATCATTAGGCTGGCAGCGCAACACAGCGTTTTATGGGTATTTGCTGGATATCAAATAACGGAAATGATGACTAATGAGCAGTCATCTTCTGAAGTAAGTGCCTGCACAAAATTAAGCGGGCACTGATCATAGGCAACCACTGATTTAATGGGGCTTGAATCCTCGCAAACTTATGCATAAGCACTTATTAGCACTCATATATCGACGAAGCGTGCCGAGCCCGGCGTTTAGCCGGACTCAAACGACAGAGACCTAATTGCAATATAGGTTTAATTGCAGCTGCAACATAGGCTTAAGCGTTGCTTAGTTTGCGCGCTCGGTGCAGGTTTTCCATTGTATTCAGACACGCTTGGGCGGCCTCTTTCCCTTTAGTAACAAAGTGCTGGGTGTAGAAGTCGTGGTGAGTGCTGTGCTCATGGAAATGGTGTGGTGTTAAGACGACCGAGATAATCGGTACTTGCGTATCTAACTGCACGCGCATTAAGCCATCAATGACCGCATGGGCAACAAAGTCGTGGCGATAAATGCCGCCGTCTACCACAAAGCCTGCCCCGACAATGGCGCCATAGCGGCCACTTTCGGCGAGTACCTTTGCCTGGAGGGGGATTTCGTAAGCACCCGACACCGTGAAGATGTCCACTTGCTCGGCGTTAAGACCGCAACGTTCTACTTCAGTGATAAACGCTTCATAAGCTTTCTCAACGATATCCTGATGCCAGTGGCCTTGAATAAAGGCAATGCGCTGAGCCGTGGTGTGGGTTGAAAGCGTTAGCGGGAATGTCTGATTCATGGTCATTCTCTTGGATAAGTTGTACCAGAATCAGGGCATGCGGAACCGGTCGTCAGGCAACCGCAAAAGGTGGCTGAAGCCACTTTTTAAGTTGCGTGTCTAAGGTGCCGTTCTCTTTCATCCGGACTATCACCGTCGGCTTCGGCTTTTCACCGAATCTGCTGACCTCAAGAAATAAAAAAATCACCTTGAGCGCTCGCGGGCTTAGATGACAAAAATTTATTCAGTCATCATCACCGCCGGTGGGGACTTTCACCCCGCCCTGAGAACTTTGCTGACTATCAGCCCGGCTATATTACGCTTTTTCTAAATACCAAGCCACGGGGGCGTGGTGATCTTAGCGGGGGCGCGCTGCATGATGATCTCGCCGTGGCGAACAGAAAGTAGCACCTCGCCCTGGGTGCGCAGCACGCTGTAGTCATCTTCACCTTCTAGCAGGTTGAAACTAGCGGGTTTGCCGACCTCTATGCCGTAACGCGCTTCAATATTGAGTGTGCGA
Source organism: Halomonas sp. TD01 (assembly GCF_923868895.1). Classification (GTDB taxonomy): domain Bacteria; phylum Pseudomonadota; class Gammaproteobacteria; order Pseudomonadales; family Halomonadaceae; genus Vreelandella. The sequence continues at coordinate 1,700,976 of NZ_OV350343.1, forward strand.
GCGCTGTTGTCAGTGATAAGCGACAGCGCCTGGCTGAAATCCTGATAGCCCATCATCTGGCAGATATGCAGGCCAAAATCGAGCGTTCGTAGTAGCTTGCCATTACCTAAGGAATACCAGGGGTCGAAGATGGAGTCCTCGGCAAAGCAGACATTAATGCCCGCTGCGTTTAACTCCTTCACTCGGGTAACGCCGCGCCGTTTTGGGTAAGTATCAAAGCGCCCCTGCAGGTGAATGCTTTCAGTGGGGCAGGAGACAAAGTTGATGCCCGATCGCTTGAGCAGCAGAAACAACTTGGAGCAGTAAGCGTTATCGTAGGAGTGCATTGCCGTAGTGTGGCTAGCGGTCACGCGGTTACCTAAGTCGTTAAACAACGCTTCGCAGGCCAGCACTTCAAGAAAGCGCGAGTTAGGGTCATCGATTTCATCACAGTGCACATCCACCAAGCGGTCATACTTGATCGCTAGCTCTATCACTCGCTTCATGGAAGCGACACCTAGCTCTCGGGTGTATTCAAAGTGGGGAATGCCGCCGACAACGTCCGCACCGATCTCCAGTGCCTCTTCCATCAGGCGGTCGCCGCCGGGGTAGGAGAGAAGACCATCCTGCGGAAAAGCGACCACTTGTATATCGATTTTATCTTTCAGTTCATCGCGCAAGGCACATAGGGTTTTAATGCCAATCAGGCTTGGGTCGCTGGTATCAGCGTGTGTGCGCACAAACTGGACGCCGTTGCCTATCAACAGATTCAGGGTTTTAAGCGCGCGCTCGCGAATATCCGCTTCGGTGAGCATGGGCTTACGCTCACCCCAGCGCTCGATGCCTTCAAACAGCGTGCCGCTTTGGTTCCAACTTGGCTCGCCTGCCGTTAACGCGGCATCCAAGTGTATATGCGGCTCAATGAACGGCGCGCAAAGCAGCTTGCCGCCCGCATCAATGTGCCCTTCTCCCACCGTTTGCGGTGCGTCTTGAGCGGTGATCGCTGTGAACATGCCGTTCTCAACCTCAAGCCGGTAAAGCTCAGGGCGCTGGCGTAGGCGGGCGTTAATGATCTGCATGTGCATAGGTAAGCTCTCTCTCATCAAGTGAATGGAAATTTTCTAGTGATGGAAGCAACCTGCATGCCAAGCTTATCTTCTCAAAGCGTTTAGAGTGCGCTCTCCACTAATAATCCCCGCATTAACGTTTCGATCATGCTCTCGTACTCGTCTGCTAATGAAAATTGCTGCGGGTCTTGTAGCCAGTCAAAGCAAATGCCGATTAAAAAGCTATGAAACTGAAGACGAGCACTCGCAGGGCTAAGGCCCTGGCGTAATTGGCCGCTTAACTTAACCTGCTCGAATAGCTGTTCTACTCGCGCTTTTGAATGCTCTGACAGCTGAGTAATCATGCTGATACGCGGGTGGTCATCTTCTAACTTTTCGCAGCGATGTAGCACGATGGTCGCGGCGCGTTGCAGGGGTAAGTTATAGCAGATAGCGCTGAGCGCGCTGTGGGCGATCCCTTGCAAACACTGGGTGGGCGAGTGGCCTAAACGGAGCACTGCATCATCGACAATTTCATCAAGCGGCACGCGAACACGTTCTAGTAGGGCATCGAATACCGCGGCTTTATCCTCAAAATGCCAGTAAATCGCACCGCGGGTCACGCCAGCCGCTGCGGCAATATGAGCCAAGGTGGTGCGCGACACGCCCTGAGTGAGAAACTGAGTTTCTGCAGCATCAAGAATGGCCTCGCGGGTGCGTTCAGCCTCAGCTTTGCGGCGTGACATAGCAGCTCCTAACAAAAAAGTGCCCATATATTGGCATTACTGAATGGCAAAGTCGCCAGTAGGCTATTAGTATACACGTTCACTGACATTCATGAATGTCAGTGAAATTCTGATAACTGCGTATTAATAACACCGCCGAGGAGTCTGCTGTGCGTAACACTGTGATTCGATTGCTTCCAGCACTGCTGGCCATGCTGCTGGTAGCAGGTGATGCCTATGCTGAAAGCCAGAATGAACATCCTCCCCGGCCGGTGAAGTTAATCGCACTTGAAGCGTCTGGCTCCGCACTGAAGCGCCAGTTCCCGGCGCGAGTTGAAGCCACCACGCGCAGCAACCTGTCGTTTCGCATGGCGGGTGAGCTTTTAGAACTTAATGTGAGCCCAGGCCAGCGGGTAACGGAAGGCACATTAATCGCTCGTATTGATGATCGTAATGTGCGCAGTGAATTGGATAGTGCCCGTTCGCGGTTAGAGCTGGCGCGGGCAACTCACGAGCGCATGCGCTACACCTTGGAGCGCGGTGCGATCAGCCAGGCGCGGTTTGATGAGTCGGAGGCCGAGTTGCGTGCCGCTCGGGCGACCTTTGAACAGGCCGAAGAGCAGCTGGGAAATACTCAGCTGCGCGCCCCTTACGATGGCGTGATTGCCCAGGTGCCGGTAGACAACCGTCAGATTGTTCAGGTGCAGGAGACCGTGGCGGTGATTCAGCAGCCAGGGCAGCTTGATGTGGTCTTTCATTTACCGCAGCAAATCGTTCAGCAGATACCGCGCAATGATGAGGTGACACCATTTGAAACGGCGATGGCCTTTGAAGTCCGGTTTGGCAATAGCGAAAAACCTTACCTTGCCCAACTAGCTTCTTATACCACTCAGGCCAGCGCCCAAAGCCTTGCCTATGAGGTAACACTTCGGTTGCCGCAGCCCGACGATATCACGCTGCTCGATGGTATGAGTGCCACCGTGCGGCTTGATCTAGGCCAACTGTTACCAGCGTCCGAACGTCTTGTCTGGCGTTTGCCGCCCGATGCGATTGGCTACCTCGGTGAGAACTCAGAGCAGGCGGTAGTGTGGCGTTTTCAGGCACCTGACCGTCTAGAGGCGGTACCGGTCGAGGTGGGGCGTTTAACCTCTAAGGGGTTGGAAGTGAGTGGCGAACTAGCCGCGAATGATCGTGTGGTGGCAGCGGGAGCCCATCGTGTCAGCGCCGATATGCGTGTAACTCCGTGGGAAAAGGAACAGGGGCTATAAGATGGTTGATTACTTCTTACGCCACCGGGCCGCGAGCTATTTAATGACCGTGGTACTGCTTATTGGTGGATCGCTCGCTTTCACCAGCATGGGGCAGCTGGAGTTTCCTGAATTCACCATTCGTAATGCACTGGTCACCACCCAGTATCCTGGTGCTACGCCAGAAGAGGTAGAGCAGGAAGTCACTTCGACGCTAGAAGAAGCCATTCAAGAAATGCCTTCGATTAAACGCATCAGCTCAGTAAGTTCTGATGGGTTTTCTCAAATCACCGTCGAGCTGCAAAGCACGGTGCAAAACGATGAGCTTCAGCAGCTATGGGATTCACTACGCCGTAAAGTGGGCGATGCTCAGGCCGCTTTGCCGCCAGGCGCTAGTCAGTCACGGGTTAACGATGATTTTGGCGATGTGTTCGGTCTGATGATTAACCTGACTGGTGACGGCTACGCCATGCCGGACTTAAAAGGCCATGCCGAGTTTCTTAAGCGTGAGCTTGCTTTGGTCGATGGTGTTGAAAAGGTGTCGCTGGCGGGCGTAAGACAAGAGCGCATTTTCATTGAGGTCGACCGTGAGCGGCTGCGCGCGCTGAACATCCCGTTAAGTTCACTCCAGCAACTGCTTGACACTCAAAATGCGGTGGTGGACTCGGGGCACTTGAAACAGGGAGGCCAGCGTTTCCGAGTAACGCCTTCGGGTAGTTCTGCCAACATTGATGACTTACGCGCGTTAATCGTTAGTGAAGGTAACGGCGAGTTGGTGAGGCTGAGTGATATCGCGGAGGTTTCCCGTGGCTTAACCGAGCAACCACAGCAGCTTTACCGCGATATGGGGCGGCCAGCTATTTCCCTGGGCATCTCATTTGAAAGCGGCGTTAACGTGGTCGAAGTAGGAGAGCGCCTTGAGCAGCGGCTAGACGAACTAGAAGCACGCACACCGTTGGGGATGGAACTCAACGTGGTCTATGACCAGCCGAGTGTGGTGGACGATGCTGTATCTGGTTTCCTAATCAGCCTGATTCAGGCGGTTGCCATTGTGATAGTGGTGCTAATGCTGTTTATGGGCTGGCGCAGCGGCCTGCTGATGGGCTTTATTCTGCTGATTACCATTATTGGCACCTTTATGCTGATGCGCATCCACGGCTTGCAGTTGGAAAAGATCTCGCTGGGGGCACTGATAATAGCGTTGGGCATGTTGGTCGATAACGCCATTGTGGTCACTGAAGGCATGCTGGTTGGCCTAAAGCGTGGCCAAAGTATTCGTGAGTCGGCGCATCAGGTGGTTAAACAAAATGCCTGGCCGCTGCTGGCAGCAACGTTGATTGCGGTTGCCGCCTTTGCTCCAATTGGGTTGTCGCCGGATACCACCGGTGAATTTATCGGCTCGCTGTTCTATGTGTTGCTGTATTCATTGCTGCTAAGTTGGCTGACAGCGCTGACGCTCACGCCTTTCTATTTCAAACTGCTGTTTCGCAATGTAGCCCCCAGCAGCGGAGACGAAGATCCGTATAACGGCGTGGTGTACCGCGTATTTAGCCGCGTGATTGTGGCGGGTATCCGGCTGCGTTGGCTAACACTTGGTCTGGTGATAGCCATTCTGGCAGGCGCAGTTGTTGGCTTTGGCTCGGTCAAAAATGCCTTTTTTCCGGCCTCCAATACGCCCATCTTCTTTGTCGATTACCGCACGCCAGAAGGCACCGATATTCTGGAAACCCAGCGGCGGGTGGCTGAGTTGGAAGAGGTGGTCATGGACATGGAAGGCGTCCGCCACCTCACCACCGTTGTAGGCGGCGGTGCCCAGCGCTTTACCCTGACCTATGCGCCGGAAGACCGCTACGCCAGCTATGCACAGCTAATTATTGAAACTGATGACAAAGCCGCGCAGCAAGCGCACATGGCGGATGTCGAAGCGGTACTACAGCGAGATCACAGCGATATCGACTATAAAATTGCCCCGCTGGAAGTCGGCCCTGCTCCGAAAGCTAAGATCGAAGCAAGGCTATACGGCAGCGATCCCGCCGTATTACGCCAACTAGGTGATCAGGTCGCGGCGCTGTTTAGTGATACGTCCAATATGGTCAGTGTACGTACCAACTGGCGTAACCGTGTTCAGGCCGTAGTGCCTATTTTTGCCGAAGACACGGCACGACGCCTGGGCGTCACACGTGAAAATCTGGCGGCCACACTGGCGCTGAGTACCAGTGGTAGCCAGGTGGGCATCTACCGTGACGGCAGCGACCTGATCCCGATCGTTGCCAGAGCGATACCTGAGCAGCGCAACGATATCGACAACATAGGGTCGCTAAACGTATGGAGCGCCGAACAGGGGCGTTACATCACCGCGGATCAAGTGATGCGCGATGTGACGACCCAGGTAGCAGATCCACTAATCATGCGCCGCGACCGAGAGCGCATGCTGGCGGTGTATGGTGAACCAGACCCGCTCAGTGGTGTGACGGCGGCTAGCGTATTGGCCCAGGTTCGGCCCCAGGTAGAGGCGCTGGAATTGCCGCCCGGTTATCGGCTTGAGTGGGGCGGTGAATTTGAGACCGCCGGTGAAGCCCAGAGCGGCTTATTTGCGTCGCTGCCACTTGGGTTGGTGATGATGTTCATTATCACGGTGGTGTTGTTTAATAACTTCCGTCAGCCGTTGGCGATCTGGTTTTTGGTGCCGCTGACCATTGTCGGGGTAGTCGCTGCGCTACTGTTAACGGGGATGCCCTTCTCGTTTATGGCGCTGCTGGGCACGCTGAGTTTGATTGGGATGGTGATTAAAAATGCCATTGTTCTGGTGGAAGAAATCAATGTTCAACTGCCACTACACAAAGATCGCTATCACGCCGTTGTGCGCGCTGCCATTAGCCGTGTTCGGCCCGTTTCCATGGCTGCGCTGACCACCATGCTGGGGCTTATCCCGCTGATTAGTGATGCATTCTTCGCCAGCATGGCGGTCGCGCTGATTGGTGGGCTCGGTGTCGCCACGCTGCTCACCCTAATCGTACTGCCGGTGATCTATTGCGTGCTTTACCAGATCAAGATTCATAAGGACTAAGAGAGCATTTGTCGTCCTCCAACGAAGACATAATGTACGACCGCCCTCACTAAAGAGGGCGGTGCCATTACTAACATTGAAGCGTGGTGAATGTTTCAAGAAGCGACGCGGAAGGGGTTGCGTGGGTCGTTGTCCCAGGCTAGGAACGGTTTCCCCGTTTCTTGGGGCACCATGGTGATGCAGTTTTCCACTGGACAGGTAATTTGGCATAAGTTGCAGCCAACGCACTCGTCTTCAATTACCTCGTAACGGCGTGCGCCGTCTTGCTCGGTGAGCTTGGCAATCGATTGGTGGGAGGTGTCCTCGCAAGCGATATAACAGCGGCCGCACTCAATGCACAGGTCCTGATCAATCTTCGCAATGGTTTTGAAGTTGATGTCCAGGTGCTTCCAGTCAGTGGTTTGTGGCACGGCTTTGCGAGAGAACGATTCAATGGAGTCGTAGCCTTTTTCTGCCATCCAGCGTGAAAGACCATCCTTCATCTCTTCCACAATGCGAAAGCCGTTGAGCATTGCAGCGGTACATACCTGCACGCTACCTGCGCCCAGAGCAACGAACTCTGCAGCGTCCCGCCAGTTGGAAATTCCCCCGATGCCAGACAGTGGTAGTTCGGCCGTGGCTGGGTCGCGGGCGATTTCCGCCACCATATTCAGTGCGATAGGTTTTACGGCGCTGCCGCAGTAGCCGCCGTGGGTGCTTTGATGGCCTACCGTGGGTTTTGCGACCATATTGTCCAGGTCGATGCTAGTGATGGAGTTGATGGTGTTAATCAGCGATACCGCATCGGCGCCACCCCGTAGTGCCGCTTGGGCACCTACCCGAATGTCGGTGATATTGGGTGTGAGTTTTACAATCACCGGTTTGGAATAGTGCTTCTTACACCAGTAAGCGACTTTTTCGATGAGGTCGGGGTTTTGGCCGACTGCCGCCCCCATGCCGCGTTCCGGCATGCCATGGGGACAGCCCAGGTTTAGCTCAATGCCATCTGCGCCAGTTGCTTCCACCAGTGGCAAAATATGTGCCCAGGCTTCTTCGTTACAGGGCACCATAATGGAGACAATCAGTGCACGGTCGGGCCAATCTTTTTTCACCTGGGTGATTTCTTGAAGGTTGATCTCCAGCGAGCGGTCGGTAATGAGTTCGATATTGTTGAATCCAATCACCTCGCGGTTTTTACCATAGTGAGCGGAGTAACGTGAAGAGACATTCACCGCAGGTGGCTCTTCGCCAAGGGTTTTCCAGACGACGCCGCCCCAACCCGCTTCATAGGCCCGCACCACGTTATAGGCTTTATCGGTGGGTGGTGCGGAGGCTAGCCAGAAAGGATTTGGAGCTTTGATGCCAGCAAAGTTCACCGACAGGTCAACGCCGTTCACCACGCTGTCACCGCTGTTTTTCTTGCCCGGTGGTGTGAAAGGAAGTGTATTCATGCGGCCTCCTGCTTAGCGGCAAGCGCTTGGTGAATGGCATGGGCAGCCAGTTTGCCGTGTTGAACGGCTTGAACGGTGAGATCTTGTCCAGGTTTCACGCAGTCGCCACCCGCGTAAACATTGGGCATTGAGGTGCGGAAGAACGCATCAACTTGGATACGTTCGCCGTCCCGGGCAAGCTCTCTGGCGGTTTCATCCGTCAGGCTAGCGCTATCAAAGCCTTGGCCAATCGCCTTGAAGATGGCATCGGCAGCAAGGTCGAATGTTTCTCCTGTGGGGGTTAACTGGCCAGCTTGGTCGTGGGTCTTGGCAAAACGCATACCGGCCACGCGCCCTTGGTCATCCAATAAAATTTCGTCTGGCTGGGCCCACGTCACCATGCGCACGCCGTTAGCTTTGGCAATTTCTTGCTCATGATCGGTAGCGGACATCGCCTCTGTGCCACGGCGGTAGACTAGCGTTACCTCTGTCGCGCCTAGGCGAGCCATTTGAGTCGCCATATCAATGGCGGTATTACCTGCACCGATCACAATGCAGCGCTTGGCGACAGGTAAGCTGCCAAGGTCTTTGGTTTGGCGCAGGGTTTTAATGTAGTCAACGGCTGGCATTAAGCCGGGAGCATTATCCCCAGTGAGCCCTAAGGCACGGCTGGCACCAAGACCTAAGCCAAGGAAAACGCTATCAAACTGCTGATGCAGCGTGGCAAGTTCTAAGTTATCGCCCAGACGCTGGCCGTGCTGGATATCAATGCCGCCGATTTCGAGTAAAAACTCCACTTCTTTACGTGCGAAATCATCGGTCATCTTATAGCGGGCGATACCGTACTCATTCAGTCCGCCTGGTTTTTGTTCGGCCTCGAAAATGGTCACCTGATGGCCCAGCATTGCCAAGCGGTGAGCACAAGAAAGGCCAGCGGGGCCCGCGCCTACCACGGCGATATGTCGGCCGCTGTTAGCCGCCCGCTTAAACGGGTGGCTTTCGAACTGCATATGGTCAGTAGCGTGGCGCTGCAACAGGCCAATTAATACGGGCTGGCACTCTGCATCATGGTTGCGTACACAGCTACGCTCGCAGAGGATTTCAGTTGGGCACACTCGGGCGCAACTGCCGCCAAGAATGTTGGCTTCCAGAATGGTTTCTGCTGCGCCATTAATGTTGTTTTCGCTGATTTGGCGAATAAAGCTTGGAATATCAATATCCGATGGGCACGCCTCAACGCAGGGGGCGTCGAAACAGTACAAGCAGCGCTGGCTTTCGATCATTGCTTGGCGGTGGGTTAACGGCGGATGAAGGTCGCTAAAATTGTTTGCCAGCGAGGGTGGGTCGTAGGTGCCGACCTCTTGTGCGCTGGGCAGGTGGTCAAGTGAGTGGTTCACGGTCATCTCTCCTATTGGCTTTTTTCTTTTCTTGAGGAGTTGTTCAGCGCTTTACGGCTACCGGGGCATTTAATTCAGCACGCTTAGCCAGTAGCTCGAAAACACCTGGGTAAGCGGGGCGTTTTAAGTAGCGCCCAGCACCACGCTCGGCGTGCAGTTCACCGTCTCGCCATACCCATTTACCTTGGCTAATCGTGTGACGGGCAATGCCGCGCACCGTTTTGCCCTCAAAGATGTTGAAGTCGACATTTTGATGGTGAGTTTTGGCGGAGATCGTACGTGTGCCATTGGGATCCCAAACCACAATATCGGCATCGGCGCCCACTTGGATGGCACCTTTACGAGGATAAAGATTGAAAATTTTGGCGGTATTGGTGGAGGTCACGGCGACAAACTCCTGAGGCGAGAGTTTGCCGCTGTTAACGCCTTCATCCCATAGCACTGCAAGGCGATCTTCTACCCCGGCAGTGCCGTTAGGAATCTTGGTAAAGTCATCTTTGCCTGCGGCTTTTTGATCTTCACAGAAGCAGCAGTGGTCAGTGGCAGTGGTTTGCAAATTGCCAGATTGCAGGCCATGCCACAGCGCTTCTTGATGCCCTTTGGGGCGGAACGGTGGGCTCATTACGTGGGCGGCGGCGGTTGCCCAGTCGGGATGTTGGTAAACGCTGTCATCAATGAGTAAGTGTCCTGCCAGGCACTCGCCGAATACTGGGTGGCCTTGCTGGCGGGCATAGGCAATTTCATCGACGGCGTCTTTGGTGGATACATGTACCAGATAGACCGGCGCCCCTAGCGTGCTGGCAATTCGAATCGCTCGGCTGGCGGCTTCACCTTCTACCTGTGGCGGGCGGGAAAGTGGGTGAGCTTCCGGCCCGGTAATGCCCTGGGCCAGTAATTTCTGCTGCATGTGGTAAACCAGTTCGCCGTTTTCGGCGTGTACCGTAGGCACTGCGCCCAGTTCAAGGCAGCGTGAAAAGCTTTCCACCAATATGTCATCAGTGGCCATAATCGCGCCCTTGTAGGCCATAAAGTGCTTGAAGCTATTCACCCCATGTTCGCGCACCAGGGTACCCATTTCCTCTTTGACGCTTTCATCCCACCAGGTGATTGCCACGTGGAAAGCGAAATCAGTGGCGGCTTTTTCCGCCCACCCTTGCCACGTCTCAAAGGCTTCTAAAAGTGATTGGCCTGGGCTTGGAATGACAAAGTCGATAATCGTCGTGGTACCACCCGCCATAGCGGCGGCGGTGCCGGTGTAAAAATCTTCGCTAGCCACCGCGCCCATAAACGGCATTTGCATATGGGTATGAGGATCAATACCGCCGGGCATTACTAACTGGTTGCTGGCATCAACGATTTCGCAGTTGTCGGGGAGGTCCAAGTTGGTGCCGATGGCGTGTATTTTTCCGTCGATGCACAGTACGTCAGCGCGGTAAGTGTCGGCATGGGTAACGACGGTGCCGCCTTTGATCAATAAACTCATTATGAAATCCTCGTGTGATTCATCAACAGGGCTACTCACCATCAGTGAGGCGGGTGTAGGCATCTGGGCGACGATCACGGAAGAACTGCCAGTTATTGCGTACCTCGCGCACCATATCTAAATCAATTTCATGCACCAGTAGCTCGTCTTCAGTTTCGCTGGCCTGGGCTTCGATTTTGCCGCGTGGGTTAACGATGTAGCTGGAGCCGTAGAAGTCACCGATATTCCAGGGCGCTTCAGTGCCCACGCGGTTGATAGCGGCAATGAAGCAACCGTTAGCCGCGGCGGAAGCAGGTTGCTCAAGCTCCCATAAGTATTGGGAGAGTCCTGCCACGGTAGCGGAGGGGTTGAAGATCACCTCAGCACCATTGAGCGCCAGCGCACGCCAACCTTCAGGGAAATGGCGGTCATAGCAGATATACACACCAATTTTGCCGTAGGCAGTGTCGAAGACCGGCCAGTTTGATTTTCCTGGTTTGAAGAAGAACTTCTCCCAAAAACCAGCAACTTGAGGAATATGAGTTTTATGATATTTGCCGAGGTAGCTGCCATCGGCATCAAACACGGCGGCGGTGTTGTAGTAAACGCCGGTCTCTGTTTCTTCGTAGACGGGCACGATGATTACCATGTGGTGTTCGGCAGCCAGTTTTTGCATCATCTGACACGTCGGGCCTTCTGGAACACGCTCTGCGGCGGCATACCATTTTCCATCTTGGCTTGGACAGAAGTACGGCTGGTTAAATACTTCTTGAAAACACAGTACTTGCACACCCTGTTCGGCGGCCTGCTGAATCATTGGCAGGTGTGCTTCATTCATCGCGTCGCGGATCGCCGCAGGGTCTAAGTCGGTACTGGTTTTGAGGCCCATTTGAATTAAGCCGATTTTCATTTTCTGCATGGAACATGCCCTCTCAAGTCATACGTGCCAACCGCATGCGGACGCATGTCGGTACGTTACTGGTCAAGTAACAAGTTTGTGGTCACGTGGCGTGCAGCGGCGTCTTACCGTGCCTTTTTCGCTTAGCCTTGCTTGTGAAACTTGCATTGATAATAGAGTGATGCAAGCGAGGTTAAGCGAGCGTCTTATTGTTGTTTGTAAAGTTGTCATGTTTGACAGCTTTTTGAACATAGTCCGTTATTAGGTGTTGTTTCAAGCGTTTTTTGATAATTTTATTTTGTTGGCTTAACTCTTTGATTTTTTAGTATTTTTATTTCTTATAGTGCTGTTTTTGCTAAGTTGGTGAAGTACTGCACGATGTTAGTGATTTTTAATTTTTTCTTTTAAAACATAGCGTTGTATTAGTTTAATTTGAATATAAAACTTTTTTTCGCATCTTTTTGGTGCGTATTTTCTTTAAATAGCTACGCTTATTAATGGCTTTGAAGAGCTACAAGGCGAATAACAACAATCACGCTAAAAGTAAGTGTATGTCTGCCTAGTAAGTCAGCTTTTTGATCAATGGGTTAGTGTTTGTGCTTTTGGTTTAGGCACGCTTATTGCTCTTAGAAGACTGGAATCGTGAATATAATGGGCAACAGCACTGCTGAGGAGACTATATGACTGGCTCAACATCCCGAATGGTGGACAGAGAGGGGTTAATTGAACTCGACGTAGGCACAGACGTAGGTGATAGCCCTCGTTTTAATAAAGATATTGCACCCACTCAGGCGATTGAGCGAACTTGGAGCAAATGGAACATTGCTGCACTTTGGGTGGGTATGTCGATTTGTGTACCTACCTACACGCTGGGGGGGGTGTTAACCGCCTACTTTGGCCTTAGTGTTGGTGAGGCGCTTTTTGCCATTTTGTTAGCCAACGTGATCGTATTGATCCCGCTCACCCTAAACGCCTTTCCAGGCACTAAATTTGGGATTCCCTTTCCTGTTGTACTGCGATCATCGTTCGGTATTTTAGGTTCTAACGTGCCTTGCTTGGTGCGTGCTCTAGTTGGCTGCGGCTGGTTTGGTATTCAAACTATGTTTGGTGGCTTGGCTATTCATCTTCTGTTATCCGAACTGGTTCCCGCTTGGGCTGCGCTGGGGGGAGTAGGTGAGGTGATTGGCTTTTTTGTATTCGGCGCAACGAATCTCCTAGTGGTCATTCGTGGGGCAGAGTCGATTAAGTGGCTGGAAACCTTAGCGGCGCCATTGTTGCTCGCCGTGGGGATTGGGTTAATGACGTGGGCGTGGCCGCACATGTCGATGACTGAGCTATTAGCGCAACCGCCCTCGCGCCCAGAAGGAGCTTCGGTATATGGCTACTTCTTTGCGGGCTTAACCGCTATGGTGGGTTTTTGGGCGACGTTGTCGCTGAACATTCCCGATTTCAGCCGGTTCGCTAAAAGCCAAAAAGATCAAATTGTTGGCCAAGTGATTGGGTTGCCGCTGACAATGTTCTTCTTTGCAGCGTTGGGCGTTGTATTAACCGCGGCGTCAGAGTCGCTGGTGGGGCAAACGGTTGCTGACCCGGTGCGTTTGATTGGCTATATCGAAAGCCCTTTCTGGGTAGTGCTTGCCATGTTGCTAATCATTATTGCCACGATTTCTACTAATACCGCCTCGAATATTGTTTCTCCCACGAATGACTTCCAGAATATTGCCCCGAAGCTGATTAACCAAACCCGCGGCGTCCTTATGACAGGGGCCGTGGGTGTTTTACTGATGGGCTATGATCTTTTGCAAAAGGCGGGACTCATCGCTCAAGGCGTATCTCTTGAACAGATGTATTCAAACTGGCTGCTAGGTTACTCCAGCCTGCTTGGCCCCATCGCAGGGATCATGGCTGTGGACTATTTTCTAATTAAAAAGCAGCGTTTAGATGTGCCTAGTCTATATATGGATAACCATGCTTATCCTGCGGTGAATATAGCGGGCTTTATCGCGTTCGGCGTGCCGGTGGCGCTTACGCTAATATCGCTACTAACCGGCACCATGAACTGGTTCTATGACTATGGCTGGTTTACAGGGTCCGCGCTCGGTGCGATTGTTTATTATGTCGCAAGCCACGTTTTAACATCGTCTTCCCAGGTAGGACCCGCGCCTCACTTGGCCAGTGAGACGGCAAAACAGCCATAAACTCACTACATATAAACATCGCCAATGATCGAAGCTCGGCCAAGTGCCGAGCTTTGATATTTTTTGCTTGGCATAAACTGGTGATTTATTTTGTGCCTTTCACAAATCCTAAAAATGCATCCACCACCCGGTTGGGGCGGCGGTCATGGCGAGTGATTAGAACAAACGGAATCCGGTAGCGCTGGGTGGCCGGGTGAATGACGCGCATCTTTTCTGCGTTAACCCATTGAGCGGCTACGTGTTCTGGAAGAAAGCCGATAAAGCGTCCAGTGAGAATCAAAAACGCGGCACCTTCCCGATCAGAAGCCGATGCTTGTAGATTTAACCCATCATGCGCTTTACGTGCATCGCTAGGGAGTGGGTAGCGAGGTGTTATCGCTGGGTAAGCAGCTATCTGCTCAGCCGTCAGCGCTTCATCGATTTCACTAAACAAGGGGTGGCCGGCAGCACAGTAAAGAAACGAAGGCTCATCGTACAATAAGTGCGTTTCTAAGCTGGTAGGTAAATTAACCGCGGGCACCACACCGACATGCAAGTGTCCATCCATCACGCTCCGAATAACGGCATCCGAAGGCTCCATGTGAATATTAACGGTGACTTCATGGCTTGGCGCTGTCAGCTCGGCGAGCGCATGGGTAACATGCATAGCGGGCAAGGTGACCAAGTTATCGGTGATGCCGATATTCAGTTCGCCCTTGATGGTATGATGCAGTGCATTTACATCGCTTTTAAAGGCTTCTAGCGCGGTCAGTAGCGTTAAACCCGCTTGGTAAATCTCTTTGCCTTCTTCGGTTAAACTAAACCCGCCTCGGCCACGCTGGCATAGCGAAAAGCCTAGCCTGCCTTCTAAATCATTCATGTGCTGGCTAATGGCTGAGCGACTGATGCCTAGAGCGGTTTCTGCGGCGGTGAAACCACCACATTCCACCACCGTTTTAAAAATACGCACTAAGCGCACTTCGTAGTCACTCATTTGGCCTAAAGATGCCATGGCAGCCTCTTGTTAAGTAAAATAACGACTTTTATGAGCATTTTTGCTGAAAATTGATATACATCAAACACAAGCCAAGCCACTATCTAGAGCCGCTTACGAGGAGCCGCTGTGGTGTATCTTTCAACGTTCTTTTTATACTGTATCAGGTGTGCTGCGGGATACCTGAATAAGGCCTACGTATAATGCTGCTACCTCGCAGTGATCGAGTAACTAAAAAAAGTCAGGTATTACCTGACTTTCGGCGTCAAAAGCGGCGAGTTATTACGATCTATATTTTGTCGTTATGTATGATGATTACGCTGTTTGGCTGGTTGCTTAAAGGCCAGTATCACCAGGAAGTCAATGCGGCTGAATCCCGTGTGATTGCCCGTGCGAATGTGGTGTCAGAATGGGTAAAAGGCATGTTCGGGCAAAGCAGCCAAGGCTTGTTTAGTCTGGCCGAGCTGCTAGATATTCACCAAACAGGCTCTTCAGGGCTAGACAGCTTAGAGGCTGATCGTGCGAGTGCCGTTCAGAGAGCGCTAGACAATCTTACTGAGTACGTACCGCTGATCGATAGTGTCGGAGTGTTGGACGCCCAAGGGCGTCTACGTTTAAGCAGTGACGATAATCGTCATGTTGGGGAGGAGTTTGGCAACAGCGCTTTTTTCCGTACCTTTAAGCAAGGTGGCCAAGACGAAATGATGACGCCGCTTATTTGGTCGGCGAGCAAGCAGCGTTTCTTTCTTTATCATGGCCAGCGTTTAGTGAATGACCGAGGTGATTTCGCTGGTGTGATTATGTCTCGCATCATGCCGCATATCCTGGACGATGCGCTGAAGCAAATGCGTGTGTACGAAGGTGAAAGCATGGCACTGATAGATGAACATCTAAAAGTGGTTGCTCGGCACCCACCTCCCCATGAAGGAGTAACCATTGGTAGCCAAATTAATGCACCTGACACGCAGCAGTGGTTAGACAGCGAAAACCTTTCTCGGACGCTAACCACGATCTCACCTCTTGACGGGAGTAACCGCTTATTCCACATGCAACGGATTAGCGAATATCCGGTGTTTGTTGTGGTGGGCGTTGACCTTCACACGCTGATGACGGGATGGCGTCAGCGCTTGCTGGTATTATTGTTGGTCGTTGGTTTGATTACGCTGTTGGGGGCCTGGGGCGTTCGCCACTACCTAAACCGTCTCACGTTAGCTTATCAGCTGCATGAGCGAATAAAAGAACGAGAGCTAGCACGGGCGGAAGCGCAAGCGCGTGGGGCACGTATGGATGCCTTAGTCCACTCGATCCAGGATTTGATTTTTGTATTTGATGTGGAAGGGCGCTTTAGCTATATCCATGCAGTTGCCCCTGAGCAGTTACTTATTAATAGCCAAGATGCGCTGGGAAAGCACTTTTCACATGTCCTACCTGTTCCCTTAGCCCGCGCATTTGCCGCCGTTTTTGAAAGAGTGCAGCAGTTTCATCAAGTAGAAAGGTTTGAATATCCACTGACCATTGACGCACAGCCACACCATTTTCATGCCACCGTAAGCCCGCTAATAAGTAGTGCCGGACAATTTGAGGGAGTGTTATCGGTGAATCGTGATATTACCGAAGCGAAGCGCGCAGAAGTAGAACTACAGATTGCTGCGGCCGCTTTCCAGGCGCACCTAGGTATCATGGTGGCGGATGCGCGGGGAAATATTTTAAAAGTTAATGATACGTTTAAGCGCATAACGGGCTATAGCGATGCCGAGGTGATCGGTAAGAACCCTCGCATGTTTAGCTCGGGTCACCATAACGCAGCGTTTTATCGCCGTTTGTGGAAACGGGTAATAACCACAGGAAGTTGGGAAGGAGAAATCTGGAATCAGCGTAAAAACGGTGAGCTGTTCCCTGAGTGGCTGACAATCAGCGCTGTCTACGATGCTGACGGCATGCTCACTAACTACGTTGCTACTATGAGTGATATCAGTGAGCGCAAAGCCGCTGAGCAAGAGATCCATCAGCTAGCGTTTTACGATCCATTAACGGGCTTTGCAAATCGGCGCCTGTTTATGGACAGGATGGAGGCCGCCTTAAAAGAGCTAAACCGCCACCAGCGCTGCGGGGCGTTATTGGTGGTCGATATTGACCGTTTCAACCATATTAACGATACCTTGGGGCACCTCGCCGGCGATCAGTTGCTGCAACGGGTTGCCCAGCGATTTGGCCAAATGTTGCGCGATACCGATACATTGGCTCGCCTGGGTAGTGACGAATTCGCAGTGCTTGTTGAGGGCGTCGATGGAAGTCCTCGTCAGACGCGGCGCTTAGCAGAACATATTGCCCAGAAACTTCTCGTCGCGCTTGATGAGCCGATTAGTTTTGCTGAAGAGCACGTCATGGTGACCGCATGCATTGGGATTACTATCGTATCCGATAGTCAGCGAAGCGCCGAGGACTACCTTCAGCAGGTCGACATGGCTTTATTACAAGCGAAAGCGAGTGGGCGTCGTGCCATACGCTTTTTTGATCCTTCGATGCAGGCAACGCTGCTTGCACGGGTTAAGCTTGAAGCCGATTTGCGTCAGGCATTGGAGAGTCATCATTGGCGCCTCTATTACCAGCCTCAGGTTAATCGCTTCGGCCACTTTACGGGGGTTGAGGCACTGCTGCGCTGGCAGCATCCAGAGCGTGGAATGGTCTCACCTGGGGAGTTTATTCCGTTATTAGAAAGTACCGGGCTAATTAATGAGGTCGGTGAGTGGGTCATTGAAGATGCGTGTCGCCAGTTAGCCTGTTGGGCCGCAATGCCACATCTGCGTGAACTGACGATTTCTGTGAATATTAGCCCACTGCAGTTTCGCGATAGCGATTTTTTATCTCGCTTACAGCAGATTTTTATTCGTACAAAAGCACCGCTCGAACGCCTCAAGTTAGAAGTTACTGAGTCGCTGTTTGTGGAAGCGCGAGACGATGCTCGTGACAAAATGCTTAGCCTGAAAGCCCAAGGTGTACGTTTTTCTCTGGATGATTTTGGAACCGGCTATTCATCGCTGGCGTATCTTGCGCAGTTGCCGCTTGATCAGCTAAAGATTGACCAGTCATTTGTCCATCAAGTGTTAGAGAGCAGTGCCAATGCGGCCATTGTGGAAAGTACGATCGCTCTGGCGAAAAGCTTAAATCTTGATGTTATTGCCGAAGGGGTAGAAACAGAGGACCAAAAAGCATGGTTGTTGGCTCATGGCTGCCATGCTTTCCAAGGCTATTTATTTGGTCGCCCTATGCCAGTAGACGCTATTGAGGAAGCGTTCTTGGCTCAGCCCTCTTAGCTCTGGGAAAACATTAGCCCAGCAGCGCTCCTGATGATTGCAGTTCTGTCAGTAAATTCGTGTGGGTATCGGCGTCATTGTCAGCGGTAATCACCTCAAGCCGCGAATCCTGTCGCCAAGCGCTGCTTCCGACACTAAGTGCTCCATCGGCTCGATTAAGCTGCTTCCAGCCCTGCTCGGTATGAAAGACGCCTTTTACTCGTGCAGATGAGGGAAGCTCACCTAAGTGGGCGGCCAAATAATCAAGATCAAAGCGTTCACTGGGGTGCCAGCGAAGGCCTGTGCTGGTGTATCCAAGGGAGCTGGCGGTCTTTTGTTGAGGTTGGCCAAGCGGAGGAGCAACATCAAAAAAAGCGCCTTCCAACGTGAGGGGTGCTGTTATTTGACGATGTGTATCAGGAATGGTCGCATCGTCGTGGGCGCTGGTTTGGCCGCTGTCCATCAGCAGTGATAGTGGCATCGTGCCATGTTCAATGCGGTGAACCCACTTTCGTGGTGGCCAGAGCTTCGTCACAAACTGCTGTGCTTGTTCGTGTTGTTCGACGCTTGCCTGCTCACCCATAGTGATGGCGATGGCATCGGCCATCGCCAACTGGTCTTGAAAGGTCTCGTGTTTACGGACTCTGGGCTCATCTAGACGGCGCGGATCTAGGGTGGCAATAATATCGTGCACGGCCACCACATCTTGAAAGGCTTCGCCGCGTAGCAAGTCGAGTAAGCCAGCGGGATGGCCTAGCCCTGATGGTTCAATAATGACGCGGTCTGGCTTGTTGCGGGCGAGTAAGTTGACCAACGCAGCCTGTAGCACAAAGGCCAGCTGGCAACATAAACAGCCACCAGGTAGCCCTTTGACGACGACATCGTTGCGCTGTTCAAACATCGCTTGGTCAATGCCAATCTGGCCAAACTCATTGACTAAAATGGCCCATTTTTCATCCACAGGCTTTTGCTCAATTAGGCTGTGGATAAGCGTGGTTTTACCGCTGCCGAGAAAGCCAGTAATGATATGCACAGGCACGCGAGTGGCTGACAACGTTTAACCCCCTGTCATATTCATAAAACGCACCACCTGGACATCGCCGTCGGTAGTGAAGTGATGGCGCTCGGGTTTGAGCGGTAAGGCGTTAATAATGGCCGTTTTCAATGCCTGCATATTGCCGGGATGCCGACGTAATACGGCACGTAAATCGACGGAGTGTTCATTGCCCAAGCAGAGCAGCAGACGGCCTTCAACGGTTACCCGCACGCGGTTGCAGCTATCGCAAAAGTTGTGGCTGTGGGGCGAAATAAAACCGACACGACTGTCGCTGTCAGCCATTTTAAAATAGCGCGAAGGCCCAGGTGTGGTTTCCGTTGACGGCATGAGTGGGTAACGTGTCTCGATCAGCGCTTGAACGTCGTCACTAGAGTAAAAGGTTTCGGCCCGGGAGTGATCAGACACATCGCCCAGCGGCATCTCTTCGATAAAGCTGATATCCAGCCCTTCATCGCGAGCGAAAGCGACGAGGTCCAGCACTTCATCATCATTGCGCCCCTTTAAAATCACAGCGTTAAGCTTGATGCGTTTAAAGCCCGCTTCTTTAGCGGCGTGAATGCCGTCAATCACTTTCGCTAACTCACCTGTCCGAGTCAGCTGTTTGAAGCGTTCGGGATCAAGGGAGTCGAGACTGATATTGAGCCTGCGCAGCCCCCCTTGATAGAGTCGTTCAGCGTGTTTACGTAGGCTCGCGCCGTTCGTGGTCATGGTGAAGTCGTTGAGCCCCGGCAGCGCGCCAATGTCGTCCACGAGCTGCTCAATGCCTTTACGCACTAGCGGTTCGCCACCGGTTAAGCGGATTTTCTCAACGCCTAGTTCGGTAAACGCCTGAGCCACCATGGCAAGTTCTTCCAGCGTAAGCACCTGAGCTCTTGGCAGGAAGGTCATCTCTTCGCTCATGCAGTAAACGCAGCGAAAGTCACAGCGATCCGTCACGGAAATGCGTACATAACTGACACGGCGGCCGAAATCATCAATGAGTTTTTCAGCAATTGGTTGTTTGGTCATTGCCACCTCGTCAGTGGTTGGATGCAGACTGCGTCGCCTGGCTGGGCGCCTGCTTGATCATCACCTAGTTCAATCAGACAGTTAGCAGCTACCATCGAGGTTAAAATCCCAGACCCCTGCGCTCCAGTGCTACGTACCTGTAACACGCCGTGAGCATCGCTTGAATAAATGCCACGTATAAAATCGGTGCGCTTTAGGCGACTTTTTAGCGGCGTTTGGGTAATGGCTGTTAAACGCCTCGGTGGAACGGGGGGTTGTTTTTGTAAACGTTCCAATAATGGCACCACGAATTGACTAAAGGTTACCATGACCGCGACGGGGTTGCCGGGTAAGCCTACAAATGGTTTGCGCGATTCACCCAGCCAGCCGCAGGCCATGGGGCGTCCTGGGCGCAGAGCCACACGCCAAAAAGCTAATTGGCCTAATGTTTCCAACGCTTCCTTTGTGTAATCGGCGTGGCCGACAGAAACGCCGCCACTGGTAATGACTAAATCACACTGCCTAGCCGCGCTAGCTAGGGCGTTTTGAATGATGCTGGGGTCATCAGGCAAAATGCCTAAATCAGCCACTTCGGCACCCTGTTCGTTGAGCAAGCCCATCAATGTAAAACGGTTGGTATCGTAAACGCCCGCACTGGGCAGCGCTTCGCCAGGAGGCGTGACCTCATTTCCAGTGGAGAAAATAGCCACCTTCGGGCGCTTGAAAACGCAGACCTCACCATAGCCCAATGATGCTATTAACCCCAAACAGGCGGCATCTAGCCGTGTGCCGGCTACCAGAGCTACCTCGCCTATCGCAATATCTTCTCCCGCTTGGCGCACATGCTGGCCATGGCTAACTCGGTCGGGGGTATCGATGGTGGCATTACCGCCATGCTCGATAAGCTGCTCACGCATGATGACGGTGTCGGTGCCCGACGGTAAGGGGGCACCGGTGGTAATACGCACACATTGGCCGAGAGGCACGGCGCCCTCAAACGCCTGTCCGGCAAAGGCTTCGCCTACAATCGTCCATTTGGTTTGATGAGGTTGCTGATCCGGCCACGCCAGGGCAATACCATCCATGGCTGAATTGGTGTTCTGTGGCACGTTAATTGGCGCGGTGATATCAGTGGCTAGCCGTCTGCCATAGGCTTGGCTAAGTGGTGCGGATTCTACCGCAACGGGCTGCTCAACCAAGGTCAACAGCGCTTCCCGTGCGGCGTCAACGCTGAGCATTTGCTCACCAAGTTCGAAGCATGACAGGCTCATGTCGCTTCCTTCGAGGTAGGGCCCTTAGAAACAGCGCTTAGGGCTAGCTCCAAGCGGGATTTTTCTTCCTCGGTATTGAGATTGGCAAACGTTTCCGGACAATCCGACATATCTACTTTGCACCACGAATGGCGGGCGTACCAACGGTCGATTTTACGCTCGCCCTCAGCCAACGCGTTCGCCAGGTCGTCGGCAAGCGAAGTGCGCAGCAGCGCGACGACTGGGTGCAAGCGCTCGCCGTCAAACGCAACCGCGATATCGTGCTCGCCACTCTGTGTGGTGATGCCCGTTACCATTCGCGCCACTAGGTCATTGGGGAGGGCAGGAGAATCGCAGGGAGCAACCAGTAGCCAGGGCGTTTTAGCGGCGCGTAGCCCACTGTAAATGCCCATCAGCGGGCCTTTAAAACCGCCTTCAGCATCCTCAATAACTCGTGTTGCAAACATCGCATAGGCATCAGTGTTGCGATTGGCGTTGATCAATAGTTCGGCCACATGGCCATCAAGACGTTTAGCCACATGGGCAACCAGTGGTAGCCCAGCGAATGGTTCAAGGCCTTTGTCCCGTCCTCCCATGCGGCGGCCTTCACCACCCGCGAGAATCATGCCAGTGAGGGTTTGAGGTGTGATCATATACCGGCCTCCTTAGACGTACGCGCGCTGGGTGGTTTGGCTGGAATGGCATCTAACGTTAGGCGGTTAGCCGTATTAATCGCCTGGAAGCTTTTGCCTTTCGCCCGAGCAATCAGCATCACGCCGAAGCGTTCTGCCAGCTCTACGCCTTTTTGGGTCACCCCGGAACGTGAAACCAGCACGCTGATACCCATTTGCGCCACTTTCAACACCATTTCGGAGGTCAGGCGGCCAGTAGTATAGAAAATATCAGCACTGCTGCTCTCGGCCTGATTGAGCCACTGGTGGCCTGCCAATGTATCCACCGCATTGTGACGTCCGACATCTTCAACAAAGTCGAGCACGCGGCTCTGATGGCACAGTGCACAACCGTGCACTGCTCCCGCGCTGCGGTAGGTTTCGTTATAGGTATTCAAATTGGTTAGCAACTGATAGAGCGTCGACTGGGCAAGCGGTGTCTCAGGTAATTCAGAGAGCGATGTTTGTTCGAGTAATTTGCCAAATACGGTGCCTTGACCGCAACCCGTGGTGACGGTGCGGGTACTCAGTCTATTATCTAAATCGTCGGGTAAATAGTCGGTGACAACAGCGGCGGCTTCCACCTCCCAGTCCACTTGTACCACCAATAGGTCTTCTGCACGACGCAGTAATCCTTGGTTACGTAGGTAGCCCACGACAAGCGCTTCAGGGTCGTCGCCCAGCGTCATTAGCGTGACAATTTCGCGCTTATTGAGATAAACCGTTAGCGCGCGCTCTGCGGCGATGGCCTGGTGGCGAGTGTCACCGTAAGCATCCATCACATCGATTGTCGTCGTGGCCGGTAAGTGGGCTCGGCTTAGCTGAAGGGCGGGCATCCGCAATCCTCGTTGGAACCTAATGAAGAACCATGTAACGCATACATGTAACTTATAATAGTTGAGTAAAACACTCTGAGTTGACGATGATGGCGCTCAAAAGGCTTACTTGTCTACCCGTTCAAGGTCTAAGGTGGTCTATCCGTATGAGTGATAATCTGCGCTCTTTGAGCATTACCTTGGTGGCAGAACCCAAGCAGGTGAGAGGCTTCACCTTAACGCAATGGCGTATCGCTGAGCTTACACCAGGTGAGCAGGGTGACTATGTGCTTAGCCTTCAGCTTTATATGACTGAGCGTGCTGCCTACCGCTTTAACCTCACCTCGGCAACGCCCCGTTTGTTTGTTCGCGCTGGTTTTACCGGCCAAGCACCTAAGCCTGACGCTATCACCGCAAGCCAAGATGTTGCGGCGGGCTGGCTTGATGGTGAGCAGCAGGTGCTTGAAGCGCCAATGCCAATGGCGATTCAAGTATGGCTGGAAAGCTATTTGGCACGCCATGGTGAAGCACCGCCAGAAAGGCGTAAAAAGAAACATAAGGGAGCTGGTCGCGCTAAAGAAACCCCGACCAAGGAGCAGCCCCAGTGAGCCGACTTGAACGCTGGTCACGTAAAAAACGTGGCGTTGAAAGCGATGAGGCAGACGCAGGGTTAGATACCCCCCCCATCGGCAATGCAGAGTCAGAGATAGAGGCCGGCGCGTTGAGCGCTACTGCCAGTGATGAGGAGTCGTTGGATGTAGAGGCTACCGTTGAGGACCTGCCACCCCTTCCTGGTAGTTTGGATCACACCTTACCTGACCCCGACTACCTACCAGCAGGCAGTGATTTCAGCGCTTTCATGGCGCCAGGTGTTAGCGCTGCACTACGCCGACGTGCCCTGAAACGGCTATGGGCCACCGGTAACTACAACGTACGCGATGGCTTGGATGACTACGATGCTGATTATCGTCAGCAGCTAAAGCCTATGACCACTGAACTGGCAGGCAAACTGCGCCGCTGGGCAAATAAAGCAGAAGAGGCGTTAGAACGACCAGCAGAAACAGATGATGAGGGCAGCATGGATGAAAGTATTTCTACCCCATCGAAAGATGTTAGTACCTGTACAAGCGATGGCAGTGTTGTACAAAAAGCGCCACTAGACGACCAGTCTGATTCATCTGATGACGATGTAGACGAATGTATAAAAAAGAAATAATTCTATTATAAACAACAGGTTGATTTGGTTTTAGTGATGAAGCGTTGAGACGCTAATGCGCTTTAAAGTGGCAAAAAAAGCGTAGGCACCATACGCTCAAGGTAGAGAAAGCGCTAAGATATACTCTTAAAGTAGAAAACAATGACTTTTAATTATAAGAAAAACGACTTTCTGACCGTGAGAATGCATGAACCAACGAATCCAACTGGCATCGATAGATGACCAGATCAATGTCACTGCCCGCGAAGCGGTGCGTCAGCGTATCTCGTGGCCGGTTAACTTAACGCCTGCTAACGTGACCTATCACAGTCGTGGCCATGCGCTGTTGATGGGTAATGCACACGACGTTAGCCAAGCCGCCCGAGCGTTACAGGGCCAAGGCTTAGCATCGTTGACGCTGCTGACAACTGATACTGCACTCGATTTATCAGCCGCCAGCGAACCACTCATCTGCCAAACGCTAACCGATACCCAGCAATCTCAGCTGCGCATCACCGGCTATCTAGGTGCCTTTCAGGTCGAAGTAGTGCCCGTGGATGATGCCACGCTCAACCTAGCCCAAGCACTGATTGAGCGTGATGTTTTTGACGTGGTGCTCGACTTAACGGCAGCAGGCGTGCCGAACGGAACTCAGTCATGGGAAATCCCACCGCCAGGCTATGTCCGCCTGGACTGGTTGGCCCAAGAGGCTCAGCGCCGCGAGGTGTTGGAAAGCGTTGTTGAACTCGTCGGTGAGTTCGATAAGCCACGTTATTTTCAGGTTAATAGTGATCTCTGTGCACATTCCGCGAGTGGCAATGTTGGCTGTACGCGCTGTTTGGATGTTTGCCCCGCAGATGCTATTTCCAGCATTCAGGGACGCATTGAATCGCGTATTGAGATTGACCCATTCCTTTGTCAAGGGGTGGGCAGTTGTACCAGTGCTTGCCCAACCGGTGCGATTGAATTTCGCCTGCCGGAAACTCGTCGTCAGCAAGATACCTTAGCGACTTGGCTTGCCGCTTACCGTGAGGCGGGTGGCCAAGCGCCGGTGATGCGCTTTATCACCCATGACTCCCTCGATGCTGAGCGCAAAGCTGATGCTGTTACGCCAGGCCATCTGCTTGATGTCCCGCTTGAAGAGCTGGGGGCTGCTGGTCACGATCAGTGGCTTACTGCGTTAGCGAACGGGGCTGCTGAAGTGCGTATTCAGTTACACGCTGAGATGCCGCCTCGTTTAACTGCGTTCATCGCTCATCAAGTCGCCCAAGCCCACGGGCTGCTTGAAGCGCTGGGGCACGACACCGCGCGGGTTAAGCTGCTGCAGCCGGAGCAGATTGAAGAGCGCGATGCACTTCCTAGTCTTACCCCGTTAACCGACGCTGCGCTGACGTTTACCGAACCTCATAAGCGCGCCCGCTTTAATCAAGTGCTAGCCACACTCACGGCACTGGGATCGCCTAGCAATGATCGACATGCCATGCCTGAAGGGGCGGCTTATGGTGGCATCCAAGTAGACCGTGAAGCCTGCACGCTTTGCCATGCCTGCGTTAGTAATTGTCCGACCCCGGCGTTGAAAGCAGGAGGCGATACGCCAGCACTGAGCTTCCTTGAAGCGGACTGTGTGCAGTGCGGGCTATGTGAACAAGCGTGTCCTGAAAACGCGATTACGTTGCTTCCTGGCTTTTTAGCTGCACCTGATCGCGACACACGGCATATCTGCCACGAAGAGGCAGCCTTTGAGTGCATTGGCTGCGGTAAGCCGTTTGCCACCGCCAGTACGATAGCAACGATCAAAGCGAAGCTAGCTGACCACCCCTATTTTGCGGGTGATGCGCTAGCGCGGCTAGAAATGTGCGAGGACTGTCGTGTCAAAGATGTCTGGAAAACCATGATCCGCGACCCTGATGCGCAACTAAAGGTGTAAAGCAATGAGTGATGCAATGCCCACACTTAGCGATACCGACGCACTGCGGGCCGATATTTATCAGCTTTTAGCCAGCCTGCTTAGGCAAGCACCCGACAGTGAGTTGTTGACGTGGCTAGCCAGCCTAGACATTGAACAAGACGGCAGCCGACTGGCTGAGTGTTGGGCATCGCTCTCGAGTGCCGCTAGCCAAAGCAGTTTAGATAGCCTTCAGCGTGCCCATTTTCGCCTTCTTGTTGGCGTCATTCAGGGCGAGGTAGTGCCTTACGCGTCTTGGTACCGCAACGGGGAATTAATGGAGGCAGCATTAGTTGCCCTGCGTCAGGATCTTCGGGCACTAGGGTTTGAGCGAAGCGAGCATACCCGCGAACCAGAAGATCATTTGGCTGCTGTGTGTGAGGTCATGGCGATGCTTATTGCGGCACAAAGCAGCGAGCAGAGTTACTTTTTCCAGCAACACATTGCTCCTTGGTCAAAGCGCTGTTTTGACGATCTCACCAAAGTAGACACCGTTTTTTACGCATCGCTTGGCCAGTTGGGCGGTGCGTTTATGGAAAGCGAGCAGGCAACGTTGAGCGAAAGAGCGGCCTACCAATCGGTGCGTATTGTGGAGCCAACGACAAACGCAACCGGCGCGGCGCGCGACGTCACACCGTGAGTGGCAGTGCGCAGTGGTAAGCGAATAATAGGGCCTGCGGGCCATGCATAAGAAAAAGGGCATGATAGAGGAGAAACCCATGCACACGTCACACAACCCTGAGCGCCGCCGGTTTATGAAAACCGTTGGTCTAGGTACCGCTGCCGCTGGTGCGGCCGCCGCAGTAGGTCACGTCACGCTAGCTCAAGCCGATAACACCACGTCGGTTGAGCCTAAAAAACCAACAACGAATTACCACGAAACCGACCATATTCGCGCTTACTATGCGTCGCTGCGTGATTGACGGCAAAATGCCAGGAGAACTGCCATGCGTCTAACTCGCAAAACCAATACTCCCAACGCTTCAGGGCTTGGAATCTCCCGTCGTCAATTTTTAAAGCGTAGTGGCGTCGCCACTGGTGGTGTGGCGGCTGCAGGCTTTATGGGCGCGCCGATGATGCAGCGCGCCGAGTCGGCGACTAAAACCCCCGTATTAGACTCCCCAGTTGAGACCAAACGCACCATTTGCTCCCACTGTTCGGTAGGCTGTGGTGTGTATGCAGAAATTCAAGAAGGTATCTGGACAAAACAGGAGCCTGCTTTTGACCACCCGATTAACCGCGGTGCTCACTGTGCCAAAGGGGCCTCACTACGCCAGCACGGTCACTCCACCCGTCGCCTAAAATACCCGATGAAGCTAGTGGCTGGTGAATGGCAACGGCTGAGCTGGGACGACGCGGTGAATGAAATTGGTGACAAGCTGCTTGAACTGCGTGATGCCTACGGCCCAGACAGCGTCTACTGGCTTGGCTCGGCCAAGTTTAATAACGAGCAGGCGTACTTGATGCGCAAGCTGGCCTCCATGTGGGGCACCAATAACACGGATCACCAAGCGCGTATTTGTCACTCAACCACCGTTGCAGGTGTTGCTAACACCTGGGGTTACGGTGCGATGACCAACTCGCTCAATGATATGCAGAACAGCAAGGCGATTCTGTTCATCGGCTCCAACCCGAGTGAAGCTCACCCGGTAGCGATGCAGCATATTCTCATTGCTAAAGAGCGTAATAACTGCGACATCATCGTCGCAGATCCGCGCTTTACGCGTACCGCAGCGAAAGCCAATAAGTTCGTACGTATCCGCCCTGGCTCGGACGTTGCCTATATTTGGGGCTTGTTGTGGCACATCTTCGAAAACGGCTGGGAAGACAGTGAGTATATCAGCCAGCGTGTTTACGGCATGGATGATGTGCGAGCAGAGGTTGCTCAATTCACGCCGAGTGTCGTGGAAGACATTACCGGTGTACCGGAAGCCGAGATGTTTGATGTGGCCAAGCGCCTAGCTGACAATCGTCCGGGCTGCGTGGTGTGGTGTATGGGGGGTACCCAGCACACCACCGGTAACAACAACACTCGCGCGTACTGCATTTTAGAGCTCGCGCTGGGCAACATTGGTAAATCCGGCGGTGGTGCCAACATTTTGCGTGGCCACGATAACGTGCAGGGTGCCACCGACCTTGGCCTTGGCTGTGACTCTCTGCCGGGCTATTACGGTTTGGCGGAAGGTGCGTGGCAGCATTGGTCCCAGGTATGGGATGTCGACTATGAGTGGCTAAAAGAGCGCTTTGACGATACCGAATATGCCGATGGAAAACCGATGTATTCCAGTGGTATTACAGTCTCTCGCTGGGTAGACGGTGTACTGGAAGAAGATGAAAACATCTCCCAGCGTACTGCGCTAAAGGCGATGTTCTACTGGGGGCACGCGGTTAACTCGCAAACTCGCGGGGTGGAAATGCAGCAGGCCATGCAGAAGCTTGAGATGATGGTCATCGTTGACCCTTATCCCACGGTTGCTGCTGTTATGCATGATCGCTCTGACGGCGTTTACCTTCTGCCAGCGACAACCCAGTTTGAAACCACAGGCAGTGTGACTGCTACCAACCGCTCTATTCAGTGGCGCGACAAAGTTATTGAACCGCTGTTTGAATCAAAGCCTGATCACGAAATCATGTACCTGTTTGCCAACAAGCTTGGCTTTGGCAACGAGTTCGTGAAGAACTTTGAGATGAACGGCAACGAGCCTCTGATCGAAGACGTGTTGCGCGAAATCAACCGTGGTATGTGGACCGTTGGTTACACCGGCCAGAGCCCTGAACGTCTAAAAGCGCACCAGAAGAACTGGCATACCTTTAGCTTCGAGAACCTGCGCGCCCAAGGTGGTCCTGCCGACGGTGACTACTATGGCCTGCCATGGCCGTGCTGGGGCACACCAGAGTTTAACCACCCAGGTTCGCCCAATCTGTATGACACCAGCGTGCCGGTCATGGAAGGCGGTATGGGTTTCCGCGCCCGCTTTGGTATTGAGCGTGACGGCGTTAATTTGCTGGCTGAAGGCTCAGCACCGGTAGGCGGCGAGATTGATGACGGTTACCCCGAGTTTACCGACCAACTGCTTAAAGACCTTGGTTGGTGGGATGACCTGACCGACGTTGAGAAAATGGCTGCTGAAGGTAAAAACTGGAAAACCGACCTCTCTGGCGGTATCCAGCGGGTGGCGATTGGTCGTGGTTGTGCGCCTTATGGCAACGCTAAAGCGCGCGCCGTGGTATGGACCTTCCCAGATGCAGTGCCGAAACACCGCGAGCCGCTATACACCACGCGTCGTGATTTGGTTGAACGCTTCCCCACCTGGGATGACTTTGACTCGATTATGCGTCTGCCCACGCTGTATAAAACCATTCAGGATCGCGATAACAGCGCTGATTATCCGATTATTCTCACGTCGGGCCGATTGGTCGAGTACGAAGGGGGCGGTGAAGAAACGCGCTCGATGTCGTGGCTGGCCGAGCTGCAGCAAGAAATGTTTGTCGAGATGAACCCCGCGGATGCCAACGATATTGGCGTCCGCGATGGTGACGACGTCTGGGTAGAAGGGGCTGAGGGTGGTCGAGTGAAGGTGAAAGCACTAGTCACACCTCGGGTTGATCGCAAAGTAGCCTTTATGCCGTTCCACTTTGGCGGCATGTTCCAAGGCGAGAGCCTGCGTGACCGTTATCCGGACGGGTCTGCCCCGTACATCATTGGCGAAGCGGCTAACACAGCCACCACCTATGGCTATGATCCGGTGACACTGATGCAGGAAACCAAGTGCACCATCTGCCGAATTGAGCGCGCTTAAGCCAATTAACGTCTCGACCGACCTGACAGAACCCAGTGGGGGCGAATGCCCGCGCTGGTGAGAGGAGAACACCATGGCTCAAATGAAATTTATGTGTGACGCCGAGCGCTGCATCGAGTGCAACGGCTGTGTCACCGCCTGTAAAAATGCCAATGATGTGGAGTGGGGTATCCAGCGCCGTCGGGTGGTCACACTCAACGACGGCGAAGCGGATGAAATGTCGATTTCAGTGGCTTGTATGCACTGCGACGATGCGCCATGCATGGCGGTATGCCCGACTGACTGCTTCTATAAAACCGATGATGGCATCGTGCTACACGATAAAGACCTGTGCATTGGCTGCGGCTACTGCCTTTATGCGTGCCCCTTCGGCGCACCGCAGTTCCCACAACAGAATGCATTTGGCGAGCGCGGCAAGATGGACAAGTGCACTTTTTGTGCAGGCGGCCCAGCAGAGAGCAAAGAGGAGGAGTACGAGAAGTACGGCTCTAATCGCATCGCGGAAGGCAAGTTGCCGCTATGTGCGGAAATGTGCTCTACCAAAGCCCTTCTAGCAGGTGATGCGCAGGATGTTGCCGATATTTTCCGTCAGCGTGTCGTCCATCGAGGCCATAAAGATGGTGCTTGGTCGAATAACCCCCAGGCCAGTACTGACAACCTTGCCTATGATGCTGCCCGTAAAGGGTAAGGAGGTGTGTCATGACATCAATGACCATAACAACAACGACCTCTCGGGTGCCTGCACAGGCACCTTGGTTGGGGGCGTTTTTCCAGCGCTGTTGGCGTGTCGGGATCCTGTTACTGCTGGTGGTTGCAAGTCTTGGCATTTCCCAACTAGCGGTTGCTCAAGCTGATACCGACCGTGAAATGGTGACTGCTGCTCCTGGTATCAGTGCGGACCAGTGGCGTCAGGTGCGCAGTGGAGAAACGGGGCCTAACTACCGCGACTCGCGCTTTGATAGTAACTACAATCTGATCAATTCAAGTGGCGAAACCTGGCGGCAGATCCGTAACCGTTGGGTGTCGCCGTTTGGTTTGATTGCGATTGGCGGGATGATCGTGGTGATTGCGCTGTTCTACTTTATGGTTGGGCGCAAACATCTTGATGAGCCGCGCACAGGTCGAAAGCTCTTTCGCTGGTCGCTGCTAATGCGTTCGCTTCACTGGACAGTTGCCACCCTGTTTATCACCTTGGCGTTAACAGGGCTGAACCTACTGTTTGGTAAGTTCGTCTTCCGCTCGCTGTTTGGCGACGCCGTCTGGGCGTGGATGATTTCAGCTTCCAAAGTGCTGCATAACTATCTCGGCCCGATATTTGGTGTGTTACTCGTTGTGCTGTTAATCAGCTTGCTGAAAGACAACATTCCTAAGAAACATGACTGGGTGTGGTTTAAAAAGGCCGGTGGGTTAACGGGTAAGCATCATCCTGACGCTGGCTTTGCCAACGGTGGCGAGAAAGCGTGGTACTGGCTGTTGGCAACCGCCGGGTTGGTGGTGGTGGCGAGCGGCTTTGTACTCGACTTCCCTAACTATGGCCAAGGCCGCGATACCATGCAGTGGGCAAACATCATCCATGCGGTGGGCGCGCTTGGTTTGACGGCTGTCGCGCTGGGCCATATCTATATTGGGACTGTCGGCACGGAAGGCTCATTGGAAGGTATGACCACTGGCTATGTCGATGAAACCTGGGCCAAAGAGCACCACAATTTGTGGTACGAGGAGGTCAAGGATACAGCCATGAGCGAAGAGGAAATCGCGGCACAAAAAACGGGCAGTAGTAGTGGCGATGTTTCTGCCACCAAACCTAGCTAGCCCACTCGTTTAATTGCCACTCGACACCGCCTTCGGGCGGTGTCTTTTGTTATGCTGCGCTAAAGCCACGTGATAAGAGGATCGCCAATGTCATCGTTTAATGAATTAGACCAAACCACGCGTACGGAGCTAGAAGCCGCTGCGTTTCGGCGTTTGTTACAACATTTAGACGACAATAAGGATGTGCAGAACATCGATCTGATGATTTTGGCGGATTTTTGCCGCAACTGTTTATCGAAATGGTTGGTGTCGGCCGCTGAATCGCGGAATGAAACTCTTAGCTACGAAGAAGCCCGAGAGTATGTCTACGGCATGCCCTATAGTGAATGGAAGGAGCTCTATCAGCCGCCTGCGACTGCCGAGCAGAAGGCTGCCTGGGAAGCGCACCATGCTAAAAAGAATGCAGCAAAATAGGGATGACGTTGATGAGTGAGCCAATGGTACCTCTTAAAGTTGCTGTGCTTACGGTCTCTGATACACGCACGGATGAGACCGACCGCTCCGGTCAAGCGCTGGTGGAGCGTTTAACCGAAGCAGGACACACCCTGGGAGAGAAACGCATCGTGCCGGATGACGTCTATCAAATTCGTGCGGTAGTTGCCCAGTGGATTGCCGACACAAACGTACAGGTGGTGATTACCACGGGCGGTACCGGCTTTACCGGGCGTGACTCAACACCAGAGGCTATCTCGGTGCTGCTGGATAAGCGCATTGAAGGGTTTGGCGAGCGCTTTCGCCAACTGAGCGGCGATGAGATTGGTAGCTCGACCATACAAAGCCGTGCGTTAGGTGGCTTTGCCAATGCCACCGTGGTGTTCTGCCTGCCGGGTTCAACCGGTGCCTGCCGCACGGGGTGGGACGGCATTTTAGCTGAGCAGTTGGATAGCCGTCATAAGCCTTGTAATTTCGCCAACCTGGTCATCCCAGGCCGGGGGCAGCATGGCTGAGCTGCAGCCGATAAGTACCGCGCTTGAAGCACTACTGGCAGACGTCACTCATCTCGGTGCAGAGTGTATACCGCTTGAGGCTGCTGCTGGGCGTGTGCTGGCCGAAGCCGTTACCGCACAGCTGGACGTCCCGCCGTTTGATAATAGCGCGATGGATGGCTATGCCCTGCGTGCCAGTGATGCGGGCAAGTGGCTGCCTATCAGCCAACGTATTGCGGCAGGTAGCCCTGCAGTGCCGTTGGAGGAAGGCTGCTGCGCGCGTATTTTTACCGGCGGTGAGATCCCTAAGGGGGCTGATTGCGTCGTGATGCAGGAGCGCGTTGAGGCCAGTGGTGAGCGTGCGTTGATACCTGCGGACATTCCAGTGGGTGACAATGTGCGCCGCCAGGGGCGTGATGTATGCCGTGGAGATTTACTTTTAGCGGCTGGTGAATGCTTGGAAGCAGCTGCGTTAGGGCATTTGGCCGGTCAAGGGGTTACCCACGTTAGCGTGCGCCGTCGCCCTCGGATAGCGCTACTGTCGACTGGCGATGAGATCATTGATCCAGGTACGCCGTTAAAGCCCGGCCAGCTCTATAACTCGAACCGGCCGATGCTCAAGCGGCTGCTGGAAAACTTTGGCGCTGAGGTGGTGCAACGGGTCAGTGTGCCTGACGATTATGCCCAAACGGTTAGGCTATTAACCCAAGCCGCATCCGACGCTGATGTCGTTGTCAGTACCGGTGGCGTTAGCGTGGGCGAAGAAGACCACGTCAAAGCCGCGCTGGAATCGCTAGGCCAATTAGATATGTGGAAGCTGGCTATTCGCCCAGGTAAGCCGCTAGCGCTGGGCCGTTTGCCGCGCGAAGATGGCAGCGAGGCGCGTTTTGTAGGACTGCCGGGTAACCCCGTTTCTGGCTTTGTGGGTGCTTGGTTGTTTTTACGACCGTTAATGGGCGCGTTACTGGGTTGTCCGGCGTTGAACGCCTTACCTACGTTGACGGCCTCCGCTAACTTCACTACTCAGACTGGCCCACGCCAGCACTACATGCGTGTTGCGCTACGTTTTAGCGAAGCGGGCATTATTGCTGATGCGTTTGAAGACCAAAATTCTGGTGTGCTGTCATCCTGTATTAATGCAGACGCGTTAGCGGTGATTGATCCACACCAGCAGGTAGAGAAAGGTGCACTGGTTCGCTGTCTATGGTTGCAGCGCTAGCGCTGGGTTAAGCGCTGCTCCATCAAATAACAAGCGCACCGTTTGGTTGGCCAACGTCAAGCCTCGCAGGGCGGGGCTTACGTGTCGTGAGGCAACTAAAGAAGGTAACGGAAACAGTTCCGTTATTGGTGTGTGAGCTAAGACGACGTCGCCAGTAACACCTAACTGCCAAGCGCCTTTGGCATCCTGAAGGGTGAGCCAGTGGGTAGGTGCTACGCTCAACAATGGCGCGTTAAGTAACAGGCACTCTGCATTCGCGCATCGCGGTAGGTGGGCCGATTTCGCTAACCCAGCGATGTGGCGTGCTTCGATGGCGGCGAGTGTATGGCCAGCACTAAATAATACTAAAGCAACGTGGGACGCTGCGTCTAAGGAGTGATTCGGCGCGCCAATTGCCATGGGCTTACCCTAGGCCTTGTTGATAGGCGTTGAATAAAGCATCTGGATCCAGCAGGGCAATGGCCGCGCTGCCTTCTACAAATTCGCCTTTAGTCTCTTCTTCGTGGCGCGTTTCCGGCGTTACATCAGGTTGCCAGAGTGCGCTTACATAAGGCATCAACTGGCTGGAGAGGGTGTCCGGTGCCGGTTTTAGTGCGCTGACTGGGAGGTCACAAACGTCGTCTAAAACATCGATACGAACGGCACTACGAATGCCCGCGGCGGTCACCACTAGTAGCATGCCCGTTTGTTCCCCAGGGGGGAGGCCGAGAAGTGCTTGTAGGGTCACCACCGACTCAATATTGCCGCGTAAATGGATCACACCTTCCGTAGAAGCGGGCAAGCCAGGTACGAAATAAACAGGTTGATCACCGCTCAAAATTTCATTGACCGCACTGCCTGGCAAGGCGAAACGTTGCCCCGCGAGACGAAATAGCACCAACTGCTGGCAAGGCTCGTCCACGTCGATAATTGTGTCATCGTTACTGTGGCGCGCTAATGCCTCTTCGAGAGAGATAGGCTGAGCGTCACGCTGTTGATGGGTATCAGTCATTGTTTTTTCACACTGTGTTTTGGTTCAGCGTGTTCTGCGCCGTTGTCGTTACTGATCACCACTTGATTGCGTCCATGCCGCTTAGCTAGGTAAAGTGCTTGGTCCGCGCTTATGCGTAGCGCTTCAGTGGAAGGCTGGCTGGGGAAACTGCTAATGCCCGCACTGAAGGTACAGCGAAAACGCTCTCCGCCAGCATGAAAATCTACCTGTTCGAAATCGTGGCGCAGTTCGTCAATAAGTTCAGCTGCGCGCTTTGCGGTGACCCCTTTTAGCAATACTACAAACTCTTCACCGCCATAGCGCCCAATGATATCGGATATGCGCAAGCGGGTTTTTAGCAACCGTGCCAGCGTGATAATGACCTGATCACCTGCCAGATGGCCGTAGGTATCATTGACGGTTTTAAAATGATCAATGTCGAGCATAGCCATGGCATGTTGGCTGCCTTCACGGTATGCCTGAGCGAGTGTTTTGCCGATAAGGTCAGTCGTGGTGCTATGGTTATAAAGCCCTGTCATGCTGTCCTGGGTCATCAGCGCGCGCAGTAGATGTAGTCGCTCGGCGCGAAGTCGTACCGCAGACACAAGTTCGTCAGGGGTAACCGGCTTGGTAATAAAGGCTTCCACGCCTACCGTCATGGCCGAGAGCTGCTTTTGGCTGTCTGTTTCGCTGGATAGGTAAATAATGGGCAGGCCAATATGCGCGGATTGCTGGCGGATAATCGTTGCCAACTCTTCTCCAGAACATACCGGCATATACACATCAATCAACAGTAAATCAGGGCTAAAGCGATCTAAGGCGCTTAGCGCGTCCGCAGGGTGGTTAACCTGCTGAACGATCATACCGGCCTCTTCAAGTATCAAAGAGTGGTAGGTTGCTGCATCGGGTTCATCATCGACTACCAACACGCGCAGTGGTTCTTCATTCAAGGGGGTCGTGAGTTCATCGATAGCTAACATCAAATCCAGTGGCTTAATGGGCTTGGTAAAGTACCCACTGCAGCCAGCTCGAACTGCGCTCAGCCGTGAATAAAAGTCGCCATAGGACGACAGTACGATGGAGGGTAGCCGCTCACCGGTTAATTTATTCAGGCTGGTCAGCGTTTCAGTACCCGCGGTGTTACCTTGGGGAAACTGCACATCCATGATGATAGCGTTGGGGCGGCGGGTAATAACCGCATTAAAAAACGACTCGGTGTCTTCAAAATGGACCACTTCGTGCCCGAAACAGCGAAGATGATGCAGCAACTGGCCTACTTGGTCGGGCTCATCGTCACATAGATAAATAAGCCGCTGACGTTTGCTGCGTGCCTGTGGTGGTGCTGATGAAAATTCGACGCTGTTGAGTGATGCCAGCACTGTTTGTTGGCCATGCTGGGACTGTAAGTACTCAATCTCTTCTTTGAGCTGCTGAAAAAGCTGAGGGATCAGGCTGTCTATGTCATCAAGAGCATGGTCATCAAGAGCATGGTCACCAAGAGCATGGTCATCAAGAACCTGGTCATCAAAAGTAGGCGTTGCCTTAAGTAGTTCTTCGCCTTGATCTGCCAACATGGCAATTCGTTCAAAACCCAACGAGCGACCAGTACCTTTTAAACTATGGAAAAAACGATGAAATTCGGGAGCTAAGCGTGACTCTGCCTCCGCTGACAGGCGGCTTTGTTGCCACTTTGTCGCGGTTTGCTGTAAACGCGCTGGTAGCTGTTCAATAAAGCGTTGGCGCAGCAGGTTCAGCTTTTCGTGCAGTGTCGGGGCAGATGGTGACATCAGGCTACCTGTTCATGTGGGCGAACAATGTGCTGTAAAGCAAATGGCACACGTTCAACCGTTGAGCGCTTGAGTCACGGCATTGCCTAACGTGGACTCTAGCTCCGCATCTTTTTGCAGGCAGGCGTTCAAGCCTGGCGTCTGCATAATGGTTGAGTCAGGGGAGTCGCCAGTGAGCAAGATAAAAGGCAGGGTAACGCCTTGTTCACGCAACATTTCTAGGAACTCTATCCCATTGATGAGCGGCATATGCATGTCGCTGACAATAAGCCCGATGCTGTCCAGGCTATCTAACTGCTGCGTAGCCTCCATGGCATCATTGGCCATGACCGTTGTATAGCCCTGGAACTCTAGCAGCGTTGCTGTCATTTCACAGGCCAACGGGTCGTCATCTACGACCAGTATTTGCATGATTAACCTCCGTCATGGCGCGTGCTTAGCCGAGTAGAGCTTTTAGCGTGTCCACCAAATTATTCTGATCAAAGCTACCTTTGACAATATACGCATCAGCGCCTACTTCAATGCCGCGTCGGCGATCCGCTTCTTTTTCTCGTGATGTGATAATGATAATAGGCTTATAACGATAAATCTCATTTTCTCGCAGACTTGCGGTGAGCGCAAAGCCATCCATGACAGGCATTTCAACGTCAGTGAGCACTGCATCAAACGAATCAGCTAGGGCCTTGTTAAGGCCATCACGGCCATTTTCTGCCAGTGTGACCTGATATCCCCAAGCTTCTAAAACATCCTTCTCAATTTCCCGGGTGTTCAGTGAGTCATCGACAACGAGTATACGATGCGCTTGGAGCGGTTGATCCGTTTTAGCTAGCACTCTTGGTGCATAGCGGCGCGAATACTCCAGCAGCGTCGGCACGTGCAATAGGCTCACCAACGTATTGCGCCCCAGGGTGACCATGCCAGAAACCAGCGACAAATGGCGTAAGTGCGCGGGCAATGGCTTAATCACCATATCGCGTTCATCCACCAAGGTATCAATAATTAGCGCAAGTTTTTGATGGCGTTGATGTACGACAAGTAACAATAAATTATCAGAATCAGAGGGCGTATAGGGAAGACCCAATAATTCCGCTAGTGAAACGACCGGCACAAACTCGTTACGTAGGATCAGTGTTTTTTGCCCAGCAGCATCGATAAAATTCGTTGATGGGTGCTCGACAAGTTCCGACACATAAGGCGCTGTTACACCTAGCGTGACAGCGCCCACGTTAACCAACAAAACGCGCATCATGGCCAGCGATAAAGGTAGCCGCAAGGTAAAGTTGGTGCCTTGGCCTGGTTGACTGGTGAGACGTAAATCACCGTTGAGCTCGTCAATGACCGTTCGTTTGACGACATCCATCCCCACGCCTCGGCCGGAAAAGTCGGTAATCAGGGGTTTGGTTGAGAAGCCGGGCAGGAAAATAAGCTCTAAGGTTTCCTGTTCGGTTAGGGTAAGCAACTGCTCTTCGCTGAGCAGTTGCTTGGAGCGCGCCTTGTTCCGTACCGCTTCTAGGGAAATACCCGCGCCGTCATCGCGCATTTCAATGACGACCCAGCTGCCGTCTTGCCATGCCTCTAACGATAACTGCCCTCGCGTAGGCTTGCCTGCCGCCTCACGTTCATCGGGTGTTTCCAGGCCGTGATCTAACGCATTTCGCAGTAAATGTATTAGCGGATCCGACAGGCGATCTATCATCTGTCGGTCAAGCTCAATCTCACTGCCGTGAACACGGCAATTGACCTGTTTGCCTAGCGAATGGGCAAGGTCTCTGGCCATTTGGGATAAGGGATCAAACACCACGCTCAACGGCAGCATACGCATCTGCAGAGCTCGGTCATGAAGATCACTCATTAGACCGTCGTGGGAAAGAACGCTGTCCTTCAACTCGCGGCTAAAGGCGTTAAAGGGCGCCTGCTGATCTTTGGGTAACGATACGCCGAGACTCCGAGCCTGCTCTACCAGGGAGTGCAGATGGTGATGCCCCGATAGCACCTCCCCCATCAGGCGAATAACGTCATCCAAGCGATCAAGGCGCACTCGTACCGTGTCGGTTAAGCGCAGTTCTTGCGCCGGAAGAGCAGGGCTTTTCGCTGCAAGCGGTGAAATGTCTGGGGTTACGTTATCGGTGTTATCGTTTTCGGGTGATGCTGTTTCAGGAGTAGTGGAGGAAATGGGTGACAGCTTTCCTGCAGCGGCGTTTTCCAAGGCTTGGCAAAGCTGGTTGTCGGCCTCGGGTAGCTCTGCAGGAGAAACGCCCTGGGTAAGTCGGCTAACCAGATCAGACAGCGCGTCCGTAGCCTGATTAAGAAGGCTCGTGACGTCAGGCGAGGCGGTTTGTGTCCCATCGCGTAGTGCGCTTAGCAGTTCTTCTGTGCTGTGGGCGATCGCCGTAATAGGCGCCAGCTTCAACATACGCGAAGAGCCTTTTAGCGTATGGGCAGTACGGAATAACTCATTGATACGTTCTTGATGAGCATCGCCTTGCTCGAGCGCCTCAATACCCTCCCTCAGCCGTGGCAAGTGGTCTGACGCTTCTTCAATAAAGCGCTGAATAAAGCGTTTAATATCCAGTGCCATTAACCCACTCCCTGTGTCGTTGCTTGCGCACTAAGGTAGCGAGTTGCCAGGAAGTAGGCATCCCCCGGTGGAATAGGCGGCGCAATGACACTCAACCCACCATTGGCCTGTTTGGAGGCGCCCAGTAGGCGAATAACCGCCGCGTAGCCGCGCTGTCGTTGTGTGGGGGCATCGTTGAGTTCGCCTAGTCGGAAAAGCTCTGCTTGAAAAAAATGAGCTGGCCAGCACTCTGGGGCAACATAAATAGCTCGCTTAAAGTAGTCGTAGGCGTCAGCAAAGTTCTGCTGCCAACGAGCGACTAAACCAGCCAGTAGTAAGGCATCCACACTCCAGGGCTGCTGTGCTAAAAGGTTAGAAAGTAACGCGGCTGCTTCTGAAAATGCATTCTGGTTCAGTAAATGATGTGCCTCCTGCAAAGCCTCATTAAAGAATGCCATCGGCTTATGCTCGGGGTCGTTTTCAGGTGGTTGTGGAGGCGTCTCTGACAACACCGTTGGGTCTGGCAACGGATCGTTGCGATAAGGTGGCTCATCATTGGCAGGTAAGGCACTGGGCAGCGTGCTTTCTTGGAAGAAGAACACCCCCTGAGCCTGCTGTAGTTCCAAAACGCCCAGGTCGTTGCCTAATGTTTCCGTGACACCACACATTAAAACTCCGTGTGGCACTAGTAGTTGTTTCAGGTGGCGCTGTATATCGCGGCGGGTCGTTTCGTCAAAATAGATCGATACGTTACGAAATAGGATAACGTCAAAGGGGCCAATTTTGTCAGCTTCTGGCTGTAATACGTTGAACGAGCAAAAGGATACCCAGTGGCGAAGCGCATCATCTATCTTGAAGCGTCGACCCTCTGGGTGAAAATAGCGGCGTTTAAGCGCAGGGTTGAGTGCTCGAAACGACATGCCGCTGTAAATGCCTTTTTGGGCTTTACTAAGTACCTGCTGATCAACGTCTCCACCGGTAATATGAAAGAGTTGCTTGGCACGCTCACCATAGCGCTCAAACAGCGCAATAGCGACACTGTAAGGTTCTTCACCCGAAGAACACCCTGCGCTGAAAATAGTCAGTGGCGCCCCTTTTTCAGCTAACCGCTGGGGAAGGTGCGTATCGGCTAACCAATGGAGTGCCTCAGGCTCCCGGTAAAAGTAGGTTTCGTTCACCGTTAACTGACTAATAAAGCGATCAAACATCGCTTCGTTTTGCTCTAATTGCGCAATGAGTGACGGCGTGTTGGTCACGTTGGTTTCTGTTTGAAGTGCCTCAATTGCTTTTACGAGGCGGGCTTCAGCGAGCCCCTCTAAGTGCAAACCGCAGCGGCGATGCACCAAGTTCTTGAACGGAGTCAGCGAACTCATAGCGGTTTCGTCCAGCTAGACAACTGCTGCCCACTGGTCTCACGAATGAGTCTTTCAGGTAGCTCATCAAGGGAAATAACATGCTGGATAACACCGGCACTAACCGCTTCCTGGTTCATGCCATAAATAACCGAGCTGGCTTCGTTTTGGGCAAAGGTATTGCCTCCTGATAAGTGAATAGCGCGCATGCCATTAACGCCGTCACGGCCCATGCCCGTTAAAATGACCCCAATAGCCTCCGGGCCATAAACATCAGCAACGCTCGTTAACAGCGCATCACAACTGGGGTGATAAAGTGAATTATCTGGGCTTTGCTGTAGCTGGAGGCGGTGGTATGGCGTGACATGTAGATTGCTTTCCGATGGCGATAGATAAATACAGCTCGGCTTGAGCGGCTCGCCATGTTGAGCAACGCGAACCGGCATCGAACATAGCGATGTCAACCAGTGCGCCATGCCTTCGATGAAGCCATGGCTGATATGCTGAGCAATCACCACGGGGGCAGGAAAGTTGGCCGGCAGCTTGCTGAGTAAATGGGCGAGCGCCTGCGGCCCACCGGTTGAACAAGCAATAGCGATGATGCGCTGGAAAGCTTTCGGCATAGTGTGGTGATAAACAGGTGGTGCGTTTACCGACGCTACAGGCATGGCGGAGGTTGATCGGCGCCGTAGGCGGGTAATAACGGCCACTCCTGAAAGAAGTCGAACACGCTCGAGTAGTCGTTGTGCGTCTTCATCATCAATGGTCGGTTTCTGCATCACCTCTAGCGCGCCAACATCGAGTGCACGGTAGGCTGTTTCGGCGTCAGAACGGTCGCTTACCACCAGGATCGGAACCCCTTTGGTATGCATGATTTCTTCAATGGCGCTGAGACCGTCCATTACCGGCATATTCAGATCCATCGTGATCAACTGCGGCGATAAGCGGCGGGCAAGTTCCACCGCTTCGCGCCCGTTGCTGGCTTCACCAACAATCTCAATGTCACCATCGCGGGTGAGGATGTCGCGCAGCACATCGCGTGCTAGTTGGCTGTCGTCCGCCATCACTACCCGAATTGCACTCATCGCGGCATCCTCACGAAGGGCGTTGGTGGTTTGCATCCTGTTGAGCCAGAGTAAATTCCTGCACCAGTGCATTTAACTCTGCTGACATGTTGATCATATCCTGGCTGATCTCGGTAATACTACGCACTGACTGTGCATTGCGCGAGCTGGCCGTATCGATATCCCGTAGAGCAATAACTACCTGATTGCTGGCAGTTTTCTGTTGCTGGGTCGAAAGTGATATTTGCTGTGCTGCGCTACTGGTTTGGCTAGCCGCTTTGAGTAGTGCATCCAGGTCTTGGGCAGTATTAATACTGACCTCAACGCCTTTCTCTATCGAAGACGCCCCCTTTTCAGAGGCGACAACTAAACGGTTAATCGCGTTTTGAATATCTTCCGTGTGACCTTCTATCTCTTGGGTTGAGTCAGTAACGCTATCCGCCAAACGACGTATTTCGTTTGCAACAACGGAAAAACGGCGCCCTGACTCGCCCGCACTTGATGCTTCTAGTGCCGCGTTAAAAGCAATCAGTTTGGTTTGTGCAGCGAGGGTGTTAATCAGCTCCATGACCTTGCTGATTTGTTTAGACTTAGCGCCCAGAGCCATGATTTCTGCCAAGCTCTGCTCGCTGTCGCTGCGAATATCCTGCATTTTTGACTGTAGCAGCTGCATCGCTGTGCTGCCTTTACGGCTGCGCTCCAGCGTTTGATTAGCGACTTCTACCACGGATTGCGAGTGGTCAGCGATTTGTGTAGATGAAGTTGAAAGCTCCTCCATGGTTGAGGTGATTTCAGCCACTGACGAGGCCATTTCTTCTACGGCGGCGGCCATTGTCTGGTTCGCTTCATGACTGATGTCACCGCCTTGAATGCCCGATAACCCCGCCGTTTGCGCTAAGCGATCTGCCACTTGAGTCAGTGCCAGTGCATTGTTGGAAACCGCCATAATGGTACGAGACAAGCGCGCTAACAGTTCGTTGGTCTGATTCGCTAAATCGCCAATTTCGGCCTGATCATCGGTGGCTACACGGCGTGACAGATCAAGGCTGTTGGTGATCTCTTTGAGCTGGCGTTGAAGACGGGTCAGTGGACGAATCAAGCTGCCGGTAAGTGGATATAAAATAATGAGCCCAACCAAAAGAATCAGCAGCCCGATGCCGGTAGATGCCAAGAAGCGCTCTCTGATAGAGCTTAAATATTCCTCTTTGGAGACTTCAATCATCAAATAACGCTGCAATTCGGGTAACCAACGGGTAGAGACTAAAAGGGTTTGGTTATCGCGTTGGATCTCGCGCACATGAAGTTCATGCTCGCCTTGCGGCAGGCCGCTTGTCTCTTGGCTCTGCAGTGCTGCAAGTGATGTTTCATCGCTGCGGATAAGCAGCTCACCTTCCGCATTTAGTAACGCGGCGCGGCCGGTTTCGCCTAGTCGGAAGTCTTCAATTAGCTGCGCTAGTCGAGAAAGATCTAAACCCGCGCCAGCAACAATAAGTGGGCGGCCATTGAGTGCTTGTTCACTGCTACGGAAATTTAAAAAGACAAACGCTTCTTCTGGTGAAAACGTATCGCTGTCTAGGTTTAGGTTATAAGCAGCATCGCTATCGGTAAATTGATAGTACCAGTCATCATCGCCGCCAGGGGCTTGCAGCGTACGCTCCAGGAACTCTCCATCGCGGTACTGAAAGTAGTAACCGCGTCCTTGATATTGAGCAGCGATAAACAACAGTTCGGTGTCGAGCTGTGCCATCAAACGAGACAAGTAGCGCATTATGTCCGGCTGATCGGTATCTGGCAGCCCGTCGCGCACCCACTGCTCAATGAAATAGCTGTCGGCTAGGCTTTCCGACAATGCTAGCGCTGGGCTCAACCTAAGCGTTAGCCGGGTGGCAAGGCCCTCTACTTGAGTAGGCAGCTCTTCGTTAAGCAAGTTTTCCAGGCGCGCCTGACTATGTGAGCGGGCCTGTAGATAGAGCGCTAGCAACATAGCCAGTGCCAATACCGTTCCAAACGAGATAAACAGTCGTAACCGTAATGGCAAGGATTTCCAACGCGCTATCATTATCGTTTCCGCTCCAAATTAACCGTTGACGCTAGTAAGTAGGGAAGTGTTAACGCTGGCTGCTTAGCGTTAAAAAACGTTACTAGTCACATATCATAGGACGATTTCAGCGGCTTTTATGAAGGCTGTCCAGTTTTCTCATTAACGCTATACCCTACGATAGGCAAATAATGTGGCGAAGGTGCTGCGCTATTCGATGATTTCAATCGTTAAGAGCGGTCGCCGAAGCAATGCCACTGTGGCACTGACTGTGTAGCGTCGCCTGTGTGGCTTAGCCTTGCCTACTGTAGTGACCAACTTCATTAGTGCCTTGTAAAAAGAGCGCTAAAGTAGTAAAAAAACGCCTCTTTTATTCTTTGTTGCTACTAAAGAATAATAGTTGAATCGTTTCATCTCCTTAGAATGCCCGCGCATATTGGTAATTTTACCTACATTCACTGCGTCGC
The DNA here is from genome assembly GCF_923868895.1 of Halomonas sp. TD01. Classification (GTDB taxonomy): domain Bacteria; phylum Pseudomonadota; class Gammaproteobacteria; order Pseudomonadales; family Halomonadaceae; genus Vreelandella. The sequence goes on from NZ_OV350343.1 coordinate 1,744,582, forward strand.
CTGTCGATAAGCGACTATTCCCAAGGACCTTCCCATGCATGCCCTAACGCTGGCATCGTTTATCTTTTTTACCGGCCTAGTGGCCTTTGTTACGTGGCGCATTACGCGCAGAGATGATCACCGCAGTACAAGTGGCTATTTTCTAGCCGGCAGGACGTTAACCTTTCCGCTGATTGCAGCCTCAATGCTGATGACTAACCTCTCTACCGAGCAGATGGTAGGGCTAAACGGTTCAGCGTTTACCGATGGCCTAAGTGTCATGGCCTGGGAGGTGATCGCGGTTATTGCCTTGGTTGCATTGGCACTGTTTTTCCTACCGCGCTTTCTTAAAAGCGGTATCGCGACGCTCCCACAGCTGTTAGCAATACGTTTTGATAACGGCACTCAACTGATTGCCAACGTTATTTTCTTGATTGCTTATGCCGTCGTGCTGTTGCCCATTATCCTCTATTCAGGGGCTATCGGTTTACAGGGCATGTTAGACCTCCAGGGTCTGACCGGCATTGAGTCGAGCACGGTGCTGCTGTGGGCCACGGTATGGGCAGTCGGTTTAATTGGCGCAGTGTACGCGCTATTTGGCGGCCTGCGCACAGTAGCGGTATCGGACACGTTGAATGGGGTGGGACTACTAATCGGCGGTTTTGTTATTGTTTATTTCGGTCTTCAGGCAGTGAGCAATGGCAGTGGTGTCATGGAAGGCTGGAGCATTCTGAAAGAGAGCGACCCGAGTAAATTTAACTCAATGGGTGGCCCTGATCAGCAGGTGCCATTCTCAACTATTTTCACTGGCGTTCTGTTGCTGCATTTATTTTACTGGACGACGAACCAGCAGATTATTCAGCGTACCTTTGCAGCTAAGAACCTCGCAGAAGGCCAGAAAGGCGTATTGTTGACCGGTTTCTTTAAACTTTTAGGCCCGCTCTATCTGGTGTTGCCGGGGATCATTGCTTACCACCTTTACGCCGATCAAGGTGTTCGCGCGGACGAAGCGTATGGCCACTTGGTATTCAACGTGTTGCCGCCGTACCTAACAGGCTTTTTTGCTGCGGTGATGGTGGGGGCGATTCTCTCCTCATTTAACTCGGCGCTAAATAGCACTACCACGATTTTCAGCTTGGGTATTTATAAAGGCGTGCTTAAAAAAGACGCCACTGAAGAAGAGGTCGTAAAATCCGGCAAAGTATTTGGCTGGATCATGGCCGTAACGACCATGATTATTGCGCCACTGTTAGCAGGTCAAGACAGCCTGTTTGGCTACCTGCAGAAGATGAACGCGATTTACTTTATCCCTATTTTAGCGGTTGTCCTGGTGGGGCTTTTGACTAAGCGCGTGCCTCCAATGGCAGCTAAAGTAGCGCTGGTAGGTGGCTGTTTGCTGATCGCCGCAGGCTATTTCGTTCCGCCGTTTAACAAGCTGCCGATGGTGATGCATGAGTTCCACTTTGTCGCCGCTGTGTTCGTACTGTTGGTTGCCGTAATGCTGATCATTGGTAAGCTGCGCCCCCGCGCCACCGCCTGGGTGCAAGAAGACTCGGGTGATGTCGATCTCACCCCTTGGAAAGGCGCCGTACCGACCGGGATTGTACTCGTGGTATTGGTGGTGATTATGTACGCCTCGTTCGCAGGCTGACCACTGCTAACACAACGCAGATATTGCCTGACGCCCCGCTTAGCGGGGCGTCAGTGTTTACAGCGCATTTTCACCACAATCCTAGCTGCGTTGAAACCCAACGACCAGGTAGCAATGTTCCTACAAATGCCACCACGAGACCTATGTAAGCCCCGCGAATCCATTCACGGTGGTGAGTGATTTCCTGTCGGCGTGCGGTGCGAATCGCTTGGCATACTGCCCACAGTATCCATACCGATAGCAAGTGAATAGGGCCTAGTTGACCAAATACGGGCAGAACGCCTCCTCCTAGCCAAAAGGAGCTGATGGCTGAACTTACCATGGCTAGAACCCAAACACGGCCAGCGTATTTATGTTGGCGGGTTCCTTTGGCTAGCAACAGTATGCCTGCGCCTAACGCGAGGGCGAGAAACGAAGAGGTGATGTGTAGGGTAAGCATGCCAAATCTCTTTCTTATAGGTTGTGAATAGCGGCTTATATGCAACTAGATGCATAGGTATAGTTTAGTCAAAAGGTCATTTATTATGCAACTATGTGCATATAAAAAGGAGAGGGCGATATGTCACTTCGGGGAGTGTTGCTGGTAACACTTAGGCGTGAGCCGGGCAGTGGTTATGACGTGCTCCAGCGTTTCAAGGCAGGCATGGCCCATGTATGGCATGCCAGCCATCAGCAGGTCTACAGAGAGCTAGACAAGATGCGGAACGCTGATTTAGTGAGATGCGAGTCAATCGCGCAGCAAGATCGGCCTGATAAAAAGATCTACTCGATTACCGAGCTGGGTATTAATGAGCTTCATGCTTGGCTGTCGGAGCCGCTCGATCACGCACCTGTCCGTTCACCTCTTTTTGCGAAATTTTTTGCGTGGGAAGTATGGCCGGAAGAAGCGCGTGAAAAAGAGTTTCAGACTTTAAAGCAGGAGCTTGAACAACGGCTAGCTATGTATAAGACCATTGAAACGATGTGGTTCTCAGCGCCAGAACAATTAACTGACGCTGAGCGTGCGCCGCTGTATACGTTGCAGCTAGGTCAGCGCTTGACTCACACTTGGCTTGTCTGGGTGGAAGAGCGTCTGAACACGCCTCACAAGTTAGTTAAAAGTCTCCCGGCGCGCACTGTAGGCAAGTAAGTCCGAGCGCGCGCCATTGGGCGACTACCGCGTCACGGTCATCCAGCACCAGCCAAGGCACAAAGCCGTCACTACGCATTTGGTTGAGTAGCGCGGCCTTCACCTCTTCATCATCTACATGATCATCGCCTTGCGGGCGCAGATACATGGCATCGAAGGGAATGGTGTGACGCTCTAACCAGCGCTGGGTATGCGCACGGTGGCTATCCGGGCGGCCGCTGCAAATCACGATCTGCTGGCCTTGGGCCTTTAGGATCTTAACCAGCTTGGCCACCGCGTCGATCACCGGCGCTTCGGCCATATGGGCAAAAAAAGGATCCCACTGCTTGGCGGGGCCAAGAACCCATTCGTGTACATCGGTGGGGTGGAATTCGGCAAGCGTGCCGTCAACATCAACAATCACTGCGGACATCGTTAATTTCCTAAAAAGTTAAATGGGCGGTGGGGCGCGTGGCCTGATGCGGAAGAGCCTCTAGGGTGCGGTGGGTACACAGCCGCTGCCCCAGGCGTTGATGCCATTCGCTTAAGCAGTGTCCAGTGAGTGGGGTAAATAGCGGGACTACCTGAGTGGCGCCTAGCTGGTCGGCAAGCGCTACCAGATGGGATGCACGCAGGTGCACGTTCCAGCGCTGACAACGCACCTCGCATGCGGCAAGCTGGGCTTGACGTTCAGGCGTTAAGTAACCGGTGTGCAGTAGTTGGTAATTGGGCCATTGGTCGGGCGTATCATTGCGATCACTGACCAACTGCAGCACTGGCTGCGAAGCATTCTGCCGTTCTAGTAGTGCGTTAATCGCACTGTCGAGACCTGGGCGGCGTAAGTCGCTTGGCAGTGCTAGCAGTGCGGCGAGGTTATCGCGAATAATCGGGTCAATGGCGAAAGGGAGCTGACGGCGGTCGGCCTCTTCCGACAGCCACAGCGCCATTTCCAGGGCGCGCCCCGTTTCAGGCACCGGTAATACTAACGGCTGGTCAAGCTGCAGACGAATAGCCTGCAAACAGCTTTCCTGGGGCTGGTCGTAGTTGCCGTAGGAGGCATCCAATAGCGCGGTGCGGGCAGTTGGCGGCGTATCAAAGGGAAACAAACAGGATTCAAAACAGGCATCACCGCTGTAGAAAATGCCGCCACCCACATCCAGATGCAGCCAAACGCCACCCAGCGAGTGCCCTGCCTGGCCGGTGGTCACCTTGATACCTTCTACCGTTAGGCATCCGCGTGCTGGCAAAGGCTGCCAAGCGCGGTGTTTAGGCAATGCGTTCGCGACTAAGGGCGTGCAGTAGAGCGGGATGGTATCGGGCAGTTCTGAAATGCCGCCGATATGGTCAATATGGTCGTGGCTAACCAGAATCGCATCTACGTCTAAATCGCCTGCCCAAGTAATGGACTCTCCAGGGTGCAGTGCACCACCTGCGTCCAGCAGTAGTCGCTTGCCGTTAGTTTCGACCACGATAGCCGCGGGGCCTTTATCGCCCAGCCCGCTTAAGATTTGAATATGGGCGCTCATTGGTCGGGCTCCAGGCACCAGCCTTCCAATAACCGCAGAGCGACTTGCTGACCTTCCTCAAGCGCGCGGTGATGGTAAGCCAGCAACGCTTCGCCGTTGGGTAAGCGCAGGTGCAACTCATAGCGTTCACCACGAAACGTCAGCCGCTCGACGCGCCCGGTGAGATCGTGTTCGTTGGGGGCTTGGGCATCTACGCGAATATGCTCAGGGCGCACCAATACGGGCTGAAGTGTGGACTGAGAGCGGGTGTTTTGCGCTGCTGCCATCCCTTGCATTAGGACACTTTCTGTCAACCGCTGTCCCGGTGCGCCGTTGGCAATAGCCAACTGGCTACCTTGGCCGATAAAGCTTGCCACCCATTCGCTGCGCGGTTCGCGATAAAGCATTTCGGGAGTTGCCCACTGCACCAGTTTGCCGTCGCGCATCACGGCAATACGGTCAGCCATCGCCATGGCTTCGCTTTGATCGTGGGTAACGTACACCATCGTCGCTCGGGTGCGGCGGTGGAAATCTACAAAGCTGTGTTCCATGGACGCACGCAGGTTACGGTCTAGATTGGCCAGCGGTTCATCCAACAACACAACTGCAGGGTCAGTCACTAGGCAGCGGGCTAGCGCGACCCGTTGGCGTTGGCCACCGCTAAGCTCCTGGGGCGAACGCTGTGCATAGGGCTCTAGGGCTACTTGTGCCAGGGCATGGTCAACTCGGCGCTGGTACTCACTGCCCTGAATGCGGCGCAGTTTGAGTGGGTAACCGACGTTATCGGCCACGTTCATATGCGGCCAGAGCGCGTACGACTGAAAGACCATGGCCATGTTGCGCTGTTCTGGTGGCACATGGTGCTGGCAGCTGGCTAGCAGCGTATCGTTCAGGCGTATTTCGCCGCCACTGACGTTCTCGAATCCCGCCAGCATGCGCAGCATGGTGGTTTTACCGCAGCCGCTGGGGCCCAGTAGTGCCACAAACTCCCCCGGTTCAATCTCTAGCGAGAGGTCATTGACCGCGCGGTGGTCGCCAAACTGTTTGGTAACCTGTTGAATCGTTAGCCCTGCCATGGCACGACTCCTTTGGGTAAACGAGGGGCGAGCAGGCTGAGCGACAGCATCAGTGTGGCGACCATTAGGACCACCAGTACCGATACCGCCGATGCCAGCACGCTTTCACCGCCCTCATCAAGGTTAAAAATCAATACGCCCAGCGTTTCGTTGCCAGCGCTCCAAAGCAGTGCCGATACCGTCAGCTCGTTCACCGCCAGCAGGAAGACCAATAGTCCCCCGGCAAATAGCGATGGTGCAATCAGCGGCAGTACGATCGTGGTTAGCCGTCGCCATGGGCCTGCCCCCGCCAGTTGTGCGGCTTCTTCTAAGGAGGGGGCAAGCTGGGCCAGGCTGGCGCTAACGGGTTTGAGGCATACCACTAAAAAGCGCGCCAGATAGGCCACAAAGATCAGCCCGAGCGTGCCGTAGAGCGCTACGTTGATCAGCGGCAAAGGGCGTACGAACAGCAAAATGCAGGCGATCGCCAGCACCACACCAGGTAGTGCGTAGGGCAGTTCAATAGCGCTGAGCGTGAGCTGTTGGAGGCGCGGAGGCAGCCGCTGCAAGCGATACGCCAGCGGCAGGCTGCACAGCATAAGCACCAGCGCGGCACCGCCTGCCAGCCATAGGCTATTGCGCACAGCGCGCCAAGTGGCGCCTTGGCGGCCAATCACTTCGTGATAGGCGTTTAATGTCACGCTATCGAAGCTAAGGGGAACCCCCATGGCGGGCACCAACGAGCTGACCACCAGCGCCGCAAGTGGTGCGACGAGAATCACCAGTAAAACGCTGACTAGCACGGTCGTCACCGCTGGCCGAAAGCGGCCTAGGGTAAAGTCATGAGAGCGACCACTATGGCCGCCTAAGCCAAAGCGGCTACGATTCATCCAGTATTGTTGAAGGGCAACCCCCGCCAGAGCCAGTACACCAATCAATAACGAGAGCGCCGCCATTTCTGCCAGCACGCCGGTGCCAAAGCTAGCCATGCGCTGGTAAATCAAAGTAGGTAAGACGTAGTAGCCCGTTGGAATCCCCAGCATGGCAGGAATGCCGAAGTTGCCCAGGCTAGAAATAAACGCCATCGCCGCCCCGGCAATTAAACCGTGCCGAGTGACTGGCAAAATAATCTGCCCCCAGACTTGGGCCTGGCGCGCGCCGCTGATGCGGGCAGCTTCGATAAGCTCGCGGGGTAGCGAGATCAGAGAGGTGCGCAGCGCTAAAAAGACCAGCGGTGCGCTTTGAATCCCCAACAACAGAGCAATGCCTTCCGCCGAGTAGAGCGGCTGAGGGCTACCCAGCGGCGGAGCCATACCAATGCTTTTCAGCAACGGGCTGGCGGGGCCGAACAGCTGTAGCCAGCTCAGCGCCGTCACTTGGGGGGGAATCATCATCGGTAGCATAAAGCAGAACACTAACCACGCTTTGCCACGGATATCGGTCAGGGTAATCACGAAGGCGAACAGGCTACCCAGCATCAAGGCAATCAGCATGCCAAGTCCTGAGGTATACACACTGTGCCACAACGCTCGCCAAGTACTCGCCGCGTTGAGCACTTTCCACAGCGGTGATTCACTTCCTTGGCCAAGGTCACTAAGTGCCTCTACCAGTAGCCGTATGCTGGGTGCAAGGCTTAACAACACCACCGTGAGTGTGATTAGGCTGAGCAGCCAGCGGTGCTGGCTGCCAACGTTAAGCGACGGTGTCATGGTTAGCCGCCAAACAGGTCGCTAAAGCGCTGCTTCAACGTTTCTTCCTGCTCCAATGCTTGCTCAATATTGATCGGCATTAGCTGGATAGCATCACGGGCGGGAAAGCCTTCAGGCGGCGTAGCGGCAGGGTGGGCGGGTAGGTAACCTTGCTGACTAACGAGTTCTTGGCCTTGTTGGGAAAGCACGAAATCAACAAACTTCTGTGCTGCGTCCAGGTTGTTGGCGCCCTGCATAATTGCGACGGGCTCAGTGACCGCGCTAACGCCCTCTTCGGGGAAGACAAACTCAACCGGAGAGCCTTTGGCTGCCTCGCGAATCGGTAGGAAATCCACCACGATGCCGTAGGGCTTCGTGCCTGAGGCAACGGCATTGAACACGCCGCCATTACCGCCCTGAGCTTCTGCACGATTAGCTTGCAGTGCCTCGTAGTAGCCCATTCCAAGATCGGGGTGGTCGCTCAGCGCTGCCATATGAATAAGCGCTGCGCCTGAATAGAGCGGGCTTGGCATTGTTACAAGGTCTTCATAGTCAGGCCCCGTCAGATCTTGCCAACGCTGCGGCTGATGCTCGGCAGCGGTGTTATACACAATCCCCGTGGTGATCAGTTTGGTGCCGTAGAAGTAGCCTTCCGGATCGTATAGCGCCTCGTCATAAGCCTCCCGCTCTGGGCTGAGGTAAGCCTGCAAATGGCCCTCTTGCTTGAGCGAGGTCATGGTCATGCTGTCAGCAATTAACAGTACGTCTGGGTTACTGACACCAGCGGAAAGCTCTGAGCGTAGGCGAGTCATCAGACGAGTAGTGCCATCGCGAACCCACTCCACATCAATCTCGGGATAGGCAGCCTGAAAGGCATCCACGGTTTGCTGGGCGTCGCTATTGGGCTGGCTGGTATAGAGCACCAATTTGTCATCAGCCAGCAGCGACGACGATAGAGCAAAGCTTGCAAGTGTAACGGCAGTGCAGAGTGAGCGCTTCAACATGATAAAACCTCCAGTAGGTGAACACTGATCACACTACTGTCATCGGCTTACAACATCGTGACACTACGCTTTCGTTTGATGGCGATAGGCTTTCGCCTGTCAAAAAATAGCTTTCGTTACTTAATTGGTCGTCAACGTGAAGAAAATAATGGGCTTAAACGAGCGCCGTCGTGCCGTGTTGGCGCAGGTTCGTCAGCAAGGTCGCCAGCCTCTGGAGTCGCTGGCTAGCCAGTTTGATGTGTCGGTACAAACATTGCGTGGGGATGTTCGTGTTTTAGCGGAGCAAGGGCTGGTATTGCGGCGCCACGGGGAAGTGTTGCCATTTCCTGATCAGGAAAATATTGGCTACGATCAGCGCCAAATCGTTAATCAAGCGGGTAAGCGCCAGATTGCCCGCCAAGCCGCTTCACTGATTCAGCATCACCAATCGCTATTTTTAGGCACGGGTACCACGGTAGAACAGTTGGCTGATGCCTTGCGTGACAAACAAGGTTTGCAGATTATGACCAATAACCTGCATGCACTCATCAAATTGTGCACCTTGGAGTGTGAGCTGGTGGTGGCAGGTGGGCGGGTACGACGCCGAGATCAAGATGTGATTGGCGGCGATGCCTGGCGCTTCTTTCAGCGCTATCGAGTGGATGTCGGCATCGTCTCAGTGGGCGGTATGGACAGTCATGGCCATTTATATGACTACAATGATGACGAGGTCATGGCTCGCGAAGCGCTGCTATCACACGCTGCATACCGTATCCTGGTGCTGGATAAAACCAAATTCGACCTGCCGCTGCGCTGTGCCGCCGGTCAGCTTGCTGATTACCATGCGGTGATTACTGATAGCCCGCTCCCCGATAGGCTGCGCAGCCCTTTGGCAGCCCGCGGGGTGAGATTTTTAAGCTAATGATGATGCCTCTTAAATATCATGACCGGTTTTTTAGCTGGTTAAAGTAGACATATAAATGGAAGCGAATTGTTATATAAGTTATTAGCGGTATCAGATCCATTAGTCATTGTTCTTGAAGTATCAGTAACATAGGGTTTTGTTTAAAACTGAAAGAAGTTTGCTATTAACTAAACGGTAGTGTGGCACACTGTTTAAGCGTGGAGGTGGTAACCTCGATTTTTCATGGTGATGCAATCAAAAGAAAATCTCTCAAGCGGTAGAGGGGCAAGGGATGATTAATGATGCGCTGCTTACGGCCGTGGATGAAGAGCTGGAAAAAAGCCCTTGGCGATTGAAGTTTACAGATGAGGTTGAGTCGCGTTTCGAAGCTGATACTCAGCAACACCGTAGCCGCAACATGGTTGTGGCAGGCCTGATAGCCGCCTCTATTTATAGTTTGTTTCTCATCAATGATTATAGCTTTCGGCCTGACTCTTTTGTTACGGCGGTGCAGTTAAGAATAGGCGTGATGCTGCCTATTGGTTTGACGATTCTGTGGTGGGTTTATCGTGGTGTTGCCCCAGCCATACGTGAAACATTAATGGCGACGACAATTGTGGTTGCCATGTTGGTTTCATGTTTGATTTTTTCAACCTCAACAGAGCCTTATTCTTATTTAGATGTTTTTTCTTTTGGTCTTATTTTGGTAGTGGGAAATATTATTTATCCGCTTCGTTTTAGCTATGCCTGTGTGTCATCCGGCATTGGTGTTTTGATAATGCTGGTGTTTATTGTGGACTATGACCCCATGCCACAAGAAGCAAAGCGATTGGCGATGTTTTCTATCGTTGCTAAAGCGCTGTTTACACTATTTGCTAATTACCGTCTTGAGCGAAGCGAGAGGACGGCATACCTTCTTGTTTTAAAAGAAAAAATATGGTCTGGCTATTATTTAGAAGACAATCGGAAGCTATCTCGACTGTCGGTTACAGACCCATTAACCAATATCGCCAATCGGCGTCAGTTTGATACGCTTTTTCCGTTAAGATGGCAGGAAGCTATTGATAAACATAATTTTTTGGGCCTTATGGTAATCGATATCGATTTCTTTAAAGCCTACAACGATTATTATGGTCACCTACAAGGTGATCAGTGCCTACGCCAAGTGGCGACCACCATACAGGCCAATAGCCGTGATTCCGATTTGGTAGTGCGCTTTGGGGGCGAGGAATTTGTGGTGCTGATGCCTAATGCAACGCTACAAGCAGTCAGGCAAGCGGCGGAGCGCATCCGGCATAGCATTGAAGCGTTATATATCCCTAATGAGGGTTGTCATGAGCAGCGTCTTGTAACTGTCAGCATAGGTGCGGCACTGCTACGCCCGACAAAGCGTTTCACGCCAGACGATTTTTTGGCCCATTCTGATGCAGCACTGTATGAAGCTAAACGGCGAGGCCGTAACTGCGTTTGGATGGCGAATGTCGAGTGACTAATAACAGTATTAATACGGCTAAGAAGCCGCCCATTTGACAACCCTGCTGGGGTATGACAAACAAGCATCATTTTTCGTGAGGAATCAAATAGTGGCACACGAGCAGCCCTATCAGGCATTGAATGTCGATACATTGGCACAGCGGCTAGGTGATGTAGAGGAAGTGGCAAGCCGAGTGGGCGGCAACCCTGGGCAGTGGCAGATTCGCGAAGTGGGGGATGGCAATCTCAACCTGGTATTCATTGTATCGGGAAGTGCAGGAAGCGTGGTGGTAAAACAAGCGCTGCCTTATGTTCGTATGGTAGGCGAGAGCTGGCCGCTGCCGCTTTACCGTGCCCACTTTGAATATTACGCCTTAGTGCGTCAGGCTCAACGTGCGCCGGGCATAGCGCCAGAAGTGTTTTATTTCGACAAGCCCCAAGCGCTGATCGTCATGGAGTATCTATACCCCCACACGATTCTGCGCCGCAAGCTGATCAGCGGTGAGCGGGTTGCTCAGCTTGGCGAAACCATCGGTGAGTTCTGCGCTCGGATGGCGTTTCGTGGCTCGGAACTCTCCTTAAGCAGCCCTGAGAAAAAAGTCGACGTGGGACTGTTTTCAGGCAACGTTGCGATCCCTGCGATAACGGAATCACTGGTATTTACCGACCCCTATTACGGCGCCGAAATGAACCGCCATACGCCGGAGCTTTCGCCGGTAGTGGATGAGCTGCGTCGTAATACGCGCTTAAAAGCCAAGGTGCAGCGGTTGTTGATGAAGTTCACCGCGAATACCGAAACCATGCTGCACGGTGATTTGCACTCTGGGTCAATTATGGCCACCGAGTCCGATGTGCGGGTGATTGATCCCGAGTTTTCCCAGTATGGCCCTATGGCTTTTGACCTAGGAATGGCCGTCGCCAACTTCTTGATGGCCTACTTCAGTCAGCCCGCCCATCGCCAAGCCGATGAACTTGAGCCGTACCAAGCGTGGATTCTTGAGGTGATAGAGGCGTGCTTTACCCGCTTTGATGCTGAGTTCCGCCACCTGTGGCAAACCGAGCGCACCGGTATACTGTTTCCGAAAGCGCTGTTTGAAGCCCAGGGTAACAGCGCCGATGACGCCTGTGATGCATTGCTGGAAGAGATTCGTTTGGATGCGCTGGCTTACTGCGGCATTGAAATGCATCGTCGCGTTTTATCGCTGGCTCACAATGCTGACTTTGAAGAGATTGAAGATACTGCCCTTCGCGCCAAGCTGGAGGCACGCAATGTGCTGATGGGCCAAGCGTTAATTATGGAGCCAGAAGCCTATAGTGACCTTACCGCGCTGGCGGATTTAGCCAGGGCGTATAACCAGCAAGAGGTGTTATAAACTCTTACCCCTCTCGATATAATGGGCTTCTCGATAATGGCACTGTGGCTGATCCCGCCTCGGTGCCAACCTCGGTAACGCTGGCGCGTTGCTTCGCGGGTGCGCTGACGCTTACGCCGCGCTACATAATGAGCCCAACTCAACTATTGTTAAGCCCAGTAGCGCAGTGTAACGAATCTCGCGAGGGACGAGCGTATGAGGCACCCGCGACGGCGGCGCCAGCCGCCTGGATAATGCCTCCGCGCCTGATCCGGCCTCGGTGCCACCTTCGGCACCGCTAGCGCGCTGCTTCCGCGGGTGCGCTGACGCTTACGCCGCGCTACAACTGCCTCCCACGATTCACTACTTACGATTTACTATTCACTAATCAAAGCTGATCCAAGCGATCAAATTTCCCGGCGATATCGCTCTCTGTCCAGTGAGGCACCCAGCCTTCAACGTTATCGAAGAAGCGCAGCGCAGTGAATTCTGGCGCTGGGCCCATATCAAACCAATGGGGCGTGTTCGCGGGTACGCTGATCAGGTCATTGCGGGTACACAGTACCTGATACACCTTGTCTTCAATATGCAGGCAGAAAAGCCCCTGGCCTTTAACGAAGAAGCGCACTTCGTCTTCGTGATGGCGGTGCTCGTTTAAGAACTTCTGGCGCATGGCGTCTTTGTCTGGGTGTGTGGGCACCATGTGCAGCACATCAACGGTTTGGTAGCCGCCCATGGCTTTCACCCGGTCGATATCGTCTTGGTAGAGCGCCAAAATGTCTTCCTGGGTGGCATCGTCGGCGATCTCGCCCAGCGTTGCCCAGCGCTCAAACAGCACACCCACCTTGTTCAGCTCAGCAGTTATCTGCTCGCCGTCAGTGATGTCTAGCAGGGCATCGTTAGGGTTCTGATCAGCAAATACTTTCAGTTGCGACATCGTAGGCTCTCCTTAAAGGTGATGGGCCATAAAGGCTAAAGGGCAATTTCATCAAAGCGGGTAACGCACGCGTGGGTGTTGCCCGCCTGGGTGCCTTCGCGAACTAACTGCAGGGTTTGCATGCCCGCCTGCTTGGCGGCGTCCAACTCTTCGACCACGTCCGACAAGAACAGCACCGCTTCCGGCGGTAGGTCAAGCTCAGCGATAATTCGCTGGTAGGCCGTGGCTTCGCGCTTATGGCCAATATGAGTGTCGAAGTAGCCGCTAAACAGGGGGGTTAAGTCGCCTTCATCGCTGTAGCCAAACAGCAGCTTCTGCGCCTGCACGGAACCTGATGAGTAGACGTACAGCGCCTTGCCTGCCTGCTGCCACTGGCGCAGCGCCGGGGCGACGTCGCTATACAGGTGGCCTTTAAAATCGCCACGCTGATAGCCGTCCGCCCACACCATGCCTTGCAGTGCTTTCAGCGGCGTGGCTTTTTGGTCGGTCTCGATCCAATGCAGCAACTGCGCAATGACAGCATCCAGCGTGGCATCAGGGTCACCCATTTCACTGCGCACGGCGCTAATTTGCTCGGCAACCGCAGGTGTGTCTGCATTCGCGCGTAGAAAGTCGGGCAGCTTGGCCTGGGCGTAGGGAAACAGCACCTTATGCACAAAGTTAATATCCGTGGTGGTGCCTTCGATATCGGTTACAACGGCGCGAACAGCTGGGTTATTCATTTAGACCACCGGCTCTCTTCAAGTACACAGGACAGTAAAAATTCAATGGCTTCCAAGTGCCGACGGCAACTAGCGATGCTATCGCCCACGGCATAAATACCGTGCCCCGCCACCAAAAAGCCCCAGGGCATCGGCCAGCCGAGGCGTACATGCTCCGCTAGCTCGTCCATATCTTGGGAATTTGGTACCACAGGTAAAAGAACCGAGGCATCATGAGTCACGTTGCCCGCTAAGGCTTTTTGCATTTCAAAGCCACTTAGCTCAATGCCGTTTGGAAAGCGCCGTGACAGCACAGTGCTGGCTAACGTATGGGTGTGCAGCACGCAGTTGATGGTCGGGTCTAGCCGATAAAGCGCAGCGTGAAGATCACTTTCCGCGCTCGGCTTACCATCGCCTGATAGCACCCGGCCATCCAGGTCGCACAGCAGCAGGTCTTCGGCTTGAATACGAGTCTTATCGCGCCCGGAAGCGGTGACCCAATAGCCTGACTCGGTACGGGCGGAAAAGTTACCGCCGGTGGCTGGCGTCCAGCCTTGCTGCGCCGCCCATGAAATGGCATTCAGCAATTCAGTTTGTAGCGTCATCATAGGGTCTGCGTCGCCTCTTCTAATGGCCGTCATTCTATATGATAAGCTTCGCGCCTGATATTAAGGAGCCCAACGATGCCCCCACTTCTTCAATCACGCAGTTTACGGGTCTATGCCGATAACCTTGAGTACTTGGATCAAACTCGGTTGCCCCAGGCTGAGCAGTGGCAGCGTTGCGACACGCCCGACGCGTGGCAGAGTGCGGTTAAAAACCTGGCGATTCGTGGCGCGCCGCTGATTGGCTTGAGCGCTGCCTTTGTGCTGGCGCAGACTGCCGCGCGCCATCCAAACGGTGATTGGCAGTCTGTCAGTGATCGCTTACGTGCCACGCGTCCCACCGCGGTGAACCTGATGTACTGCCTGGATGCCATGGAAGCCTGCTTTGAGCAAGGGGTTGCCGCCTTGGCTGAGCGTGCCGCTGAATTGTTTGCAGAAGACCGCGCGCTTTGTCAGCGTATGGCCGAGCGGGGAGCTGACCTTTTGCAATCAGGTGACCGCGTCCTGACCCACTGTAATACCGGGGCGCTTGCTACCGCAGGCGTTGGCACCGCCATTGGCGCGTTGGCAATCGCCAAGCAACGCGGTGTGGCGCTGCATGTGTATGTGGATGAAACACGTCCGCTGCTCCAGGGTGGCCGTTTAACCGCTTGGGAAATGGCTGACCTAGATATTCCCTACCAACTGATTGCTGACAGCATGGCTGCCAGCCTGATGGCCGCAGGGAAAGTCGATAAAGTCATGGTCGGTGCCGACAGAATTTGCGCCAACGGCGACTTCGCCAACAAAGTGGGCACCTACATGCTCGCCGTTGCCGCCCACTACCATAACGTGCCGTTTTACGTGGTTGCGCCTTACACCACGGTGGATCCTGCCTGCGCATCCGGCAGTGATATTCCGATTGAACAGCGCGATGCGGCAGAAATCCGTGGTGCTTCCGGCGCTTTTGGTGATGTCGTCTGGGCTCCCGAAAATGCCCCCGTGTGGAACCCTGCCTTTGACGTGACACCCGCTACGCTTGTCACCGCCTGGGTACTGGACACCGGCATCTTCGATGCCGCCGCGATAGCGCGTGGCGAACACTGCCAAGGGCGGGGAGAAAGATAATCGCCATCCCTGTCATTACAGGCGAAGTGGCGCCCCAATTGTCTGAGCTCAAAAAGGGCGGTGTTAGTCAGTGATAATAAAGAATGGTACTGCTATAAATATGAGGGTTCCCATTGATTAAATAGTCTTTCTCTGGAGTTACATTGACAAAGCATATTGCCCACCTATTACTACGCCGCTTTCAGTTGCTTGCTCTGATATTGGCGGCTTTTATTTTAATAGCGTTGGGGTGGCAGGGCGTGCGTGTACAAGAAGCGCTTTTAACGTCCAATGCTGCTGTTCATAAACACCTTGAAACCATCACTCTGATCCAAGCGTTCCAAACAACGTTACTAGACCTAGAGACGGGTGAGCGTGGCTATGTAATTACTGGTCAGCCTGCCTATTTGCTGCCTTACCAGCAAGCTCGAGCAAAGATAGAAGATAAGCTCAACCGATTGATGCAGTTAACGGCATTGACTGAGATAAATATTGGGCGCTTGGAAAGTTTCGATGTTTTAGTGGCTCGTCGTATTCAGATTGCTGAGGATAACATTGCTGTGCGAGAAAGTGATGGTATGGAGGCAGCAGCATTGAGGTTGTTAGCGGCAGGCGGTAGACAGACGATGGATCATCTGCGTGGCCATCTCAATGTCCTTGAGCAGCGCGAGCGCGAGTACTTAAATACACAGACCCAGAAGGCTACCCGCCAAGCTCACCAATCGCGATGGCTGTGGGGGGCTGGAGCTGCCTTTGTGGCGCTGCTTTTAATGATTACTAGTATGTCTATTATCAGTCAGTGGCGTCATCGCCAGCGAATCATGACGATGCAACAGACATTCGTTTCTACAGTGAGCCATGAGTTACGTACGCCACTAACCGTGATTTTGGGCGCCTTAGATATGTTGCATAGTGGTATTGATGGTTCGCTAAATAATGATGCGCAGCGTTTGGTCGCCGTGGCGAACAGTAATGGTCAGCGCTTAAAGCGTTTAATTGATGATATCTTAGATATCGAAAAGCTTGAAAGCGGACAGCTGACCTTTCAATGGCAGTTAGTGTCACTTAAGTCATTAGTAGAACTGGCTGTGGCTATTAATCAGCCTTATGCAGCCAATTTTGGCGTTTCCTTGATTTTTGGCTCCTCGGTGTTAACCCCTCCTTTTAGCAACGCGTTGGCAGAGCCAATCGAGGATAGTGATCTCGTTGAAGTAGATCCAGAGCGGTTTGCCCAGGTAATGGCTAACCTGATTTCAAATGCGTGCAAACACTCTCCTCAAGGTGGGGATGTGCAAGTTAATGCAAGGCGAGTGGATAGCCGTTGGTTTGAAGTAAGCGTTAGCGATAATGGTAATGGCATTCCGCTGCAATTTCAGCCCCGCGTATTTGATCGTTTTGCCCAGGCAGATGGCTCAGATCGGCGACGTACAGGGGGGACTGGGCTAGGATTGGCAATTACTAAGGCCCTTGTAGAGGAGATGAGAGGAACCATTGGTTTTGACTCAGAGCCGTCCAAAGGAAGCTGTTTTTGGTTTCGGTTACCTATAATTAGCAATACTTAGTTTACGCATCAATAATTAATAATATGACATAACTAATGTAAGGAATGTTTATGCCATCAGCGACTGCCACCATTTTAATGGTCGAGGATGAAGAGGATATCGCTTTTCTATTGCGCTTTATATTGGAGCGGAACGGCTACCAAGTAGAGCATGCCGAGGATGGCAAGCAAGCGCTAGAACGAATTGCCATTGGGACGAACAATAGCCAAGTGCCCGATCTTGTTCTGCTAGATATTATGCTCCCTTACCATGATGGTTTAGAAGTGCTTGCTCGATTGCGTGCGTTACCTGCGTGGGAGGATGTGCCCGTATTAATGCTAACCGCCAAGGCACGGGAAGCGGACATTGTCCGTGCGCTGGAGTTGGGAGCGGACGACTATGTCACTAAGCCGTTCCAACCAGATGAGCTATTGGCGCGCTTACGCCGTTTTTTGCGTAAACGTTAAAGGGGAAAACTGATGGTTCACGTTGATCGTGCTAATGGTAAAGGAAATGCGGCAAGCAAGCGGCATCTAGTACTAATGGTCCTAGCCTTGGGTATTGCCCCCTTTGTGACGGCCGATGAAGGCCGGACTGAAATTGAAGTATCGCAGCGTTATGAGCACCTAGACAGCGGATTCTCCTCCTGGCAGGCCCAGCGCTTTGATGCCCAGCATCACACTGCTGAGGGGGTAACGTGGTATGGCACTGTGCTGCGGGAGCGTCGTTATGGAAGTTGGGATGAAGGCATTGAAGCAGGTACTGCTGTACCAATAGGACAGAACTGGTTTGTACAGCCAGAAGTAGGTAGATCGTTTGACGCTGATTTTCTGCCTAACTGGTACGCTGACCTTCGCATACAGCGCTTATTTCCTGATGGATGGTTGGGTAACGCTAGTATACGCCGTACGCAATATGAGGACTCCCAGGTTGACCGTTTAGCACTAGGGGTTGAGCGCTATTGGGGAAGTTGGCGTGGCGCTTATACCTTGAACATTAGTGATGTTGAGGGGGCAAGTACGCCAGTTGGGCACGCAGTGGCACTTGAACGCTACTATAACGACACAAGCTTTATTGGCCTTCGTGCCAACGCCGGGCGTGAGGAAGAGGGGCTGCCGAATGGCAATGTATTAACTAGTTCCGTTTCAGGACTAGGAGTGCGTGGCAGGCATTGGCTAGATGCGAACTGGGCCATTGCCTGGGATCTCGGCTGGCTCAGCCAGGGGGATATTTATAACCGCTATGGTGTTCAGGTGGGCGTACGCCGTGCTTTCTGAACTACAAACGTTAGTTGACCTATTGTTAGCGGCCCTTCAAGAGCTCACCGTTATGCTAGGTGATCCTGTTCTTAGGATAGCCGTTTACAGCGTTATGGCGCTTGCCTCGGTTACGCTGTTAATGATGTTAAATGTACTGGTGCTCTCTGAGTTAGCTACTAGGCGCGAGCGAAGGCGAGCTGCCTTTACGCAGCTATGGCGCCCAGTGCTCACTGCTTGGAGTATTGGCGAGTATGAGAAGTTGCCGCCATTAACTCAGAAACGCCAGGAAGAGCGCCTTTGGCTACTGCTGATGTGGGTGAGTTTGCAGCGCCAGCTACGAGGCAGCACGAAAGAAAAGTTAAATGCGTTTTTTAACCACTTAGTGATGGATGACTATGTAGTAGCTCTTCTAGGCAGTAGAAAAGTACACCGGCGGCTTTTAGCACTTACCTGCTTACGCTATGTAGGTGAAGAGCGTCATTGGGTGTCTGTAGCGCCGCTGGTAATGTCATCAAACGCGATAGAAAGCTTGGCGGCCGCGCAGGTGCTGGTTGCGATGAACCCAGCCCGTGCCATGCAGTTTTTAGTTCCTTTTTATATGCAACGACGAGATTGGGCGTATCTCCGCTTTAAGTCGCTCTGTAAGCAGGCGGGACGGACAGCAGCAGGGCCGCCGCTTCTTACGGCGTTGCAGCAAGGCTCTCCCATGCGAATTGTGGCGTTGCTTGAGTGGGTGTTACCGGCTAAAGCAGCAGGATGGGCTAGGCGTTGCCTTCACCAAACGCCTGTCTCTGTGGAAATGAGTAAAGAGCAGTGCGATGCCGTGTGTGCGTCGTTACGTTGTTTGGCAGAGTTGCATGATCGGCAAGACCGGGAGTTGTTAATAAATGCGCTCGACCACCCGCTGCCACAGGTGCGGGCTGAAGCTGTTGTTGCGTTCAAGCGCCAGGCAAACAGTGATGATGAGGCGCAATTTATTCGTGTGTTAAGTGATTCTAATTGGTGGGTGCGTCAAGCGGCGGCTGACGCTTTAGTTGCGCTTCCGGGTATCGAGGCTCACCATCTTAGCGCCCTATACGAAGGGCTACAGGATCGTTATGGCCGTGATGCGTTGCGTCGCGCGATGACGGAGAAGCAGTGATGGAAAGCTGGCAAGCAGTGCTCGGATTTGATTGGATTTGGTGGTTACAAGTTGGATTTATTAGTTACTTTGTACTGCTGAATGGCGGTTACTTAGCTCTGAATGTATTGTCCATGATTAGCCTCCGTCGCTATATGCGCCAGCGTGCTGAGCTTGGTGAAACAGTGCCATACCTTGGTGTGGAGCCAGCTGTATCCATTCTGGTGCCAGCGTTTAACGAAGAGGCTACCATTCGCACGTCGCTTCTATCGCTGATGCAGCTTCAGTATCCTGAGTTTGAAATTGTGGTTATTAACGATGGTTCAAAGGACAACACCCTGGCAGAACTGAAAGAAGCCTTTGATCTAGAGGAGTATCCTGAACCACTGCGCCTCAGTGTTTCCCATAAAGAAGTGTTAGGTGTTTATCGCTCGCGTCGCTATAGCCATCTAAAAGTGATTGATAAAGCGAATGGGGGTAAGGCAGACGCTTTAAATGCTGGGATTAACGCGGCTAGGCACGAGCTTTTTTGCGCAGTAGATGCCGATTCCATTTTGCAGCGAGATAGCCTGTTACGGGTTGTTCAACCTTTTTTAGAGGATGAGCGCACGATAGCGGCTGGTGGTACGGTGCGTATTGCCAATGGCTCCAAAGTTCAAGGGGGGTATTTGCTTGAGGCAGGACTTCCTCGCAATTTGCTAGCACGTTTTCAAATTGTTGAGTATTTGCGCGCGTTCTTATTAGGCCGTTTAGGCTGGACGCCGATGAATGCGGTGTTGATTATTTCAGGAGCATTTGGCCTATTTAATCGTGAGCGAGTGATTGATATCGGTGGCTATAGCACTACCACTGTAGGGGAAGATATGGAGCTAGTGGTGCGGTTGCACCGCTATCACCGTGAAAAGAACCTTCCGTATCGTATCCAATATTTGCCAGACCCTATTTGCTGGACAGAAGCGCCCGAAGATATTGCCACGTTAGGCAAGCAGCGTAGTCGTTGGCAGCGTGGGCTGGCCGAAAGTCTATCGCGTCATGCCAAAATGGCGGTGAGTCGTCGAGGTGGAGCGCCGGGAAGGCTGGCATGGCCATTTATGGCATTGTTTGAGTGGCTGGGGCCATTAATTGAACTAGGTGGCTACCTGTTTATGTTGGTCGGTTTCAGTTTGGGGGTTATTTCTCCTGTAGCGTTGACCGTCTTTATGTTGGTTGCCATTGGTATGGGCATCCTGCTGTCGGTTAATGGGTTGTTACTGGAAACGCTATCGTTTCGCGTATACGCAAAACGGGGGGATATGTGGCGGCTATTTCTTGTGGCAGTGATAGAGAACTTTGGTTATCGACAATTAAATACTCTCTGGCGCTGTCGTGGTTTATGGCAATGGTTTTCACGTCGTAAGCATCAGTGGGGGGCTATGAAGCGGAGTGGCGAATGGGGAAAACATTAAATGCTATCTGAAAATCAGCGGTAGTCAGTCGCGACTCCCGCAGGGTTTACCGATAAGTCCTAGTTTGATACACCTGTTTTGCGGGCTTTGCGACTAAAATATCTAGCGAATCCCTGCCCTTAAAAACGACTGCACGAATTGACGCTGAAAGAGCAGGAAGGCGATTAGCAGTGGGGCGATACTTAATAGCGTGGCGGCACTCACCGTGGCCCAGTTTACGCCGGTTTCCGGGGCAGAGAAGACCCCTAAGCCGACGGTTAATGGGCGGCTTTCTACTGAATTGGTCACAACCAGTGGCCACAGGAAATTGTTCCAGTGGTGGCTGATGGAGACCAACCCGTAAGCAAGATAAGTGGGCTTGGCCAGGGGAACATATACTTTCCAAAGAATTTCGAGCCAGTTGCAGCCTTCAATGCGGGCTGCATCTTCTAGTTCTCGGGGAATCGTCTTAAAGGTTTGGCGCAGCAAAAAAATGCCGAAGGCACTGGCTACGTAGGGCAGGCCAATACCGGTGATAGTGTTGATCAGCCCCAGCTCGCTAGCGATGCGGTAGTTTTCGACAATCAGTACTTCGGGAAATACGAAGAGCTGAATAAGCACCAGCATAAACAGTATGTTCTTGCCAGGAATTGGAAAGCGCGCAAAGGCAAACGCCGCCAAGGTGCACACAATGAACTGGGCGAGTACCACCCCCGTTACCAGCATAAAGGTGTTTAGATAATAGCGAGCAAAGGGGGCTTGCCCCCAGGCGACAGCGAAGTTCTCCAGTGTTAATGGCGCAAACAGCGTAAAACTGACCATAAATTCGCTGGGGTGGAACGCTGCCCAAAATGCGTACAGCAGCGGAAAAATCCAGATAAGCGCCAGCAGCCAAGCAGCAATGGTTTCAAGCGATGGCACTGAAAAAAAGCGCGCGCGTGGCGAGTATGTTTTTGAAGGCAGTGATGAGGTTGAGCTCATTGGTAGTGTGTCCTGCGATCGAGAACCGTGAACTTCAGCGTGGCCACCACCGCAAGCACTAGCAAAATGACCACGGTGATGGTGGCCGCCATGGTGCGGTCAAAGAAGGAGAACGCGTTCTCATAAACGTAATAAAGCAGCAGGTTAGTGGCGTTGTTCGGACCGCCCTTGGTCAAAATGAACAGGTGATCGACGACCCGTACTGCATTAATTAGCGCGTTGATCAGCACAAATAGCGTGGTGGGCATCAGCAGTGGGAAGGTCACCCGCCTGAAGAAGCTCCAGCGACTGGTGCCCTCAAGCTCAGAAGCCTCCTTCAGTTCTGGCGGAATCCCCTGCAGCGCTGCCAGATAAAAAATCATGAAAAAGCCGGCTTCCTTCCATATCGACATCACAATCACAGAGCCAAGCGCCACGCTTGGATCGCCAAGCCAGTTCACGCCGGAAAATCCTAGCGCGCCGAGCAACTTGTTAAACAGGCCGATCTGCGGCGCGTAGAAGAACATCCAGATATTGGCGGCTGCGATCATTGGCAAAATAGTAGGGGTAAAATAAGCCATCCGCACAAAGCCACGCCCGCGCAATTTGCCATTTACAAACAGCGCCATCGCCAAGGCCAGAGCGATAGACGTAGGAATCGTACCTAGCGCATAGATCAGGTTGTTACGGGCTACCTTCCAAAACGTCGGGTCTGCAAACAACACGTGGTAGTTTTCTAGCCCTACAAATTGCGTAGGCGCACCGCGAAAGCCGGGTAAAAACAAGCTGTTGACCACAGTGGCGATGGTTGGAAGGTAAGCAAAGGTGGCTAACAGTATGGCGGCAGGCAACAGCAACAGGGCGCCGTAAAGCTGCATTTTGCGGTGGTCGGTGAAGGACATAATTGAATACCGCACGTTGGAAGCGCCGGAGCGAACCCCGGCGAACAGGTCTATAAATTACCTTTGAACGAAGAGCCTTAGCGGGCGTAGCGACGCAGCACGCTATCGGCCTCTTGCTGCGCTTGGTTAAGCGCTTCTCGTGGTGTCATTTGACCGGTCAGCGCCGCTTGCACGGCGTTATCCAAGGCGCGGCGAATGCGGCCACCCTGGTAAGTGGAAAGCTCTGCCGTGCCGTGTTCAAGCTGGTCGCGGGCGACCGCGGCAGGTGGGAACTCTTCCACATAGTCTTGCAGCGCGTCGGTTTCGTAGGCGGCGGGGCTAACGCCCATATAGCCGGTCTCAATTGACCAAGCAGCGGCGCGCTCAGGGTCGGTCATCCAGCGAATAAAGGTCATCGCCGCGCGTTGCTCTTCTTCCGTCGTATCTTCAAAAATGTAGAAGTTGCCACCGCCAGTAGGACTGCCGCGCTGGGTTTTCATCGGCAGCATGGCGACGCCAAAATCAAACGTTGCGTCACTCCGCACAGCGGTTAGGTTGCCGGTGGTGTGCCACATCATCGCGGTAGACTGTTCGAGAAAGTTCTGGCGTAGGGTGCCCCACTCAATGGTGCCGTCAGGCATGGCATTGTGCTCGGTGGCTAGCGATACCCAATACTCCAGCGCTTCAACCGCTGCGGGGTCATCGAAGTAGACTTCGGTGCCATCTTCGCTCATTAGCCGGTGGCCATTTTGAAAAGCGAATGCCTGGAACATCCAGTAGGGGTAGCCGGTAGAAGGAACCATCACACCCCACTGCTCACCATTAGAGGTTTCGCGCACGGTAGCGGCCATGTCGGCCATCTCTTGCCAGTTTTCAGGGGGCGTTTCGGGGTCAAGACCTGCCGCTTCAAAGACGTCTTTGTTCCAGAACAGCACAATGGTCGAGCGTTGGAAGGGGATGCCGTAAGTTTTGCCATCCAACTGGCCGTTTTCCATCAGGCCTGGGTAGAAGCTATCGAGCCACTCACGCTCTTCATCGGTTTCGACCAGGTCGTCGAAGGCGACAATGGCGTTTTGCTCAATTAACTCGTATAGGTCGATAGAAAACAGCACCGATAGTTGCGGTGTATCGCCTGCTTCGATGGCAGACATTGCCCGCACGCGGGTGTCATCGTAGTTGCCAGCATAAATCGCAGCTACGTTGATATCCGGATGCTCGCTTTCAAACTCAGCTACTAAATTATCCACCACGTCGGTTAGCGCACCGCCCACCGAAACGGGGTAGTACATAGTGAGGTCAACGCTATTCGCATTAGCGTGAGCAACACTTAATAGGCCAGCTGCCAGGGTAGTCATAGCGAAAGGAATACGTAAACGCATAAACGGCTCCACGAGTGTCAGTGCTGGAAAGAGCCCACCGCGGGTGGACGAGGAACGGTTCGGTATGTTGGCGTAAGCGCGCCCATCATGAGGTCGTCTCGCCGTGTACCGTGAGGATCGAAAAAGTGAGCGCTTTCTGCTGGCCAGTACAGACGGCAGGTCGAGTTGGGTACAGAGTGTTTGCCGCTAATTCGAACGCGTAAGGTATGTGCGCCCACTACCACATGAGCAATGGTGTCCGCGCCTAGGTACTCTTCGCTCAACACCATTGCGGGAACGCCGGGTTCAGATTCGGGGCGTAGCTCGATATCTTCTGGGCGCACACCCAGTTGCCCGCCCGCGGCTTCTAAAGGAGCGACCGGCGTCGTTGGTTCGCCTTCTATAACGGCTCCCTTTTCACCTGCTACCAGTGGCAGGAGATTCATGGCGGGGCTACCAATGAAACTAGCGGCGAAGGCACTGGCCGGGCGGTTATAGAGCTCGTCAGGTGTGCCGTCTTGAACGATTTTTCCTTGCTGCATCAAAATCACACGATCGCCCATGCTCATGGCCTCCACTTGGTCGTGAGTAACGTAAATCACCGTCATGTTTAAGCGGCTTTGCAGCGCTTTAATTTCCCGACGCATATCACTTCGCAGCCGTGCATCCAGGTTGGAAAGTGGCTCATCCATCAAGCAGATCGGGTGTTCAGAAATAATCGCGCGGGCCAACGCCACCCGCTGGCGCTGGCCGCCGGAAAGCTGGGCAGGCTTGCGGTTTAAGTAGTCAGTAAGATCAACCAGTTCAGCGACGTGGGCTAACCGTTGGCGCTGTTCGGCTTTGGGTACGTTGCGGCTGCGTAGGCCAAAAACGATATTGTCGGCAACGCTCAAGTGCGGGAACAGCGCATAGGACTGAAACACCATGCTCAGCCCGCGGTCGCCGGGGGGAAGAAGGGTGACATCGCGCTCGCCAATATGGATTTTCCCGCTACTGGCCCCTTCCAAACCCGCCACCATACGCAGCGTGGTAGATTTGCCGCAGCCAGATGGCCCCAGCAAAATAACGAACTGCCCAGGCGTGACATCAAACGAGATGTCATCGACAGCGGTTGTCGCGCCCCAACATTTGGAGACGCGCTCCAGGCGGATACGCGATTGGCTCATAAACCCCTTCACCAGCAATAAACAACGATGTTTCAGAGTGCGATGAAGGTGTTTCGGTTGTGTGACGCTTATGTGGCGAGGATATGTCAGCCTAAGCGTTAGACAGTGATTTTAATGCCATAACGCTGCAGCCTGCGCACCACGCTGGATTGGCTGATACCCAGCCGTTCAGCGATGGCATACGTGCTGGGTAGCGTTTTGCTCAGCGCTTCCAGTGTGTCGCGCTCCAGCCTGGCGAGGTACTGCTTTAGGGTTTCCTCTGGTGCTAAGGCGGCGACTAACGAAGAGGTTGAAGTTTGCGCTAGATTAGCAGGGGGCTGCTCCGTAAAGGGGTGAGGGCTAGGTGCTTCAATTTGATCCGTTGGGCTGGATAACCAAGCTCTTTCTAGCCAGTTTTCAAGCTCGCGGACGTTACCTGGCCAGTCGCTTCCCATTAAGGTTGACCATACTTGGTTGCCCAGGATTTTTTGTCGCCCATAGCGTTGGTTAAGGCGCTTCAAACAGGCTTCCACGAGATCAGGAATATCCTCTCGGCGGTCGCGTAAAGGAGGAAGCGTGACCGGTATGACGTTGAGACGGTAGTAAAGATCCAGGCGAAATAGGCCCGCTTCTACTTGTTTAGCTAGATTCTGATTCGTGGCGACAACTAAGCGAAAGTCCACTTTGCGCGGTCGTGTATCACCTAACCGGGTAAGGCTCCCGTCCTGGATGACTTTTAGCAGTTTGGTTTGCATTAATAGCGGAAGCTCACCGATTTCATCGAGAAACAGTGTGCCGCCTTCCGCCTGCTCTAATAAGCCTGCTTTTCCTTGACGGGCAGCGCCGCTAAACGCGCCTGGTTGATAGCCAAACATCTCAGACTCAAATAAGTTTTCGGGAATGGCCGCACAGTTAACCTCAATAAAGGGGTGGTCCTGACGCTGGCTCCAGCGGTGAAGCTGCTTGGCAAACGCGGTTTTCCCCACGCCTGACTCCCCTAGCATCAATACATTGGCGTCCGAGGGGGCGACCCGCTTGAGAAGCAAGGCGACTTCACGCATAACGTGGCTTCTTGCCTGCAGGTTATCCAACGCATCGTCCAGCGCTTGCTCTTCTGCATCGGGGGCTGCTTGGCTGCGCTTTAAATGCTCACTAAAGCGCTTCTGGAGTAGTGCATATTCGTCTTGTAGTAACTGTAAATCGGTTAAGTCTCTGGAACGGCTAATAACACGTTCCAATTTTCCATTAACAAAGACGGGGTAAGCGTCAGCAATAACACGGCGTCCGGTGCCTGTTACCTGCATAAGTTGTGCTGGTTGGTGGGTGCGCATCACTTCTAAGGTGATGGATGGCTTCAAGATGCCTGCTTGCTGAAGCTGGTAAACGCTACTGCCTAGCAACTCTTCCCGGGGCGCGCCATAAACAGCCTCAGCGCCAGGACTAATATCAAGCACTCGACCTTCGCCGCTGACGATAAAGAAGTGGTCGTTGGCGGTTTCCACAATGGTTTTTAGCACGCACTTATCGATTTCACTCACAGCGATTGTCTCTTGAATAATCTCTGATTCATTTTTGCATCAACGATGCATATTTGACTTAAGTGTACGTCATTTTGATGCATTATTGCATCGGTGATGGCTGGAAGCCCTATTATCAGGGCGTTCAGAGACTTGGCATGTTCTGTGCAATGTATTTCGCTATTAGTACGCAATACAGCGCTACAACATAAACAACGCCAAGGAGATCTGTATGTCTGATTTTAACCAGCCGCTCGGTGGCAATATCATGCCGCGCTTTGGTGGGCCTGCCACTATGATGCGTTTACCCACCCAAGAAAGCGCAGCTGGCTTAGATGCTGCTTTTATCGGTATTCCAATGGATATTGGTACGTCTAATCGACCTGGTACGCGTCTTGGCCCACGTCAGATTCGTGATGAATCTCGCATGCTTCGACCCTATAACATGGCGACCCGCGCCGCGCCGTTTGAAAGTTTACAAGTGGCCGATATAGGTGACGTGCCCATCAACACGTTTCATCTGCCCAAAAGCGTTGACATCATCACGGCCTTTTATGATGACGTGCTTAAGCACGACTGCATTCCGTTAACGCTGGGTGGCGAACACACCCTGACACTGCCCATTTTACGTGCCATTGCCAAAAAACATGGGCCAGTGGGGCTGATCCATATTGATGCCCATGCCGATGTAAACGAGCACATGTTCGGTGAGCCGATTGCCCATGGCACGCCGTTTCGCCGTGCCCAGGAAGAAGGCCTGTTAGCCCACGGCAAAGTGGTTCAAATCGGCCTTCGTGGTACCGGTTACGCAGCCGAGGATTTTGATTGGTGCCGAGGCCAGGGTTTCCGCGTCGTTCCCGCTGAAGAGTGCTGGTATCGCTCGCTTGCCCCCTTGATGGAAGAAGTGCGCGAGCAGATGGGCGATGTGCCTGTCTATATCAGCTTCGATATCGATGGCTTGGACCCTTCCGTTGCGCCAGGAACGGGAACGGTTGAGATGGGCGGGCTGACCTCAGCGCAAGGGCTGGAAATTGTGCGCGGTGCGGCAGGGTTAAACATTGTCGGCTGTGATCTGGTAGAAGTGTCGCCTCCTTACGACCCTAGCGGTAACACCGCATTAATGGGCGCCACACTGCTGTACGAAATGCTCTGCGTGCTGCCGGGCGTGAAGCACGGTGATTAACCAGTCCTGAAATAGAACAAATAAAAGCGCTTACCTGACAAGGCGCTAATGAACAAAGAAATGGCAGGCTGCTTATTGCCTGCCAGGATGCCGCCAACCCACCTCTAATAATCACTTCCAATAGGTGAAACGTATGTCTTACTCTCAAGTAAAGTCGGAAGAACCGACGTCTCCGGCGGAGATCCCCCGCGCGCATTTATTGAAGTTTCTTATTCCATCGTTGATCGGGGTGCTGCTGTTTCTAGTGCCTTTTCAAGTAGGCGACTCCATTAACATTGGCATGGGCCTGATGGCGGACGGCTTGCAAACGCTATTGGGGGCAGCACTACCCGCCATTGCGGTAGTCATTCTTTGTCTTTCGGTGGTGGTAACACTATACGCCAAGCTTGCCAAACCTGATTGGGCAAAAAATGGCCCCTTTCACGATATGTTTGATGTAAGCGCTATTTGGGTTGTCATGCGCATATTAGGTGCGATTTTTGTCCTCATGACCTTTTTTCAATTCGGCCCTGAGTTCGTCACCGCCTCGTTTACCGGTGGCGTCATGTTGAATGATTTGGCCCCGGTACTGCTAACGTTCTTCTTCTTTGCGGCGATTCTGCTACCGTTTCTGGTCGAGTTCGGCTTTATGGAGTTTATCGGCACCATGGTGCGTAAACCGTTTCGGGTGATTTTTAACCTACCGGGACGCAGCGCTATCGATGCCACCGCCTCGTGGATGGGGTCGGGCACCGTGGGGGTTTTGATCACCGCCCAGCAGTACGAACAGGGTTACTACAACGGCCGTGAAGCGTCAGTCATTGCGACCAACTTCTCTGTTGCCTCCATTGCTTTCAGTCTATTGGTTACTAACTTTGTTGATATTAACCATCTCTTCGTGCAGTTCTACTTCACGGTAGTGGTGTCTGGTTTGATCGCTGCGGTCATCGTGTCGCGGATTCCGCCACTTTCGCGCAAATCTGATGACTACTATGAGCCCGTCGGATGCCAGCTTAGCGAAGAGCGCACTGAAAAAGTGGGACTGTTTCGCTACAGCCTTTTACAGGCCACTCGTCGAGCAGGCAGTGCGCCGGGGCCGCGCGAGTTGGGACGCATAGCGCTACTCAACGTGATTGATATCTTCCTGACACTGCTGCCGCTGGTGTTTGCGATCGGCACTGTCGCGCTGATCTTAGCCGAGTTTACTCCGCTGTTTACCTGGCTCTCTTACCCAATGGTGCCGGTGCTTGAATTGCTGCGTATCCCTGAAGCACAAGCGGCGGCCCCTGCCACGCTGGTCGGGTTTGCCGATATGTTCTTGCCAGCGGTGCTAGCGACGAATATTGAAAGTGAGCTGACCCGTTTTGTCATTGCCTGTCTCTCCATGACGCAGCTTGTGTACATGTCTGAAATCGGTGCGCTGCTACTCAAATCGAAAATTCCCATCAAGTTTTGGGAACTGGCAGTGGTTTTCTTACTGCGTACCGCGATTACACTGCCGATTATTGCCTTTATGGCCCACACATTTTTCTTCTGAGAGGGCCTGTTATGAACGCTGACGCAACGCGCAATCACTCAACCATGACCTGTGCCGAGCTGTTGATCCGCCTGCTGCGCGAAACCTATGGGGTTCGAACTCTGTTTGGCATTCCAGGCGTGCACACGGTAGAGCTTTACCGTGGGCTGGAAGGCAGCGACGTGAAGCATATAACCCCGCGCCATGAGCAGGGCGCAGGGTTTATGGCTGACGGCTATGCCCGCGCTAGCGGCCAGCCTGGGGTATGCCTGATTATCACTGGCCCAGGGATGACCAATATTGCCACTGCCATGGGCCAAGCATTAGCAGACTCTATCCCCATGCTGGTGATCTCTAGTGTGAGTCGTCGAGATACGTTGGGGCTAGGCCAAGGTCGGCTGCATGAGCTGCCCAGCCAACAGCAGATGATTAGCGGCGTAGCGCGGTTTAGCCATACGCTATTGGATGCCAATACGCTACCAGATGTGCTGGCCCGCGCCTTTGCGATCTTCAATGGTGCGCGCCCAGGCCCAGTGCATATTGAAATTCCGATTGACCTGTTCAATGCGCCGGTGAAGGTGCCGACCAGTTGGCAAGCGCCAACGCTTTACCGAGCAGCGCCTGACCCGCAGGGGCTTGCTGAAGCGGCTCGTTTATTAAAAGCGGCCAAACAGCCGTTGGTGCTTCTGGGAGGGGGCTGCGTGGCAGCGCCAGTCGCTGCTCGGGCATTGGTGGAGAAGCTTGATGCCCCCACGGTGACGACCATCAACGCTAAAGGGCTACTAGGCCGCGAACACCCGCTGGATTTGGGCGCGAATGCCGCGCTGCCAGCGGTGCGCGAACTGGCGGCCAATGCCGATGTGATTTTGGCGGTGGGCACCGAACTCGGCGAGACCGACTACGACGTCGTGTTTGACGGTGGTTTTCACCTTAATGGCACGCTGATTCGTATTGATCTCGACCCCGAACAATTGGTGCGCAACCAGCGTGTAACGCTAGGGTTAGTTGGCGATGCCGGGCGTAGCCTAGAACTTTTACTCGCTCATTTCCCCGACCCCTTGCAGCGCCAAGGTAGTGAACGAACTACCACGACGTTGGGCGCACTGAATCTGGTTAACGATCCGGCTTTTAGCGACTTTGTACCGCTTTATAAAACCCTAGCAGACTACTTGCCCGAGGCGATTTTAGTAGGCGACTCCACCGCGCCGGTGTATGCGGGCAACCACCTAGTCAGCCAGCCAGCGCCAAGACGCTACTTCAATGCTTCTACTGGCTACGGCACTTTGGGCTATGGACTGCCAGCAGCGTTAGGTGCGCAGTTAGCTCGCGCTGATCTACCCGTGGTGGCGCTTGTTGGTGATGGCGGGGTGATGTTCACCCTTTCTGAGCTTGCTACCGCGGTGGAGGAACGCCTGCCGGTGGTGATTGTGCTGTGGCACAACGCAGGCTATGAAGAAATTCGCCGCTATATGGATGCCAACGGTGTGGCGCGTTTGGGCGTGGATATTCAAGCCCCCAACTTTCTTACTTTGGCCGAAGGGTTTGGTTGCCCAAGCGTGCGGGTTGAAAGCCCTGAGGAGCTTGCAAACTCACTCGCTAAGCGCGTTTCAAATGGCCCGTTACTCATTGAAATAGGCGCGGCTGCTTGGCAGCGTGCGTGCAGAATTTCTGACCAGGATACGTAGATGCCGTTAATCAACCAGCAATTTATCAATCAGCAGTTCATCAGCAATCAATGGGTTGCCTCAGCAGGCACGCGCATGCTCGATGTGATGAACCCTTATCGCGAAGAGCGCATTGCTCAGGTCACGGCGGGGGACGCGGCAGATGTCGACGCTGCCGTTAAAGCCGCTCAGCAAGCACAACCTGCTTGGCAAGCGCTGGGTGGAGCTGCGCGTGCAAAGTACCTAGATAGTTTTGCCGATGCGTTGGAGGCTCGCCGAGAAGCGCTAATCACTCTGTCAGCCACTAATAACGGCAAACCGCTAGCTGAAGCAGGCATAGACCTGGACGATGCGATTGCCTGTTATCGCTATTACGCTAAGCAGGCCAAAGCACTGGATGCCCGCCAAGGCGAGTTGATTAGTGTGGAAATGGAGGGCGTTGAGGCACGTACGTATCATGACCCGGTGGGTGTCGTTGGGCTGATTGCGCCCTGGAACTTCCCGCTGGTGACAAGCGCCTGGAAACTGGCGCCCGCGTTGGCGGCAGGCTGTACCGCAGTGCTCAAACCGTCAGAGGTGACGCCGCTCCCCGAGTTGGCACTGGCAGAAATTGCCCTGGAAATTGGTCTGCCAGCCGGTGTACTGAACCTGCTTAACGGCGATGGCGAGGGCATTGGCGCACCGCTAACCAATCACCCAGGTGTAGATAAAATCTCTTTTACGGGCAGTAACCGAGTCGGCGAAGCCGTCATGCAAGCTGCTGCCGTTCGCACTGCCAGTGTCTCCCTAGAGCTAGGTGGAAAATCGCCGATCCTGGTAATGGAAGACGCCGACCCATCTCAAGCCGCCGACTGGGTAATGGCGGGTATCTACTTCAATGCCGGGCAAATCTGTTCAGCGACTTCGCGTTTACTGGTGCATGAAAGCGTGGCAGAAGCACTCTATCTCGCCCTAGCTGAGCGGATGGATGCGCTAACCTTAGGTGACCCACTCGCCGAAGGTACCGACTTAGGGCCGTTGACCAGCGCTAAGCAGCGCGATGCGGTACAGCGCTATTTAGACTTGGCAGAACAAGAAGGCCTAACGGCAGTGCGCGATATTACCCATCGCACGTTACCCACGCAGGGCTACTTTTTAGCGCCGACGCTTTACCGCGATGTTCCGCTGGAAAGCCGCTTGTGGCAAGAGGAGATTTTCGGCCCAGTGCTCTGCGCACGCAGCATTACCAGCGAAGAAGAGGCGATTAAACTCGCCAACGATAGCGCTTATGGATTAGCTGCGACGGTGATTAGCGGTGACCCTGAGCGGGCAAAGCGCATTGGTCGCCAGCTAAAAGCCGGTAGCATTTGGTACAACAGTGAGCAGCTGGTGCTGCCTGAAACCGCCTGGGGCGGCTTCAAGCGCAGCGGCATTGGGCGTGAACTCGGCCCCTGGGGGCTAAGTGCCTACCTGGAAGTGAAGCATGTGATTGGGCCTAAATAGCTCTAAATAATGCCCGCTTGACGCAGCTTGGCACGGGTTTCTTGGTCAATACCCAGCTCATCCAGCACGTCATCGGTATGCTGGCCAAGCGCAGGGCCGCCATCGCCGAGTCGCCCTGGCGTAGCGCTCAGTTTGGGCAGTACTCCAGGGACTTTTAAGGGTTTTCCGTTGGGGCGGGTGAAGGTCTGAATCATTTCCCGCGCCAAGTAATGGGGGTCAAAGGCAATATCTTCAGCGGTGTACGGATAGCCTGCTGGCACGCGTGCCTCATCCAGCGCTTTAAGAATCGCCTCTTTTGGGCGCTCTTCAGACCACGCTTGTATAGCAGCGTCGATCTTTTCAGCCTGCTGGCTACGGCCATCGTTGTGGGCCAGCGTGGGGTCGTTGGCCAGATCATCACGGCCAATGACGCCCATCAAACGTTTGAAAATGCTGTCGCCGTTACCGGCAATGAGTACGTAATCGCCGCCCTGGCAGCGGTAGGCGTTAGACGGCGTAATGCCGGGGAGAGCACTGCCGCTAGGTTCGCGCACTTGGCCGCTGGCATCGAATTCCGGCAGCAAGCTCTCCATCATGGCAAATACTGATTCATACAGCGCCACGTCGATTTCTTGCCCCAGGCCGCTGCGATTGCGTTCTTGCAGTGCCAGCAAGGTACCAATGACAGCGTAAAGCGCGGAAAGCGAATCACCAATGCTCACACCCACGCGCACAGAGGGCTCTCCTGGCTGGCCGGTGAGATAACGCAGCCCTCCCATGGCTTCGCCCACCACACCAAAGCCGGGCTTGTCACGGTAAGGCCCCGTTTGTCCGTAGCCGGAAATATGCACCATGATCAGCTTTGGGTTGAGTTTTGATAGCGCCTCCCAGCCTAGCCCCCAGTTATCTAATGTGCCTGGGCGGAAGTTTTCCACCACCACATCAGCCTCGGCAGCGAGCTTGCGCACCAGCGCTTGGCCCTCTTCACTGCGCAAGTCCAGCGCCACGGATCGCTTGTTGCGGCTCTGTACGTGCCACCAAAGCGAGGTGCCTTCCTCAAGCATTCGCCATTTGCGAAGGGGGTCGCCGGTGCCAGGCGGCTCAACTTTAATCACATCGGCGCCAAACTCACCTAGTAGCTTGGTCGCAAAAGGGCCTGCAATGAGCTGGCCAAGTTCAAGAACTTTCACGCCTTTTAAAGGAAGCTGGCGCGCTTCGGGAGCATGCATTAAGGCCCTCCTGGTCGTGTCGTTAATATTATGTTCATTACGTTTAAGGCGCATGGCCGATATTGTCTAGTAGTTGAAAGCAAGTTTATGGCCTTGCTGTCATGCTGCAGCGGGGCTCATGTGTCATTGATAAACAATAAATCACTAATTAAAGATCGCTGCGGCATTAGATTGGCATGCACGATTTTTATTCAAGTAATTGTATTTATAGTGTTTTTTATTTTTTTGGCATTTCCTGGTATGGCGGCTGCAATGTGTTGGGCAAGAGCGCAGTGTTAGGAAGACACGACGTTCTTGCCACTAACCAACGTTTTCAAGCTATCGAATTTTTTGATTACCGAAAACTGAAGTGAAAGCGAAGCCATATCAGGAGGCATGACTATGAAAAAGGAAGCTCTCAAGAAACTTGGCATTTTAGGCGTATCGTTTGGTTTAATCGCTAGCCCGCTGGCCTTTGCCGGCATGGAAGGCAACGATGATTACGAGCCTGCTCCGCAGGAAGAAACGACTCAGGATGAGCAAGGCGCTTACAACTCTTTCGACTCTGATCAAGAGCAAGGTGCCACCACTGAAGGCGCTACTAATGAAGGTGTAACGACCGAGTACGAAGAGGAAGAGCAAGAATTCACTTATGAAGAGGAAGAAGAAGAGCAAGACACATGGGAAACTGAAGAGGAAGATGACTCCGGTTGGTAATCCATGACTGCTAAAGGATTAACTTCTATTCCGGTTCACGGATGAACCATGAAATGCCCCGCCAGTTGCGGGGCATTTTTGCGTTAAAAGATGTTAAGTAGGGCGCAGGGAGTGAATAGGCTATGGTTAGAGTCCTATTATTACTATCAGCCACAAGGACGTTGCCGACGTGTTGAATTGGAAGGAGGTACCACAGCTTCCTAAAGCGCAAGGCCGTATTGAGGCGATTGATCTCGCTCGCGGTATCGCCATTGGGCTGATGATTATCAGCCATGCCGTTAGCGGTTTAGTTGGCATACGTCATGTACCCGACTGGGGCATGGTGCCTATCCACTTGTTGACTAAATTCTCGTCCTCGCTGTTTATTTTAGTATTTGGCATCGCGTTGGCGGTGGCCTTCTTGTCTCACACGCAAGGTGACGATTGGCCCAAGCGGCGGTTAAAGCTGTGGGTAAGGGCCATTGAGGTTTGGTTTTGGTATAAAGCACTGATTATTATAGAAATGCTCCCCTTTAGTTCGCCTGGCGATATCGTTGATACGCTGCTCTACGGGCGATTTGCTATCTGGGTAGAGATTCTAGGTTTTTATGCCATTGCCTTGCTATGGGTGCCGTTAATATTGCCGCTGTGGGCGCGAACGCCACTGTGGGGGCGTTTGGCGACCATTGCAGGGTTAACGGCGCTTTCAGCGTGGTTACAAGGCTTTTCCTTTGGGGGCTACGAGCTCTTAAAAGCGTTTCTGGTAGACCATGAAGAGCACTATGCCTGGGGGCAGCTTAGCCGCGCCCCGCTAATATTGTCTGGATTATTGATCGGCGAAGCGCTGTTACGTTGCTATTTCGATGCCACTTTACGCCGCCGCTTAATTCGTTGGCTGGTAGTGGCGGGGGTGCTGATGGTAGCTGCCTTTTATGGCATAGCCATCGCCGGGGGCGATGTTCATGGTGCGATGATGGCGGTGGCTCGTAATGTGGGAAAACACCCGCCAGGGATAAACTTTATGCTGTTTAGCGTGGGTGGCGCGTTGGTGCTGCTTGGGCTTGCCTTAGCGGGTGGAGCAGCCGCTGCGAAAGTACTGTTGCCGATCACCCTCGTTGGCAGTGATGCGCTCAAAGCCTTTATTTTCCATATCGTGATGATTTTTCTGGTATTGCGTTTTTTATTGGAAGGTGAAGGATCCTACAGCTATCCGCAGGCGCTTGGCGTTGGTGGCTTATTAATACTCGGTGCCGCGCTGTGGATTTGGTTGACCCGCTGGATGGCGGCTCATCGTTAAAATAAGCGCGATTAAACTGACGGGAGTTCACGATTTGCGACACTGGATACAGCGCGGGCTGATGGTAGTAGCGCTTTTAATAGCACTGCCCGTTCATGCAGATTGGTACTATGAAGTCGATAAACAGAGCCGCTGGCAGGGCGATTTAAATGCCCGCATGGCCGCCATTGAAGAGGAGTTTAGCGGACAGTTGGGCGTGTATGTGCAGAATTTGGCTAGTGGTGAAGCCTATTCCTGGCAAGCTGATGAACCGTGGTATTTGGCATCGCTGATAAAAGTGCCGGTGGCTGCTCAGGTGTTGGCCGAACGCCAAGCTGGCAGGCTATCGCTTGATGAGCGGATTACCCTGGCGCGAAGTGACTATGTGGATGGCGCAGGCCCGGTAAACTGGCATGATCCAGGCACGCCTATTTCTATTCGTTATTTGTTGGAACAGATGATCACCGTTAGCGATAACACCGCCTCAGATATGCTGATTGACCGTGTAGGGCTTGAGGCAGTGAATGAACGAGCAAAGGCCATGGTGACAGCGAGCGGTGGAAGGCCCGGCGATATAGGGCCGATTAGCAAGCTCGTTGGAGTTCGCCAAGGCGTTTATGGCCAGCTTCATGCAGATGCTCAAGGCTTAGGTGGTTTAGATTTTATGGCACTGCGCAAGCATGGTGTTAGCCAGCGGCCGGTAGCGCTAGCCCACGCCCTTAGCGTGCGCCAAGATGCCTTCGAACAACCTGACTACGACCGCGCCTTTGATGCCTATGAAGCCACGGGTGAGAACGTAGGCACGCTGCGTGCCTACGGGGATGTGCTGGCCTCGCTTCACCATGGGGGCATGACGGACTTAAAGGCGGAACAACGCCAAATGCTGCTGGCGGTAATGAGCCGCACCTCCTCTGGCGAGCGCCGCTTGAAACAAGGGTTGGGCAGTGACATCCATTTTGCCCATAAAACCGGTACCCAGCACCGTCGCAGTTGCGATGCAGGTATTGCCTCGCGTATTTCTTCAGCGCAGGGGCCGTGGGTAATTGTCGCCTGTAGCCGAGGCCCGCTTCCGGTAAGCGCCCACGAACGCGCCTTGGCAAGTGTTGGTGATGCGCTACGTTTTAGTGGTGCGTTAGCTGACCTTTAATCCAGCTAACGCTAGCACCTAACGCCGTACCAGCATGATAAACTGAGCCAATGCTCTGTTGATGTTTCACGGCCTGCCGTTGGAAAGTTGTAGCGCTTGGTGGCTAACGACGCGGGTGCCTCATTCGCTCGTACCTCGCGAGATTCGTTACACCGCGCTACGGTAGGTGCCATAGGTTTTGTAGCGCGTGGTAAGCGAAGCGCACCCGCGATGACGGTTATGGCAAAATGAAACAGCAACAGGTTATGTAGGTTCTTTTTTTATTACTTAGGAGTTTGTTATGGCACGCGCCAGCGCCCGTCATATTTTGGTAAGCAGTGAAGAGCAGTGCAACACACTGAAACAAGAGATCGAAAACGGTCGTGATTTCGCAGAAGTGGCTAAGCAGCACTCTAGCTGCCCTTCTGGCCGTCAAGGCGGTGATCTGGGTAGCTTTGGCCCCGGCCAAATGGTACCGGAATTCGACAAAGTCGTTTTCAGCGGTGACCTGAACAAGGTACACGGCCCGGTCAAAACCCAGTTTGGCTACCACCTGTTGGAAATCACCAGCCGCAGTTAATGGCGCCGAACATCCGTCAAGCACCGCGGCAATGCTGTCGCGGTGTGAGGAGCACGCCTTGAACGATCCCATTATTACTATTGAAGGCTTGAACAAAACCTATGAAGGTGGCTTTCAAGCCCTTAGCCGTGTGGATTTAACCATTCAGCGCGGCGAGATTTTTGCCTTGCTTGGCCCCAATGGGGCGGGCAAAACAACGCTAATCAGCGTGGTGTGTGGGCTGGTGAACCCAACCCAGGGCCACGTGTTAGTGGATGGCTATGATAGCGTTAGCCACTATCGTCAGGCCCGCGAACGTATTGGTCTTGTGCCTCAAGAACTGACCAACGAAGCCTTTGAAACGGTATGGAACACGGTCAGTTTTAGCCGTGGCTTGTTTGGAAAGCCGCCCAATCCAGCGCATATCGAGAAGGTGCTTAAGTCGCTGGCCTTGTGGGACAAACGCAACAATCGTTTGATGACTCTTTCGGGTGGCATGAAGCGCCGCGTATTGATCGCCAAAGCGCTCTCCCATGAACCGCGCATTCTATTTCTAGATGAACCCACCGCCGGGGTAGACGTCGAGTTACGCCGTGATATGTGGGAAGTGGTACGCGGGCTGCGGGATAATGGTGTCACGATCATTCTCACCACCCATTATATTGAAGAAGCCGAAGAAATGGCCGATCGCATTGGCGTTATCAATCGCGGTGAGATTGTATTGGTGGAAGAGAAAGCAGCGCTAATGAACAAGCTTGGCAGCAAGCAACTGACGCTTCAGCTGCACGCGCCACTTTCTGCGTTGCCTGCGTCCCTTGATCAAGACGAGCTGAGCCTGGCAGCAGATGGCTATGAATTGGTGTACACCTACGATGGCCGTCAGGAAGAGGAAGGCCGCGGTATTTCTGCGCTGCTCACGCAGTTGGAAAAGGCGGGCATTGGCTTTAAAGACCTGCACACCCGGCAAAGCTCGTTGGAAGATATTTTCGTCGACTTGGTAAAGGAGCGCCCATGAATCTCTACCCCGTTCGTGCCATTTATATGGCGGAAATGGCGCGTACTCGCCGCACGTTGCTGCAAAGCATTGTGTCGCCAGTGATTTCAACCTCGCTTTACTTTGTGGTGTTTGGCGCGGCGATTGGTTCACGCATCAGCGAGATTAACGGGGTCAGCTACGGTGCCTTTATTGTGCCTGGGCTGATTATGCTGATGCTACTTACCCAGAGTGTCTCTAATGCCTCGTTTGGAATTTTCTTCCCGAAGTTCTCCGGCAGCATTTATGAAATTCTCTCAGCGCCCATCTCTTATTTAGAAGTGGTGGTTGGCTACGTAGGCGCTGCTGCCTCGAAATCGATTATTCTGGGGCTGATTATCCTGGCAACGTCCAGCTTATTTGTGCCACTGGAAATTGCTCATCCGATTTGGATGCTGACCTTCCTGGTGCTGACCGCCGTCACTTTCAGCCTGCTGGGCTTTATTATCGGCATTTGGGCGGATGGTTTCGACAAGCTGCAGTTGGTGCCTTTGCTGGTAATCACGCCGCTAACGTTTTTGGGGGGCAGCTTCTATTCCATTGATATGCTGCCGCCGTTTTGGCAAACCGTCACTCTGGCCAACCCTGTGGTCTACTTGGTCAGTGGGTTCC
The DNA here is from genome assembly GCF_923868895.1 of Halomonas sp. TD01. Lineage (GTDB taxonomy): Bacteria > Pseudomonadota > Gammaproteobacteria > Pseudomonadales > Halomonadaceae > Vreelandella. Next base: position 1,783,127 of record NZ_OV350343.1, read on the forward strand.
GTTGGAGCTTCTACGGCATTAGCGATGTCAGCCTAGCGGCCAGCGTGGCGATGATTCTGCTCTTCCTGGCCGCTAGCCTTGCCACCATTGCCTGGATTTTCCGCACCGGTTATCGCTTAAAGCCCTAAACGCGCTGATTGCCTGTTGAGCGGTTCTTTGCCAACACCGCTCTTATGATGACTTGTTTTTTAATCAATCGTTCTTAGCTAAACCGCTCTTAAATAAAAGGTAACTCCCGCTTATGCCGCTACTGCAAAGTATTGTGCACCGCCTTGACCCATCGCTAGATGGTGAACGCTTGACCGTCACGGCGGCACCCGCGTCAACACTCGCGGCCAACGACGACCCAGTGATGGCAAGCTTGGTGAATTCGCTAAATGACACCTACAACACCAAAGCCAAAGGGTGGGGGCGATTTGCTGAGCAGGGCGAGCAGGCTGGGCCGCTGGTCGCCTGGCTGCGGGCATATATGGCAGAAGAGCAGGATTTCACCCAGCTTTCTATTGCTATTGCAGAACGCTTGGCGCAAACACTGCAAGAGCAGCTCTCTGTTAGCGGCTACTTAGTGTTCGCACATCTGCGACAGGGCGATACCGAGACGCTGTTTCTAGGCTTAGTCCATCAACGGGAAGGTATTGGCATTAACGCAGAACACCAAGCGGTGCCCGCTGCGCAGCTTAATACCAGCCAGCTCACCCTGGCAGCACGGGTAAACCTTACCCAGTGGCAGAGCGATTCTGAAAGCGCACAATATGTGTCATTTTTAAAAGATCGCGGCGGCAAAAAGCTCGCCGATGGTTTGGTAGCGCTGTTGGGAATGGAGGAGGGCATTGATGCTCCCGCCGAGACCCGCACGCTGCTGAAAGCCTTCAGTGATTACGTCGAAAAAGAGGACTACGACGACGAAGCCAGCCGAGAAAAAACCGACACTTTGGTCGACTACGCCAATGAACAGCTGCGCCGTGGCGAGCCAATGACGTTAGAAGAACTTTCGGGGCTGGTGGACGAAAAGCAGCCCAAAGCGTTTTACGACCATATCCGTAATGCTGACTACGGTCTTTCTCCAGAGATCCCGCCGGACAAGCGCACCATCAGTCAGTTTCGCCGATTTACCGGGCGCGCTGGGGGCGTATCGATTAGTTTTGACTCTCACCTGCTTGGGTCCAGCATTGAGTACGATGAAAACCAGGATCGTCTGATTATCAAGCAAGTGCCCAAACAGCTAAAAGAGCAGTTGGCGAAGCGCAAGGAGTGAGGGAGCAACTGTGAGGTGTAAGGTGTGCTTCCAGTTTTCAGGCAGTGTCTAGGCACTTAGTACGGTAACTGCAGTCGAATAGCAAGATTCAATAACAGGAGAGCTTAACGTGCTGGATGCCATTAGCAATTTTTTCCAACGCGCGCTGGCAGAACCTGAACAGCGCGATAATCAAACCCTGACGCTAGAACTCGCAACGGCGGCGTTGCTTTGTGAAGTCATGCGCGCCGATTACGATAAAAGCGATGCTGAACGCGCCGCACTGAAGCAGATGTTAATCAATCGCTACCACCTAAGTGAAAGCGACGTTAACGAGTTAATGACGTTGGCGGAAGCAGAAGTGGATGACGCCGTCGATCATTACCAGTTTGTCAGCCTGATAAAAGAGCACTACGTTTATGAGCAGCGCTGCGAGTTAGTGGCATTAATGTGGCAGCTTGCCTGGGCAGACGGCAGCATCGACCCGCTTGAAGAGCACCGTATCCGGCGGCTGGCAGACCTCCTGCACGTCAGCCATAGCGACTTTATTCGCAGCAAGCTTGCTAATACGCCGCAGGTTTAACAGCAAGCTCCAACAAACAGTAAACCTAAGCAGTAAACCCGAGCCGTCGACATAGCCATTGTTATAGCTATTGAAACAGGACATGGAGCGCCAAAACGCCAATGAGTGATATGCAGGATGCATCGAACTTAACCGAACTGATTAACACCATGGAACGAATGGAGCGTGAAAAAGCCAAGGTAAGCGTAGACGACGTGGTTCACGCGGTAGGCAGGCGTTCGTTTGGGCCACTGTTGCTGGTCGCCGGGCTAATTACGCTCGCGCCCATCATTGGTGATATTCCCGGTATGCCAACTCTAATGGCGATGCTGGTAGTGCTCACGTCCGTTCAGTTATTAATCGGCAGGGAAACTTTCTGGTTACCTAAATGGCTGGTAAAACGCTCGATCTCCCGAACCAAATTCGATAAAGCCATCCAGTATATGAAGAAGCCCGCCAAGTGGGTCGATGGTTTGCTAGGGGTGCGCCTAGCGTGGATGACCGGCTATATCGGGATACGCGTCACTGCCGTGATGTGCTTACTCATCGCGTTAGCCATGCCGCCGATGGAGTTTATTCCGTTTAGCGCCAACGGCGCGGGTTTAGCGCTGACACTGTTCGGTTTAGGATTAGTTGCCAGAGACGGCATAATGCTCTCGCTGGGTTTTCTACTCACCGGGGTCACCTTTACCGTTGTGCTGATTAACGTGCTATAAACCCGCGTACGATCATCCTAGCGCCGCCAAAATCGGCGACTTTTTAAAGGAGAAAATTCGCACCATGTCTGATCCAGTACCGCCTAGTTCGTTATCATCAAGCTCGTCGTCACCAAGCTCATCATCGCCACATTCATCCCAGACACATTCAGCGCCGCCACCCGCACCCAAGACGCCGCACGAACAATCGCCTTGGGAGCGGCGAATTGAAACAGCGCTTTGGAATTCGCGCTTTCTGGTAATGCTGGCGGTAGTGCCAAGCCTATTAGGCTCACTGATGCTGTTTATTGTTGGAACGCTAGATATCTTAACTGTGGTGGGTGACGTACTGCGTTACTACTTGATTGATAGCTCTCAAGATATTCACGACACCTTGGTGCCAGACATTATTATCGCCGTTGATGTTTATTTGATTGCGATAGTGCTGCTAATCTTCGGGCTAGGTATCTATCGACTGTTTGTTTCCCGTATCGATCAGGCGGAAGTGAGCTATCCCAAGCACCCGTTTAACGTAGGCTCGCTGGATCAGCTCAAGGACAAAATTGCCCGTGTGGTGATTCTTGCGGTAATTATTGAGTTTTTCCGCGCTGTGGTGGATATCCGTTTCACGACGCCACTGGAAGCCATCTACCTCGCGCTTTCGGTGCTGGCGCTTGCCGCAGCGCTTTATCTTATGAGTCTTGGCCATAAAGATGAGTAAATAAGGATAAGTAAATAAGAATGGGTAGAAACGAGCCGCTACTCACTTTTTGGCTATTCATCTTCTAGCAAGCCAACCACTAACTGGTTTAGCTGCTGCTGAAACTGACCGCCGGGCGAAGGCGGTGTTGGGTCGGAGGTGATCACCAGGGTCATCTCCCGCTCGGGAATCACATAAAGTGCTTGGCCGCCGTATCCACGCCCGTACATAACAGGCTCCTGCGCCAAAGTGGTGATAAACCATCCGTAGCCGTAACCATCGCCTGTCCAGGGCGATTGACCTCTCGGCGTCCACGACGCCTCTACCCAGCCTTCTGGTAATACTCGCTTGCCATCGACCATGCCGTCATTGCGATAAAGTTCGCCTACTTCCACAAGCGCTCTTGGGGAAAGCTGCATATCGTTGCCCCCAAAGTAAATACCTTGGGGGTCTTGCGGCCAGGCAGGAATCGTAATGTCCAGTGGTTCGCCAAGCAGGCGCTGGGCAAGGGCATGAGTACTTTCACCACTTGCCTGGGTTAGCGCCGCAGAGAGTAAATGGCTAGTGCCAGTGGAGTAGAGCATGCGACCACCGGGTTCATCGACAAACGGGCGGGTAAGCGCATCGTTCACCCAGTTGCTGCTGGCGACCCAGGCGCCATAGTTGCTACCCGATGTACGTTCTAGGCCTGCCTGTAAGGAAAGCAGATGCGCCACAGTAATATCGTTTACCCGTGGGTCTATGCCGCTAGGTAGTTGGCCTAACAGGTCTGCTAAGGGCTGCTCGGTAGACGCAATAATGCCGTCTTCAATGGCCGCACCAGTAATAGCGGCTAGCACGGTTTTAGAAAGCGACTTGATGTTGGCGGGTGTAGCCGGTCCAGGGCCGCCTTGATGACGTTCGTGAACAATATCGCCTCGGTAAGCGACCACCACCGTATGCACACGGCTGAGCGCTCCTGCTTTTTTATCAAGCGTTTGCAGCGCCTCAGCCGAAGGTTGGCTTGCTAAGGCAAACGTAGGAAGAAACCACGACACGGTGAGTGTAAGCAGTAGAGGGAGAGCAGGGCTGCGCATTAATGGACCTTCTAAGATAAAAGTTAACTCATCATTATACGAACTGGGGGTCTTGATAAATAAGTATCGTACAAGGTTCGAGGCGATAAGCGACAGGAGGTTCAATAAAAGGCAGGTTAACCCCATCAAGAGTAAATTACGCAAACATAACCAATCACTGCTAGGCTTGGGGTGTTATTTCAAAGGTAAGCACCCGGCTGCCTTTTTTGAAACGAAAAGCAAATCCCAAAACGCAAAAAGCAAGGAGTGCCGTTATGCGTAACATTATCTACATTATTGGTCTAATCGTTGTTGTGCTGTTTATTTTATCGTTGCTCGGACTGCGCTAAGCACACCACGCCAATAAAAAAGCGCCCGCGGCCCCTTCTGCAGGTCTTGCGGGCGCTTTGGTTTATAGAGCAGTACTGATCAGTTCTCAATGCCGTGGCTTTCAGAGCAAAACGAGCGCGATTAAGCGCAGTCGGCAGCACCCTGACCAAACATATCAAACATCAGTTCACGGCCCATCGTGGTCAGCACGAAGCGGTCATAATCATTAAATTCAGCGGCACCGCTTTCTTCAAGTACCCGTTGGCATGTTTTCCAACTAGCGCAATGACCATTCAAATGAGCCAGCTCGCGCCGGGAAAGACCGCGCTGCGGCAAGGTAATAGTTTCGAGCACATGGCCGTTATCGTAAAGAAGCTCAGCAACGGTAGAAAGACAGTGGCGTAGGCTGCGCTGCACATGATAAGCGGCAGACGCTACGGTGGATGCGGGTTGTGACACCTCGGAAGGCATAAGTCGTTCTCCTGCAAACGGCCCTAAAATGGGCTTGTTGCAGTGCATTATAAAGCAATACAGATGTTAGACCAAGGTCTATATTTAGAGGGTTGTAGTTCCTCTGTCCCTATTAGGGTGCTACATGGTAGTAGATACTACGGTTTATTAGTGAACTCTTATGCCAATGCCTATTCAGAAGGTAAAGATGAATAAAGTTAAGGGTGGTGTTTGATTAATAGTTGAGTTTAATTAATTGAATTTATTCGGTTAAAATATTTTCGCTACCAATTGTTACTTTGCGTTACGTAAATGGTGAGCAAAGAGTGTTATGTTCAAGCTATAGCTAACCTTGTCGAGACTTCAGGGTGAAGAAATCAACAAATAGTGCTACGCAATAATTCATACACAAACGGTATTTATAGTAGGTAGTAAGCGTAGCAGCATTTTAGAAAAGGCATGTGTTTTATGGCTTCGATTACATCACTTGGTATTGGCTCTGGATTGGATCTCACCGGCTTGTTAGATAAACTTCGTGAAGCAGAGCAGCAAAAGCTAGTGCCAATTCGACAGCAGGTTGAATCTGAGCAAGCAAAAATATCTGCATTTGGGCAATTGAAAGGTGGACTATCGCAGTTGCAAACAGCGGCTTCAGCACTTAATAACGCTGATCTTTATGAAAGCTTAACCACCTCTGTTGAGGGAGATGGAGTTCGTGCGGTTACCAGTGATGATGCCCAGCCTGGCCAATATGAGGTTGCCGTAGAGCAGCTAGCCACAGCAGGCAGCCTTGCAACTGAACGCTTAGCAGCGCCAGATGAAGCGATTATCGACGGTGATACTGAACTGGCATTTGCATTTTCAGATAGTGATATGAGCCTCATCACTATTGCAGATGGGAGTTCTCTCGAAAATATTCGTGATGCGATTAACACTGAAAGTGATGGTCGCTTGAATGCCTCTATTATCAACGATGGCGAAGGGTATCGGTTGTCGGTTAATGCAACAGAAACAGGGGCGAATGCCAGTATTCAAAGCACCAATTTTAGCGATATTTTAGCCGATGATGTTGCCACCAGTGATTCTCAGGTAGTGCAAGAAGGCTTAGATGCGCTCGTTAACGTGAATGGTATCGATATTGTCAGCTCGTCGAACCAGATAGAAGAAGCCATCCAAGGAGTAACATTAAATCTAAATGAAGCGAATACATCCAATACCATTACCGTCGCCCAGGACAGCCAGGCCATTAATGAAGAAGTGAAGGCTTTTGTTGAGGCGTTTAATACGCTGAAAGGCACCATCGGTGATTTGACAGCCTTTGATGCCGCAAGTGGCCAAGCGGGCCAACTTAATGGCGATAGTGCTACTCGTGCTGTTGAATCTACGCTACGTAGTGTACTTAGCGGCATGGTGGATGGGGAGGGTTTACGAGTTCTCTCTGATGTGGGTATTTCTCTACAAGTAGATGGGACTTTGGAACTTGATGAAAGCGTGTTAAACAGCGCAATTGCCAATCAGCCTGATGCTTTGGCGAATTTCTTTGCAGGGCCTGATAGCAAAAGCGGTATGGCGGGGCAGGTTAATGAGGCTATTGGACAGATGTTGAATGATTCAGGAGCCGTGCAAAACGCTATCAGTGGGTCAGAGCGTCGAGTTGAGTCTTTTGATGATCGACTCTCCCGCACTGAGGTTCGTATTGAAGAGACGGTGGAGCGGTATCGTACTCAGTTCGCTCAATTGGATACGATGATGTCCCAAATGAACTCCACCAGTAATTATTTGACACAGCAGCTGGCAGGCTTGAATCAGCAGCAAACACAAAGCTAATAAAAACAAAACCATACAGTTGGCTTAGCGTTTAAAAGAAGCCAAGTTTCACTAACTTGGCTTTTTTTATGTCTGATAGGGAGGGCGGATGCAGACTCTGAGTGCAACACACTCATTGGATGGTTGATGGGCTTTCATGGTACTTGGCCATCAGCTCGCTCATCACTTCTATCGGACATTTAAATCCAAAGCGTTTTCGAGGTCGCATATTCAGCTCAAAGGCAATGGCGTCCAGCTCTTCCTGGCTATGTACTGAAAGGTCCGTTCCTTTCGGTAAATATTGACGGATAAGGCCATTGATATTCTCATTGGCCCCACGTTGCCAGGGGCTATGGGGATCGCAAAAGTAAATCGCAACGCCGGTTTCTTGAGTGATTTTTGCATGTTGTGCCATTTCACGCCCCTGATCATAGGTCATGCTTTTTCGAGCGGTGGTCGGCATTCGATTCAGAGCAGCACTAAAGCCTGCTACGGCGGAGGTGGCGGTGGCGTCGTCCATTTTTGCGAGGATCAGATAGCCACTACTAAGCTCTACCAAGGTGCCTACCGCGGACGCGTTATTCTTACCTTTGATCAGATCGCCTTCCCAGTGGCCGGGCATTTCACGCTTACTGACCTCGGGCGGACGTAAGTGAATGCTGACCATGTCAGGGATCTGGCCACGTCGATCCACTTCGCCACGGCGAGGCTTGCGTGTGGTTTTACCTTGTCGCAAGCAGTGAATCAGTTCCTTGCGAAGGTGGCCAACAGGCAAGGCATAAATGGCCGTGTAGATGGTCTCTCGGCAGACGTAGGCATCGCGCAAATCAGGTAGTTTCATCGTCTTGAGCTTGCCGCTAATTTGTTCGGGAGACAAGCGTCGCCGCAACATATGCACGATGAGATCAAACCGCTCGGTGCCTGGCAAAAGCTTACGCGCAGGACGACAGACCTCTCGACGCTTTTCTCGCTGACGTTGGGCGTACCGGGCGCAGTAACCGTTCTGGGCCATTTGGTTACGGCGTATTTCACGAGAGATGGTTGAAGGAGCTCGCCCCAGGAGCTGGGCAATATGCCGAAGGCTCATCCCTTGGGCTTGACCCACTTGGATGCTGGCACGTTCTTCAATACTGAGTTCGAGGTAAGACATGGGACAACACCTTAGCGAAATGCTCAGGTGTTGCACTCAGTTTCTGCGGCCAAGGAGAATAAGCGCTAAAGTTGCTGCCTTTTTTGCCGATATGCTCAATACAAGCATCATTAACTAAATATACAAGGAACTGAGCCAATGGCTACGATCACCTCTCTTGGCGTTGGATCAGGGCTGGATCTTACTGGCCTATTGGAACAGCTACGCGGCGCAGAGCGCCAAAAGTTGGTACCAATCACTCAGCAAAAAACGCAGCAAGAAGCAAAGATATCCGGGTACGGTCAGTTGAAAAGTGCGATGTCTCAGTTTCAGACCTCGGTCAACAAGCTGAACGATCCCAAGCTTTATCAAAGTTTGTCTACCGAAATACGTGGCGGCACCGCTATAAAGGCAACAGCTAGTAGTGAGGCAACTGCAGGGCGTTATGATGTGGAGGTAACACAGCTTGCCCGTGCAGGTAGCTTAGCCACTAATAGCATTCAAGGGGATGATGCGCTTACTCAGGGCCTAACAGAGGCCGGTGCAAGCCTGACATTAACCTTCGGAAAAGATGCTGATAATAATGACATTACGCGAACTATCGCGCTGACGGAAGGTAGTTCTCTCGAAGATATCCGCGACCAGATTAACGATTTTGATTTTGAAGAGGGTCCAAAAGTTAATGCTTCTATCGTCAACGATGGTAGCGGGTATCGGCTGGCGCTTAACTCCGCGAAGACCGGAGAAGAAGGGTCTATCAATGGTATGGCCTTCTCGGGGCTGGCGGGTGGAGTCGTACTTGCCTCTGATGCGAACACAGCTTACGAAGGTCGTAACGCCAATTTGAAAGTAAACGGGATTGCAATTACCAGTGAAACTAATAGCGTCCAAGGTGCCATCGCTGGTGTGACACTAAATGTAGAAAAGGTGACCGAAGCGGATAGCCCGAATACCGTAGTCGTCGCGCGAAACACGTTGGCTGTGCGTGAAGCCGTCGAAGGCTTTGTAAAAGGTTATAATGATCTGAAAGCCAAAATCGGTGAGCTAACGGCTTTCAATGGCGGTGGCGATGCAGCAGGCGATTTGATTGGTGATCGTGCAGTGCGTTCTATTGAATCCCAGTTGCGCTCTGCGCTGGTAGGTAATGTGCCCGGCGGTGATATCTCTCGCCTATCCGACATCGGTATTGAGCTTAAAAAAGATGGCACCCTTGAGCTTGATTCAACCAAAATGAGTGATGCTGTGGCGAACAATCAAGATGCCGTGGCGGCATTTTTTGCCAGCGACAGTGATGACGCTGGTATGGGGGGGCAGGTAAGTGCGGTATTGGATAGGGTGCTAAGCGAAAATGGCGCATTGGGCAGTGCCCAGCGTAGTGCGGAGGGGCGAGTGGAGTCGTTGGATAGCCGCTTTGAGCGAATGGAAACGTCTATTGAGCGCACGGTTGAGCGCTATCGTAAGCAGTTTACTCAGTTAGATATGATGATGTCGCAAATGAACTCCACCAGCGGCTATTTGTTCCAGCAGCTGGATATGATGAATTCGCAAATGGCAAATCGTAGATAGCGTCTTTCGAGTTCAGTTTTCTTTTAGCCCCAGCCCGAAAGGTTGGGGTTTTTTAATGGCGCCGAAGTGGCCAGTATGAATGAAATTAGCGACAGGCTGTGCTATTGAAAGGGGCAAGTAGTGGCAGACGTTAGTGGTTGATACTTTTTTACAAAAAAGAGCGTAAAAAATTCAAGTATTTCCCCTAGCTGCCGTTAATTAATATAACGGCAGTAAGCCGTAAGGCAGGCCGATCAGGCCAGTAACTATATGTAGGAGAAGCACATGTCTGTTATCAATACCAACATCACCGCGTTGATTGGCCAAAACAACCTGAAAGGCGCACAAAGCTCGCTACAGCAAGCACAAGAGCGCCTTTCTTCAGGTCTGCGTATCAACAGTGCTGCTGACGATGCCGCTGGCCAGGCTATTGCTAACCGCATGACCAGCACAGTGACTGGTCTGAACCAAGCATCACGTAATGCTAACGACGGTATTTCGCTGGCACAGACAGCTGAAGGCGCGCTGGATCAAGTTAACGACAACTTGCAGCGTATTCGTGAGTTGACGGTTCAGGCGCAGAATGACACCAACACTGCCCAAGACATCGACTCTATCCAGGAAGAAGTTAACGAGCGTCTAGCTGAAATTGATCGTGTTACTGAACAAACTCAGTTTAACGGGCGCGATTTGTTTGATGCATCTGCCTCAGGTACTAGCTTTTCTATTCAAGTTGGCGCTAAAGACGGCGAAACTATTTCAATTAGCATTGGCGGAGCGAGTGGTGCCGGCGATTCTACTGCTGCTGGTGGCTGGAACATGCTCTCCGCGTTGGCCGCAGGCACGCAGGGTAATCTCGCAACTGGCGATACCCGCGGCGTTAGCGCTGCTGGTTTTGATGTTCTGCAAGCCAATTCTTTGGCGATTCTGGACGAGCGCTTATCAACTGTTGATAAAGAACGTAGCAATTTGGGTGCCATGCAGAACCGCTTTGAAACTGCGCTAGACAACATCCAGACGACTTCTACGAACTTACAGGCAGCTCGTTCACGTATTGAAGATGCTGACTACGCGGTTGAGGTTTCCAACCTGACTCGCGCGCAGATTCTCGAACAGGCAGGTACCTCTATCCTTGCCCAGGCGAACCAGAGCCCGCAGAGCGTTCTTTCTCTGCTCCAGTAAGCCAAATTTAGGTTAATGTCATAACGCCCGATAATTAATATTTACGTCGATTATCCGGTAAGCCAATGTTCCGGCATCAGTGCCCACTGATGCCGGAATTTTTATTGGACAATCAAGTTGTTGGGGATGCTGTCGTCTGATCTAAAAGGCCGCAATTAATCTATAAATTTAGGTTTCCTGCAGCTGATATACATGTCGAGGGTAGGTTTACTCCTTGGATACACATAGTTCACAGAAGGGAGATGAGGGTTGGTCTATGTTCGGTCTGTCATGCAAGGAAATGAGATCTAGGTTGAAAATTAAGGCTGGTACATTATTTCTACAAATAAAGAGCGTAAAAATTTAAGTATCTCCTCAGTCTGCCGTTAATTAATACAACGGCAGCAAGCCGTAAGGCAGGCCGATTAGGCCAGTAATCATATGTAGGAGAAGCACATGTCTGTTATTAATACCAACATTACAGCGTTGATTGGCCAAAACAACTTGAAGGGTGCGCAAAGCTCGCTACAGCAAGCACAAGAGCGTCTTTCTTCAGGCCTGCGTATCAACAGCGCTGCTGACGATGCCGCTGGCCAGGCCATTGCCAATCGGATGACCAGCACTGTAACTGGCCTGAACCAAGCTGCTCGTAACTCTAACGACGGTATTTCACTGGCGCAAACCGCTGAAGGTTCACTGGACCAAATCAACGATAACTTACAGCGTATTCGTGAGCTGACCGTTCAAGCACAAAATGATACCAACACCGCGCAGGACATCGACTCCATTCAGGAGGAGGTCAACGAGCGCCTAGCTGAAATTGATCGGGTAACCGAGCAGACTCAGTTTAACGGACGAAATTTGTTTGATGCGGATGCAGATACTACATTCAGTATTCAGGTGGGCGCTAAAGACGGCGAAACTATTTCCATTACGATCGGCAGTGCTGAAGCAGATGGTAGCATTGCGACGGGCGGTGGTTGGAATATGCAAGCGACTGCTGGCGGTGGTTTTGTTGCGGCAGGAACACTTGCAAGCGTTGGTGGCGTAGCACGTTCGGTTGATGCGAATGGTTTTGACGTGATGTCCACCGATGCCGGTGGAGATAGCGACGCGCTGGCAATTTTGGATGCACGTTTGTCAGAAGTTGATAAGCAGCGTAGTAACTTAGGTGCCGTGCAGAACCGTTTTGAAACCGCCCTTGATAATATTCAGACGACTTCTACGAACTTGCAGGCTGCCCGTTCGCGGATCGAGGATGCTGACTATGCCGTTGAAGTCTCCAACCTGACTCGCGCGCAGATTCTTGAACAGGCGGGTACCTCTATCCTGGCCCAGGCGAACCAGAGCCCTCAGAGCGTTCTTTCTTTGCTTCAGTAAGTCAGTTTTAAACCTAAAGAACCCGAGCTTAGGCTCGGGTTTTTATCGTTTGTAGAAAGCATGAAGTGAGTATAGTAGTACGCAACTACTCATAAATTTCGTTCGGGCAAAGCGCACCATGGCTAAGAAAAAAACACGTCAGAAAAAAACTATTTCTCCTCAGTCAATAAAAAACAACAGCCTTGATTTAGGTGTGCCTAAAAAAGAGGTGGGTGCTTTTATGGCGCTCTATAACGCCAAGCAGCTGTCACAAGCTCAACAGGCGGCACAGCGAATGACTGAGAACTACCCTGATAGTGCATTTGCATGGAAAGCGCTCGGTACGACGTTGTTAGAGGCAGGTGATTTTTCGGCCGCTTTGGCTCCTCTATTGAGATCCTACGAGTTTAATGCTGAGGACGCATTAATGCTCACTAGCCTGGCAGCTGTCTACTACCGACAAGGAGAAGCACAGCAAGCAATTAAGCATCAAATGGAAGCCGTAGCACTTCAACCCCAATACGCTCCTGCGCAGTACCGGCTGGCAGAAATGCTACAGAGTTCTGGGCAGCATGCTGCAGCGCTTGAATATGCCCAAAAATCTCTGGAGCTAGGTTATGATGAATTAAAAGCACGCTTACTTATAGGTTCTTTGCAGTACCAGACCAAGTACTTTAGTAGAGCCCTTGAAAATTATCTGCTGTTGGAAAATGAATTTCCCGGAAATCATTCTGTTTATAATAATTTAGGTAATTTATACAAAGATATGGGGGAGTACAAAAGAGCCGAAAGCTACTATCAGAAAGCTTTGGCTAAAAGGCCTGATTTTGTAATGGCTTATTCAAATATTTTCTTTTCTAAACACTATGATCCATCTGTTACTCAAGAAGAAATAATCGATTTTGCGAAAGGTTGGGATGAAAGATTTTCTTTATTTAAGCTTAGTTCTCCTGAGAATGTTAAGAAATTAGATAAGTCACTAAAAGTAGGCTTGATATCCTCCGGGTTTAGAACACACCCAGTTGGTCAAATGATTACTGCCGCCCTGGAGCGAAGTCGGTCTGATATAAATTTTTATGCTTACTCTACCAGTGATATTAATGATCAGTTTACAAAAAAAATTAGTAATGTTTGCAAGCAGTGGCGGCAAGTTCGTCATTTGAGCCAAAAGGCGATAGCTGAGCAAATTCGGAATGATGAAATAGATATCCTTATTGACCTTTCGGGGCATGGTGATGGTAGCTGCTTGCAAGCTATCTCCATGCGGCCAGCACCTTTATGCATTAAGTGGGTAGGTGGGCTGGTAAATACGATGGGTCTAGAGTCTATTGACTATCTACTGTCAGATAGTATCGAAACGCCCGAAGGTGTCGACGATCAATACACAGAGAAATTGATTCGATTGCCGGATGACTATATTTGTTACTCTCCCTGTGAGTATGCACCGAACACAACGTCACTACCTGCACTTAAAAATCGCTATATTACGTTGGGCTGTTTAAATAATGCTGCAAAAATTAGTGCACAGCTTCTCGGAGAGTGGGCTATTTTAATGCACCAACTGCCGAAAAGCCGCCTACTTTTGCGAGGACCTTTGTACGAGAGCCAAGACTATTGCCAGCGTATATGGAATGAAATGGCCCAGCACGGCATAGAGCAGGAGCGCATTTTATTAGAAGGTCCTATCAATCATAAGGACTTTATAGGCACCTACCAGCGTATCGATATTGCGTTAGATACTTGGCCCTATTCTGGTGGTTTAACTACCTGTGAAGCTTTATTAATGGGGGTGCCTGTTGTTACCCTGCCGGGGCCAACTTTTGCCGGTCGCCACAGTGCCACTCACTTAATTAATGCAGGTTTGCAGGAGTTGGTCGCCAATAGCTGGGGTGAGTACCGCCAGCGTGTGATAGAGCTTGCAAATGATTTACCTAACCTTGCGGTTATTCGTGCGGGGCTGCGCACCATTTTGCATTACTCTCCTGTGTGTGATGCACCAAGGTTTGCGAATCATTTTAATAACGCCTTACGCGCTATTTGGGTACGCTATTGCGAAGGTAAAGCGCCCGAAGCGCTAACTTTCAACAAAGAAGGTGAAATGTGGTTTGCTGATGAAGACGCGTTAGTAGAGTTGCCCGAGTGCTCAGGTGAAGAAATATCTGACGTTGATTTTTTTGAATGGCAAATTGATAAACCTATCACCATCATAGATAACGCTGCTGTCCTACCTCGAAACCCTGATTATGCAAAGTGGATGTCGAGCGGACACCTAGCGATTATTAGTTTTGACCCAGCTAGTTTGCTTACTAAAAAAGTGGAAAAGCTTAAAGAATACGGAGAGTTTCATCATTATCCTCACGCCTTATTAGGTGATGGCCAACCTACTACTCTTTACGCCACTTTAGATGCAGAAAAAGGGAGTACGCTGAAGCCTCTAAAAGAAGCTCAACAACTGAAACACTTGCGTGAAAAGCTTAAAGTGTTAGCTGAACTGCCGATTACTACAGTAGCACTAGATAGCATCGAAGGCTTACCCAGCGTAGATATGCTGGTGTTAGATGACCTGCATGATGCTATGAAAGTGCTAGAAAATGGCGAGAGATCGCTAAAAAATACGCTATTAATTCAGGTTAGAGTGGCTTTTCAGCCAAGCTATGAGCACCAGCCGAATTTAGCTGAATTACAGCACTGGATGGCTCGCCATGGTTTTCGTTTTTACTGTTTCAATAACGAGGAATACCAAAGTCATTTCTCGGAAAGCGTGCCAGTGAACCGGCTTCAAGCCACAGAGCTAGTCAATGTTAATGCAATTTTTCTGCCCACCTATAAGCGGGTGGTTGAGTTGAGTGAGAGTCAATGCACTAAACTCGCATATTTGTTGCATTCAATGTACGACATTAAAGACATGACATATGCGTTATTGAAGGCAGTGGATAGTGAAAAGGCAAATAAATATTTAGATAAAGAAGTTTTGAATGAAAAAAAATTGAGAGTACCGTTAAAGCGAGAAGTGATTCACTCTACTTGTCAGCTTGAGAGCAACCAGCGTGAATTTACCTTGTGTGTTGGTGTGCCTGTTTATAATGAAGAGAAATATATTCTAGAAACTATTAGGTCATTGAAAGATCAAGATTTCAAAGATGTTAAGTTCCTGATTTCTGATAACTGCTCAACGGATAGAACGCTGGATATTATTTGCGAAGAAACGGCAGGTGATGAGCGTTTTGAAGTATTTAAACAGCCTGCAAATATCGGCGCGTCGAAAAATTTTGAATTTGTTTTTAAGAATAGTAGATCAAAATATTTTATGTGGTTAGGGGCTCATGATGTTTTGTCAAAATCTTATTTATCACTTGCTGTTGATGAAATAAAGAAACATTCTGACACTTCGATGGTAATGGGGACGCCGGTGGCCATTGATGAAGAATCTAATGTGAAAGGCTTTTTGGAGAACGCTATTTATGACTTTTCACATGATAAAAAAGAAGCGCGTTATCTGAAATCGGTTGCAGAGCTTTCAAACTGTACCGTGTTACACTCGGTCTTCCTTCGAAAAGCTCTAGATAAATTTGAATTCAGAGCTACTATTTCTGCTGATCATGTTTTGATAAGTCATCTATTGTGGTTTGGGGTGCTAAGAAATATAGATGGTGAAAGCTATTTTAGGCGATACTTTCATACAAGGACTGAGAGTCAAGAGGAAAGAATTGCTGGTAATAATGTTAGATTGGATAGGAATGGTTTTATTGAGTATTACCTCGATGATTTAAAAGAGCTTTTAGTTAGCTTAAGTTCTTCTAAGTCTGAAAGAATTATTAAAAAAACAAATGAAATTCTCAATGCTAGGTTTTTCTAGATAGGATAAGTTATATGAAATGCGTCATACTGGCGGGCGGTCTGGGTACTAGAATTTCTGAAGAAACTCACCTGAAGCCAAAGCCGATGATTGAGATCGGAGGTAAACCAATACTCTGGCATATAATGAAGCTTTACTCTTTTTATGGTGTAAATGACTTTATTATTTGTTGCGGTTACAAAGGCTATGTGATTAAAGAATATTTTGCTAACTACTTCTTGCATATGTCTGATGTGACTTTTGATATGTCAAGCAATTCGATGCAGGTACATGAAAAGCATGCAGAGCCATGGCGAGTTACATTGGTCGATACTGGGGAAGAAACTCTGACAGGTGGGCGTCTCAAGCGAGTCGCTAACTATGTCCGCGATGAGTCATCTTTCTGCTTTACCTACGGTGATGGAGTGGCCGATATAGATATCGGTGCTCAGCTTGCTTTTCATCAGCAGCATGGAAAGCTCGCTACTGTAACGGCAGTACAGCCTCCAGGTCGATATGGGGCACTGCTTCGTGACGGAACTGCCGTAAGTGGTTTCCAGGAAAAGCCACCTGGCGATGGCGCATGGATCAATGGTGGCTTTTTTGTCCTAAACCCGCAAGTTCTGGACTTTATTGATGGGGATCAAAGTTCATGGGAAGGCCGTCCATTGGAGAGCATCGCCAATAATGGACAGCTAGAAGCTTTTGAGCATCTTGGATTCTGGCAACCTATGGATACCCTGCGTGAAAAAAATCATCTAGAGCATCTTTGGGATTCAGGACAAGCCCCTTGGAAGTTATGGTCATGAATAAAGCTTCGCTATCGTTTTGGCAGGGTAAGCGAGTATTGGTGACCGGCCACACAGGTTTTAAGGGGTGTTGGTTGTCCCTGTGGTTACAGCGCTTGGGGGCGGAAGTAACAGGAGTTGCTTTGGCGCCCAATACACACCCCAGCTTGTTTATGCTTGCCAAGGTAGATAACAGCTTGAAGAGCTATGAGTGTGATATCCGCGATACATATAAAGTTTCGCGTACCATACACGAAGCTAAACCAGAAATAGTGTTTCACTTGGCTGCTCAATCTTTGGTGCGTGCCAGCTATCGAGATCCTTTGGCTACCTATGCTACTAATGTTCAAGGTACGGCCAATGTGTTGGAGAGCCTGCGAGGGTTGGAACACGCGCGTGTAGTTGTGGCGATTACAACCGATAAGGTATACCGAAATCTCGAACAGCCATATCCGTATCGCGAGACCGATCATCTTGGTGGGCATGATCCCTACAGTGCCAGTAAAGCAGCCGCTGAGTTGGTGGTTGCCAGTTACCGTGATGCTTTCTTGGCGGAGCAAGGGGTTGCTGTGGCGACTGCTCGAGCTGGTAACGTTATTGGCGGCGGAGACTGGGCTGAAGATCGCTTATTGCCTGACGCTGTGCGCGCCTGGAGTACTGAACAGTCTGTGTATATTCGACACCCGGGAGCAGTACGCCCTTGGCAACATGTGCTAGAACCTCTTTTTGCTTATCTGTGCTTGGCAGAACAGCTATATGAGAACCCCAAAAAAGCAGGAGCCTATAACTTTGGTCCTCGCCCTCATGATGCAGCCACAGTGGAAGATGTTATTACACAGGCGTGCAAATCATTCGGGAGTGGTGAGATTGAGTGGGGCGGTGGTCATGCAGGGCCACATGAAGCAAATTGGTTGGCGTTAGAGACTGCCAAGGCGCGGACTGTATTGGGCGTTGAGCCGCATTGGCAGTTGGTGCAATCTGTATCTCGCACAATGAATTGGTATCGACGTCAGCTTGCAGGGGAATCAGCTCAAGCGCTGTGTTTAGAAGATATCACAGCCTACGAGTCACTATAGGAAGCATAATAATGGGCCTACTGACCGTGAGCGATACCCCGTTAAATGGACTGATGCTTGTGCAAAGAGAGCAAGTTGGAGATCACCGTGGTTTTCTTCAGCGACTTTTTTGTGCTGATTTTTTAAAGCAAGCTGGTTGGCATACTCCTATTGCGCAAATCAATCATACTTTTACACGGCACAGAGGCACTGTGCGTGGTCTTCATTTTCAACATGCGCCTTATGCAGAAATGAAGCTGGTGACTTGTTTGAAAGGTGCGGTATGGGATTTGGCAGTAGATTTACGTCCCGGTACCCCTACGTTTCTCCACTGGTACGCGGAAGAGCTGAGCGCAGAGAATCAGCGATCTTTGCTGATACCTGAAGGGTTTGCACATGGTTTCCAAGCCTTAAGTGATGACGTTGAAATGCTCTATTGTCATTCTCAAAGCTACGAACCGACTATGGAAGGAGGATTGCACCCGCAAGACCCCAGCCTAGCGATTACTTGGCCACTCCCCATCAATACATTGTCGGATCGAGATGCTTCTCATAAGCTGATTGATAATAACTTTGCAGGAGTCGTGCTTTGAACTGTCGGCATTGTGCAACACCGTTAAGTCATACGTTTCTTGACTTAGGTTTTGCCCCCCCTTCTAACGCGTATCTTACGGCTGCTGAACTCGCTAAACCGGAAAAGCATTACCCGCTAAGAGTTAAAGTCTGCGATCAATGTTGGTTAGTGCAGACGGAGGATTATGCTCAGGCAAATGAACTCTTCAGCCCTGACTATGCTTACTTTTCGAGCACGTCTAGTGGCTGGTTGGCCCACGCTAAACATTATGTTGAACAGGTATCTAGTGAGCTGAGTCTTAATTCAGATAGCCTAGTTATTGAAGTGGCATCTAATGATGGGTATTTGCTTAAAAACTTTGTTGCCATGGGGATCCCATGCCTTGGTATTGAGCCAACCGACAGCACCGCGACGGCCGCGGAAGCGAAAGGGGTTCCTGTTCTACGTGAGTTCTTTGGCGAAGCGTTGGGTAAGCAACTAGCCCGCGAGGGTAAAAAAGCAGATCTAATTATCGGTAATAATGTTTACGCCCATGTGCCTAATATTAACGACTTTACCCGCGGGCTTAAGGCGGTACTTAAGCCAAGTGGCACGATTACTCTAGAATTTCCCCACCTGATGCGTTTGCTTGAGCACTTCCAGTTCGACACTATCTATCATGAGCACTACTCTTATTTATCGCTCTCCGCGGTAAGTCGTATCTTCCAGTCTGTAGGCCTGCGCATTTGGCAAGTGGAAGAGCTGAATACACATGGAGGAAGTTTGCGTATATTTTGCTGTCATGATGAGGATGATAGGGAAAATTATGAATCAGTTGCGGCAATGCTGCATGTGGAGTATAGCCGCGGCCTGCAACGATTGGGAACCTATCTCGACTTTCAGTCCCGCGCAAATAAAATAAAGGATGATCTGCTATATTTTCTTATTAAGCAAAAGCGTGCAGGAAAAAAAATTGCTGCCTATGGAGCTGCTGCTAAAGGCAATACCTTGCTTAACTACGCTGGAATAAAGCCAGATTTACTTCCATTTGTATGTGATGCAGCGCCTGCCAAACAGGGAAAATTTATGCCAGGAAGCCACATACCCATCTTTTCACCAGATCAGCTTGTGGGTAGCCAGCTAGACTATTTACTGGTCTTGCCCTGGAATATTTTAGAGGAAGTGCAGCAGCAAAATAGTGAGATCCAAGAAAGAGGAACGGCATTTGTTATTGCTGTTCCAGAACTTCGTATTTTTGAGTGAAAAAATGGAAAATATAATTAAGCCACAGATACCTGTTTTCAAGCCCCTGATTGAAGAGAGCGAAATCGCTGCAGCAGTTGAGTCGCTGGAGTTGGGTTGGCTTGGTATGGGTAGCTACGTAAAAGATTTTGAAGCTGAATTAACCCGGGTCTGTGATTTTGCCTCCGGCGAAGACCGCCATGTTGTTGCTGTGAGTACAGGGCATGCAGCACTTCATCTCTCGTTGTTGATGATAGGTGTGGGTTCTGGCGATGAGGTTATTACACCATCATTTAATAATGCTGCTGATTTTCAAGCAATTCGTGCTTGTGGAGCCGAGCCTGTTTTTGTTGATATAAAAGAAGAAACACTTTGCATTGATGTTGATAAGGTGGAGAGCCTGATAACAGATAAGACCAAATGTATTATCTGTATGGATTATGATATTTTTCTTTGCGATCATAATGCATTGCGAAAAATATCAAAAAAATACAACATACCAATTCTCCATGATGCTGCGCACTCTTTTGGCTCTTATTATAAGGGGCGACCAACTGGAAATCAGCATGAATACACTATGTTTAGTTTTGATCCTGTTAAGACAGTAACTTGTATTGATGGTGGGGCTGTTGTCGTTAAAGGGGCGGAAAATGTAAAGCGACTACAGGCAATGCGTTTGATTGGTATGACGCAGTCTGCGGAACAGATGTATACAAATTCAAGAGCATGGACATATGATATTGAAGGGCTAGGGTTTAGGTATCACATGGCTAACTTGCATGCTGCAATAGGCCTTTCCCAAATCTCAAAGCTTGATAAGATACGGAGTACTCGACAAATAGCATGTAAAAAATATTATGATGAACTCTCTTCAATTACGTGGTTAGAAGCCCCTAAGGGTGACTTTGAGGAAGTTAGTCCTTTCCTTTACTATATTAGGGTTCTTAATGGTAATCGTGATGAGCTTCGTGAGCATATGAAGTCACAGGGCGTCGATACAGGCATTCATTGGCAGGCAGGTCATAAATTTACATATTTTAAGGGTTGCCGAAAAGGTGATCTGGATGTAACTGAAAAAATTGTCGATCAAATTTTATCGCTCCCCCTTCATAGTTATATGAGCGAGAAGGACCAAAATCGAATCATTCAATCTATAGCATCTTTCCGTGGTTGAAAATGAAATATCAAGATATCTTTCAAGCGCTTAAAGGGGTTGGTGATATAGACTTATCTTCCCTAGTGTTACCTGTGGCTGAAACAGGCTTCGCATTATATCCGATTAACTGTAATCCTGGTTGTGTCGATAAAGTTGTTGTTAGTATGTTGACAGAGGCTCGAAATAGAAATCGTGATTCATTTTTAACATATTTCGAAGCTACTCCTGAACGGACATTCCAGTGGATTGTAAGTTCCGTTGCCAAGGATAGTACGAGAATCTTGTTTGCACTTAGGGATATTGGAACAAAAGAGCTTTATGGCTACATGGGACTAGCCTATGGTGATGCTAGAGGAACCCGTATTGAAGGGGATGCGATTGTTCGTTTCAGCGACACAGGTCGTCCTGGCTTGATGCGTGCGGCATTTCTCAGCTTAGTTGAGTGGGTAATGGTCGATATAGGTATCAAGGAAGTGTGGGTTAGGGTTCGATCAAGTAATCCAGCTGTTACGTTTTATAATCAGTGTGGTTTTTCAGTAGAGTTTGATGCGCCGCTGTATGAAGTAAACGGATCTCGCGGTGAGC
This sequence comes from Halomonas sp. TD01, assembly GCF_923868895.1. Taxonomy (GTDB): domain Bacteria; phylum Pseudomonadota; class Gammaproteobacteria; order Pseudomonadales; family Halomonadaceae; genus Vreelandella. The sequence goes on from NZ_OV350343.1 coordinate 1,804,367, forward strand.
TTGAGGAGCTTAGCGAAACCCCTCTAAAAGACCATGCTATAGTATCAGCTGATTCACTTTTCCATATGAAGTACCACTGTTAAAGTTGATGGGAAAAGCTTGCTTAGGCTAATTTACTGAAAGATTATTGAGTTAATTAGTTATGGACAGGGAGGTCAAAAATAGTTTCGTTTATAGGGTGAAAGAAATTTCTGCTATGATTTTGGAGATAAATATGAAAAGTAGTGACGACAATCCATTTGCACAGTTTTTACGAGAAAGTCATGATTCAATAAGCAGTTATTCTTCTGAAACTGAATGGAATCGTCAGTCAAATGAGTGGTTAGTGAGAGCCTTTGACAAACGATACATGTACAATTTTCAGTGGATGGGTAGGCCGATTATCCAAACGCCAGTTGACATGGCAGCCATTCAGGAGCTGATCTGGCAAATAAAGCCGGATTTGATCATCGAAACAGGCATCGCTCACGGTGGTTCACTGATGCTAAGTGCATCTATGCTCGCGTTGTTAGATATGTGCGAAGCCATCGAGACAGGCGCAGTGCTTGATCCCAAACAGTCTAAACGAAAAGTACTGGGTATCGATATTGATATTCGCGCACACAACAGGGAGGCTATTGAAGCTCACCCTATGGCCTCACGTATCGAAATGATTCAAGGCTCCAGCATTGCGCCTGAAGTAATTGAGCAGGTTCAACAAATAGCCGAGGGTTACGAACGCGTGCTGGTCTGTCTGGATTCTAACCATACCCACGACCACGTACTGGCCGAGCTGGAAGCCTATGCGCCGTTGACGAGTGTTGGAAGCTATTGTGTAGTATTCGACACCATTGTAGAAGACATGCCAGCTGATATGTTTCCTGATCGTCCCTGGGGGCCGGGAAACAATCCAAAAACGGCTGTATGGAAGTACTTAGGAATGCACAGCGAATTTGAAATTGACAAGAATATTCACAATAAACTTTTGATTACAGTTGCGCCAGATGGTTACTTAAAAAGAGTTAGTTGATAAAGATTTACTCGCCAGAGAAAAGATGCAAAGTGAAGTGGGCGGTAGAGTGAATTTTTGGCTGCAGTGAGTGGTTTTGTGGTCAGTGCTAAATGGTTTTATATGGCCGTCAGGATTAAGCTGACGGCCAATTATTATGGGCAAGAGAGAAAGCGGCAGTAATAGCCAATACCACCTCATTGTTGACAGTTTCAATTGCGAATTGACGACACATTAGATCATGCTTGCCCGTTTTAGAATGAAGGCATAGATATATGGATGGCCGATAATTATAACAAGCAGCTGAGTATTCTGGCTGATGCCATTAAGCAGTAACGGAAGTATACGAAGGGGATGCTGTCTTAAAAGTGACATTGATTTTCCGCATTCCTAAAGGTTTTACCTGGCACATTATAAGCGCTAGGTAACAAGCAGGTTACTTGGTGGACGTCGGGTTCTCCTAGGGGCAGCACCAGATGGTGTCGGGAGATAGAAACTCTTGAGGTGTGAAGACAAGCACCCCATAGCACCGCCGATTGATCCTAAATTCCAAAAAACACTAAGAAAGCTGTTTATTATTTCTTTTTTGCTGGTATCTTGGCTCTATTGCGCTGGTAAATGTTCGACGAACGTCGCAACCGGCGCCCACGTTTAAAGCAGGGTGCTTAAGTGCCCCAAAGAGGAAAAAAAATATGGCGAATGTGAGCCGTTGGAAAAAAGCCGTTGCCGTTCTTTCGCTTAGTGTTGTGGGTGGTGTGCTGTCTGCCGCTGCTTATGCGGATACGCTGCGAGTCGGCATGTCTGGGGGGTATTTCCCCTTTACATACGTTGAGCGTGATGAGCTGAAAGGCTTTGAAGTGGATGTAATGAACGCCGTTGGTAATGTAACTGGCGATGAAATTGAGTTCGTGACAGCAAGCTTCTCTGGCTTGGCGGGCATGCTGGAATCGGGGCGCATTGATACCATTGCTAACCAAATCACCATTACCGATGAGCGCAAAGCGAAGTACGCCTTCACCGCGCCGTATGTTTACGATGGTGCCCAGGTTGTTGTGCGGGCAGGTAATGACACTATTCAGGGGGTTGAAGATTTATCCGGCAAAAGCGTTGCGGTGAATCTCGGTTCTAACTACGAGCAGTTGCTGCGTGAGCAGCCTAATGCCGATGAGATCGATATTCGTACCTACGAATCTAACGTCGAGCAGGATGTGGCGCTTGGCCGTATCGATGCGTTTGTGATGGATCGCGTTAGCGCAAGCCAAGTGATCAGCGAGCGCGGTTTGCCGCTTTCATTGGCTGGCCAGCCGTTCACAACCATCGAAAACGCGCTGCCGTTCCGTGATGATGAAGAGGGCCGTGCTCAGCGTGACCGCGTAGGCGCCGCTCTGGAAGAGCTGCGTGAAAACGGCACGTTAGGTGAAATATCGCAAAAATGGTTCGATACTGATATCACTCAGCCATAATCGCGGCTTTACCTCGTGACGGCTATCTTTAGATTGCGGCCGTGGCAATGCCACGGCCGTTTTGCTTATTGCGATTAAGCTAATGTTGGAATAACCATGCTGAATGTGGAGTATATGTGGGGCCTGTTGCCGGTCCTACTGAGCTATTTACCGTTAACGCTACAGATGGCGAGTATCGCCATGGTGTTTGCGCTGATCATTGCCTGCCTCTTGGCGGTCATTCGGGTGTCGCGGGTGCCAGTATTGAACGGCGCGGCGCTGCTGTTTATCTCGTTTTTTCGCGGAACGCCGCTATTGGTGCAGCTATTTTTGTTCTATTACGGTTTGCCCCAACTGATTAACGCGCTCATTTCCATCAACGGGGTGACCGCCGCGGTGCTTGGCCTGACGCTGCACTTTTCGGCGTATATGGCGGAATCCATTCGCGCGGCGATTGTGGGTATTGACCGTAGCCAGACCGAAGCTGCCCTGTCCATCGGCATGACCCAGTCTCAATTGATGCGGCGGATTATTCTGCCTCAAGCAACCCGCGTGGCAACGCCGACGCTGATGAACTACTTCATCGATATGATTAAAGCGACCTCCCTGGCGTTTACCCTGGGGGTGACCGAAATGATGGGCGCTACCCAAAAAGAAGCCTCGGGCAGCTTTCTCTATCTGGAAGCATTTTTGCTGGTGGCGATTATTTACTGGGTGGTGGTGGAAGCGCTTTCCTGGGGCCAGCGCCGTCTGGAAACGTATCTGAATAAGGCGTACCAGCGATGATCACCCTCGAATCCGTCAGCAAGCGTTTTGGCCAGCAGCCGGTATTTACCGACGTTGATTTGCACCTGGAGCAGGGTGAAATCATCGTCATTATTGGTCCATCGGGTACCGGTAAATCAACCCTGTTGCGCTGTATTAATTTTTTGGAACGCCCAGAGGCGGGACACATCACGGTAGGCGATTTAAGAGTAGATGCCCGGCGTGCCAGCCGTGCCGATATTCTGGCACTACGCCGACGAACCGCTTTCGTGTTTCAGAACTATGGGCTGTTTGCCAACAAAACGGCGTTAGAGAACATCAGCGAGGGCATGATTGTTGTTGATAAACTGCCTAAGGCTCAGGCGCACGCTCGGGCAAGGGAAATTTTAGAGCGCATTGGCTTGGCCGATAAGGCGGATGCTTACCCTGCATCGCTTTCCGGTGGCCAACAACAGCGGGTAGGCATTGGGCGTGCGATGGCCGCGAATGCCGATGTAATTCTATTCGACGAGCCAACCTCATCGCTGGACCCGCAATGGGTGGAAGAGGTGCTGAGCTTAATGAAGCAGCTCGCCGCCGAGCAGCAAACCATGATTGTGGTGACCCATGAAATGCAGTTCGCCAGAGACGTCGCCGACCGTGTGGTGTTTATGGATGAAGGGCAGATTGTCGAGCAGGCCCCGCCAGAACAGCTGTTCACCAATCCTCAGGATGAACGGACACGGCATTTTCTGCGCAAAATTCTTGCGCCAACGGGACAGGCATTGCCTTAACGGTTGAGTGGTGATCCGCGCGGGAAAAGCATTGACAAGCGCTGGCAAGCCCGCTTAACGCGTGATAGACTACGCCATCCTCTCAGACAAGACCCGTGGACGGGCAGGTTTTGAACTGCTCGTTTCACCATTTGGCAGCATTTTAATTGCTTCCAAATCAATTGGTTGTTGTGGAAAGATTCTGACGGAAATGTCGTGTTATTGCCTACGCAAACCGACAAACACATAGTTAATCCGTTGCCGTTTATTGGCAACCTTTATTCTCCAAGGAGATACCTGTGGCGAACAGCAAGCAAGCACGCAAGCGCGCCCGCCAGGCCGAGACTCGTCGCGTCCTGAAAGCCAGCCAGCGCAGCATGGTCCGCACCTACATCAAGCGTGTGATCAAAGCGATCAGCACCGGCGATCATGGCAAAGCGATGGAAGAGTTCCGGGCAATGCAGCCGGTTGTCGACCGCATCGCTGATAAAGACGTTCTTTCTAAGAAGAAAGCTGCTCGTCTGAAAAGCCGCTTGAACAAGCGCATTAAGGCTCTGGCGGCGTAAGCCGGCAGGCGCCATAAAAAAACCGGCTGCGGCCGGTTTTTTTGTGTCTATACGTCGCGTTGCCCGCGGCGACGTTGGATCTCTTGTTTTAGTCGCTATGGATTGAGTGATGACCACCAACACGCCACCGCAAGCAAACATGTCGCCCCCGCGCCGCGGGCTGATGCGCTCTGGGTTAGTGGTCAGTGCCATGACCATGTTGTCGCGTGTGATGGGGTTGGTACGCGATGTGGTGGTGGCCACCTTCTTGGGGGCAGGTAACGGCTCGGATGCGTTCTTCGTTGCGTTTAAAATCCCTAACTTTCTGCGCCGTTTGTTTGCCGAAGGGGCGTTTAACCAAGCCTTTGTGCCGGTGCTTTCAGAGTACTCAACCCAGCGCAGTAAGCAGGAGATTCGCGAGCTACTGAATGCGGTAGCGGGCAGCCTGACGGCCATTTTGGCGTTAATTACGGCATTTGCCATGCTAGGGGCTCCTTGGTTGGTGTGGATATTTGCCCCCGGTTTTGGGCGAGACCCCGAAAAGCTGGCCATGACCGCTGATATGCTGCGCCTGACGTTTCCCTATTTGCTGCTGATCTCGTTAACCGCCTTTTCGGGTAGCATACTGAATACTTGGAACCGCTTTGCGGTGCCCGCGTTTACCCCTGTGCTGCTGAACATTTCGCTGATTGGCGCGGCGCTACTGCTAATGCCGTTAATGGAAGAACCCGCCATGGCGCTGGCCTGGGGGGTGCTGATTGCTGGTGCTGCCCAGTTAGCGTTTCAGGTGCCGTTTTTGCTGCGTCTTGGGTTGCTGCCGACCCCGTGGCCAAATTTTGCCCACGAAGGGGTGAAGCGCATCCTGAAGCTAATGGCCCCCGCGCTGTTTGGGGTGTCGGTATCGCAAATTAACTTGCTACTGGATACGGTGTTGGCCTCGTTGTTGACGGCGGGTAGCGTGTCTTGGCTGTACTATTCGGATAGGTTGGTCGAACTGCCGCTTGGGGTGTTTGGTGTGGCGATTGGCACGATTATCTTGCCTGCGCTTTCCAAACGCCATGCGGAGCAGTCCACCGAACACTTTTCAGCGATGCTAGACTGGGCCATTCGCGTGGTGCTGTTGTTAGGTGTGCCCGCCGCGCTGGCACTGGCAGTGCTGGCGGAACCGTTTTTGATTACTTTGTTCCACTACGGGGCGATGACCGATACTGACATTCAAATGGCGGCCATGAGCCTACGTGCTTACGCATTTGGGCTGGTAGCCTTTATGCTGATCAAAGTATTGGCACCGGGCTTCTTTGCCCGGCAGGATACCAAAACGCCGGTGAAAGTGGGCATTATCGCCATGGTGGCTAACATGGTGCTCAACCTGTTGTTAATTTGGCCGCTGGCTCACGCAGGATTGGCGCTGGCGACCGCGCTGTCGGCATTTTTAAATGCCGGGCTGCTGGGTTACTTGCTTTACCGCCAGAAGGTGTTGATCTTTCAGCCAGGGTGGGGGCGCTTCGCAGTTCAGCTGGTGGGTGGCAGCGCGTTGATGAGTATTGCGCTTTATCTGGCTGCTCCCGACTGGCAGGCATGGCTTGATTTTGAGCTGTGGCAGCGCATTCGCTGGGTAGCAGGGTTAGTGGTGCTGGGTGGCGGGCTTTATTTTGTCTGGCTGACCGCGCTTGGCCTGCGGCTGCGTCACTTTAAGATGAATAGCTAATGCGCAAAAATGCAGCGTTAGGGTGAAAAAAAGGTGAGGTCAGGGCGAAAGTAATCTTCCCCTGCACCTGATCAGCGCGTTCGTTATAATCAAACGCTTTTAAAAAAGGCTTTTAAAAAAGAGGTGCCATGCACGTCATTCGAGGTCTGCACAACCTGACAGCGGCTCATCGTGGCTGCGTTGCCACCATCGGTAATTTTGATGGTGTGCATCGCGGCCATCAGGCGATCTTGCAGCAATGCCGTGAGCATTCGGCACGCTTGAATGTGCCGTTGACCGTGGTGGTGTTTGAGCCTCAGCCGCGGGAGTTTTTTGCCGGTGATCAAGCGCCGCCGCGACTTACTCGCCTGCGCGAAAAAGTGCGTCTGCTGCGCGATCATGGTGCCGAACAGGTACTGTGCCTACCTTTCAATGATGCGCTGCGTAGCCTGACCGGGCGCGAGTTTATCGATCAAGTGCTAATTAAGGGCTTGGGGGTGAAGCATCTGGTGGTGGGCGACGACTTCCGCTTTGGTTGCGACCGCCGTGGCGACTTCACCTTGCTTGAAACTGTCGGGCAGGTGGAAGGGTTTGGTGTAGAGCACACACGCACCTTTAAAGTTGATGATGAACGGGTATCCAGTACGCGGGTGCGTACTTTGCTGGCGAGCGGTAACTTTGACGTGGCTGCACGCCTGCTTGGCAGGTCATATTCACTGCATGGCCGTGTGGTACGTGACCAGCAGCTAGGGCGCACCATTGGTGTGCCCACTGCTAATCTGCCGCTGTTGCCTCAACCATTAACGCTGCGCGGCGTTTTTGCTGTGGTGGCCGAGTTGGCTAACGGGCAGCGTTACCCCGCAGTGGCGAATGTTGGCTTTCGGCCAACGGTGGGCTCTAAACGCCCCACGCTAGAAGTTCATCTGTTGGATTTCTCAGGCGACCTATATGGTCAGCGGCTGACGGTTTACCCCTGCGCGCGTCTGCGTGGGGAAGTGAAATTTGACGACTTTGATGCGCTAAAAACGCAAATTGAACACGATCAAGCCAGAGCGCGCCGCTACTTTGCAGCAGCGGGCGCTGGCTGCATGAATTCTCTTCCGCTGGCCTCGGCCCCGCTTGGGCGTGAGACCGCTTCTTCTGATTTCTCTTCGGCGGATAACGCCGCCGATGCTAACGACGGCTGACCGGACTATGGATTATAAGCACACGCTAAACTTGCCAGAAACCGACTTTCCCATGCGCGGCATGCTGCCGAAGCAGGAGCCAGGGCGCGTTTCTAAATGGCAGGATATGAACCTATACCAGCGCCTGCGCGATGCCCGCGCGGGGGCACCGCTGTTTGTTCTGCACGATGGCCCTCCCTACGCCAACGGCAGTATCCATATCGGTCACGCTCTCAATAAAATCCTTAAAGACATTATTGTTAAGGCGAAGAACCTGGCGGGCTTTGATGCCCCTTACGTGCCAGGCTGGGATTGCCACGGTCTGCCTATTGAGCACAAGGTAGAAACCACCCACGGCAAACATTTGGCCGCGGATAAAGCCCGCGAGCTTTGCCGTGAATATGCTGGCGCGCAGATTGAAACGCAGCTAGCTGACTTTGTTCGCCTGGGGATCATCGGTGATTGGGACCACCCTTACCGCACAATGGATTATGCCAATGAAGCAGGCGAAATCCGTGCCTTGGCGGAAATGGTGGATGCGGGTTACGTGTTCAAAGGCTTAAAGCCGGTTAACTGGTGCTTTGATTGTGGCTCGGCCTTGGCTGAAGCGGAAGTTGAATATGCCGATAAGAAATCCGACGCGATCGACGTCGCTTTCCCGGTAGAAGATGCCGACAAGCTAGCGGCGGCCTTTGGCCTAAGCGAATTGCCCAAGCCTGCGGCTGTTGTGATCTGGACCACCACGCCTTGGACAATCCCCGCTAACCAGGCGTTGAACGTTCACCCTGAGTTTACTTACGCGCTTGTGGATACCGGCGAACGTCTGCTGCTGCTCGCGGAAGAGCTGGTAGAAAGCTGTTTAGAGCGCTTTGGGCTGTCGGGCAGCGTAATCGCTACTGCGCAAGGCACAGCGCTTGACCTGATCAACTTCCGTCATCCGTTCTATGATCGCCTCTCGCCGGTTTACCTAGCGGATTACGTTGAGTCCGAAGTGGGCAGCACGGGCATCGTTCACTCAGCGCCTTCTTACGGTATGGATGACTTTATCACCTGCCGTGAGCATGACATGAGCTTTGACGACATGCTTAACCCAGTGCAGGGGAACGGTGTCTACGCCGATGATCTGCCGTTCTTTGGCGGCCAGATGATTTGGAAAGCTAACCCGCATATCGTTGAGAAGCTGCGCGAGGTTAATGCGCTAATGGCGCACACGCCCATCAAGCACAGCTATATGCACTGTTGGCGCCATAAGTCCCCGGTGATTTATCGTGCCACTGCCCAGTGGTTTGTGGGCATGGATATTCAAGGTAAAGACGGTAAAACTCTGCGTGAGCGGGCGTTGGAAGGCATCGAAGCCACTGAATTTACCCCCGCGTGGGGCAAGGCGCGTTTGCATAGTATGATCGCTAATCGCCCGGATTGGTGTATCTCCCGCCAGCGCAACTGGGGCGTGCCAATTCCGTTCTTCTTGCATAAGCAAACGGGCGAGCTGCACCCCAACACGGTTGAACTGATGGGAGAGGCGGCTAAGCGCGTTGAGCAAGAGGGCATTGAGGCGTGGTTTAAGCTCGACCCCGCTGAGCTATTAGGTGCCGACGCCGCTGAGTACGATAAAGTCACCGATACATTGGATGTCTGGTTTGACTCTGGCTCCACGCATCGTCATGTGCTGCGTGGCTCGCATCCTCATGGTCATGAAAGTGGCCCGCGTGCTGACTTGTACTTGGAAGGCTCGGATCAGCACCGTGGCTGGTTCCATTCGTCGCTACTGACCGGTTCGGCGATTGATGGTCATGCGCCATATCGTCAGCTGCTAACCCATGGCTTTACCGTTGATTCACAGGGCCGTAAGCAGTCCAAATCGCTAGGTAATGTGGTCGCGCCGCAAAGTGTGATGGATAAGTTAGGCGCTGATATTTTGCGCCTTTGGGTCGCGTCTACCGACTACTCCGGTGAAATGGCGGTGTCTGACGAAATTTTGAAGCGTACCGCCGACGTGTATCGTCGTATCCGTAACACCGCCCGCTTTTTGCTTTCCAACTTGAATGGCTTTGATCCGGCCAAAGACCAGGTGGCCTTTGGCGATATGCTAGCGCTGGATCAGTGGGTGGTCGATCGCGCGGCACAGCTGCAGGGGCGTATCGAAAAAGCCTACGAAGAGTACCGTTTCCTGGATGTATACCAGCAGGTACATGGTTTCTGCGCACGGGAATTAGGTGGCTTTTATCTGGATGTCATCAAAGACCGCCAGTACACCACCCAAACAGATTCGCTCGCCCGCCGTAGCGCGCAAACCGCGCTTTACCATGTGGTCGAAGCGTTGAGCCGCTGGGTTGCGCCGATTCTGTCGTTTACCGCTGAGGAGATTTACGAGCACATCCCTGGCGAGCGCGGCGACAGCGTACTGCTGGAAACTTACTACACTGGGCTTGGAACCTTAGATGATGGCGCTGAGCTAGGCCGTGCCTTCTGGGAGCAAGTGCTGGAGGTGAAGCATTCGGTGAATAAGTGCTTGGAAGACGCCCGTAATGCCAAAGTCATCAAAGGTAGCCTAGCGGCGGAAGTCACGCTTTACGTGAGCGACGAACTGAACGCCACGCTGTCCAAGTTGGGCGACGAGCTGCGCTTCGTCATGCTCACCAGTGAAGTGCATCTCGCACCGCTAGCGGATGCCGCCAACGCAGAAAGCACCGAGCTTGACGGCCTGAAAGTGGCGGTCAGCGGAAGCGAGCATCAGAAGTGCGAGCGCTGCTGGCACCACCGGGCTGATGTAGGCGCCCATGCTGAGCATGCGGATCTGTGTGGTCGCTGTATCAGCAACCTGCCTGAGGGCAGTGGTGAGACTCGTTACTATGCCTAACGCTTCATCAACCACCAACGATCCAAATCAGTGGCCGCCGATGCGGCGGCCACTGCGCTGGCTGTGGCTAGCGGTGGTGATTATCGTGTTAGATTTGCTAACCAAATACACCGCCAGCCATTTTTTGAATTACGCCCAGCCCGTTGAGGTGCTGCCGTTTTTCAACCTTACGCTGCTGCACAATACTGGCGCTGCGTTTAGCTTTTTAGCGGACCACCCCGGCTGGCAGCGCTGGTTTTTTGCGCTGATTGCCATTGGTGCCAGCATTGGCTTAACCGTCTGGCTTTCCCGCATTAGAGCGGATGAAAAATTGCTGGCCGTGGCGTTGCCGCTGATTATTGGTGGTGCCCTGGGCAACCTGTATGACCGTTTAGTACATGGCTATGTGGTGGACTTTTTATCGTTCCATGCCGCTGGTTGGTACTATCCCGCCTTTAATGTGGCGGATATCGGCATTACGCTGGGAGCAGTAGGGTTAATTTGGGAGTCGGTGATGGGTGATCGACGCCGCAAGAAAGCCGCGCTCCAGCAGCGTGATTGAAAGCCATAGAGTGACGAGTGAGGAACCATGGACTACCTAATTGACGATGGTATGGAAATTACCCTGCACTTCACGCTGAAGCTGGAAGATGGCACGGTAGTCGATTCCACCAAAGAGAAAGCCCCTGCGACGTTCCAGTATGGCGATGGCAACTTGCCACCTGGTTTTGAACACCCAATTAAAGGCATGACCGCTGGTCAGAGCGGGTCGTTTCAGATTACCCCTGAGCACTCCTTTGGGCAGCATAATCCGCAAAATATCCAAACGCTGAAGCGCGCCGATTTTGGTGATGAAGAGCCGGAAATCGGTATGGTGATGTCATTTGCTGATAAAGCGGGAACGGAATTGCCTGGCGTGGTCAAAACCATAGACGGCGATCGTGTGGAAGTGGACTTTAACCATCCGCTCGCAGGGCGCACGTTGACGTTTGAAGTCGATGTGCTGAACGTAACGCCCATCACCAAACACTGATTTTAAGCACTCGTTTTCATTTAACAGGCGATGCAATTGCATCAAGGCGCTTTTATGCAGTCATCAGAGTCATCTCAGCCAACACAACCCGTACAAATCAAGCTGGCAAACCCGCGCGGTTTTTGTGCTGGTGTGGATCGCGCGATCGATATAGTCAACCGCGCGTTAGATGTCTTCGGCCCACCGATCTACGTGCGCCACGAAGTGGTTCATAACCGCTTTGTGGTCGAAACATTGCGCGAGCGTGGCGCGGTGTTCGTTGAAGAGCTGCATGAAGTGCCTGACGACGTAATCGTGATTTTCTCGGCTCACGGCGTCTCCCGCGCCGTGCAACAAGAAGCTGAGCAGCGCGGTCTCAAAGTCTTCGATGCAACCTGCCCATTGGTTACCAAAGTGCATTTGGAAGTGTTGCGTTATGCTAAGCGCGGTCAAGAGTGCATTTTGATTGGTCACGAAGGCCATCCGGAAGTCGAAGGCACCATGGGACGTTATGACACTTCCCACGGTGGCCAGATTTATCTGGTCGAGGATGAGCAGGACGTGGCGAAGTTAGGCGTTAACGACCCGTCAGCATTGGCGTTTGTGACTCAAACCACGCTCTCGATGGATGATACCGCGAAGGTGATTGATGCGTTGCGGGAGAAGTTTCCAGAGATCCAGGGGCCGCGCAAAGATGATATCTGTTATGCCACTCAAAACCGCCAAGATGCGGTGCGTGAACTAGCAGCGGATAGCGACTTGGTCTTGGTCGTCGGCAGCCCCAATAGCTCCAACTCTAATCGCCTGCGCGAACTTTCCGAGCGCATGGGCACGCCTGCCTATTTAATCGACAATGCCGACCAAATTGAGCCAGCGTGGCTGGAAGGTGTTAGTCGTATTGGGGTCACCGCCGGAGCCAGCGCGCCAGAAGTGCTGGTGAAAGGCGTTATCGACAAGCTTCAAGCATTTGGCGCAGAGGTGCCTGTTGAGCTTCAGGGCCGCGAGGAAAATATTACCTTCTCTATGCCGAGAGAGCTGCGTGAGCAAGTGATTGTAAGCGACTAATGCAAAGCGTATCAGTTTGCGACATACTCCGCGTATGGGCCAACTGATACAGGAGCACGCTCAGTGCCTTCACCCTTTGCTAACCGTGCTGGACGCCAGGAAGCTCGCCAGCACGGTTTTACGCTTATTGAGATGCTGATTACCGTCGCTATTATTGGAATAGTGGCAGGCATTGCTTACCCCAGTTATACCCGCTATGTTGAGCGCTCGCTCCGTACTGACGCCCATGCTGGCCTGTTGCAGGCAGCCTCTGAGCTTGAGCGCTGCTACTCCCGCCAATACGCTTATGCTGACTGTTCGTTTACTCCCGCCTCTCCCGATGGCAACTACTCTATTACCGTCGCCGACGGCAGTGAAGATGATGGTGGTTTTTTACTGACGGCGACAACCTCGCAAACCGATGGCTGTGAAAGCGATATTCAATTTAATGCGCGGGGAGAGCGTCTGCCTGAGGCGTGCTGGTAAATGGGCAGGCAAAACGGCCTTTCGCTAATTGAGGCGCTTATCGCGCTGGTGATTTTAGCGTTTGGGCTAATAGGCGTCGCCGCGATGCAGGTGAAGGCACTGCAAAGCGCCATTGCTGGTTATACACAGTCGCTGGCTAACGTCGCAGCGGTAGATGCCCAAGAGCGGGTGTGGGCAGCGCTTTCTTCGTACCAAGACTGTGACACGATTCCGTTGGCCACGATTGAGTCTGCATGGCTCAGCCATTGGTTTGCAGGTCAATCGGCAACGCTTGGTCATACCCAGGGGCAAGAGAGTCGTATCGACCGGCAAGACTGCCAGTTTGATGTAGTTGTGCGCCTGCGTACTGGGCCCAATGAGCCCCACGATATCTTCAGCTACGTGTTCCAACTTCCCAATCAGCCGTAAAGGTAGGCCTGCCATGGATGTGCAGCGCGGTTTTACGTTAACAGAGCTACTGGTCGCCATGGTTATTGGTATGGTGGTGATTCTAGGTGCTGGACAGCTTTTCTTAAGCACCTTTCACACGTTTAAGCAGGTAGATCAATTGGGGCGTCATCAGGAAGCGCTTCTTTACGCGGCGACATCGATTACCGACACCCTACGCAGACAAGGCGCTACCGACTCAAACGGAGCGCCTTTTTTTCGCTTGCAGTGCGGGGTGATTGAGTCTGGCTGTCGCTGCACGGTTCAGGATATGCAGGAGGCTCAGCCGCTGGTCACCTTTGACTATGACGCTGGCGCTAGCTGTGAGCGGGACAAACCGCTTGGAGCGCCCGCCACCAAAGGGGTTAGCTTGGTGTCACTGCCATTAGGTCGGCAAGGGGCCAATATTGATTTCCACGTTACCCATCGAGAGGCTGTGTTGCAGCCTGCGTTTTCGGCTAGCCCATGAGATGTATGGAGTATGAGCAGAGAGGCGATATGCAGCTTAGACAGCGACGGCAGGAGCAAGGCGCTGCGCTAGTTGTGGTGATGGCACTGTTAGCGAGTGCGTTGATTATTGGTGTTATCTGCGTGCAATCTGCGTTTGTGGATGAACGCTTAGCGAGCAATTATCGGGCATCGACGTTAGCGCAAATGCGCGCTGAAATAGCCGCCTCACATGCAGTGGCTTCCTTTAATCAATTGGAGTGGGGGGACAGCGTGCTCACCATCAATAGCGATCACACTCTCCGCTGGGAAGATATCGTAGTGCACCCATTAACTACGGTGCTTGGTGATGACTGCGAACACAATAGCTGCTTATTTACGCCCGTTGAGCGTGACGGCCAGCCTTGGGTAGTGGCGTTAGGTGCGGTTATTACTAATGCCAATACCGATAGTGAAATGCTGCTAGCGCAAAGCTTACCTGTGTTTATCAAAGTAGAGGAAGGGGAGGAAAGCCATCAGACAAAGGCGACGGTGGTTTGGCATTAAGTGTACAATGACTTACCTTTTTTGACCTTTATCCAGCTGGATCCACACTATGAGTCAGACAGCCAAAACCCGCGTGCTGACCGGGATTACCACGACCGGAACGCCACATCTTGGTAACTATGTGGGTGCTATTAAGCCTGCCATTGAGGCAAGCCAAGACCCCAACGTACAGTCGTTTTACTTCCTTGCTGACTATCACGCGCTGATCAAATGCCAAGATCCGAAGCGTGTGCAAGAGTCGCGTCTGGAAATTGCCGCCACGTGGCTTGCGCTAGGGCTAGATACCGATAACGCCATTTTTTATCGTCAGTCGGATATTGCTGAAATTCCCGAATTAATGTGGATGCTTTCTTGTGTGTGCGCCAAGGGGCTGATGAACCGCGCCCACGCATACAAAGCGGCAGTCGCTGAAAATGAAGAAGCCGGTGACCAAGACCCGGATAAAGGCGTCACCATGGGCTTATTCGGTTACCCAGTGTTAATGGCTGCTGACATCTTAATGTTTAATGCCAATAAAGTGCCGGTAGGGCGCGACCAAATTCAGCACATTGAAATGGCGCGTGATATCGCCGGACGTTTCAACCACATGTTTAAAGGCCAGTATTTTGTTCAGCCTGAAGCCGTTGTGGATGAAAAAGGGGAAGTATTGAAGGGCTTGGACGGTCGCAAAATGTCCAAAAGCTATAACAATACGATCCCGCTTTTCTCCAGCGAGAAAAAACTGCAGAAGCTGGTGCGTAAAATCAAAACCAACTCGCTGGAACCTGGCGAGCCCAAAGATCCAGACACCTGTACGTTGTTCCAAATCTTTTCAGCGTTTGCCAGCAATGAAGAAGCCGCTGCGCTACGCGAGCAGTACGTGGCAGGTATCGGCTGGGGCGACGCTAAGAACCACGTGTTTGATTACTTGAATGCGCACTTAAGCGCCCCCCGCGAGCGTTACATCGCGCTCATGGAAGACCCTGCGCATATTGAAGCGGTGCTACAAAAAGGTGCCGATCGCGCTAGAGAAGAAGCCGCCATTACCATGGATCGCTTACGTTCCGCGGTAGGCTTAGGACGCTTTGTTTAGTGGATTTAAAACTGCACTGACAAGAAACCCCTTCTAAATAGAAGGGGTTTTTTAATACGGACATAGCAAAAATGCTTAGCCTTCGATTGGCGCGCGCCAGTCATCAGAGCCTGAAGTGCCCGCAACATTGTGTTCCCAATCGATCTTACGATACGCCAGAGAGACGTCCATTAGCTGAGTGAACTCAGACTTGGTAATGTCTTGTGCGTGTGGCATGCGTAAGTTGATGTCGACAATAGTGGCATCAGTCAGAGTCGTTGTGAAGAAATGCTCTTGCTTACCTTCAACGGAAGTGCGGTACCACTTCAGTTCAACAGTGGGGAGCATTTCTCCAGAAGCCAATGCGTTGTACATCAGCGGCACGGCCTTGTTGAGTGCTACCGTAAAGATAAATGGCTTGTGGGCACGCTGACCAGAAGGTTGACCAGACTGTGGGTCTGTAGGCACGGTCACTACATGCTTAAATTCTTGAACCAGCATTTGGTCTTCATGGCCTTCCACGTAGATGTTACCTACGGAGTCGGGAGTAAAGGCGCCAGCTGTAATATGACCCTGAGTTTGGCCTTCAATGCTGATATAACATGGAGTTGGCATAAGTCTGCTCCTTGACGATGTTAATGGTGTTGTCCTGAGGACAGATTGATAATTGCAAAACAGATGCCAGTTTTATGTTTTAATTTTAAAACAGTTGCTTATGGTTTTTCTTTTTTTTATTTATTTTTAATTAGGCAGTTTTTTGCTTGCTTATAGGCGGTTGTTTGCCTGGTCGGCGAGCATTTGCTTAATGGTTAAATGGTGATTTAACAAACTAACTGCTAGCTAATTGCAACATTGTGTTTCATAAGATATTGTATTTAACAAAGCTTAAGGTGACATGGGTATACGTTTTTAAAGTTTTTTGTCGACTCTGTTGATAAATTATTTTTTCAATGTAGGAGATTGACTATAGTTTTTGTAAGATATTTCTTACAAATTATAGTTTGTTTTATTTATTGTTGCTAAATGCTGTTAAAATTCGCGATTTAACAGTCAACTTCTATTTTTATTCGATGCAGTTTTGATTGTTTCTATAAATACACAATTTTGCGATTGGAAACTTGTTTTTTAGTTCGCTAGTCTCGCTTTGTTAATAACTACTTGCGGTTACATTTAGTCACTTTTCCGGGATAAATCATGGCTAAACAAGGAACTGTCGCGCCAAAAGAGCGCATCAATATTAAGTATGTGCCAGCAACTGGAGGTCAGCAGACTGATACAGAGCTACCACTTAAGCTGTTGGTCGTGGGGGACTTCAAAGGTAGAGAAGAGGAGACTCCAATTGAGGAGCGTCAGGCAGTATTGATCGATAGTGCTAACTTTCAATCTGTCATGCGAGAAGCTGATCTGTCGCTGCAAGCCGTTGTTCCTAATCGACTTGATGAGAGCGAAGAGCCTAATGATATATCGGTTGACTTGTCATTCAAGTCACTTGAAGACTTTTCGCCTGATGCAGTAGCAAAGCAAGTTCCCGAACTGCGTAAATTGGTAGAGCTGCGTGAAGCTTTGGTTGCTTTAAAGGGGCCGTTAGGTAACGTGCCTAATTTCCGAAATCGCTTACAAAAACTGCTCGAAGATGATAGCGCACGTCAGCAGCTTTTGAGCGAGTTGGATTTGCTAGATAAATCTAATGATAGAAATTAATTATATTTAACTTTTTTATCTATCAGTCGTATAGCGATTTCGAGGTAGAAAAATGAATGAAGCAGCTAAAAAAAAGACGGTATTAGAAGCTGAAGCAGAGCTTTCTCTTCTTGATCAGGTCATGGCACAAACACGTATGGCCCCTGCTGATGAAGGATACGATGTTGCCAAGCAAGGGGTGGCAGCGTTTATTACAGAGCTTCTAAGTAATAGCGATGAGACGCCAAAAGTTAACAAGTCTTATATTGACAGTATGGTCGTGGAACTAGATCGAAAAATTAGCCATCAAGTTGATGAGATCTTGCATGAAAATAACTTTCAACAGCTAGAGTCTGCTTGGCGTGGATTGAAACTGTTGGTAGATCGCACTGATTTTCGTGAGAATATTAAGCTAGATCTATTGCATGCAACGAAGCAAGAGTTACTTGATGACTTTGAATTCGCGCCTGAAATTAGTCAGAGCGGCCTTTATCATCACGTTTATAACGCTGGCTATGGGCAATTTGGCGGCGAGCCAGTTGCGGGTGTTATCGGTCATTACGATTTTTCACCGTCTTCACCTGATATGAAACTTTTGCAGTACACCTCTGCCGTTGGGGCAATGGCTCATGCTCCTTTTATGTCCTCTGTTGCGCCCTCTTTCTTCGGTATTGATAGCTTTGAAGAGCTACCTAATATTAAAGACTTTAAAGCGATTTTTGAGGGGCCAAAATATGCCCGTTGGCGCAGTTTGCGTGAGTCTGATGACGCCCGTTATCTTGGTTTGACGGCACCCCGCTTCTTGTTACGTACGCCTTATGACCCAGTTGAAAATCCAATCAAAACCTTTAATTACCGTGAAAATGTGAGTGAAAATCACGAGCATTATCTGTGGGGTAATACAGCGTATCTATTGGCGGAGCGTTTGACAGATAGCTTCGCCAAGTACCGGTGGTGCCCCAATATTATTGGTCCGCAAAGTGGCGGTGCTGTCGAAGATCTGCCGGTTCATAACTACGAGGCTTTTGGTCAGTTGCAGGCCAAAATACCGACAGAAGTGCTGATTACAGACCGCCGCGAATTTGAATTGTCAGACGAGGGATTTATCTCTCTGACCATGCGGAAAGGTAGTGATAACGCCGCTTTCTTCTCAGCGAACTCCGTACAAAAGCCCAAAGTATTCCCCAATACGGCTGAGGGTAAAGTGGCAGAAACCAACTTCAAGTTGGGAACGCAGCTCCCCTATATGTTCATCATCAATCGATTAGCGCACTACGTGAAAGTGTTGCAGCGCGAACAGATTGGTTCCTGGAAAGAGCGGCAGGATCTTGAGCGTGAGCTTAACGCATGGATTCGCCAATACGTTGCAGACCAAGAAAATCCGCCAGCTGATGTCCGTAGCCGTCGTCCACTGCGAGCGGCCTCTATCCAGGTTTCTGACGTTAATGGCGAGCCAGGTTGGTATCAAGTCTCTTTGTCAGTGCGCCCTCACTTTAAGTACATGGGTGCCAGTTTTGAGTTGTCTCTCGTTGGGCGTCTTGATAAGGAATAAAGGAACAAAAGCGCTATGGCAATGGAACGTGGTGGGCGAATCGGAAGTCGGCTTTTTGAACGCTTAGCAGCGCCAAGCAAGACCGTTCATTACGCAGAAGAGAGCCCGCTGGAGATGGTGGTGGCGTCCATAAAGCACCACCTTGTTGAGTTGCTCAATAGTCACCCTGGAAACAGCGCTTGCGCACCCGAACTAGGCCTCCTTGATTTCAATGATGCCACGATAGGTGTACTTAATTTGGAGCTCAACATTAAGCAGGCTATTCGTCACTGCATAGAGCGTTATGAGCCCCGGATTCAAGATGTTGATGTCGAAGCCCTGCCGAGCCTAGGCAGTGGGCTGCAGCTACGTTTTCAAGTTCATGCCACGTTGTTGCTGGGAAAGAAAAGCGTTCCAACCACCATTGATCTATTGCTTAACAACAAGCGTTATCAGTGTCTCAACTGATAGGCCTGAGAGGCGCGAATGCTAAATCGCTACTATCGTGACGAACTCAACTTTTTGAAACGACAAGGCCGAGAGTTTGCGGAAGCAAACCCTGGTCTTAGCCGCTTTCTTTCCGAGCGGAGCACTGATCCAGATGTAGAGCGTCTGTTGGAAGGATTTGCTTTCTTGACTGGTCGCATGCGCGAAAAAGTAGAGGATGAATTTCCCGAACTTACTCACTCGCTCATTAGTATGTTATGGCCTAATTACTTGCGTCCGGTACCAAGTATGACCGTGATCCAGTTCACGCCCAAGTTGCACGGACTGAGTCAACAGCAGCAAGTTAAAAGAGGCACTGAACTAGCCAGTATTCCTGTTGAAGGCACATCGTGTTTATTTCGTACCTGCCACGATGTGGCGCTTTATCCGCTAGTTCATGGTGGCGTTGATGCGCGCCATACCAGAGAGATTTCTATTGTAGAGCTATCCCTAGAAGTTCACAGCGATCAACCCTTGAATACACTTGGGATTGATGCCCTGAGGTTACACTTGGGGGGCGACGGATATACTGCTCGGACACTGTATCTATGGATGAGCCATTATCTAGCCCATCTGGAGCTAGAAGTGAATGGACAGCGGCAATCGATAGCTACAAATGCGTTGCAAGCAGTAGGGTTTGAGAGTGATCAAGCGTTACTGCCTTACCCACGAAATGTCCACCAAGGCTATCGGATATTGCAGGAGTATCTTTGCTTTCCCGAGGCGTTTCATTTCTTTGACGTACAGGGAATAGGGCAATTATTACCTTCTGCAGCGTCGGATAGTGTAACGCTTCGTTTTGTTTTTTCTCGCCCATTACCCACCGATGCGCGTGTTAAAAATGAGCATTTAGCTCTCTACTGTACACCGGCGATTAACCTCTTTGATCACGATGCTGAACCGGTTGACTTAACAGGAGAGCGAAGTCAGTACCGTATTCGGCCAAGCAGTAAGATGCCGGCACATTATGAAACTTATAGTGTAGATAGCGTGCTGGGTCATTTAGAGGGTTCCCAAAGTGGCTCACAGGCATCCTTGCGGCGCTATGTGCCCTTTGAAAGTTTTCAACATCAAATTGAAAGCGATAAAGGACGCGAAGCGTTGCACTATCGCGTGCGAGTGAGCAACAGTCTACGCGGTGACGGCTTCGATCATGACATAGCTTTTACACGTGAGGATGAGCAGCTATGTCTTGGGCGCCGTGAGACGATTTCACTGGGTTTGACCTGTAGTAATCGAGAATTGCCGGAGCAACTGACCGTTGGTGATGTGTGTGTCGGTACAAATGATAGCCCTACTTTCGCTACCTTTCGCAACATTACACGCCCTACACAGGTACTGCGTCCAGCCATCGATGATGGTTTGCTGTGGGTCTTAATTTCTAACTTATCGCTCAATTACCTTTCACTGCTAAATCGTGATGCGCTCTGTGCGGTGCTTAGGGCTTACGATTTCCGTGCTCTGGTGGATCGTCAGGCAGAGCGCGTAGCTCACAATCGATTAACTGGGATTGTAGATATTAATACTCAGCCAGTTGATCGGCTACGCAAAGGGCTGCCAGTGCGAGGTTTACGTTCAATTATGACGCTTGACCAAAATGCTTTTGGAGATGAAGGCAGTCTTTACCTGTTTGGCAGTGTGCTGGCTCGCTTTTTGTCCTTGTACGCCAGCATTAACTCTTTCCATGAGTTGCAAATAATCAATCGCCATAACCAAGAGCGCTACGTATGGAGCTTACAAGCGGGACAGCAGCCTCTGATGTAGCGCTGCTAGCGCCCTTGTTTAATGCGGCGCGACGCTATGAATTTTTTCAACTAGTGGAGCTGTTGCACCGTCATCACCACGATGATTTGGAGCAGCGTCATGGCGGTAGCGTGCCGGTGTTTCAGCGAGTGCGCTACAAAGCTTCGGCTTCACTGGGTTTTCCTAGTAGTGATGTGTTGGCTCTTGAGGCTAATGAATACGGCCAGTATGAAATGGAGGTTAGTTTTCTGGGGCTGCAAGGGTCGCAATCTCCACTGCCGGGCTACTACTTGGAAGCGCTTGCCCATGAGTCGGCGCACCATGAAGGTATCGCGGGGGATTTTCTAGACTTTTTTAATCATCGCTTGCTGACACTAACCCATCGAGGATGGCGTAAATATCGCCATCATGTGCGTTACCAAAATAACGCTCAGGATGGCTTTTCTGCCGCGATTTTTTCCTTAGTCGGTCTCGCTGACAGCAACTTGCGCGGTGAAACGCCGATTAACTGGAGCAAGATGCTTTCCTATGCGGGGCTGTTGGCCGGACGCTCTCGCTCGCCTGATGTGGTTAGTGGGATTGTGAGTCACTGCTTTGAGGTGGCCCAGGTTGAAATTAAGCAATGGGTCTATCGATGGATAGATATGCCGCCAGATCAGCTCAGCCGAAATGGCCTTACGGGGATGACACTTGGTGAAGATATGGTGGCTGGCGAGAGAGTTGCCGATGTTAAAGGAAAGTTTGCGCTTCGCCTACGTGGGCTGACGCTTTCTCGTTTTCGCGATTTTTTGCCCGATGGTGAGGAGCATCAGTCGTTAAAAACATTAGTAAATTTTGTATTACGTGAACCACTTGCCTACGACTTAGAGCTTGAACTTCTAGCCAGTGAGGTGAAGCCCATGCGTTTAGGCGATGCTGGCTCAAGTCAGTTGGGTTGGACAACATTTGTTAATCCAGATAGTGACGACACTTCTAAACGTCGTCATGTACATATTCAAATGACGAGTTAAATCATGCAGGCCGATCCACTTGAGAGCATCACGCTAGTCGTTGTTAACAGTGAGCAGCTTGAAGGGCGCTCATCTAGTAGTCACGTTTTTCACGGAGAGGGCGGGACGCTGGGTAGTGGCGACAGCGATGATTGGTTGCTGCAAGACCATATGGGGCAAATTCATCCTCGTCATGCCGACATTACTAAAATCGACGGTAAATTTTGTTTGGTGGATTGCAGCGGACACACCTTTATTAACCGCGCAACACTACCTATCGGTCGTGACCGAAAGGCAGCATTGAACGATGGGGATGAGCTGAACGTAGGTGAGTATCGATTAAAGGTACACCTGGGTGATTGGTGCGCCCGGCAGCCAGGCGTCCTCTCATTAACGACATTGATTGATGAAGAGCATGAGGATGTGATGACGGTCACGGACACGCGACCGGTAGGCAGTGAGCGTGTGGATCATCATCAAACCAAAGAAGACGATCCCATTGAATTACTCGGCGGCGTTATGCCTAGCTCGCAGCAGCATGACCCTATAGTGGCGCTTGATAGCGATGAGCATCAGCCATCGGTAGTAGAGCCTTTAGAGACTGTGTCATTTACTCAGCATGACCAGCGTGGGGACTGGCATCAGCAGGAGCGTAGTGATCAAGCAGTACGTCTCCCCGATATAAAACCTAAACCTTTCAGCGGCACAAAAAAGCATAGGAGCAGTGACATGGATGAACGGCAACTAGATGACTTGGAGCGCTCTGTGGGCGAGCAGCTAGAGGATCGCTGGCAAAAGCCGACGACGCAGGCGCTTGGTCATATAGGTGCTGACCCATTGCTTCGAGGATTGGGTATTGATTTGCCTTTTCGGGATGCTGAAGAGCAGCAAGCTTTTTTACAAGAAGCTGGGCAAACACTACGAGCCACTATTGATGGGCTGCGTTTGTTACAGCAGTTTCAGAATGATAGTAAATACCCACTACGTGACCGTCGCTTACAGCCGATTGAAGATAACCCGCTGAGACTTGGGATGACTTATGGTGAAACCGCGGAAACGATGTTCTCTGCGCAGCGCAGCCCTGTTCACCTCTCTGCACCAGAAGCCGTAGCCGAGAGCTTACGGCACCAAGGTCAACACCAAACGGCTGTTGAAGAGGCTATCGGTCTAGCCCTTGGTGCCATCCTGGATGCCTTTTCTCCCGAGACACTGCTTAAACGTTTTCACGCTTACCGAGGGATAGGCAACCGTATTGAAGACGAAGGAGATTGGGCATGGGAAATGTACCAGCACTATTACCGCGAGCTGAACTCTGGTCGTCAGCAAGGCTTTCAAAAACTGTTTTGGGAAGTCTTTGAACAAGCTTACGACCAATCGGTACGCCGCCAGCAGCGGGAGGGGGCATGAGCGCGTCAAGTGCAGTTCGGATAATTGTGCTGATCTGTCTCATTATTTTGTTGGCCGGCTGTGCCTCAACACGAGAAACGACAGGGAAAGTCTGGGAGGTCATTCGTGACCCGTCGATCCCCGTTGGCTATCCGGAAGACAGGCCTACGCTTGTTGATCTGAGCATGGTGGCAGAAAGGAATGTAAACCCCAATGTGGATGGCGATGGAACGCCGCTACGCTTTCAGGTGTTGCAACTCAAAGACGACTCGATGCTGATGGCTGCCGACTTAACTCAGTTACAGCAAGATTTAGAAGAGTCGTTGGGCACTAATTACTTGACCCATGACGACTTTACTTTGCTTCCAGGGCAATGGAAGTTCTATGAGCCTTTCGAGATTGATGAAGCAACACGCTATATCGGAATCATCGCATTTTACGCCACGCCGAATGAAGCGGAGTGGAAAAAGATTGTGAAGGTTAAAAGCCGTGGAGAGCACTACCACTTGCTGGTTCACCTCCGTGACAGTGAAGTGGAACTAAGGAAGGAGGAGTAATGGCTAGCCGAAACCGTGTGGTGTGGAGCGAAGGTTTATTTATTAAGCCTCAGCACTTTCAACAGCAGCAGCGTAGTTTAGAAGGATTGCTGGATACGCGGCTTAAAGGAGTCAGCCATTATCTGTACGGCTTCCTTTCTCTTGAGCTTAATAACGAATTTCTTAGTTTTGGACGGGTGGCAATTAGTCGTGCAAGCGGTGTGATGCCGGATGGTGTGGCCTTTCATTTGCCCGATGATGATGTAGAACCTGCGCCGCTGGAAATTAGCGATACGAGCATCACTAACCAAGTTGTCTACTTGGGCTTGCCATTAGCAACGGACGGTATCGGTGAAGTGCGCTGGCCTGATGACGACCTGCCAGCTCGCTATCGACTGCGGTCAAGTAGCGTTAGGGATCTGCATTCTCGGGATGGGGCAACGACAGAGCTTGATGTTGCACGTGTAGCCCCTCGTCTATTGCTCGAACGGGATGACCGTAGTGGCTATGCCTGCCTTGCAGTGGCGCGCATTGTTGAACGTCGTCCTGACGGTAGCCTAGTGCTGGATGAGCAGTTCATACCCACGCTTTTGAACGTTCAAGCCGCCCCAGGTTTACAACGTTTCGTCGGCGAAATGTCAGGGCTGATGCGTGAGCGTGCTCGCAACATCGCCCAACGTCTGTCCACACCCCATCAAGCCGGGGTTGCAGATGTGGCGGATTTTATGCTTTTGCAGCTGCTTAATCGGGCTCAGCCTCGTTTCCAGCACCTTGCCCGCTTAGGGCAACTTCATCCAGAGCGTCTCTACGACACCATGCACGAGATTGCTTGTGAGCTGGTCACGTTCACCGATGAATCACGCTTGCCGCCGGAGTGTCCGGCCTATGATCACAATCATCCTGAGGGAGCGTTTCGCCCTTTGATGAAAATGCTCCGCCAAGCGCTTTCCACAGTACTTGAACCACGTGCCATGGCCATTCAGCTACAGGCACGTCGCTTTGGTTTGTTGGTCGCGCCGCTTTCGGATCTCAGTTTGATCGAAACAGCAGAGTTTATTCTCGCGGTGCGGGCTGACATGCCTAACGAGCGACTACGCAAACTGTTTTTGCAGCAAACAAAAGTGGCCAGCGTCGAGCGTATTCGTGACCTCATTAGCTTACAGCTGCCCGGTGTGCCGTTGGAGCCGTTGCCGGTAGCTCCCCGCGAGCTGCCTTATCACGCTGGTTACACCTACTTCCAGTTAGACCGCCGAAGCGAAGCCTGGGGAATGCTTAACGATGCCAGTGGATTTGCGTTTCACGTCGCCGGTGAATTTCCAGGTTTGGAAATGCAGTTTTGGGCGATCAGGAGTTAAACCATGCAACAACTTGTCACTGATGAGCACGATTCGCCCCAGCAACATTTTTCCCATCATAAGGGGCGGCACGAAGACAGTATTAGCAAGCACGGTATAGAGCACTTGGTTCACAGTCATGCCGAGCAGCTAAATGCTGATGAGGACTACTGGTTTCGTTTGCGCGGCCACAGTTTAAATCCGCTGGTAGATGCTGCCAGTAGTTTGCTCGGAATGGTCGTGCGCGTACGCCAACTCGACAGTGCTGGTGATATAGAGAGTCTCTATCAGCAAGTGGTTGATGAGATCGCGGCTATCGAAATTGAACTGACAGAGCAGGGGTACGACCGAGCCACACTGCTTGCGTACCGCTATGTTCTCTGTTCCTTCATTGATGAAGCGGTCATGGGCATGTCCTGGGGGCGTCAGAGTAAATGGGCCGAGCACTCCCTGTTGACAAGGTTTCACAATGAAACATGGGGGGGAGAAAAAGTGTTCTCCATCCTCTCGCGGTTACAGCAGGAGCCTCACCGTTACAGAGATATGCTGGAATTTATCTATCTGTGTCTGTGTCTTGGGTTCGGGGGGCGCTATCACGTTAGGTCTCATGGGAGCGAAGAGTATGAGCACATTGTTCGAGCGCTGGGTGACCAGCTTACCGCCCTTAAACAGCCTGCTGAAGAGGCCTTGACGCAGCCACTCAGTAATGTGGTTCGTGGTCGCCAACGGCGTACCTCTCACTTCCCTATATGGGGCATTTTTGCGCTGTTCGGTGTTGCTATGACCGGCGTTTATCTGGGCTTTTCATGGATGCTTGATCAACAAGCCGAACAGATTGCTTCGCTTCTTAATCAACTTTATCGCTAGGAGTTATCATGCTCAGGGTAGAGCTATCAGCGCTTATTGGCCGCCTCAATGCCATTACTCGCCAAGGGCTAGAGCAAGCCGCCGTGCTTTGCGCACAGCAGCAGGCCCCAGAGGTATCCGTGGGGCATTTACTGCAAGCAATGCTCGACCAGCCCTTATGTGATGTTCGCAGCATTTGTGAAAGCGTTGATGTAGATACGGTAGCTCTACGCGCTCAGCTGGCTGAAGAAACACGCCCACCACTTAACACAGAAGTATCCACGCCAAGCTTCTCCCCGCTACTGATTGAACTGCTGCAGGATGGGTGGCTATTAGCTTCTACTGAGTATCAGCACCGGACACTGCGTAGTGGCGCGATATTTACAGCACTACTACATAATATCGAGCGTTATTTAGGCGCAGGCTCGGCTCGACTACTGGCTCACATTAATCGGGAGAATCTGCGCCGCCACTTGGATCGACTCACTGTCGACTCAGCAGAAGCTCCCCAAGAAGATGCTGCCAATCAACCGCACCAGTCTTCTTCTGGTCCCGGTGATGACAGTGCGTTGTCGCGATTTGCAACCTCGCTTACTGAGCAAGCACGAAAAGGAGAGTTAGACCCTGTCTTAGGGCGTGACCCAGAGATCGACCAGATGCTTGATATTCTTGGTCGCCGCCGTAAAAACAATCCCATTGTCATTGGCGATGCAGGGGTGGGTAAAAGTGCTGTCGTTGAAGGGTTAGCGGCTCGTATCGTGGCTGGGCAAGTACCTGCTGCACTTGCCGGTGTGGAATTATTAACGCTTGATTTGGGAGCGCTTCAAGCTGGCGCCGCCGTTAAGGGGGAATTTGAAAAACGCCTAAAAGCCGTTATAGATGAAGTCAAAAATGCACCGCAGCCAACACTACTCTTTATTGATGAAGCACATACGCTGATTGGTGCGGGTAATCAGGAAGGTGGTGGCGACGCGGCCAATTTGCTAAAGCCTGCGCTAGCCCGCGGAGAGTTGCGCACAATTGCGGCGACAACATGGCGCGAGTACAAGAAATACTTCGAGAAAGACCCTGCACTCTCACGCCGTTTCCAGCCTGTCGCATTATCAGAGCCTAGTGTTGAGCAGGCACTCGTCATTCTTCGAGGCCTGCAAGATGTTTACGAGCGTGCCCACGGTGTACTGATTGGTGATAGCGGGCTGCGGGCAGCTGCTGCGTTGTCTGCACGTTATCTGGCGGGTCGTCAACTGCCAGATAAAGCCATTGACGTGTTGGATACAGCTTGCACACGGTTGTCGCAAGCGCTTGATACACCACCACGAAAACTGAGCCACTTGCAAAGTGAACATACGGCTGCACTGCGCGAAAAGGATCAGCTTGCACGTGAGCAACTGTTAGGCCGCGAACCTGATGCCGCTCTTCTTGAGGCGCTTAGTGAGCGTTTGGTTAACATTGAGAATGAGCTCACGGTCTTGGAGGCTGCCTGGCAAGAGCAGCGTGAATGTGTGAATGCCATTGTGGCTCTCCACCGCCAGCTGTTGGAAGCGGATGTTCAGAGCGGCGACGGCCAGAGTAGTGATGATCAGTTTAATGAGCAATCCACGGTTCAGTTGCGTGCTGAGTTGGTCGAATGCGAGCAGCAGTTAACACGCTTGCAGCACGATTTTTCGTTGGTTAACCCAAGTGTTGAAGAAGCCCAAATTGCTCAGGTTATTGGCGACTGGACCGGTGTGCCGGTTGAGCGGATGACCAGCGATGAGTTAACACGCCTCACGGAGCTGCCTGCTTACCTTGGTGAACAAATTAAAGGCCAAGATACCGCTATTGAGCGGATTCATCGGCACCTGTTAACGGCGCGTGCCGACTTGCGTCGCCCCGGACGTCCGTTAGGTGCTTTTTTGCTCGTAGGCCCGAGTGGCGTGGGCAAAACAGAAACCGTGGTGCAGATTGCCGACCAGCTGTATGGCGGCCGCCAGTTCCTCACCACTATTAACATGTCCGAGTATCAGGAAAAACACACGGTTTCTCGGCTGATTGGTTCTCCACCTGGCTATGTGGGGTTTGGTGAGGGCGGGCTTTTAACGGAAGCGATACGTCAGCGTCCATATTCGGTGGTGTTGCTCGATGAAGTAGAGAAAGCACACCCCGATGTACTCAATCTTTTCTATCAAGCGTTCGACAAAGGCGAGCTGGCAGATGGGGAAGGGCGAATAATTGATTGTAAAAACGTACTTTTCTTCCTGACTTCAAACCTTGGCTATGAGGCCATCGTTGCCCATGGCAACGATGTCTATGCGCTCGATGCTGCGCTTTATCCGGTACTCGCAGAGTTCTTCAAACCGGCCCTGCTGGCGCGCATGGAAGTGGTGCCTTACTTACCGCTTGATGGCGACACCCTTCGCAGCATTGTGACGGCCAAGCTCGACACGCTGGCTGGTCGTATCCGTGAGCGCCATCGTCAAGCAGAGGTAGTACTAAACGACTCCCTGGCGGAAGCAATATGCGTGCGAGCTACTCGTAGTGAAAACGGAGCGCGCATGCTGGAGTCGGTGATTGATGGCGAATTGCTGCCTCCTCTCTCCCGGGCCCTGCTCGAACGTATGGCGCGACGTGAAACAGTGGCAAACGTCGTGCTGGGTGTCGACCCCGAGAGTGGCTTTTTCACAGCAGAGGTAGTTTGACACCATGACACTGCCTGTTTCCCATGAAGCCATTGCGGAACGATGTTTCACCGCTGAGTTAGCAGCTATGCCGATCGCTTTAACGCTAGTGGAGAGCAGCTCAACGGTTGTGCTACGCCAGCAAGCTGCGCATTTATTGCAACACCACTTGGGGTTGGTATTTGTGGAGTGCCTTTATATTGAAGGAAGTGGTCGTTGGTTAGGGCGGGATGGTGATGAAGGGCAGTTTGATTGTGGAGTTTTTAATCACCCTTATGCCCATGTCATTCGTGGTGGCAAGGCGCTAACGCTTAGCGTGGCAGATGCACGAATTCGTTTGGATCATCCGAGTTTTCAAGCACAAGTGGCTCCATTAGCTGCTGCACTGCAGCTACAAATTCGTCCATTACGTGCCAGTGATGGAAAGAAGGAGTGGCTGGGGGTGATGTTACTAGCAGGCGAGCTAGCGAGGCTGACAACGCTGAAAGACGACCCCGGTATGGCTGCTTTTGAAGCCTTGTTATGCCGCTTATGGGCGCGTCTTGCTAGAGAGCAGGGGGAGCGACTGCGCTCACGAGTACTTCAGGACTCCTTAGCCAAGCTGAACGATGGGGCTCGTCGCCAAGCATTAGCTGACCAATTAGCTGAAGAGCTGCTGGGTCAATCAACAGCCATGCAGTCACTACGCCAACATGTAGTGCGTGCAGCAGAAACAAACTTGGCGGTACTGCTTCAAGGAGAAACTGGCACGGGCAAAGACTGTGTAGCAAGGGCGATACATCAACTTTCGGCACGGGCTAAAGGCCCCTTTATGGCGATTAACTGTGCTGCCATTCCCGAAGCATTGTTGGAATCAGAGCTGTTTGGGCATGCCAAAGGCGCTTTTTCAGGAGCTGATCAGGCCCGGGATGGGCTGATTAGTCAGGCTGACGGTGGAACCTTATTCCTAGATGAAATTGGTGATATGCCGTTAGCGCTACAAGCCAAGCTGCTTCGTGTATTAGAAAGTGGCCGCTACAGGCCGCTTGGGGCAAGCAAGGAGCGTTGCGCTGATCTTCGTTTGGTAGCGGCAACACACCAACCGCTTCAAACACAAATTCGCGAGCAGCGTTTTCGTGCTGACCTTTATTACCGATTAGGCCAATTCCCTATCACCTTACCGACACTCTCAGAGCGGCGTGAGGATATTGCTCAATTAGCGCAGTCATTCATCACTGATTTTTGTGCTCGGGAGGCACGTGACGAGATGGGCATCACGCCAGCAGCGTTGCGGCTACTTTATCGGAGAGAGTATCCCGGCAATGTTCGCGAACTTAAGAACATCGTTGATTACGCTTGTGCCATGACGCCTGAGGGAGCCGATATCGATGCTTATGTGCTGCCCGGCGAGCAAGAAGAGAGCACACCGCAAACCGTAGACAGCGTGGAAACAACGTCGCTCGCGCTAAACGATGACATAAACGATCTTCGCCAAGCGCTTCGTGATGTGGAGTCCGCCATCATTCGCCAACGTTTAAGGCGCTTTGGCGGAAATCGCGCCCAGGCGGCTGAAAGCTTGGGCTTGCCGAAGCGAACACTGGCTCACAAGTGTCAGCAACTGGAACTAGATACGAAATGAACGCGATGTTGCCAAAACACCAGTGGTCAATGCGTGTATTGCTGATGCTAGGTGCGCTGATCAGTTTCCCCCTACAGGCCCAGGATGACAGCGCTTTGATAGAACGTGCGCAGCTATGTGCGGAGGCGTCTTCGCGGCTCGAACGGTTGAACTGTTACGACGCTATTTTTCAACAGGCACAGCTGAGTGATGAGCATAGTGAATTGCCTGGTCTTTGGCATGCTATCGAGCATCAGGAAGGAGCGCGTAATGAAAGGAATGTTGGATTAATCGTACAGGAAGCAGGAGATGAGGTGCTGATCAGCATGCCAGCGTTAGGCACCACACCGCCTCGCCCGATTCTGGTGATAGCCTGCGAAAAACTGATTACTCGTTTTCAATTACACCTTCCGGCACCACTCGACAATGCCAGGGTTGATTTACGGCTGACAAGTAATAGCGGCACTGTTCAACAGCAGTGGCGTGTGCGGGATGGTGGTCACGTAGTGAGCGGCGGACGGGGTCTACCGGCTATCGATACACTCCGCCAACTGCTAAATGCCACTGGTATTACGCTACATAGCGATGTTGCCGCTCTGGATGAACTGCACTTTGATACAACCGGCTTGCGCCAAGCCATCCAGCCACTACGTGAAGCGTGTCGCTGGTAAAGGAGTTTTATATGCAGATTACCGCAGAATCTCATTTGGCTCCTTTACTGGCCCCTTTGGGAGCAAACGCAGACGGCTTTCCCGTGGGAGAGTCGTTAGAAGATGACAATGACTATCTCGTATTAGATGAAGAGATGATGAAGATAGGCTCACTTCAGCACGGCCAAGTGGAGTGGGGGACCGCTGAGGAACTGGCAATTCGTATGTTGAGTGAGCGTGGCAAAGACATAAAAGTGCTGGGGCACCTGCTGCACTGCATGCAGCATGATGGCAGCAGCGTGCGTTTTGCACTGTCCTTACGCCTACTAGCACGCAGTATTGCTCAACCTTGGTGGGAGCATGCTTATCCATTTGGAGGTAAGCGCGGTGACAAGCTGCGCCTGCGGCTGTTGCAGCAGTTTATTCAACGGAGTGTCAAACTTGTATCTGGGCTCGACTTTCACAATGCCGAGGATGAGTTTGAAGCTTGTCAGGCGTCGCTTGCCGAGCTAAAGAAGCAAGTGACTGAAACATCGCTACCCGGCAAGGCAATTGAAGATTTAAGCCGCCAGTTAACTGCTCAGCGCTCAGTGGAGCAGTCATCATCGGCGCCAGAAAATCTAACGCCCCAGCAAGTGGGAGAGCAGACCTCCGCCAGTCAGGGATACGAAGCGCCTGCGACTGCCAAAGCGCCAGAGCTACGATTAGAAGCAGGTAACGATCGCTCAAATCGTCAGGCATTGCTGAAAATGGCTGAATTCCTTGGCGAACAATCGCCTGGCGAACAAGTCTCTTACCGTCTGCGTCGTTATGCGGTTTGGAGCACGATCCAGACACTTCCCGTCGCTAAAGAAAATGGCAAAACGGAGCTTTCCCCAGTCTCTGCTGATCGTATTGCTGATTACCGTGAATCCCTCTCCAAGGGGGGCGATAACGCTCTCTGGCAGCGCATTGAGAATAGCCTCGCGCTAAGCCCTTATTGGTTGGAAGGGCATCGGCTCAGTGCCGAGCTGGCCAAACAGCTGGGCTATTCATGCTGTGCAGAAGCGATTCGTGAGGAAACGCTGCGGTTTGTGGAGCGGTTGCCGGGTATCGAATCACTGACCTTCAACAATGGTGCTGCGTTCCTCGAGGAGGAAACGATGCGCTGGCTACATGGTTCTGCGGGTAACAGCGGAGCCGTCAGTAATGGTAATGAGGCATGGGAAGCTGGCTTGGAAGAAGCTCGGGAAGCGGTGAAAGGCGGCGATCTTAGTGCAGCACTCAAAGTGCTAGATCAAGGGCTAAGCAGAGCCTGTTCTCCACGGGAGAGTGTCTATTGGCGACTAGCCAGTGCTGAGCTTTTACATGAAGCAGGTCTGGAAAGCTTAGCGCAGCAGCATTATCACACGCTGTACCAAACAGTAACGGATCTGGCGCTAGGACATTGGGAACCAGCGTTGGTGTCACGATTAAAAGCAGCGGTTCAAGAGACACACTAGTGGTCATCATCAACAGGGACGAGGGATAAAGGCTAATGTGGTCAACCTTAAAATCAAAACTGAGCCGCTGGGTGCCTGGCTTTTCCCGGGCGCAAACCGCGAAAAACAGGGCCAATGCGCACGGTAACAAAGCCAAAGGACTTCTGCGCCTCTCAACACTGCTTTGGGTGGTACTACTCATCGTGTTGGTAATTGCTATTTGGTGGTGGGGGCCAAACTGGGAGGTGCGGGAAACCACTCCTCTTGCTCCCTTAATGAACCGTTTGCTGGCAACACTTTTAGTAGTCACGGTAGTGGCCATCATATGGGGTGTCAGCCTTGCCCGCCGATTACGTAGGCTGGATGACGAACGCCAGCAGGAAAAAGCTCGTCAGGAAGACCCTGCCATCGATCAAGTTGAACGCCAAGAAGACTCTTTGAACGCAGTGTTGAAAGAAATAACTGGTAGCTTGGGAGGTGGAAGCAAAAGTCGTTATAGCTTGCCTTGGTTTTTGGTCATGGGGATAGAGAATGCTGGTAAAACCAGTCTTATCAACCGCTCTGGCCAGAACTTTGCACTTACCCATGTGATGAAAGCCTCCGGGCAGAGCAGCAAACAGAGCCAGCTAGGTTTCGACTGGTGGATTGGTGACAAAGCGGTATTGATAGACCCTGATGGTGAGCTATTGACGCAGGGGGCGCTGGAGGGTGAAGAGTCGCAGGTGCTTCAGCGTCGGTTATGGGAACACTTTGTGGAGTGGCTTGAACGCAACCGAGCTCAACGACCACTAGATGGAGTGGTATTGGTTCTGGACCTAGCTCGTTTGAGTCATGCCAAGGTGGCTGTGCGCAAAGCCTATGCGGCACTGCTGCGTAGCCGTTTACGCGAACTTATGGAACAACATGGTACTCGCCTGCCGGTATACGTGACCTTTAGCAAAATGGACTTGTTGCACGGTTTTGATAGCTTCTTTCGTCACTACTCTCGCTCAGCTAGAAAGACCCCCCTTGGCTTTACGTTTACCCCTGCTTCCATTGATACCCCTGGCAAATGGGAAGCTGAGTTTGAGGCTGATTACGATGCCATGCTGGCTCGCGTGAACCAGCTTTTACCCGCTATGTTGTCAGAGTGTCGTGACCGTGAAGAGAGAGAGTCGGTATTTCGTTTTGTACGTCAGCTCGCCGGGTTAAGAGATATCCTATTTGGCTTTTTAAGCGAAGCGTTATCCAGCGACCGTTTTTCTACTGCTGCGATCGTGCGTGGCGCTTACTTCACATCGGTATATCAACAGGGGGTGCCGGAAGATCCCTTCGTGGATGCAGCTGCTCGGCGCTATGGCATGAAAGATAGCGTTCAGTCTGCCCACCGCGCTACTCGTAGTGCGTTGTACTTCACCGAAGATCTTTTCGAGAAGGTTATTTATCCGGAAACAGGGTTGGCGAGCGATAATGCCAGAGTTGCACAGCGGCGCAGACGCATGCGTACGTACAGCCTTGCCGCCTGCTCAATAATGGGTGTAATCCTCGTTGCAGGGTGGAGTCACTTCTACCAAAAAAATAGCATTTCGCTTACTGCTGTCGAAGAGCGCGCATCAGCGTTTTTGGCGACTCACCCTGAAGCGTTTCAAAGCGATGACCCCTCGGGTTATGAATTCCTCGACCCCCTGGATCGGCTGCGTGACACGATGGAAACCTTTGAAAGCTATCGTACACACGTAACGTATCTAGCAGATATGGGGTTATATCAAGGGCACATCATAGGTGCCCAGGTAGAACGCGCCTATCTCGCCATGCTAGAGCAGCAGTTTCTGCCTGCCATCATGATTGGCATTGTGGACGATATGAACCGATCTGAAGAGGGCAGCAACGCCAAATTGGCGCTCTTACGCGTATTACGCATGATGTCAGATGCTAGTGGTCGCCAACCCGAAAGGGTTGAGCGGTTTATGGCTCAGCGTTGGCAGGCGTACTTTCCTCAGCAAGGCGAGGTGCAAGAGCGCTTGCTAACGCATCTAGACTATGCTTTGGAACATAGTGACCTAGAAGGGCGTATTGCTGAGGGGAGCCCACGTGCTAAGCAAGCGATGGCACCGCTGCAAGGAAGTATCGACGCGGCACAACATGAGCTAGCCCGCCAACCGATTGATGAGCGTGTTTACTTAGCGCTAAAAGCGGCAGGCAATCGTCATGGTGAGCGATTGGACCTCCGGCATAGTGTTGGCACGCTGTTCGATAGAGTATTTATGGCACGCGATGATGACCCTGAACATGTGCGCCTGGCACATCTGCTAACCCGAGATGGCTTTGAGAAATACTTTCTAAACGAATTATCGCGCGCAACAGAGCTAGCACTGGTTGATGCCTGGGTGTTAGGCCAGCGCGAGGACATTAACTTCAGCGATGCAGATACACAGCAACTGCAAACCGCGCTGCGGGAACACTATGTTGGCGATTACCACGTTAGTTGGCGCGACGCGCTGCGTAATACGCACTTGGTGCCACTGCCCGATATTCGTCAAGCTATTGTGGTAGCCGACTCCTTAGTAGGGCCGCAGCGGCCGCTCGATAGACTATTAGCCGCGATTGAGCGAAATACTAGCCTCTATCCAGAGCTGCCCGTCGATGACGAAGAAGCCCGCGAAGCATTGCGTCAATCCCAGCGTTATCAATTAGCCTCAGCTATTGAGCAGCCCTTTACGCCGGTCAACCGACTCAGCCAAGCTCGTGATGGTAATCCCTCAACTCTTGAGGAGATTAAGCAAGCTGTGTCAGCACTGCGAAACTATCTGCTAGATATAGAGGAGTCGAATAATACCGGGAGAGCTGCTTTCTTGACGGTACGTGACCGGCTATCGCTACGGGGTAATGACCCTATCGATAACCTGCAGCGCATCGCTGGCAATGCGCCAGAACCGGTAGGTCGGATGTTGCAAAGTCTGGCTGACCAAAGTTGGCAGTTAATGATGGTTAGAGCCACACGCCATCTTGAAAGCCAATGGCTGGATGATGTTGTTGCACCCTATCAAGCACATTTGGCTGGCCGTTATCCATTGTCGCCGAATGCCAGTCAGGAAGTGGCGTTAAGCGACTTCGAGGACTTCTTTGCTCCAGGTGGCACGCTAGATTCATTCTACCAAGACAGTCTGAAACCCTTTATTGAAGGGGCTCCCGAGTATTTGGTGGATGCCGACGGGAATTCACTGCTGCGAGACAGCCTTTATACGGCGGTTCAACAGGCAGAACAGATTCGCCGCGCTTACTTTAGCCGAGACGGTGCACTCGACGTAGAGTTTGCCCTTGAGCCTATCAGCCTAAGTCCAGATAAGCGGCGTAGTGTGATCAGTGTTGATGGACAGCTTATTGAGTATGCACACAGCGCTAGCCAACGCGTTTCTATGATTTGGCCTAATGCTCTGCGCGGCGGTACGGAAAGCCGCATCACGATGGTACCCAGTGAGATTAACCGCTCACCGCGGAGTATCACGCAGAACGGCGCTTGGGCATGGTTTCGCCTACTAGAAGAAGCGGATATTACCAGCGTAAGCGAGCGTGAGCTGGAGCTACGTTTTAACGTGGCTGGCGGTGCGATGCGCTATCGTCTGTTTGCCGATGGTGCTCCTAATCCGTTTACCCGCCCATTAGCCGCAGGCTTTCAACTGCCATCAGCCCTCTATGCTGATCGAGGTGATCATGCTGACTAAGTTCAAGCAACTGCTCACCATCGGCTCGAATCGACAACCTGCAACGTCAACGATTAGCCATAGCGTGAAGCGCTCGCGATTATTGTCAGATGCACGCAACGAAGATATCGATAACTTTATCGAGGCGGTTTATAAGGCAGATCAAAAGGGACACTCCCCGTGGGTGCTGCGTGACAGCAGCGTGTTGGAAACGCTGCGTCGTGCACTTGAGTTCACTGTGCATCGTGGCTTATGGCTTCAGCGGGAAGAAGGCCAAGTAGCCTATTGGCAGGGACGTCTGCTAGCACTTAGGCATGGTGAAGGCCCGCCTCTTGGCATGGTGCTCGCCTGTAGGGCGGATGACGAAGCCGCATGGCAACTGCGTTTTTTTTATATCAGCCAAGAGTGGAAAGGTAGTGGTCACGGCACGCGACTATTAACTGCGGTGCGCCGTAGTCTTAAAGGTGTACCGCTACAAACACGTCTGCCAATGGTGTGCCACTCAGCCATCGATAGCCTTGAAGCGGCGGGTTTTACTCGCCAATACGTAGATGCTTTCGATGTTGCCAGCTACGAAGCGCCTGCAATGTGGGATGAGTAAGCAGGGCGACTAAATGATTGGCCGACCCAAAGATAAGTATCACTAAGACGAACAAGTTGCTCGGAGAAGGAGTTCCGCTAATGAGCCAAAAATTTGTATTAGTAGGTGATATAGGCACCGACCATGATGGTTTCCCCCCAACGCCAGTGACTGGGGGTAGTAGCACGGTATTAATGGATGGTAAGCCGATGGCTCGTGTAGGTGACCCATTAGCGCCACACGCCAAACCCAAGCATCCTCCTCATCCGCGTGCCATTGCCGAAGGCTCAGGAACAATTTTCATCGATGGAAAACCTGCGGCGCTGACCGGCCACGCAGTGGATTGCGGTGGCGTAGTGATTGGCTCTGGTTCAGGGGAGGGAGGAGATGTAACCGACGTGGGTGGTGTGCCTACCATATCCTCAATAGCGCTAGTTAACGCCCCTGCTTCTGAATCAACGAGTAGAGCTACTCCTCCAAGCTCTGAAGCAACTGCTTTGAGTGAAGCAGGTAGAGAGTGGTTGAAGGGAGTTGAGGAGCTTCGCTTGATGCCCTATGACGATCAAACCGGTGAAGAGATTAATCGCTGGGTACCAGGCGCTACGGTTGGTTATGGACATCTTATTTCTCGGCAAGAATGGCAGATTTATCAAGATGGCATTACTGCTCAACAAGCAGATCAACTCTTTAATAATGATCTAACCCCTTTTGTTAATGCAGTAAACCGCGTTATTCCCGTTCCTCTTGAATCTCACCAGTTAGATGCTTCTGTCATGCTTGCTTACAACATTGGAGTGGGAGGTTTTAGTTCATCATCGGTAGTTAAGTTAATAAATGACTCTCAAGCTGAAACACCCTTTACATCTCTTGAAGAAGCATGGAAGGCCTGGAATAAATCGCAAGGACAAGTCAACCAGGGTCTTATCAATCGTCGTTCTGCTGAGTGGGAGATGTTTTCAAAGGGAGTATATAAAAGATGGTAAGTATATTAAAGATGCTTATATCTTTTGTTGCCTTGGTTACGCTGACTTCGAGTTATGCGGGTGGTGTAGAAAAGAATGAGTTGATTGAATATCTTTATGGTACCTATTGTGTGACCAAAATAGAGCAATATCGGGGAGGGCGAACGAGTCGTGAAAATGCGCTTCGCCAACTAAACGCACAAGTTAAGGTGAATAAAAGAGAGTTTTTATTTTGGGATGGCTCTGTCTATGAAGACCCTGCTTATCAAATCGAAAACCACTCTGTTCTGAAGGGAGAGGGCAATGTTCCTGAAGTAAGTGAACGGTTTGGGAGTTTCTATGGCGTTGGTCTGGAAAGAGAGAGTATCACCACGCTGAGTGTGCAAAGTCGTTCGCTAAATGAGTTGCCTTATATTTTTGAAGTAGTGGACCGTCAGCTGTGGCTTTTTTTAGATGGCTGGTTTTACACGCTCGAAAAGACTTCATCAGACACTAGCGCTTCTCTAATGAATGAAGACGCGCACACTTGCGAACACACTGATACTCAAGGACGATAATATGTCAGGACTTCAATTCACCCTATCGCTACCCGGAGCGAAGGACACGGCGGTGGTGCGTTTTACCCACCGCGAGGCGCTGTCAGCGCCGTTTGTGCTCTCGGTGGAATTTGCCAGCCGTACCCATGACCTGTCGCCCTCTGATTGTTTGGATCAGAATGCCACGCTGACGATCTGGCAGGATGGCGAGCCGCTGCGCCGCGTGCATGGCATCGTCAGTGAGTTTCATCGCGGTGATCGCGGTCACCGCCGCAGCTTTTATCGTGTCGAGATTCGCCCCGCCCTGTGGCGGCTGTCGCTGCGTCACAACTCGCGTATCTTTCAAGACATCGCGCCGTTTGATGCCATCACCACCCTGGCCAACGAGCGTGGGCTTACCGATATGGGCGTGTCTGCCTTCCGTGAGCCCGCCGAGCGTGAGTTTCTGGTTCAGTACCGCGAGACCGATCTGGCCTTTATTGAGCGCTTAGCTGCCGAAGAGGGTTATTTCTACTTTCACGAGTTTGAGAATGCGGATGGCGGTCAACACCGTTTGGTATTTGCCGATGCCGCCGTGATTCTGCCCAACGTCGGCGAGCGCACCTACCACGGCCGTGCGGGCGGTACACCGCCCCAGCGCCACCTGCGCAAGCTGCGTCAGGTCAGCCGTGTGCGCCCTGCCTCGGTCACGCTCAAGGATTACAGCTTTAAGAACCCCGCCTATGCACAGCGCCACCAGCATGAGGCTCGCGACCTGGAAGCACATGCCCAGCGGGAGGATTACGAACACTTCGATTACCCAGGGCGCTATAAAAAAGACGCCTCCGGCAAGCCGTTTACCCGCCACCGCCTGGAAGCGCTGCGCGCTGATGCTACCACCGCCGAGGCGGAGAGTGACTTACCTGAACTGGCCCCCGGCCTGTGCTTTACCCTCACCGAGCACGACACGGAAAGCTTGAACCAGGAATGGCAAGTGGTCTCGGTGGTGCACTACGGGGAACAGCCCCAGGCCCTGGAAGAAGATGCCGCAGGGGGTGACGGCATGACCCGCTACCACAACGAGGTGGTAATCATGCCGCGGGATCAACCCTTTCGCCCGACGCCCGCCCCCAAGCCCCGAGTCGATGGCCCTCAGGTGGCGTTCGTGGTCGGGCCAGAGGGCGAAGAGATCTACTGCGACGAACATGGCCGCGTTAAAGTGCAATTTCCCTGGGACCGCTACGCCGAACCCAACGAGACCGCCAGTTGCTGGGTACGGGTTGCCCAAGGCTGGGCAGGCGGCGGCTATGGCAGCATGGCAATACCGCGGATCGGCCATGAGGTTATTGTCTCGTTTTTAGAAGGCGACCCGGATCAACCACTGGTTACTGGCCGCACCTACCACGCGGTGAACCGGCCCCCGTACCCGCTGCCGGAACATAAGACCCGCACGGTATTGCGCACCCAGAGCCACCAAGGCAGTGGCTTTAACGAACTGCGCTTTGACGACAAAACC
Source organism: Halomonas sp. TD01 (assembly GCF_923868895.1). Lineage (GTDB taxonomy): Bacteria > Pseudomonadota > Gammaproteobacteria > Pseudomonadales > Halomonadaceae > Vreelandella. The sequence goes on from NZ_OV350343.1 coordinate 1,843,711, forward strand.
GATCAAGAGCAGATCTGGCTCCACGCCCAAAAAGACCTGGAATTGCTGACCCTCAACGACCGCACCGAAGAAATCCGCCGACATAGCCACCTCACCGTTCACCACGACCGCCTCAGCGAGATCCACCACGATGATCACCTGACGGTACACGGCAAACGCCACGCCCTGATCAAAGGCGATGATCACCTCCAGGTCGATGACACCCGCCATGAACACTACGGCGAGGCGCAGTTGGTCGAGGCAGGCCGTGAACTGCACCACAAAGCGGGCAGCCAGATCGTGTTGGATGCGGGCAATGAAATTACCCTTAACGCGGGCGGCAGCTTTATCAAGCTGGACAGCGGCGGCGTGACCATCGTCGGCGCCATGGTCAAGATCAACTCCGGCGGCAGCCCCGGTCGTGGCCGCGGCCACGCCATTGTGCTGCCGCGGTTACCGGGTGAAGCCGCCTCGGAAGCCAGTGAGTACGTCACCCTAGAACCGCACCAAACCCCGCTGCTGGTCAGCGATATTATCGCCGCCACGCCGCTCGCGATGGAGGATATCGACATCGCCGATGGTCTGGCCGACCAGTGCAGCGCCTGCGAGCCTGCGGTGGGCAGCCCGGTCAACCCGCTGCTCGGCGCCAAGCTGCTGCCCGCCGAGACCGATTTTGCGCTACCGGCGCCACGGCCCTGGGTGTTTAGCCGCGGCTACCTCTCCAGCAATGCGCACATCGGCGCGCTTGGCCAAGGCTGGTCGTTGCCTGGGGAGAGTCTGTCGATCACCCTCAACGCGGATGCTTGTATTATCCACGACGCACAGGGGCGCGAGATTACCTTTGGCTCACTGGCCCCCGGTCAGGCGCGCCACTCGCCCACCGAGCAGCTATGGATACGCCGTGGGGGTGCCTCAGTCGATGAAGAGAGCAACGCGTCTCGCTGGCAAGCGTTAGACGAAACGCTGCGAAGTGATCCTGAGCATATTGTGCTCAGCGATGCCAGCGGCCTCTATTATGTGTTTGCACCTTCCACCGTAGAGCAGGAGGAAACAACCGACACCGACACCGCCCGCTGGCCGCTGATTGAAGAGCGCGACCGCAACGGCTATACCACCCAGTACCACTGGGAAGCAGACCTGCTGGTACGGGTGATCGACAGTGCCCAGCGTCACTATCAGTTGGTCTATGACCGTGTCCTTCCCGCCCAGCCTGATGACGCTGGGCTGCGCTTAACCGGCGTCAAGCTGATCCAGGACCACGACGGCAGCGCCCAGGACGACTGGTTAGTCCGTTACTCGTTTAACTCCGTCGGTGACTTGATCGCCGTGCGCCACCGCCACGGTGAGGTGATGCGCGAGTTCGAGTGGGACACCCATATGTTGACGGCTCATCGCGTCCCCGGGGGGATAGAAGCCCACTACACCTGGGATCGTCATGCCCCGGATGGCCGCGTGATCGGTCAACAGGAAGCCGGCGGCCTGGCGCGGTCGTACCGCTACGAGGTGGATCACACCCTGGTCACCGACAGCCTGGGCCGCGAAGAGCGCTTCCACTTTGTGGGCAGCGGCCCCGGCAAACGCTGGACAGCCCACACCCGCGCCGACGGCTCACGCATCGAGTTCCGCTACGACCGTGCCGGGCGTAAGGTGGCCACGATTGATTCGCTAGGGCGTGAGACGCTGATCGAGCGCGACGACCACGGCCAGGTGGTCGGCCAGACCACCCCGGATGGCAGCCGCTGGACCATCGAACGGGATGCCCTGGGACAGCCGATGCGCCTCGACGGCCCCGACGATCAGCGCTGGCAGATCAAACGCAATGACCGTGGTCATCCTATCTCTGTCACTGGGCCAGAAGGCACCACCGCCTTCGCCTATGAGAACGCGTCACTTCCTGACCGGCCCACCACGCTGACGGATGCGGTTGGGGCCACCCACCAGCGCGAGTACAACGCCCTGGGCCAAATCACCGCCCAGACCGACTGCTCCCAGCAACGTACCACCGTCACCTACGACCGCCACGGCTATCTGGCCAGTGTCACCAACGCCCTGAACGAGACGACTCGCACCCAGCACGACGAACGCGGCCAGCGAGTCGCCACCCAACTCCCCGACGGACATTACTGGCACCACCATGTGGACCCTCAAGGGCGGCTGGTCGAGTTGGAAGGGCCCCACGGGTTCCGGCAACAGATCTTCTATGATGACCACGGCCGTCCGGTGCAGCGCATCGAGGCCGACGGCAGTCAGCAGCACACCGCCTACGATGACGCTGGGCGACTCAGTGAACTCACTCTGGGCAACGGCGCGGTGTACCGCTTTACCTATGACACCATGGACCGTCTCGCCAGCGAGACCGGCCCCGATGGCCGGGAACAGCAGTACCGCTACGACGACGCCGGGCAACTGATCGAGCGAGTGGAAGCCAACCGCCCCGGCCCTGACGGCCAGCCACTAGTGACGCGGTACGACTACGATAACGCCGGGCGTCTTATCACCCGCCACTTGCCCGCCACCGAGCACGCCCCCGCCAGCAGTGAACACTACCACTGGGGCACCCATGGGCAACTGGACAGCGTCACCAACGACCACAGCGAAGTCACGTTCCGCTACGACCACGCCCAACGGATGATCGGCGAACAGCAACGCCATGCCAGCCTCGAAGGCGCCACCAACGAACACACGGCGTGGAGCTGGCAACACCAGCACACACTCACTGCTACCGGCGCGCCCCAGGCCAGCCAGTTCGGCGAGTTACCGGCCCTTAACTGGCACACCTACGGCAGCGGCCACCTGCACGGTCTCAGCGCCCCCGACCTCCACCTGGAGATCGCCCTCGAACCCGATGCCCTGCACCGCGAGACCCAGCGCCGCCTGAGCCTCAGTACCGGCGTTAGTACCGGCGATCACACCCAGCCGCTGATCTTAGAGCGTGGCTATACCGCCACGGGCCAGGTGGATCACCTCGCATTGCGCAGCCCCCACAGCGCCGGTGAGCAACACTACCAATACGACGCCCTGGGCAGAATGACCTTCCGCACCCAGCAGCATTCACAAGGGCAAGGCCAAACCAGCCCGACCATTGCGTATAACTACGACAAGGCCGGGCGCTTAATCGGCAGCCAGCACGGCCACGATGCCCACCGCTACCCGGTGGATGCCGCCGGTAACCGCAGTGCCGCGAGCAGCTCCACACCTAATGCCACCAACCAGCTCGCCCAGCTTAACGGCACCCGCTACCGCTACGACGGCGCAGGCAATCTGATCCATCGCGAACACCCCGACGGCGAGCGCCTCACCTTGGGTTACGACGGCGCCAACCGGCTGGTGCAACTGACCCACATCAGCAAACTGGGCTATACCCGCCACGCCAGCTACCGCTACGACGCCCTGGGCCGCCGCATCAACAAAACCGTGAGCCACACCGATGGCACCACCGCCACCACCCACTACGGCTGGGACGGCGACCGCATCGTCCACGAAGAGACCAGCAACCAACGCACCACGGTGGTCTACGAACCCGGCAGCTTTGTGCCGATGCTCAGAATTGACCAACGCGTCTCACACAACAACGGCACAGCCGGAGCGAACGAGGAAAAACAGGTAAGCGCCTATATCACCGATGCTCTGGGCACCCCGCTGCAACTACTCAGCCCCAACGGCCAACCCCGCTGGCTCGCAGAGCCCGACGACTGGGCCGCAGTTAAAAGCCAACGTGCCGTACGCGGCGTCACCCAACCGATCCGCTTCCAGGGCCAATGGCACGACGAAGAAAGCGGGCTGTACTACAACCGCCACCGCTACTACGACCCCGAGCAAGGGCGGTATATCAGCCAGGATCCGATTGGTCTCAATGGCGGGACGAACTTGTATGGGTATGTGACCAACCCGACGGGGATGGTGGATCCGCTGGGGTTGGAGGGATGGTCCAACCTACGCTCATGGCTGCACTACAGAAATAATGGACCAGATGTCACCCTAAGGGAAATAGGGCTTTTATCAACCATACAAAACTCTTCCACGACCCAAGGGGCACTATCTCGCTTTGGCTCTAGAGATATAAATGACACCGCAAAGGCAATATGCGCATCAAACGGACCAGGGGTATTTGATACAAACCAGACATTTCGAAATAGCTATAGATTCCATCGAGATAAGTGGTTTATTGGATCAGCTACATTGTCTGGGGATTTCACAGGCACTACTACTGTTTACCCAAACGGAGCGTACACATACACAGGTGAAGCAACGATAGATTTTTATGACGAATTTACAGACCCTTATGACACTTTTAATCTGTTTGATGGTGAGTGGAATCCTGATGGTTCGCCATACAATATTAGTGATCAGTGGTCTGAAAATTATCAAGGTGGAGGAGTGTGTCGATGAAAAGACTTCTCAAAGCTCTTATAGTCTTCGCGACCCTTATTGCTATCACTATATTTATAGTAGCATTTTTAGTCTTCCAGCATGTGTATAACTTTAGGACGCGTATCGTTGAAAACATCTGTATTGATCAAATCTTCATGAAAGATGAATATAACCTAATAGATTGCACTAATAACAAAGTGCTCGTCCAAGATGTTTCAGAATGGATTGTTGCGGACGACACCCTCTATGGCATTGCTTTGGATGATGGTGATCGTTATTTCTTAATAAAAATAAAAGATAATTCGGCAATACTTCTCGAGTCTGGTCTAGACTTCAGCGATTACTTAAATACATTAGGACTACCTCCCTACAGCATAAGTGATTCTGAAAATATGGCTCATTTATTCTACGGGGCTGGAAGAGACCGAATCTTCCCAACAGAAGAAGGTTGCTGCGTTCCCTGGAGGCGGCGGTAGTATAGCAATAAGCGCCTTTTGCTATGCCTCACATCAAACTTAGGCATATCGTCGGCAGCGGCCACTTGCACGGCATGAGTGCCCCCGACCTCAACCTGGAGATCGCCCTCGAACCCGATGCCCTGCACCGCGAGACCCAGCGCCGCCTGAGCGTGAGCACCGGCGATCACACCCAGCCACTGATCTTAGAGCGTGGCTACACCGCCACGGGCCAGGTGGATCACCTCGCATTGCGCAGCCCCCACCGCGCCAGTGAGCAGCACTACCAATACGATGCCCTGGGGCGAATGACCTTCCGCACCCAGCAAGGCGATTCACCCACCATCGCCTACACCTAAGACGCGGCGGGACGCTTAATCGGCAGCCAGCACGGCCACGATGCCCACCGCTACCCGGTGGATGCTGCCGGTAACCGCAGTGCCGCGAGCAGCTCCACACCTAATGCCACCAACCAGCTCGCCCAGCTTAACGGCACCCGCTACCGCTACGACGGCGCAGGTAATCTGATCCATCGCGAACACCCCGACGGCGAACGCCTCACCTTGGGTTACGACGGCGCCAACCGACTGGTGCAACTGACCCACATCAGCAAACTGGGCTATACCCGCCACGCCAGCTACCGCTACGACGGCCTGGGGCGGCGGATCAACAAAACCGTGCGCCACACCGATGGCACCACCGCCACCACCCACTACGGCTGGGACGGCGACCGCATCGTCCATGAAGAGACCGAGCACCAACGCACCACGGTGGTCTACGAACCGGGCAGTTTTGTGCCGATGCTCAGAATTGACCAACGCGTCTCACACAACAACGGCACAGCCGGAGCGAACGAGGAAAAACAAGTAAGCGCCTACATCACCGACGCCCTGGGCACCCCGTTGCAACTGCTCAGCCCCAACGGCCAACCCCGCTGGTTGGCCGAGCCCGATGACTGGGCCGCCGTCACCAACCAACGCGCCGTGCGCGGCGTCACCCAACCGATCCGCTTCCTGGGCCAATGGCACGACGAAGAAAGCGGCCTCTACTACAACCGCCACCGCTACTACGACCCCGAGCAGGGGCGTTATATCAGCCAAGATCCGATTGGGTTAAGGGGCGGCACAAACTTGTATGGCTACGTCACCAACCCGACGGGGATGGTGGATCCGCTGGGGTTGCAAACACTGAGATGTGCAAGGGGGCTAGATGCACTTGATCCTGAGCTATCACCAATGAAACCGAGTGGTAACCCTTTACGCCATGATTTCTTGGTTGTGGACGGGGAAATATTGAAGAGCGTGATGATGCTATGCAATTACTTTGGAGCCAAGGGTGGATTGATAAAAAAGAATCACCCAACGCGCTCTGTACCGTTATATCTGAAGACCCCGAGTATGCCAATGCTGTACGGGATTCTGCTAGAAATGTGGGGGAACCTACCTATAACGTAGGAGCATACCGGGGAACATTGCCTCATGTGCTTGGAGCGCGTAATTGCCAAACATGGGCTGATGATGTTCTTCGTGAAGCCGATAAAGCGACCTCTGATGCATCATGGTGGCAATTTTGGCGATAAGTATCGATAGCAACTTGATGCAAAATGATAACTTAAAATGTGGGTGTGATTATGTTGGAATTTTTATTAGACTTATTGAAATTATTAAAGTTTGTTATTGTAGTTACATTTACTGGGAGTTTAGTTACGTTAACGTCTTCGCCTGTTGATATGAAAGCGGGTAGCCGCTTAGAGCTTGAGTCAGAAAAGCCATTAAAAGTCTTAACTCCCGGAGCAAGTGTTCGTATTGATGTAACTTCAATGCGGCCAGCTCATATTGAAAGCAGAGAGGATACATATAAGTGGGGAGATGATTTTTTTGGCAAGCACTCTATATCTGCAACTTTGCTTAATACATCAAATGGCCATACCACCACAGTCTCTCACCTTGGCGGACTAGCTATAGTAAGCAATGACTTAATTCTGTTTTTACGAAAAGGCGAAGGTCTTGAGCGTGGGGAAAAATATGACAAAATCATCGTCGAAACTGACGTTGAACTCCATGGAGTGACTATGACTTGGAGCAGCTGGAGATTGTAGAAAAGACGCTGAGTTTATGCTGCCCCCTCTGCCAAGGAAGACACTGGATGACTTCCTTGGCGGTAGCGTGCCAGTAAGCACCTTTTACCATGACTCACATCAATCGGCAGTGGCCACCTGCACGGTCTCAGCGCCCCCGACCTCCACCTGGAGATCGCCCTCGAACCCGATGCCCTGCACCGCGAGACCCAGCGCCGCCTGAGCCTCAGTACCGGCGTTAGTACCGGCGATCACACCCAACCGCTGATCTTAGAGCGTGGCTACACCGCCACGGGCCAGTTGGACCACCTCGCATTGCGCAGCCCCCACAGCGCCGGTGAGCAACACTACCAATACGACGCCCTGGGGCGAATGACCTTCCGCACCCAGCAAGGCGATTCACCCACCATCGCCTACACCTACGACAAGGCCGGGCGCTTAATCGCCAGCCAGCACGGCCACGACGCCCACCGCTACCCGGTGGATGCTGCCGGTAACCGCAGTGCCGCGAGCAGCTCCACACCTAATGCCACCAACCAGCTCGCCCAGCTTAACGGCACCCGCTATCGCTACGACGGCGCGGGCAATCTGATCCATCGTGAACACCCCGACGGCGAGCGCCTCACCTTGGGTTACGACGGCGCCAACCGGCTGGTGCAACTGACCCACATCAGCAAACTGGGCTATACCCGCCACGCCCACTACCGCTACGACGGCCTGGGGCGGCGGATCAACAAAACCGTGCGCCACACCGATGGCACCACCGCCACCACCCACTACGGCTGGGACGGCGACCGCATCGTCCATGAAGAGACCGAGCACCAACGCACCACGGTGGTCTACGAACCGGGCAGTTTTGTGCCGATGCTCAGAATTGACCAACGCGTCTCACACAACAACGGCACAGCCGGAGCGAACGAGGAAAAACAGGTAAGCGCCTACATCACCGACGCCCTGGGCACCCCGTTGCAACTGCTCAGCCCCAACGGCCAGCCCCGTTGGCTCGCCGAGCCCGACGACTGGGCGGCGGTCACAAAACAACGCGCCGTGCGTGGCGTCACCCAACCGATTCGCTTCCAAGGCCAGTGGCACGACGAAGAAAGCGGCCTCTACTACAACCGCCACCGCTACTACGACCCCGAGCAGGGGCGTTATATCAGCCAGGATCCGATTGGGTTAAGGGGCGGCACGAATTTGTATGGGTATGTGACCAACCCGACGGGGATGGTGGATCCGCTGGGGTTGTTTGATCGCCCAGGGGATATTGATCAATCTGGTCGCCGGCAGCGTAGCAATCCTTATTCTCGCTACCCGCCCGCGCCTAGATCAACGTTAGAAAAAGTGGGGAATGCCGGTTTAAGCAAAGTCTGGGGCAAAGTTACTGGTGGAGTTTCCAAGGTAGACATATCTACTGGGGCCATAATTAAAAGCAACCCCTATGTATGGGGAGGATGGGCGCTAGTTGATCCATCGAAGATAAGCACTCTTCAAACACGCAATTATGATGGTAACGGGGATGGATTGTCTGATGAGCATTACCAACATGGGATGTGTGTCCCTGGGGCTAGATGAATGAAGTTAGCTAAAGAAGACTGGGGTAAAAAGTGGGTTGAAGCTCTTGTTATGCTTCCTTCTTATCTGGCCCTGATCGTCCTCGTTGTAAAATTAAATATAATACTAAGCGTTCTGATAATTTTTGTAGCACAATGTGTTTTAGGAAATGTTTATAGCTATATTGTCATAGAAAAAAGGCTGTTAAATGATCAGGCCTCTCGAGAAAAATCAGCCGCTATATTTTTCTTATCTCAACTGTTTGTTCTAGGTGTCGGGGTATTACTAATTAGCCTTGCATAACATAACTGATATGTATTGGGTCGCGTACTCCCCCCAAGGAGGGCTCCCGCTGCCTTCTTGGGGGAAGCGTGTCAGTAAGCATCTTTCACCATGACTTACATCAAGCTTAGGCACACCTACGGCAGCGGCCACCTGCACGGTCTCAGCGCCCCCGACCTCCACCTGGAGATCGCCCTCGAACCCGATGCCCTGCACCGCGAGACCCAGCGCCGCCTGAGCCTCAGTACCGGCGTTAGTACCGGCGATCACACCCAGCCACTGATCTTAGAGCGTGGCTACACCGCCACGGGCCAGTTGGACCACCTCGCATTGCGCAGCCCCCATCGCGCCAGTGAGCAGCACTACCAATACGATGCCCTGGGGCGAATGACCTTCCGCACCCAGCAAGGTGATTCGCCCACCATTGCCTACACCTACGACAAGGCCGGGCGCTTAATCGCCAGCCAGCACGGCCTCGACGCCCACCGCTACCCGGTGGATGCTGCCGGTAACCGCAGTGCCGCGAGCAGCTCCACACCTAATGCCACCAACCAGCTCGCCCAGCTCAACGGTATCCGCTACCGCTACGACGGCCTAGGACGACGCATTAGCAAAACCGTGCGCCACCCACTACGGCTGGTACGGCGACCGCATCATACGGGAAGAGACCAACAACCAACGCACCACGGTGGTCTACGAGCCGGGTAGTTTTATGCCGATGCTGCGGATTGATCAAGGCAATGAAAACGAAGAAAAACAACTCAGCGCCTACATCACCGACGCCCTGGAGCGAATTATCTTTCAGCGATTAGGCATCTAAGATCATTGCGTATTGGTAAACTACTCATGGTGAGAGCAATACTGGAATGCAGAACAATATTCTTTAAAAGCATATGCACTGCTGAATAAAGAATTTCCAGCGTTCTACAGCCAGCGTTAGGCTTATCATTATTGTCCAACTCAGCCAAGCGCCTGTTTCTAACAGGCGCTTTTGGCGTTGTTAGAAGGTGAGCTATGTCCACGATTTCTGCAGTGGCACCTAGTCAGAACCGGGTGCCATTAATCTCAACAGCAGCCATTGTGCTGGGTGCGGTGATTATCGGTGTGGTGTTTGGCGCGAACATTGGCCTCTTAATGATTGTTGGCGGTTTGCTTGGGCTGGTGCTGTATCACGCGGCATTTGGTTTTACTGCTGCTTGGCGGGTATTTATCACCGAGCAGCGGGGACGTGGCTTGCGCGCTCAGATGGTGATGTTGGCGATTGCGGTGGTGCTGTTTTTTCCGGCGTTAAGCGCTGGTTCGCTGTTTGGCACTAGCGTGAGTGGTTTTGTCGCGCCGATTGGTATTTCGGTCGTGGTGGGGGCGTTTATCTTTGGTGTGGGCATGCAGTTAGGTGGCGGATGTGCGTCGGGCACGCTGTTTACTGCAGGTGGTGGTAATGCACGAATGTTAATTACGCTGCTGTTCTTTATTGTCGGGTCGGTGATTGGTTCAGCGCATTTCACGTGGTGGCAGAGCTTGCCAGCATTTCAGCCTGTGTCGCTGGTGAATGTGGCAGGCGCTGGTGGTGGTATCGCGATTAGCTTGGTGCTGTTTGCGGCGATTGCTGCGTTTACTGTGATTATGGAAAAGCGTCGTCATGGCCACTTGGAGCAGGCGCCGCTGGTCGATAAGCCTGGCAGTCAGCGCTGGTTAACGGGGCCGTGGCCGTTGATTGCTGGCGCAGTGGCGCTAGCGCTACTCAATTTCGCAACATTGGCCCTTGCTGGTCGCCCCTGGGGCATTACCTCTGCGTTCGCGTTGTGGGGCGCAAAAGGGTTTGAACTCGTTGGTGGTGATGTCAGCCAGTGGGGCTATTGGCAAGCCCCTGGTAATGCAGCAGCGTTAGAGGCGAGTGTATGGAGTGATATCACGACGGTAATGAATGTTGGCATCATGCTGGGTGCGCTTGCCGCAGCGAGCTTAGCTGGGCGCTTTGCTCCCAACTTCCGCATTCCGTTTAAATCGCTATTAGCGGCTGTCATTGGTGGGATTATGCTGGGGTATGGCGCGCGATTAGCATTTGGTTGCAATATTGGCGCTTACTTTAGTGGCATTGCCTCTGGCAGTTTGCATGGTTGGCTATGGATGGTCGCGGCGTTCGCTGGCAACATGGTGGGCGTAAAGCTGCGGCCGTTGTTTTTTGATGGTGTTGAAGGTCGCAAACCCGTCGCAAAAAGTTGCTAGTGGTTGACCGATTTCGATACTTTTTGAGAACGCCTTGGTAGCCACCAAGGCGTTTTTTTGTTGCCATTATTTATGTCCCTCCCACCTTTGTCGTACTAGCATGTTACATTATGCGAAACGCCGCCAACGCCCAGCGTTGCTGCATTGCAATAGCAATCGACATAAAAAGAGAGTGCCTATGTCTACGATGAGTAAACGCCCCCTGTACATTCCTTACGCCGGTCCTTCTTTGCTTGAAATGCCGCTATTGAACAAAGGCAGCGCGTTTACTCAAGAGGAGCGGCTAGCGTTTAACTTGATTGGTTTGTTGCCGCAAAAAGTTGAGACCATTGACGAGCAGTTGTCGAGGGCATATCGCCAGTATCAACAGTGTCATAGTGATTTAGAGAAGCATATTCATCTGCGTGCCATCCAAGACGATAATGAAACGCTTTACTTCCGCTTGGTCTCTCAGCATCTGGAAGAGATGCTACCCATTATTTATACCCCTACGGTTGGGAAGGCATGTCAGGAGTTCTCTAATATTTATCGCAATCACCGGGGGCTGTTCATCAGCTATCCCGATCGCGAGCACATGGACGATATCCTGCGCAGTGCCACCAAAGATAACGTTAAGGTGATTGTTGTCACCGATGGTGAGCGGATCCTAGGGTTGGGTGACCAGGGCATCGGAGGGATGGGCATTCCCATCGGTAAGCTGGCGCTTTACACCGCCTGTGGTGGCATTAGCCCCGCCTATACGTTGCCGATTATGATTGATGTGGGCACTAACAATCAGGCATTGCTGGATGACCCTATGTACATGGGCTGGCGTCATGAGCGGGTTAGTCAGGAAGAGTACGATGCGTTTATGGCAGAGTTTATTACCGCTGTAAAACGTCGCTGGCCGAACGTTCTGCTTCAGTTCGAAGACTTTGCCCAGGCCAATGCGGTACCGCTTTTAGAGCGTTACCGGGACGATTTGTGCTGCTTTAATGACGATGTGCAAGGCACGGCATCAGTGGTGGTGGGCACGTTAATGGCGGCGTGTCAGGCCCGCGAGGAAACGATTGCTCAGCAGCGCGTAGTGTTTGTCGGCGGCGGTTCGGCAGGGTGTGGTATTGCTGAGCAGGTGGTCGTGGCCATGCAGGCAGAAGGGCTTACTGAAAGTGAAGCACGGGCGCGGATATTTATTGTTGATCGAGATGGATTGATGACGACTGATCAGCCCTGGCAGCGGGATTTCCAACGCCGTTTGGCCCACGATTCTGAGCTGGTTGTGAACTGGAATGGTCAGGGGCTTGAAGAAACCATTGCCCAGATGAAGCCAACGATATTGATTGGTGTGTGCGGTAAGCGTGGTATTTTCACCGAACAAGTCGTGCGCACCATGCACGCGGGCTGCGAGCATCCGGTAATTATGCCGCTGTCCAATCCTACTTCTCAGGCAGAAGCGGTACCCGAAGATGTGATTCGCTGGACCGACGGCCAAGCGCTAGTCGCGACTGGCAGCCCTTTTGCACCGGTTGTGTATAACGGTCGCACTTATCCAATTGCTCAATGTAACAATGCCTATATCTTCCCCGGTATTGGCTTAGGTGTGATTGCAGCGAACGCTAATCGCGTGACAGACGAAATGCTAATGAGTGCCTCTCGGGCGCTGGCTCGCGAGGCGCCACTTGTCAAAGAAGGCAAGGGTGCGCTGTTACCGCCGCTGTCGCGGATTCGTGACATTAGTAAATCGATTGCCTTTGAAGTGGCTGCCCAGGCGCAGCAAAACGGTGTAGCGCTTAAAACTAGCGGCATTGAACTTCGTGAGCGTATCGAGAGAGCGTGCTGGTCGCCTGAATATCGTGCTTATCGCCGCAGGGCTTTCTAAGTTTCTTAACGAGAAGCGAAACAGCAACGCGAGCGCAAAAAAAAGCCCCCACCATGGTGGGGGCGATGCAAGCATTGGTAGGTTTTGCCTTTAAGCTGCGCCGATCATTTTGCGCAACACGTAGTGAAGGATACCACCGTGGCGGTAGTAAGCCAGCTCATTGACGGTATCAATTCGGCACTTGGCATCAACGGTGCGTTCCCCATCGTCATTTTTGATGACAATTTTCACGGTGCCACCTGGGCTTAAATCGCCCAAACCAGCAATTGAGATTTCTTCATCACCTGTCAAGCCAAGCGTTTCACGGCTTTCACCTTCAGGGAACTGCAGCGGTACCACGCCCATTCCAATTAGGTTTGAACGGTGAATACGTTCGTAGGACTCGGCAATGACCGCGCGCACGCCCAATAAACGGGTGCCTTTGGCTGCCCAATCCCGTGAAGAGCCGGTGCCATACTCTTTACCAGCAATCACCACTAGAGGGGTGCCTTCCTCCTTATATTTCATGGCGGCATCGTAAATCGCCATTTGCTCGCCGCTGGGTACGTGTCGGGTTTCGCCGCCCACCACACCGTCCAGCATTTCGTTTTTAATGCGCACGTTAGCAAAGGTGCCGCGCATCATTACTTCATGGTTGCCTCGACGTGAGCCGTAAGAGTTGAAGTCGACGGGCTTAACGCCATGTTCCTGCAAGTAACGACCCGCAGGGCTGTCGGGCTTGATAGAGCCAGCTGGGGAGATATGGTCGGTCGTCACCGAGTCGCCTAGCAGGGCTAACACGCGGGCGTTTTCAACATCTTCAATGGCGTCCGGCTCACGCTCCATGCCTTCGAAAAACGGCGGGTGCTGAATGTAGGTAGATTCAGGCCACTGATAGACCTTGCTTTCAGGAACGTTGATGGCTTTCCAGGTATCGTCGCCTTCAAATACCGCACCATACTCTTTGCGGAACATCTCAGTGTTGACCTGTTCAACCGCACTAGCGATATCTGCTTGAGAAGGCCAGATGTCTTTGAGATAAACCGGGTTGCCGTCACTGTCCTGGCCGAGCGGGTCGGACGTTAAGTTGCACTGTACGTTCCCGGCTAACGCATAGGCGACCACCAAGGGCGGTGAGGCGAGCCAGTTCGTTTTGACTAGCGGGTGCACACGGCCTTCAAAGTTACGGTTGCCTGAAAGTACCGATGCCACGGCAAGATCGCCGCTATTGATCGCTTTTTCGATCTCATCGGGCAGTGGGCCGGAGTTTCCGATACACGTCGTGCATCCATAACCCACCAAGTTAAAGCCCAGCGCGTTCAAGTCATCGCTTAAGTTCGCAGCTGCTAAGTAATCGGTCACCACTTTTGAGCCGGGGGCAAGGGAGGTCTTAACCCAAGGCTTTGTGGTAAGTCCTTTTTGGCGCGCATTACGTGCCAATAGACCGGCTGCCATCATGACGCTGGGGTTGGATGTGTTGGTACATGAGGTGATAGCCGCAATCACTACTGCGCCTGGGTCAAGACTGAAATCATTATCGTTGAGCTTAACGGATTGGCTGGTGTCATGCTCAAAGCTACGTTCAACCCCCACCGCGGTTTGGCCGCCTTCCGAGGAGAGTTTTCCTTTTGCGGTTGTGTCTGCGCTGGTGTCCTCTTGCATGAACTTGTCAAAGGCGGCAGCCATGTCTTTTAACGCCACTCGGTCTTGGGGGCGTTTGGGGCCGGCAAGACTTGCTTCTACTTCGTCCATGTCGAGGCTGAGAGAGTCGGTAAAGATCGGCTCATCGCCAGGTTCGCGCCATAAGCCCTGCGCTTTGCTGTATGCCTCTACCAATGCAATTTGGTCATCTTCACGGCCGGTAAGACGCATGTAGTTAAGCGTTTCGTCGTCTACTGGGAAAAAGCCGCAGGTAGCGCCATATTCCGGTGCCATATTGGCAATCGTGGCGCGGTCGGCCAGCGGCAAGTCTTTAAGACCGTCACCGTAGAATTCAACAAACTTACCCACTACGCCTTTTTTACGCAGCATTTCAGTGACGGTAAGCACGAGATCGGTGGCGGTAATGCCTTCGCGCAGTTTGCCGTTAAGCTTGAAACCGACAACTTCTGGGATCAGCATTGAGACTGGCTGACCAAGCATGGCGGCTTCCGCTTCGATACCGCCGACGCCCCAGCCAAGTACGCCCAGGCCGTTGATCATAGTCGTGTGGGAGTCAGTACCGACTAAGGTGTCTGGGTAGGCAAACGTCTGACCATCCTGCTCTTTCGTCCATACGGTGCGACCCAGGTACTCTAGATTGACCTGGTGGCAAATGCCGGTGCCGGGCGGTACAACGCTAAAGTTGTCGAACGCTTGCTGGCCCCAACGCAGAAACTCGTAGCGCTCACCATTGCGCTGCATTTCGATATCGACGTTTTCTTGAAACGCGGCGGCGTTGCCGAATTTGTCGACCATCACTGAGTGGTCGATAACGAGATCAACGGGAGAAAGCGGGTTAATGCGTGCGGGATCTTCGCCGAGCTTCTCAACCGCGGCGCGCATAGAAGCAAGATCAACAACCCCTGGCACGCCGGTAAAATCTTGCATGAGGACGCGGGCAGGGCGGTAGCCGATCTCGCGGCTCGATTTGCCCTCTTTTTGCCAGTCCACTAATGCCTGAATGTCCGCTTGGTCGACACTTTCGTCATCACCAAAGCGCAGCTGGTTTTCGAGTAGAATTTTGAGCGTTTTGGGGAGCCGGTCAATATTACCGAGCGCATCGGCGGCTTTTGGCAGGCTGTAGTAGTGATACTGCTGGTTGCCCACCTCTAGGGTGGTGAGCGTATCGGGTATCTTGCCCATAAGTTTCTCCTCTGATTGCTTGGCCTTGAGCGAATCGCTAATTGCAACTCACTAGGCGCGACGGTCACTGCTTTTCTTTAATGTGGCTTATCCCCAGTATGGCTTATCTTCTTAATAGCACATGGGTGTTTCACCCCCGGCTTTCAAGGCATCTTCGCCTAATAGCGAAGGCTAACCCTTGTAATTGCTTGTACTTGACGCCATTTCAGGCAGACTCTCTTGCAAACGATATCTGCTCAATTGTGACAAAGGTGGTGTCATGGAAACGCGTCATGAACGTTTAATTATTCTTGGTTCCGGCCCTGCGGGGTATACGGCAGCGGTGTATGCAGCACGCGCTAACTTAAAGCCACTGCTGATTACCGGCCTGCAGGCAGGTGGCCAATTGACCACCACAACCGATGTCGATAACTGGCCCGGCGATGCACAAGGTGTTCAGGGGCCAGAGTTGATGGAGCGCATGAAGCAGCACGCTGAGCGCTTTAATACGGAAGTGTTGTTCGACCATATCCATGAGGTCAGCTTAGGTGAAAAACCGTACACCTTAAAAGGGGATAGCGGAATTTACACCTGTGATGCACTGATTATTGCTACCGGTGCCAGCGCACGCTATCTGGGCCTGCCGACCGAGCAGCAGTTTATGGGCCAAGGGGTGTCTGCTTGCGCTACCTGCGATGGCTTCTTTTATCGCAACCAAGAAGTGATCGTGGTGGGTGGCGGCAACACTGCCGTTGAGGAAGCGCTGTATCTCTCAAATATCGCCTCTAAGGTTACCTTGGTGCATCGTCGCGATACGTTGCGCGCCGAGAAAATCCTGCAGGATAAGCTGTTCGAAAAAGTCGAAGCAGGCAAAATTGCTCTTGAGTGGTTCTATGAAGTGGACGAGGTGCTGGGCGATAACACCGGTGTCACTGGCGTGCGCGTTAAGTCTACTAAAGATGGTTCTACCAAAGAGATTCACGCGCCAGGGTTGTTTATCGCTATCGGCCACAGCCCCAATACAGGAATTTTCGAAGGCCAGCTGGAAATGAACGGCGGTTACATCAAGGTGAAATCAGGTCTTGAAGGCAATGCTACCGCAACCAGCGTGCCTGGCGTCTTTGCCTGTGGTGACGTGATGGATCATATTTATCGCCAAGCCATTACCTCTGCCGGCAGTGGCTGCATGGCAGCGCTAGATGCTGAGCGCTACCTGGACGGTATCGCCTAAGCTAGTAATCTAACAATCGGCGGGCGTTTCATCAATGCGCAGGCGTCCCATTCGGCTGAGTACGAGCACTCTGCCTGGGGCGCTTGCTGCACATATATAAAAGCGGCCATTGAAGCCGTTTGTGTGGCCCAGCGTGCTATAGCTCACGCGCCGCCTACTGCGATTATAAGTCACGGTGGTTGTCTTCTCTGCAGGAAAGACACGTATGACATCGCTGCTGGTTATTTGACTTACCGAATCCCCCTTGAAGACTAGTAGTGCATTACTCCAGTCACTGGTGCAGGCGTCTCTTTGCGTATTTGTTGGGCAAACGGTGGCCGTTTTACGCTGTGTAATCGCTGTATTACGAGCCAGCGAAAATGCTGACTGCAATCTGTTAATATCAGCTGTAACGGCTGTGTTTCGGCCAAGTGCTTGAAAGTTTGGCATTCCCCAGGCGGCTAATGCTGAAATAAGCAGAAGAGCAATAACAAGTTCGATCAGGGTGAAGCCTTGGGTACGCTTGTAGGGTGCGCCTTTATTGTTAGATGGCATGGTGACTCCAGGCTTGTGCTTTTTTACAGCCTACCTCGCGATGATCGTTTTTTATGTAAGCCAAAGCGGACAAACGTTGTGAGCAATTTCTTAATTATTGGCGGTGGCGTGATCGGTATGATGACGGCGCTGCAGCTAGCAGATGCTGGTCAGCAAGTCACTGTAGTAGAGCGCGGCATTTGCGGTCAGGAGTCTTCCTGGGCAGGTGGCGGTATTGTTTCGCCACTTTATCCATGGCGGTATGCACCGCCAATCTCGCAACTTTCTCGCTGGTCTGAGGGCGTGTATCCCACATTGTCGCTACGCTTGCTGGAAGAAACCGGCATTGATCCTGAATATCGGCAGAAAGGGCTGCTTTATCTCAACGTTGACGATGCGGAAACAGCGCTTGGCTGGGCGAGAGAGTTAGCCAAGCCGCTAGAGCGTGTTAATGCTGAGTTTGTTCATCAGAAAGAGCCCATGGTGGCTGCTGCCCAGGATAGTGCGTTGTGGATGCCGACACTCGGCAGCGTGCGCAATCCACGTCTGGGACAGGCGTTGCGCGCTCGGCTGCTGGCAATGCCGAACGTTGAGCTTAATGAAGGCTGCGAGGTGAGTCGTTTTATAACGCATGACCAGCAGGTGCTGGGCGTTGCGACTGCGCAAGGGGAGCTGCGCGCTGAAAAGGTGGTGGTGTGTGGTGGAGCCTGGACAGCCAAGCTGTTAGCAAGCTTAACTATTCGCCTGCCAGTACGCCCCGTAAAAGGCCAAATGATCGCTTATCAAGCGCCGCCAGGATTGGTGCAGCGCGTGGTATTGAAAGACGGTCGCTACATCATCCCGCGTAGTGATGGGTTGCTGTTGGTAGGCTCAACCTTAGAAGAAGCGGGCTTTGATAAAACGACCGACAGTGAGGCGCTGGCATCGCTCAAACAGACCGCAGAAAGTATCGTGCCTGCGTTGGCAGATTACCCGGTTGCTTATCATTGGGCGGGGTTGCGTCCAGGCTCGCCGGACGGCATTCCATTTATTGGGGCACTGCCTGGGTGGTCTGATGTGTACGTCAATGCGGGCCACTATCGCAATGGGTTGGTGCTTGCACCCGCGTCTACCCATGTATTGGTTGATCAGCTATTAGGGCGTGAGCCACTTATCGACCCAGCACCCTTTCAGCCAACAGCAGATCGCTTGATGGCTGGCATTGTTGGTCGGCAGCGTTGTTAGTCGCGGCTTTGCTTATCTTGTTGCTCTTGCAAAAACCGATCTCGATGAGCACTTGAGCAAAACCACTGTTCGCTATCGCGTAGGGCTTCCTCTTCAGGAACATGGACATCGCACCAGCGGCAGCGCACCATTTGTCCGCCTTCATGGCGTTCGGGTTCACTCTGTTGGTGGGAAAGTCTGCGCTCTCGGTAGAGACCATAAAGCTTCAGGCCCACATAGAACAGCACGGCAAAAATAATCAGCCGAATGATCAAAAGGTTCATCCTCTATGACTCCCATGGTGGGATGTAATAATAGCCAGAATAACATGAGCGCCGGCTAACCTTTGCCTGTTGGCAGCCCTTGCGTGACAATGTGCTTAGGTTAGCGGCAACGTGTTCTAAAGATTCTCAAGAGATTTTAACGCCCATGCAAGACTTAACGCTGGTAATGGCCCAACTCGACCCTCTAGTGGGAGATATTCCCGGCAATGCTGCACGCGCCATTGAAGCGGTGCGCGAAGCGAGGATCGAGCATGGGGCGGATATTGTTGTCTTCCCAGAGCTTTTCTTATCCGGTTACCCGCCGGAGGATTTGCTGCTTCGCCCATCGATGGAAGCTCGCTTACGTGAAGCGCGGTCTAAAATGGCAGAAAAAATCGCCCGCGATGTGCTAGTGATTATTGGCTACCCAGGCGTGCGTGAAGGGGAGCGCTATAATCTGGCGGGCGTATTGTATAACGGCCAATGGGAAGCCGAGTATGCCAAGCAGGCACTGCCGAATTATCAGGTATTTGATGAGCAGCGCTACTTTACGCCAGGCACCAAACCGCTGGTTTACGAGCACAAAGGTGCCAAGTTAGGTCTGCTGATTTGTGAAGACCTTTGGGAAGGTACGCCGGTTAATGCTGCCCGTGAAGCAGGCGCAGAAGTGCTGATCAGCTTAAACGCCTCTCCCTATCATCAGGATAAGCCCAGCGAGCGCCTGCGCCTGTTAGAGCAGCGTGCCCAGGATGTAAATCGGCCGATTGTGTATGTGAACACTATCGGTGGGCAGGATGAGCTGGTTTTTGACGGTGGCTCCAGTTGTGTGGATGCCCAAGGCGAACTCAAAGTGCTGGCGCCTTCTTGGCAAGCTGGCTTAATGCCCGTTCAACTGCTGCAAACGAGCGCTGATACGTGGGAACCACAGCAGGGTGAAGTTGAACCAGAGGTTGAGCCAGAAGAGAGCCTTTATTGTGCCCTGGTCACTGGGCTGCGGGACTACGTCAATAAAAGTGGTTTTGAAGGCGTTGTGCTGGGCCTTTCCGGAGGTATTGATTCCGCGCTTTCTTTGGCGATTGCTGTCGATGCGTTGGGCCCTCAGAGGGTGCAAGCGGTGATGATGCCTTATCACTACACGGCGGATATCTCTAAACAGGACGCTGCTGAACAGGCTGACATGCTTGGCGTGCATTATGACGTGATGCCCATTGAGCCGATGGTCGAAGCGTTTATGGGCACTTTGGCAGAAAGTTTCGCGGGCACAGAGCGGGATACCACTGAAGAGAACCTGCAGTCGCGCTGTCGCGGTGTTCTGCTGATGGCGATCTCCAATAAGAAAGGCCTGATGGTGCTTACTACTGGCAATAAAAGCGAAATGGCAGTGGGTTACGCCACGCTTTATGGCGACATGGTGGGGGGCTATAACGCCATCAAAGACGTCTACAAAACCTGGGTGTATCGTTTGGCCCGCTGGCGCAATACCCAATCGCCTGCTATTCCAGAGCGGGTGATTGAGCGTCCGCCCAGTGCGGAGCTGGCGCCCGACCAGCAAGACAGTGACTCATTGCCTGATTACGATGTACTAGACGCCATTCTGGTGAGCTATATCGAAGGCGATATGAGTGCTGAGGCAATTATTGCTGCTGGGTTTGATGAGGAAGATGTTTATAAAGTAGTTAAGCTTGTTGATCGCTGTGAATATAAGCGCCGACAGGCGCCAGTCGGAGTGCGGGTCACGCCCAGAGGATTTGGGCGTGACCGGCGTTACCCGATTGTTAATGGCTGGCAGCCTGGCGATTAGAGCGTCAGCGTTTGCTTGATTGACTTAAAAACTGTCCCACGCAGATTCGGCGGGTTGGCGCTTTAAGGCTGGTAAGCTCGGAGCGTTATTCGTCGCCGGATTTTGTGTCTGGCGGGTGCTTGTCACTGTTTGCGCATGGGCATGTTGTTGGCTGGCTGGTAACTTGAAAACGCTCATAGCATGTAACAATTGATGTGCGTTTTGACGTAAATGATTCGCAGCATTTGCGCTCTCTTCCACAAGCGCAGCGTTTTGCTGGGTCACTTGATCCATCTCGGTGATCGCTTGGCCAACTTCTTGCACACCGGTGCTCTGTTCAGCGCTAGCATGACTAATTTCCTGCATAATCTTGGTCACTCGCTCAATCGCTGCCACAATCTCTTCGGTCGATTTGCTGGCTTCTTCAGCGCGTGCGTTGCCATGATTAACACGTTCCAAGTTATTAGAGATCAAATCGTTAATTTCTCGGGCGGCGTCAGCGCTGCGCTGTGCGAGTTTGCGAACTTCCTCGGCAACCACGGCAAATCCACGGCCATGCTCCCCGGCTCGCGCAGCTTCCACAGAGGCATTCAGGGCGAGAATATTGGTTTGAAAGGCAATGGCATCAATGGTTGAAATAATGCCCGCAATTTCTTGTGAGCTTTTGTTGAGATCGTTCATGGTAGCGACTACCTGATGCACGGCTTCGCCACCTTGGGTCGCCGTTTTTGAAGCGCTAGCGGCTTCCTGGCTTGCCTGTTGTGAATTATCTGCGTTGAGCTTAACCGTGCTGTTAAGCTGTTCCATTGCTGACGCTGTTTCTGCTAGTGCGCTGGCTTGTTCTTCCGTGCGCGACGATAGGTCATTATTTCCTTCCGCAATTTGTTCGCTATTAGAGGCCACTGCCTCGGCTGATGAACGAACTTGCGATACGATTGCTTGCAGTTGTTTAGACATCGCGACTTGCGATGCCATGATGCTGCGGGTGTCGCCTTTCTTAAGGTGTGGCTGAGTAGTCAGCTCGCCACGACCGATGGCTTCAGCAAATGCTTTCACCTGACGGGGCTCGGCACCTAATTCGCGAAGCAATTGGCGTGACAAAAACAGTGCAATTGCCCCCCCGATTAACACAGCAAACAGTGTTAGCCCCAGCATTTGCAGTTGGAACCCTGATGCAGTGTTGCGAGCAGCAGCGGTGGAAGCGTTATTAATCTGTTCCTGCAAGTTAATAAATTGATTGATGCGATTAAGCCACTCGGCATAAGCAGGACCAGCCTGCTCTAGAGTAAGGGCTTGGGCGCGACTAATGGTATTAGCGGTTTTGGCATTGAGCACTTGCTGAGTAAGTACTTGTGTAGCTTCCGACTGATTGTTGATAGCCGAAAGAATGCTTTGCTCTTGAGGCGTTGTATCGGTTTCACGCATGACCCGCTGCATGCTCTCAATCGCCGTATCGTAGTTGGCAGCTAGCTGACTCATCTCTTCATTCAGCGTTGTCAGGCGGCTGGCATCACTCGTCATAACGATGTCGCGTAGTGCAATAGCTCGGTCGTGAACGCTGCCGCGCATGTCAACAGCGAAACGCTGTTTAGCGCCGTTCACGTCATTAATAGCCGTTAACCCACGATCAATTTGGTTGACCTGATAAATACCGACAGCTGTTAAAAGTGCTAACAACGCGAGTAGGGTGGAAAAGGCAAATGTTAGACGAGTGCTAATATTGGTTTCTGAAAACCGAGATTTGGGGGCGGACATTCAGTGAGCTCCAAGCAGGTGCTTTATTATTAAGATGGGCAGAATATAGTTGTTGCACAATATTTGTACAACTTATTTTTAGGAATAATGGATTTTTATTTTGTTAACGTTATGTAAGTGAAAGTGTTTTGTAGAAGAAACAAAAAAACCACGCCGAAGCGTGGTTTTTGATGAGCGTTTTGTACAACTTTGTATAAATCAATACTGCCTGAGGTGGCGATTAATTATCCGCATTGCCATGCTTGGGTACAAAACGACTGCCACGTAGCTGCTCGTGGTCTGGCGCATTTTCACGTAGTACGACAAGCACTTCATTAGCACGATCACTCATACCAAGCCCTTGATAGCCTTCTACCATGGTTGCCAGCGCATCACGTGTTGCATTGGACTCGGGATAGTTTTCAATCACCCAACGGCCTCGTTCAACGGCGGCCAGGAAGGCACCGCGACGCAGGTAGTAGTCGGCAACATGTAGTTCATGGCGTGCCAGCAGCTCGCGCAGATAAACAATGCGTTGCTGGGCATCCGGTGCATATTCGCTCTGGGGGAAACGCTGAATTAATTCGCGGAAGTCGTTGTAAGCGTCCCGTGAAGCACCTAAGTCACGCTTGGAAATATCAATCAGGCGCAAGCGCTCAAGGCTAAATCGCCCTGCCTGCCAAGCAGAAAGGCCGCGTAGGTAGTAGGCGTAATCGGCTTGTGGGTGATCTGGGTGCAGGCGTATGAAGCGGCTGGCGGCCGCGCGTGCCTCTTCCCAATTGCTGTTTTCGTAGTAAGCGTAAATTAGCTCAAGTTGAGCTTGTTCGGCGTGGGGGCCGAATGGGTAGCGGGTATCAAGAGCTTCCAGTCGCTCAATGGCAATTGGAAAGCGGTTGCTATCCAGCGCTGTGCGCGCAAGTTCATAGAGTTCGCGTTCTTGCACACCCGCGAATTCATCTTCTTCTTCGGGGGTGGATTTATTACTCGCACAGCCTGCCAAAAGGGCAAGGCTTAAGGCTAGAACGCCAAAGCGGTTGGCAGCGGAAAAAGCGCGCATCATCATCCTCGTTGCAAACAAGCCTCAATCACCGAAAAGCGACGATGGCCATAAGTAGAAATGGTAGAATAGGTCGCAGTTCGCCCACTATAAATCACCTAGACGCAAAACGCAGGCTTAGCGACACTCCATTGCTGCTTGAAAAGTTAAGCAGCATTAAATAATGGCAAAGCCGTTTGCGTCTTAAAGAGGTTGTTCATGTCTCGTATTGTTGAAGCCACGCAGCGGGTACCCGCGACATTAGCAGGCGCGCGTTTAGACCAAGCCGCAGCTGAGTTGTTCAGCGATTATTCCCGCGAACGTTTGAAAACGTGGATCAACGCCGGTGAACTCACCGTCGACGGCGCTAAAGTCAAGCCGAAGGCCAAGCTGCACGGCCATGAAATATTAGCGCTAAAAGCGACTATCGAAGACGATACTCGTTTTGAACCCCAAGATATTCCGCTTGATATCGTGTACGAAGACGACGCGGTGATGGTCATCAATAAGGCTGCTGGCATGGTGGTGCATCCCGCCGCGGGCAATCCTGACGGCACGTTGTTGAATGCGTTGCTTCATCATCATCCTGCACTGGCAGAAGTGCCCCGGGCAGGAATAGTGCATCGCCTGGATAAAGACACCACAGGCCTGATGATGGTGGCAAAAACGTTGCCCGCACAAACGACGCTGGTTGAACAATTGCAGGCGCGCAGCGTTTCTCGTCAGTATGATGCGGTGGTGATTGGCAAGCCCGTGTCGGGTAGCACCATCGATGCGCCCATTGGTCGGCACCCGAAAGACCGCAAGCGGCAAGCGGTCAAGGCTTCCGGAAAACCGGCCGTGACTCACTTTCGGGTGGTTGAGCGTTTTCGCGCTCATACTCATGTGCGTTGCCAGTTGGAAACCGGACGTACCCATCAAATTCGTGTTCATATGGCTCATGCCCGCTACCCACTGATTGGTGATCCGCTTTATAGTGGTCGTGCCAAGCTGCCGCCGGGCGCTGCTGCGCCGTTAAAAGAGATTTTGCGTGAATTTCCTCGTCAGGCACTGCATGCTCGGAAGCTCAGTTTTGTGCATCCGGTGAGTGGTGAAACGCTTACTTTCCATGCCGACTTGCCCGATGATCTACTGATGTTGTTGGACTACCTGCGCGAAGATAGCGAGACCATGAGATGAGCGACGCGATTGATCTAAAGCCCACGCTGCTGTTACCTGACTGGCCAGCCCCCGCGAATGTGCGGGCGTTTGTGACCACTCGGGAAACAGGGCCGAGCCAAGATGATTTTGCAGCTTTCAATCCAGCGACCCACGTAGGCGATAATGCTGACCATGTGGCGCTGTGTCGGCGTTTGCTGCATAAAGAAATTGGCGATGATCGCCCGCTGTTGTGGTTGAACCAAACCCATGGCGCCCGTGTTCAACAGGCGTACCAAGACGATACGCCGGAAGCTGACGCCTCGGTTGTCAGCAGTAACGACTATGCCTGTGTGGTGTTAACCGCAGACTGCTTGCCGGTAATGTTCTGTAATCGCCAGGGCACCCAGGTGGCGGTTGCCCATGCGGGCTGGCGCGGGCTGGCGGGCGGTGTGTTGGAAGCGACTGTCGCCGCTATGAACTGTGATTCTAACGACATTTTGGTATGGCTTGGGCCAGCCATTTCGAATGCGCAGTTTGAGGTCGGGCCAGAGGTCTATGGTGCGTTTGTTGCGGTCCACCCTGAGACCGCTGAAGCGTTTGACCATAGCCCCTATCGTCTTGGTCACTATATGGCGGATCTTTATCGCTTGGCGCGCTTTCGTCTAGAAACGCTGGGGATTCACCATATCAGCGGCGGTCACTTCTGTACCGCCTGCGAATCGCGCTTTTACTCTTACCGCCGAGACAATGGCAACACTGGACGCATGGCAAGTGTGATCTGGATCAATTAATCAGCGCTATTCCTTCGAGCTTGTTATACGTCCCTCTTGAAATGCGTGGAACTGACTCCATTTAACTTGTCAAGCTAAACGTTTTTAGTACATCAAATTTTTAGTACATCAACGTTCCTAGCACATTAAAGACAGGTTATTGGGAAACGCCGTGGGTCCAAACGCACGGCACCCCCAGGAGGAACTCCATGCGATTCGATAAATTTACTGCCAAGTTGCAGGCTGCTATTTCTGAAGCACAATCCCTTGCGGTTGGGCGCGGCCATAATCAGCTTGATCCCGCGCACTTACTGCTTGCGCTGCTCGATACCAAAGACACTGGCATCAAAGCCTTGGTCGAAAAAGCCGAAGGCAGCAGCTCGCGCCTGCGCGACGGTTTACAAAAGCAGCTAGATGACTTACCCAAAGTAAGCCAGTTCGATGGCGATGTTCAGCCATCCCGTGACTTCATCAAACTATTCAACTTAACTGACCGAGAAGCGCAGAAGCGTGGTGATCAGTTTATTGCCAGTGAGTTGGTACTCCTGGCTGCGCTGGAAATGAACAGTTCGATCACCAAACTGATGAAAGAGGCAGGTCTCAACCGGAAAGGCCTGGAAGCTGCGATTAACAGCTTGCGTGGGGGTGCTAAGGTCGATGACCCCAATGCAGAAGATCAGCGTGAAGCGCTTAATAAATACACTATGGATCTTACCCAGCGTGCGTTAGATGGCAAGCTGGACCCCGTGATTGGACGCGATGATGAAATTCGCCGCACGATTCAGGTGCTGCAGCGTCGCACCAAAAATAACCCGGTACTGATCGGTGAGCCAGGGGTGGGTAAAACCGCCATTGTTGAAGGGCTGGCTCAGCGTATTGTGAACGGCGAAGTGCCAGAAGGCTTGAAAGAGAAACGCGTACTCTCGTTGGATATGGGATCGCTGCTGGCGGGCGCTAAATTTCGTGGCGAGTTTGAAGAGCGTCTGAAAGCAGTGCTCAAAGAGCTTTCTCAGGAAGAGGGACGGGTCATCCTGTTTATCGATGAGCTGCACACCATGGTGGGCGCAGGTAAGGCCGAAGGCGCGATGGATGCAGGTAACATGCTTAAGCCTGCGTTGGCGCGTGGCGAACTGCACTGTGTGGGTGCGACCACGCTGGATGAGTACCGCAAATACATCGAAAAAGACGCCGCGCTGGAGCGCCGCTTCCAGAAAGTGCTGGTCGATGAGCCCTCTGAAGAGGACACGGTTGCTATTCTGCGCGGCTTAAAAGAGCGTTACGAAGTCCACCACGGCGTGGATATTACCGACTCAGCGATCATTGCGGCGGCGAAACTTTCTACCCGCTATATCTCTGATCGGCAGCTGCCTGATAAAGCGATCGACCTGATCGATGAGGCGGCGTCACGCATCCGTATGGAGCTGGACTCTAAGCCTGAAGAGATGGATCGGCTGGATCGCCGCCTAATCCAGCTGAAAATGGAGCGCGAAGCGCTTAAGAAAGAGACTGACGAGGCCACTAAGAAACGTCTTGAAGCGCTGAACAACCAAATCCACGAGTTAGAGCGCGAATACGCTGACCTGGATGAAATCTGGAAAGCCGAAAAAGCCAGTATTCAAGGTGCAGCCCAATTCAAAGCGGAGTTGGAGCAGGCGCGCATTGACCTTGAACAGGCGCGCCGCCAGGGCGATTTAGGGCGTATGTCGGAAATCCAGTACGGCAAAATTCCGGCGTTGGAGAAGAAAATCAGCGAAGCGGGTGAAGGCGAGGCCGATACTGCCAGCCACCAGCTGTTGCGCTCAAACGTCACCGAGGAAGAGATTGCCGAGGTGGTTTCCCGCTGGACAGGCATTCCTGTCTCCAAAATGTTGGAAGGCGAGCGGGACAAGCTGCTGCGCATGGAAGAGGCGTTGCATGAGCGGGTGATTGGTCAGCATGAAGCGGTAGAAGCAGTGGCGAACGCCGTTCGCCGTTCGCGGGCAGGGCTGTCTGACCCCAATCGACCCAACGGCTCGTTCCTGTTCCTCGGCCCAACCGGGGTGGGTAAAACGGAACTGTGTAAGTCGCTGGCTAACTTCTTGTTCGATACCGAAGAAGCGATGGTGCGTATCGACATGTCGGAGTTTATGGAGAAGCACTCCGTGGCTCGCTTGATTGGCGCGCCTCCAGGCTATGTGGGCTATGAAGAGGGTGGTTACTTAACCGAAGCGGTGCGTCGTAAGCCCTACTCAGTGCTGTTGCTGGACGAAGTGGAAAAGGCGCATCCGGATGTTTTCAATATCCTGCTGCAAGTGCTGGAGGATGGTCGTTTAACTGATGGGCAAGGTCGCACAGTCGATTTCCGTAATACGGTGATCGTGATGACCTCTAACATGGGCTCGGACATCATCCAGCGCATGGGGGGAGATGATAACGACTACGAAGTCATGAAAAATGCAGTGATGGAAGTGGTGGGTAATCATTTCCGCCCTGAACTGATTAACCGCATTGATGAGGTGGTGGTGTTCCACGCCCTTGGCCAAGAGCAAATTCAGGCGATTGCCGGTATTCAGTTAGAGCGTTTGAAAGTGCGCTTAGCTGAGCATGATTTGAGCCTTGCGATCAGTGATGATGCGATGGCCCAGCTTGCGGTGGTTGGTTTCGATCCGGTGTACGGTGCAAGGCCGCTTAAGCGGGCGATCCAAAGCCGCATCGAGAACCCGTTGGCCCAAGACCTGCTGGCGGGCAAGTATGCCCCAGGCGATACCATCCATATCAGCGCGAGTGAAGGTAAGTTGATATTTGAGTAATTCACCCGTGGGCAATTAACAAGCCTGCGCAATGAAATAGGGCAAAAGCCTCGTTAGCTCTGCTAGCGGGGCTTTTTTAATGGCTTACTGCGACGTTTGTTGCGTTTGTCCTGATCGGAGGTTGACAGGCTGAGGGCGCTAATGGAATCTTGTGGGTTCCTGATTTGCGGGCGCGGAACCAACGGGCAACCCCTAATCCCCGCGCGAAGGGTAGGCGAGAGCCTTTACCCGCCGAAGGACTTCCGGGCTTGGGCTAACCGCCCAACCTGGCCAACGCCCCGACACGGCAAACCGTCGTGTAAGGGAGACGCTGGTATATTTCATGATATGTCAGTGCTTCCGATGAGAGTGCAGGCCCTAACCGGGCCATATGCCAGGGTTTGGCATCAGGTGCCGGCATGGGCCGGCAGCGGCATACCGCCGCACTCGACACCGCAGGATGTCCTGCGGATCGCACTCGAGACCTCCAGGGGAGAAACACAGTGGAACTGCTTTCCGGCGCAGATATGATCGCCCGCTTCTTGCAAGATGAGGGCGTTGAATACATTTATGGTTATCCCGGCGGCGCGGCGCTGCATATTTATGATGCGTTGTTCCGCCAGGACAAGGTGAAGCACATTCTTGTGCGTCACGAACAGGCAGCGACTCACGCAGCCGATGGCTATGCTCGTGCAGCGGGTAAGCCAGGCGTGGTGCTTGTCACCTCCGGTCCTGGCGCTACCAATGCGGTCACCGGCATTGCGACTGCCTATATGGATTCGATTCCTATGGTCGTGCTGTGCGGTCAGGTAATGAGCCACCTGATTGGTGACGATGCCTTCCAGGAAACCGATATTGTGGGTGTGACTCGCCCCATCGTGAAGCACAGCTTCTCAATTCGGCATCCGTCTGAGATTCCAGAAGTGCTGAAAAAAGCCTTCTATCTTGCGGCGACTGGTCGCCCAGGTCCGGTAGTGGTCGATATTCCTAAAGATATGACCGCACCAACCGAGCGTTACGAGTACATCTACCCGAAAAAGGTCAAGATGCGCTCCTATAACCCGGTTACTCGGGGGCATACTGGTCAAATTAAAAAAGCCGTTGAGATGATGCTGAAAGCCAAACGTCCGGTGTTCTATACCGGCGGTGGCGTGGTAACTGGCAAGGCAAGCGAAGGGTTGACCGATTTGGTCAAACAGCTCGGCTTCCCCATTACCACAACGTTGATGGGTATCGGCTCCTATCCGCAAAGTGATCGGCAGTGCCTGGGCTGGTTAGGGATGCACGGCTCGTATGAGTCTAATATGGCCATGCACCACGCGGATTTGATTATCGCCATTGGCGCGCGTTTTGATGACCGGGTGACCAACAACACGTCGAAGTTCTGCCCCACGGCAAAAATCATTCACGTGGATGTGGACCCAAGCTCGGTATCTAAAACCGTGCGTGCGGATGTGCCCATCGTTGGGCCAGCGTCTAGCGTCATTAATGAAATGATCAGCCTGGTTCAAGGTCAGTCAATTTCGCAGCCTGAAGCGCTGACCGAGTGGTGGCAAAAGATTGACGGCTGGCGTGCCGAGCGTGAAGGCAAACTATACGAACCTTCTAAGCCAGGCGAAGCGTTGAAGCCTCAGGAAGTTATCGAGGCGCTGTGCCGTGTTACTCGTGGTGAAGCCTACGTGACGACGGATGTTGGCCAACACCAGATGTTTGCTGCTCAGTACTATAAGTTCGATAAGCCTAACCGTTTGATTACCTCAGGTGGTTTGGGGACTATGGGCTTTGGTTTCCCCGCCGCTATGGGTATCAAGCAGAACTTCCCTGATGACGACGTGGTGTGCGTGACGGGGGAAGGTAGCTTCCAGATGATGATGCAGGAGCTCTCTACCTGTAAGCAGTACGGTGTGGGCGTCAAGATTGTAAATCTCAACAACGCATCGCTTGGCATGGTGCGGCAGTGGCAGGATTTGAACTACAAGTCCCGTCATGCGCACTCCTATATGGAATCGCTGCCGGACTTCCACATGCTAATTGAGGCTTACGGATTTACTGCGATCACCGTGAATACCCTCGATGAGTTGGAGCCGGCGCTAGAACGTGCCTTTGCCAACAAACATGAGTTGGTATTCCTGGATGTGAAGGTCGATCCCTTTGAGCACGTCTACCCGATGCAGGTGCCGCTGGGTGCCATGCGTGACATGCTGCTGTCTAAAACGGAGCGTACCTGATGCGTCATATCATCTCGATTCTGATGGAAAACGAACCGGGTGCGCTGTCACGTGTGGTCGGGTTGTTCTCCCAGCGTAACTTCAACATTGAAACGCTGAACGTTGCACCGACTGAAGATCCGTCGCTGTCACGTCTGACGGTGACTACCGTGGGTGATGACCGGGTGATTGAGCAAATCACCAAGCATCTTAATAAGCTGATTGATGTGGTGAAGCTGGTCGACCTGACAGAAGGTAATCACATTGAGCGTGAACTGATGCTGGTGAAAGTAAAAGCGCTAGGCGCTGCCCGCGATGAAGTGAAACGTACGGTGGATATTTTCCGGGCGCAGATCGTCGACGTAACGCCAAGCCTCTACACCGTACAGATTACCGGTGATGCTGCTAAGCTGGATGCGTTTCTACATGCCATGGCGCCGGTAGGTATTCTCGAAGTGGCGCGTACTGGAGTGTCTGGTATTGCTCGCGGCGATAAAGTTCTATCGTTGTAAACGAAGCATGCTTGTTGAATAAGTTGTTGAGCAATTCGTTAAAAACGCTGCTGAGAAAGCCGTCCTTACCTAGGGCGGCTTTTTTTATGGCGTTTTGTAATGTGCTTAACGCGGAGTCACAGTAGCCCAGAATGCGTCAATCATCGGGTTTTTGAGTCGTCGGTTAAGCACGCAAAGCCCGACATCGTAGTGGGGGAGCTCGGGTTTTACGTTGAGCACTTGCACGCGTTCGGCCAGTGGGCTGTTATCTAGCACGATTTTGGGTACTACGCCCACGCCAAACCCCAGTCCCACCATACTTACAATCGCTTCGTGCCCGGCCACTTGGGCATAAATGCGCGGCGTTATGCCCATCGCTTTAAACCAGGTATTGGCGTACTCCCTTGAAAGACCAGCCTCTGAAAGAATCATCGGGACATGACGCCACTGCTCGGCTGTTGAGCTTTCCGGCTGGCTGGGTAACCAATCGTGGGCTTCTGTAGGAGCAATAAACAGCAGTGGCGAGCGGGTAAGCGATTTAAAGGCCAGGGCGTTGGGTGGAATCCGTGGGCGGGGGGTAATGGCCATATCGTCTGCGCCTTCTAGCACTCGCGACATGGCATCGGCGGGGTCGCCGGTATGCAGCTTTAGTTCGATACCTGGGTGGCGGGTGCGCACATCACTTAATAGTTCATAGAGAAAGCTATAGCTTGCGGTTACCGAGCAGTAAATGCTTATTTCGCCGCTCAGCTGTGCCACTGCGGCGGCCAGTGTTCGCTTCTGCATTTCCCACTGCTCTAAGGTCTCTTTCGCATAGTGCTGAAAAGCTAACCCTTGGGGGGTTAACGTGACATGGCGATTGTCACGCTCAAACAGTCGCGTGCCTAGCTCGGTTTCAACCTGTTGAATCGAACGGCTTAAGGTTGATGGGCTGATATGACAAAGCTCGCTAGCACGTCCAAAGTGTAGCGTCTCGGCCAGCGTCACCACATGCTTTAATAAGCGAAAATCCATAGTAAGCCCAATATTAAGATCGGTGTTTCATAATTAGAAATAGTATGTTGCAAATATAGCGTTTTACGCAATGGTGGCGGTGGCGTACAGTGATCTCAACGCCAAAGCCCAGTGCTGCAAAAGACGGCACGGGTGGCCATCAACGCTGATACGACATATATAAACTATCCCTATATAACGATCATTTTTTGATCAAGTTCGATTTTGGAGTCTCGCCATGCACGTTTATTACGATAAAGATTGTGACCTGTCTCTCATTCAAGCCAAGAAAGTCACTATTGTTGGTTATGGCTCGCAAGGCCATGCCCACGCGAACAACTTGAAAGAGTCTGGCGTTGACGTCACCGTTGCACTGCGCAAAGGTTCTTCCTCTGCCGCCAAAGCAGAAGCCGCAGGCCTGACAGTGGCAAGCGTTCCGGAAGCGTGCAAAACCGCAGACGTTGTCATGATTCTGGCGCCGGATGAGAACCAAAAAGCGATCTACGAGCAGGAAGTAGAGCCGAACTTGAAAGAAGGTGCGACCTTAGCCTTCGCCCACGGCTTTAATATCCATTACAACCAAATTGAGCCGCGTAAAGATCTTGATGTCATCATGATCGCGCCGAAAGCACCGGGGCACACTGTACGCTCTGAGTTCGTTAAAGGTGGCGGTATTCCTGACCTGATCGCTATCCACCAGGATGCGTCTGGTAATGCCAAAGAGTTAGCGCTTTCTTACGCGGCAGGTGTTGGTGGTGGTCGCAGCGGCATTATCGAAACTACTTTTAAAGATGAGACCGAAACGGATCTATTCGGCGAGCAAGCAGTCCTGTGTGGTGGCGCGGTTGAGCTGGTTAAAGCTGGTTTTGAAACCCTTACCGAAGCAGGTTATGCGCCAGAGATGGCTTACTTCGAGTGTCTGCATGAGCTTAAACTGATTGTTGACCTGATGTACGAAGGCGGTATCGCCAACATGAACTACTCCATCTCCAACAATGCGGAGTACGGTGAGTACGTTACTGGTCCCGAGGTGATTAACGACGAGTCTCGTGCCGCAATGCGCAACGCACTCAAGCGTATCCAAACGGGTGAGTATGCCAAAATGTTCATCCAAGAAGGCAACACCAACTACCCGTCTATGACGGCACGTCGTCGCCTGAATGCTGAACACGAAATCGAGCAAGTAGGCGCTAAGCTACGTGGCATGATGCCTTGGATTGCTGCCAACCAGCTGGTTGATAAGTCGAAAAACTAAGCGGTTATCGTGCTAGTGCACTAGTTAGAGCCTCGGGGCGCGCATTGTCGCGCCCCGAGGCGTTTAACGTTGCGTGCTGCAATTGACTGGCTGAGTTAGCCTCACCGTGTAGAATGAAAAGAGATCACTGTTCTTGTGACTTCACTTCAAACGGATGATATTTATGACCCAGGATGCTCGCGATCAAGAGCGTAAACAGGCCTCGCAGTCAGCGCCTCAAGAAGGCCACAAAACAGAAGATAGTGGTACTGGAGAGCAAGAAGACGCTAGTCACGAAAAGGTAAGTCATGACAACGTAAGTAATGAAGATCTCGCTACCGTTTTCCTGCGCGAAACTGAAGTGGTTGAAGAGGCGGTCGAAGACGGCAAGAAAATTCGCCGAAAAGGCATCTATTTACTACCTAATTTATTTACCACATCTGCGCTGTTTTCGGGGTTCTTCGCCGTGGTGGCTGGCATCAACGGCGAATTCACCTCAGCAGCAGTGGCGATTTTTATCGCCATGGTGCTCGATGGCCTTGATGGTCGGGTTGCTCGTATGACGAATACGCAAAGCGAGTTTGGTGCAGAGTACGATAGCCTTGCCGATATGATCTCGTTCGGTATGGCGCCTGCATTAGTGGCCTTTACCTGGATTTTACAAGACATCGGTAAAACAGGCTGGGTCGTAGCATTTCTTTATGTAGCCTGTGCGGCGCTGCGCCTAGCACGCTTCAATGTGCAGATTGGTAGTGTGGATAAGAAGTGGTTTATCGGCTTGCCAAGCCCATCCGCCGCCGCCTTAGTGGCCGCTAGTGTGTGGACCTTCCATAGTTTTGATGCAGATGCGGTAGGTTTTAAGCTGCTTATGTTGTTTGTCGTGGGGGCTGCGGGTGTGCTCATGGTCAGTAATATTCGTTATTACAGCTTTAAAGATCTCGATTTCAAAAAGCCTGTTCCTTTTGTTGTGCTTCTAGCGGTGGTGCTAGGGTTCGTAATGATCTCTGTTGAACCTTCTGTAATGCTGCTGCTGCTCTTTGGTGCTTATGTGTGTTCAGGCCCCGTATTGGCCGTTATGCGTAAAGCAAAACCTAAAAGTTAAAATTTATTCACTTTTTTCCCGCAAACCCCCTTGCCAAGTCGGCAGCGAATCCGTAAAGTACGCATCCGCTGCCGGGGACGCACAGCGTTACCAGCGGTGATTGAAGTTGAAAAACTTCGGTTTGTCAGAGAGTTAGAAGAACTCAGCAGCAACATGCTTCGATGTCTTCCAACCCTTTTTGAAACGAGCCACGCCAGAAAGCATCGTTATCTCGCCTTCTTCGCTCACTCGCTTCACTCACTTAAAACAGTGATTGACAAACACCAGGAAATGCGTAGAATACGCCTTCCTCGCTGAGGCAAACCAGCTCAACGGTTAGCCAGTTTTGTTCAGCGAAAACAGCTCTTTAACAATTTGATCAGGTAATTCATGTGGGCGCTTGCCGATGAGGGTGATAAATCACCAAATATCAAGGCAAGCGGTCATGACAATGTAAATTGAAATGAATTCGTTTGAACCTTGAGCCAAGTTTGATGCACTTATGTGACTTTCGAGTGACATGTAAGCATCACAATGATTTTAAACTGAAGAGTTTGATCATGGCTCAGATTGAACGCTGGCGGCAGGCCTAACACATGCAAGTCGAGCGGTAACAGGGGTAGCTTGCTACCCGCTGACGAGCGGCGGACGGGTGAGTAATGCATAGGAATCTGCCCGGTAGTGGGGGATAACCTGGGGAAACCCAGGCTAATACCGCATACGTCCTACGGGAGAAAGGGGGCTCCGGCTCCCGCTATTGGATGAGCCTATGTCGGATTAGCTAGTTGGTGAGGTAATGGCTCACCAAGGCAACGATCCGTAGCTGGTCTGAGAGGATGATCAGCCACATCGGGACTGAGACACGGCCCGAACTCCTACGGGAGGCAGCAGTGGGGAATATTGGACAATGGGGGCAACCCTGATCCAGCCATGCCGCGTGTGTGAAGAAGGCCTTCGGGTTGTAAAGCACTTTCAGCGAGGAAGAACGCCTAGTGGTTAATACCCACTAGGAAAGACATCACTCGCAGAAGAAGCACCGGCTAACTCCGTGCCAGCAGCCGCGGTAATACGGAGGGTGCAAGCGTTAATCGGAATTACTGGGCGTAAAGCGCGCGTAGGTGGCTTGATAAGCCGGTTGTGAAAGCCCCGGGCTCAACCTGGGAACGGCATCCGGAACTGTCAAGCTAGAGTGCAGGAGAGGAAGGTAGAATTCCCGGTGTAGCGGTGAAATGCGTAGAGATCGGGAGGAATACCAGTGGCGAAGGCGGCCTTCTGGACTGACACTGACACTGAGGTGCGAAAGCGTGGGTAGCAAACAGGATTAGATACCCTGGTAGTCCACGCCGTAAACGATGTCGACCAGCCGTTGGGTGCCTAGCGCACTTTGTGGCGAAGTTAACGCGATAAGTCGACCGCCTGGGGAGTACGGCCGCAAGGTTAAAACTCAAATGAATTGACGGGGGCCCGCACAAGCGGTGGAGCATGTGGTTTAATTCGATGCAACGCGAAGAACCTTACCTACTCTTGACATCCTGCGAACTTGTGAGAGATCACTTGGTGCCTTCGGGAACGCAGAGACAGGTGCTGCATGGCTGTCGTCAGCTCGTGTTGTGAAATGTTGGGTTAAGTCCCGTAACGAGCGCAACCCTTGTCCTTATTTGCCAGCGGGTAATGCCGGGAACTCTAAGGAGACTGCCGGTGACAAACCGGAGGAAGGTGGGGACGACGTCAAGTCATCATGGCCCTTACGAGTAGGGCTACACACGTGCTACAATGGCCGGTACAAAGGGTTGCGAGCTCGCGAGAGTCAGCTAATCCCGAAAAGCCGGTCTCAGTCCGGATCGGAGTCTGCAACTCGACTCCGTGAAGTCGGAATCGCTAGTAATCGTGAATCAGAATGTCACGGTGAATACGTTCCCGGGCCTTGTACACACCGCCCGTCACACCATGGGAGTGGACTGCACCAGAAGTGGTTAGCCTAACGCAAGAGGGCGATCACCACGGTGTGGTTCATGACTGGGGTGAAGTCGTAACAAGGTAGCCGTAGGGGAACCTGCGGCTGGATCACCTCCTTAAACGATGCATCATCCCTCGCGGTAAGCGCTCACAATGAATTACCTGATCAGAATGCTGTTGATACGCAGTGATAAGCGTTTTCTTCCTATTGAAAGAAGAGAAAAGAGCTTTTTTAAGATCGTCTTTAAAGACCTTTCTTTTCCTTTTAATGTGAAAAAAGCAACCGCTTATCACTGCGCATAGCAGTCGCTCTTTAACAATGTATATCATGCTGACATAAACGCTTCTTTGAAGTGTTTATACGTAATTGTTTTGTGATACGTCTCAAGCGTATCCGGCAATCGTTATCATTGCGAGACACCAGACTCCTTCGGGTTATAGGGTCAAGCAATGAAGCGCACACGGTGGATGCCTAGGCAGCCAGAGGCGATGAAAGACGTGGAAGCCTGCGATAAGGCTCGGCGAGGTGGCAAACAACCTGTGACCCGGGCATTTCTGAATGGGGAAACCCACTCATCATAAGATGAGTATCTTGCGCTGAATATATAGGCGTAAGAGGCGAACCAGGGGAACTGAAACATCTAAGTACCCTGAGGAAAAGAAATCAACCGAGATTCCCCTAGTAGCGGCGAGCGAACGGGGACCAGCCCTTAAGCATGTGACTGATTAGGCGAATGAGCTGGGAAGCTCAGCCGTAGCGGGTGATAGCCCCGTAGTCGAAAATCTGATCATGTGAAATCGAGTAGGTCGGGGCACGAGAAACCTTGACTGAAGACGGGGGGACCATCCTCCAAGGCTAAATACTCCTGGCTGACCGATAGTGAACCAGTACCGTGAGGGAAAGGCGAAAAGAACCCCGGAGAGGGGAGTGAAATAGATCCTGAAACCGTGTGCGTACAAGCAGTAGGAGCAGACTTGTTCTGTGACTGCGTACCTTTTGTATAATGGGTCAGCGACTTATATTCAGTGGCGAGGTTAACCGTTTAGGGGAGCCGTAGGGAAACCGAGTCTTAACTGGGCGACACAGTCGCTGGATATAGACCCGAAACCGAGCGATCTATCCATGAGCAGGGTGAAGGTTGAGTAACATCAACTGGAGGCCCGAACCAGGATCTGTTGAAAAAGATTTGGATGACTTGTGGATCGGAGTGAAAGGCTAATCAAGCTCGGAGATAGCTGGTTCTCCTCGAAAGCTATTTAGGTAGCGCCTCACGTATCACCGCCGGGGGTAGAGCACTGTTTCGGCTAGGGGGTCATCCCGACTTACCAACCCGAGGCAAACTCCGAATACCGGTGAGTGCAAGCGTGGGAGACACACGGCGGGTGCTAACGTCCGTCGTGAAAAGGGAAACAACCCAGACCGTCAGCTAAGGTCCCGAAATCCTGGTTAAGTGGGAAACGATGTGGGAAGGCTCAGACAGCTAGGAGGTTGGCTTAGAAGCAGCCATCCTTTAAAGAAAGCGTAATAGCTCACTAGTCGAGTCGGCCTGCGCGGAAGATGTAACGGGGCTAAACCAGGTACCGAAGCTACGGGTTCACACTTAGGTGTGAGCGGTAGAGGAGCGTCGTGTAAGCCGATGAAGGTGAATTGAGAAGTTCGCTGGAGGTATCACGAGTGCGAATGCTGACATGAGTAACGATAAAGGGAGTGAAAAACTCCCTCGCCGGAAGACCAAGGGTTTCTGTTCGACGCTAATCGGAGCAGAGTGAGTCGGCCCCTAAGGCGAGGCCGAAAGGCGTAGTCGATGGGAAACAGGTCAATATTCCTGTACCGGACATGATTGCGATGGGGGGACGGAGAAGGCTAGGTGAGCCAGGCGTTGGTTGTCCTGGTGAAAGTGAGTAGGCTTGCATCTTAGGTAAATCCGGGATGCTCTAAGGCCGAGACACGAAACGAACTGACCACGGTCAGGAAGTCATTGATGCCACGCTTCCAGGAAAAGCCTCTAAGCTTCAGATCATGTGCGACCGTACCCCAAACCGACACAGGTGGTCAGGGTGAGAATCCCAAGGCGCTTGAGAGAACTCGGGTGAAGGAACTAGGCAAAATGGTGCCGTAACTTCGGGAGAAGGCACGCCGGCGTAGGGTGACGAGACTTGCTCTCAGAGCCCGAACCGGTCGAAGATACCAGGTGGCTGCAACTGTTTAGTAAAAACACAGCACTCTGCTAACGCGCAAGCGGACGTATAGGGTGTGACGCCTGCCCGGTGCCGGAAGGTTAAATGATGGTGTTAGCCGCAAGGCGAAGCTCTTGATTGAAGCCCCGGTAAACGGCGGCCGTAACTATAACGGTCCTAAGGTAGCGAAATTCCTTGTCGGGTAAGTTCCGACCTGCACGAATGGCGTAATGATGGCCACGCTGTCTCCACCCGAGACTCAGTGAAATTGAAATCGCCGTGAAGATGCGGTGTACCCGCGGCTAGACGGAAAGACCCCGTGAACCTTTACTATAGCTTCACACTGGACGCTGATGTTGCCTGTGTAGGATAGCTGGGAGGCTTTGAATCTCGGACGCTAGTTCGAGGGGAGCCAACCTTGAAATACCAGCCTGGCATCATTGGCGTTCTCACTCAGGTCCGTTATCCGGATCGAGGACAGTGTGTGGTGGGTAGTTTGACTGGGGCGGTCTCCTCCCAAAGAGTAACGGAGGAGCACGAAGGTACCCTCAGCACGGTCGGACATCGTGCAGTGAGTGCAAGAGCATAAGGGTGCTTGACTGCGAGACAGACACGTCGAGCAGGTGCGAAAGCAGGTTCTAGTGATCCGGTGGTTCTGTATGGAAGGGCCATCGCTCAACGGATAAAAGGTACTCCGGGGATAACAGGCTGATACCGCCCAAGAGTTCACATCGACGGCGGTGTTTGGCACCTCGATGTCGGCTCATCACATCCTGGGGCTGAAGTCGGTCCCAAGGGTATGGCTGTTCGCCATTTAAAGTGGTACGCGAGCTGGGTTTAGAACGTCGTGAGACAGTTCGGTCCCTATCTGCCGTGGGCGTTGGATGTTTGAGAAGGGCTGCTCCTAGTACGAGAGGACCGGAGTGGACGCACCTCTGGTGTTCCGGTTGTCACGCCAGTGGCATTGCCGGGTAGCTATGTGCGGACGGGATAACCGCTGAAAGCATCTAAGCGGGAAGCCCCCTTCAAGATGAGACATCCCTGAGGCCTAGAGCCTCCTGAAGGGCCCAGCGAGACCAGCTGGTTGATAGGCACGGTGTGGAAGCGCTGCAAGGCGTTGAGCTAACGTGTACTAATGGCCCGTGAGGCTTGACCCTATAACACCCAAGGGGTCTGGTCGCAGTGATAACGAAAACCGGATACGCGACTCAAGCCCAACGTGACACACGAAGGGCGTGAGACGAAAGAGACGCCACAAAACATCGATTACACGTTCAGCATGATATACATGACCCGTTACGCCTGACGACCATAGCACGCGTGAACCACCTGATCCCTTGCCGAACTCAGAAGTGAAACCGCTTAGCGCCGATGGTAGTGTGGGGTCTCCCCATGCGAGAGTAGGTCATCGTCAGGCACTTATTGAGAAACCCCGGCCATTTGGTCGGGGTTTTGCTTTTTAGGGGGTCTCCCCTGGACCCCGTTTGTCGGGAACAAACGGGAACCGCTTTAGCGGGCCCGAAGGGCGAGTCTCAGGATGAGACGAGTAGAGTAGCGGAGCGCCGCCCGGATCATCGTCAGGCACTTATTAAGAAAAACCCCAGCTTCTAATGAAGCTGGGGTTTTTTGTTGTTGAGCTATTGGTTATGAACTATTTGAAAAATCCCCCAGGGCTTGCGCCCTGGGGGATTTTTTATGCTTAGAAAATGTGAGAATTAGCGGCAGATTGCTTCCAGTGCCTCTATTAAGCTATCCATCTCATCATCTGTGCCGATGGTGATGCGCAAGAAGTTATTGAGTGCGTCAGTATTAAAATGACGTACCAAAACTCCTCGCTCTCGAAGGCCTGCAAATAGCTGAGCGCCTTCAAAATCGGGATGCTGGGCAAGCACGAAGTTGGCCTTCGAAGGCAGTACTTCAAAACCTAGCTGCTCAAGTCGCTGACGTGTGCGCTCACGGGTCGTGATCACATTATTTCGGCACGCGTTAAAGTGTTCTTCATCTTTAAGAGCTTCAATGCCGATGAGGCTCGCTAGGCTATCCACTGGATAGGAATTAAACGAGTCCTTGACCCGCTGGAGCCCATCAATCAGCTCAGGGGAGCCAATGGCATAGCCCAAGCGTAAACCAGCCAAGCTACGTGATTTAGAGAACGTTCCTGTGACTAGCAGGTTAGGGTAGTGCTCAACTAAAGCAACAGCGCTTTCTGCGCCGAAATCCACATAAGCCTCATCGATTAATACAACCCGGTTTGTCACGCGCTTAAGCAGAGCCTCAATGGTTTCGAGGGAGTGCGCATGGCCAGTCGGTGCGTTTGGGTTGGCAAAGATAACGCCGCTGCGCTCTGATGCATTCGCCAGGGCATCAACATCGACCTCCCACTGTGGGGTTAGTGGATGCTTACGAAGCGCGACGCCATAAAGGTTGGCGTACACAGGATAAAAGCTATAGGTGATTGAGGGGACATCCAGCGGTGCGTCATGGCAGAAGAAGGCCTGAAACGCAAACGCGAGCACTTCATCTGACCCATTGCCGACGAAGGTTTCTGCCACGCTAACCCCATAGCTGTCGGCCAGCGTTGTACGCAGCGCGTAAGAGGTAGGATCAGGATACAAGCGCAAATGGTCGATAGCATAATTACGCAGCACCTTGCTCACCCCAGGTGCGGGCGGATAAGGGTTTTCATTGGTGTTGAGTTTAATAACCTGTTCGCGGGGCTGCTCACCAGGCACATAGGGGGTAAGCTCCCTAACAGCTGGACTCCAGTATTGGCTCATGCGGGTAACCTGATTATCCTGATGTTAATACCCCATGGTCGCCCGATGACTGCCTGAGCGCAAGCATTCAAGTAGTGAGGGGGGTGGGCGTCGCACCTTGTAGCGGTTATGCTGTCACAAGCGCGCGAAAGAAATGTATGTCCAACACGATAAGGAGACACTCAATGCAATTTAGGAGTTTGCTAGCCGGCTCGGCTATGTTGGCACTGTTGGCGGGCTGTGCAGCTGGCCCAACGGATCAGCGTGAAGAAGCAGGAATGACTGCTTCTCAAGCCAATTATCAAGGTACGCTGCCTTGCCGTAACTGCGATGGCATCGACTTGAATGTGACGATGATAGGCGAAGAAATGAGTGCTCCCGAAGAACGGACGTTCACGTTAAACGCCACTTATCGTAATCATCCACAAACGCCGCCAGACGAAAACTATGCAGGTAACTGGGAAGTACTGACGGGCACGCCGTCGGATCCATCTGCCACTGTCTATGAGTTAACGCCGAATGGCGATGGCCAGATCTACTACTTTCAACGTATTAGTGAACGCACGTTGGAGCTGATCGACCCAGAGCGTCGTCGTTTCGAAAACGGTGAGATGCTGCAGTTACAGCGTCAATAAAGCGTGAAGTGATGCTTAAAGGCGGCCATTGGCCGCCTTTTGCATTTCTAGTCATCTGATGCATAAATCTCAGTGGCGATATAATCAGTGGCGATAACAACAGGAGCGACATGGCGGTGGCGAAAGCGAAAAGTGCCTTTGTGTGTACCGAATGCGGTGCGGAGTATCGAAAGTGGCAAGGCCAGTGCTCCAGCTGCCAGGAATGGAACACGCTAAGTGAGATTCGGTTGGCTAGTGCGCGCCCTGGAAGTGGCGCAGCCATGGGACGGGCGGGCTATGCAGGAGACCTGTCGAGAGATGTGGTGGATCTTGGCAATGTGGATCTCAGCGAAGTACCCCGCCTCACTTCGACCTTTGCTGAGTTTGATCGTGTGCTAGGTGGCGGCCTGGTGCCGGGGTCCGCTGTGTTGCTGGGGGGCAACCCAGGCGCTGGTAAGTCCACGCTGCTTCTGCAAACCGCCTGCAAGCTCGCCCAGCAGCGGCGTATTCTATATGTCACCGGGGAGGAGTCGCTTTCCCAAGTTGCGATGCGCGCCCACCGCTTACAGCTGCCTACTAATGGGCTGAAAATGTTAGCGGAAACCAGTGTTGAAACAATTTTAGCGGTGGCTGAACGAGAAAAACCGGAAATTTTGGTCATCGACTCAATTCAAACGATGCACCTAGAGGATATTAGCTCAGCGCCAGGTGGCGTTGCCCAGGTTCGTGAATCTGCGGCAGCTCTGACCCGCTTTGCTAAGCAAACGAACACAGTATTGTTACTGGTTGGGCATGTAACGAAGGATGGAACGCTGGCTGGCCCTAAAGTACTGGAGCACATGATTGATGCCTCGCTGCTATTAGAGGGTGGAGCTGACTCTCGATTTAGAACCCTTCGCGGCCAGAAAAACCGCTTTGGTGCGGTGAATGAGCTGGGTGTGTTTGCAATGCTTGAGCAAGGTTTAAAAGAAGTCAAAAACCCCAGTGCGATTTTCCTATCACGCCAAGAAGAACAGGCTCCCGGTAGTTTGGTCATGGTGGTATGGGAAGGTACCCGGCCAATTCTGGTGGAAGTGCAGGCGTTAGTCGATGAGTCTGCATTGGGGAATCCTCGCCGTGTGGCCGTTGGCGTCGATCAAAACCGACTTGCTATGCTGCTAGCCGTGCTAAACCGTCACGGTGGTCTGTTTACCGGTGATCAAGATGTTTTCCTTAACGTGGTAGGCGGCGTGAAAGTACTCGAAACCAGTGCTGACTTGGCGGTGCTCCTAGCGGTGGTATCCAGCCTGCAAAATCGCGCTCTGCCAAAAGAGTTGGTGGTATTTGGCGAAGTTGGGCTTTCGGGAGAGATTCGGCCTGTGCCCAGCGGGCAAGAACGTATTGCTGAAGCGGCTAAGCATGGATTTTTAAGGGCGATTGTGCCGCGTGGTAATGCACCCAAGCAGGCTCCGAAGGGGATGGAGGTCATCCCTGTGGATAAACTTAGCGATGCCCTGGAAGCGCTCTAACGTAAGCTATGCTGAGGAACAACATAAAGACTAAGGAGAGGCATTATGAGTTCGATTCGGTTAACCCAATATAGTCACGGTGCAGGTTGTGGCTGCAAAATTGCTCCAGATGTGCTGGATGGAATTCTTGCTAAAGCAGGGCCTGCCGCGGGTCACAAACGGCTCATTGTAGGTAATCAGGGGCGTGAAGACGCTGCGGTGTATGATTTGGGTGATGGCCGCGGCATGATCGCGACCACCGATTTCTTTATGCCGATTGTCGATGATCCCTTCGATTTTGGCCGTATTGCTGCCACTAACGCTATTAGCGATGTGTATGCCATGGGCGGCACGCCGGTCATGGCATTGGGCATTTTAGGTTGGCCGCTGGATAAGCTCAGCGCTGAAATTGCGGGTGATGTTGTTGCAGGAGCCCAAGCTGTTTGTCGTGAGCTGGGCGTCGCGTTAGCAGGCGGACACTCGATTGACGCCCCAGAGCCGATGTTTGGTTTGGCGGTCAACGGTTTAGTCGATTTGGCGCATTTAAAACTCAACAGCCAGGCGAAACCTGATGATCTGTTATTCCTAACCAAACCACTGGGTGTGGGGCTATTAACTACGGCTGAAAAGCGCGGCTTGCTCGAAGCCGGGCACCAAGGCCTTGCCCGAGAAACGATGCTCAAGCCCAATCATATTGGCGTTGAGTTGGCGAAGGTGAAAGGCGTTAACGCCATGACGGATGTTACGGGGTTTGGCCTTGCTGGGCACCTATCGGAAATGTGCAGCGCAAGCGGTGTGATGGCGCAGATCGATTTTCGCCGCTTACCCCGTTTAGCCGAAGCTGAAGCTTACCGTCGGCAGGGCGCTGTCCCCGGAGGCTCACTGCGCAACCGCGACGCCTTAGGTAAATCGTTGCCTGTTATGGACGATGCCCACTGGCAATGGCTTTGCGATCCTCAGACGTCGGGCGGTTTGTTGATTAGCGTCGATCCTGCCTGGGAAGATGACGTAGAACGTATTGGCCGTGAGAACGGTATTAACTTGGTACCGTTTGGCACCATGAAGGCTGCACAGGGCGACGTTTTGATTGAGGTTATTGGATGACCCTAGCCACTGTTCCGGCAACATTAAACTTAATCGCGGAAGAAACGCCGTTGATTGATGTGCGCGCCCCGATTGAGTTTGCCCAGGGCAGTTTGCCTGGCGCGGTTAACTTGCCGTTAATGGTTGATGATGAGCGCCACCAAGTGGGCATTGCATATAAGCAGCTGGGGCAGCAGGCGGCCATCGGGTTGGGTGAGCGCTTAGTTAGCGGTGAAGCTAAGCAAGCACGCGTTGACGCGTGGGAGGCGTACGTAGCGCGCCAGCCAGAAGCTATTATCTACTGTTTTCGTGGAGGGCTACGTTCGCAAATTGCGCAGCAGTGGCTAGCC
This sequence comes from Halomonas sp. TD01, assembly GCF_923868895.1. Classification (GTDB taxonomy): domain Bacteria; phylum Pseudomonadota; class Gammaproteobacteria; order Pseudomonadales; family Halomonadaceae; genus Vreelandella. Next base: position 1,888,180 of record NZ_OV350343.1, read on the forward strand.
GAAACAGGTATTAACAGGCCGCGTATTGAGGGTGGCTGGAAAGCGGTGCGTCATCGGCTATGTCAGCGGATTGATGAGGCCGCCAGTCAGCCGATGTTGGTCGTTGCAGGACTGACAGGCTGTGCCAAAACGACGCTTATTAACCAATTGAGTAACGGCATTGATCTAGAGGCCTTTGCCAACCATAAAGGATCGGCCTTTGGCCGACAGCCAGAAGAACCGACGCCACAAATTGATTTTGAACACGCCTTGGCCAAACGCTTAATCGGGCTGACAGGTAAACTGGTAGTAGAGGATGAGTCGCGACAAATCGGTAATGCTAATATTCCGCTTACTTTTTGGCATGCCTTACAGCGTGCGCCGCGAATACGCATTGAGATGCCTCTGGATTGGCGTTTAGAGCAGTTGCGCCGTGACTATATCGAAGCACTTGAACAGAGCTACACCGCCCGTTACGGCCAGCAAGAGGGCTGGCAGCGCATGCAGCGCCAATTAGCCAATGCCTTGGAGCGTTTGGCTAAGCGGCTAGGAAATGCCCGTTTGCAGCGTCTGCAGCGATTACAGTGCATGGCCTTTGATGCCCATGCGCTAGGTAATATTCAGGCTCACGAGGCATGGCTTGCACCGCTGTTAACGGAATATTACGACCCACTTTATCGCTATCATCTTGAAAAGCAGCGGGATAGCCGTCCTACCGAGCTGCACGTTGGCGATTGGGATAGCTGTTTAGAAGCCGCTAAGCAATGGAGCGCTTAGCGGCGTTTTATGCGCCAATAGTTGATGCAGGGGCCTATGCCGCTTTCAGCCATTGGGTCATCACGCGGTCTAGCAGCGGTGCTAACTTATGAAAACGACTAGCGTCTTCTAGGATCTGTTCATTGGTTTGTAGAAAACGCCCTGTTGCGTTATTTTTTGGCTGTGGTCGGTCGTCTGCATCGAGCAGTAGTGAGACGCTGGAAGCAGTCGCCTCAAAATGGCACAGTAAGCCGATGACACGCCCAGCGTCCCATGAAAACCCTTGTAGTGGTGCCGCCGCACTGCCGCCTAGCGGTAGTGCATTGTCCGGTAAGCTAAACACGAAGCGATGCCACATAAACGCCTCAAACTGTTCGGGTAAGTCAAAGGCGCTTTCTGGGGCCTGTGTTATTTGGTGCCAGCCAATTTCAGGGTAAGTGCCTGGCGCGATGACAGCGTCTAGCGCTTGCGCTATCCACAGTGCTCCCAAGCCAATGCCCAGTATTGGTTTTTGACCATCCAGATAGCGATTAATCAGCTTTCGCTCGGCTTTAAACCAGTCGGGTGGATCATTTACTAGCGGCTCAGGGCCATCCAGTATAATGATCGCATCGCACTCACCCGGTCGTGGGGTTAGCTCGCCCGCATAAAGATGAAAAACGGTGTAACTATGGCCCATACTCTCAAGCCAGTCAGTTAGACGAGCGGGACCATGGTCAGGGCCGTGCTGTAGCAGATGGATATGCATGGTAATCTCCTCGCCGGCCGATGTTAACAACGCGACAGGGATCTCCTGTCGCGTTTGTGCGACGATAACGTATCGCGTTCATTTCACCAATATTGTGACCCAGGAAATCAGCATGGTGGCTAAACCCCTAGGATTTTATCAGCGGCTTCAACAATTGCCGTTGCCCGCCCAGCAAGCGTTTATGGCAGCTCTTTGTGAACGCCTGCTACCTAACTACGCTTTGTATCAACAAACCACGGGTCTAGGTGACGAGCATACGCTGCGTACCGTGCTGAGCTTGGTATGGGAGCGTCTAAACGTTCCGAATGCTAGTATCGACTTTGCTCGGCAAGCGGAAAAGCTGGCTGAGTGCGAACCCCCAGAAGGTGATGAGAGCTTTGGAGCGCGCCGAGCGTTAGACGCCGTCGTATCGGTATCCGCGTTGCTAGATACGCTGCAGGGCGAATCACCTGAAGCAGTGCTGGATGTCAGCCGCACCTCGCGAGCGGGCGTTCGCGCTTTTATCGAGCTGACCGAAGGTGAGGAAGATGCTCAGGTGCTTGCGCTGATTATTCGCGACCATCCATTGATGGCCGACGAAAACGATTTCCAGGATGCTGTTTTGGACGCCGTGAGCGAGCCAATTAATAAAACCTCCCTAAAAGAGATTCGTCAGTTAGGGCGTAATAACGGCATCAGTAATCTTGGTTTAACCTTAGACGAAGGCGGGGAGTAACTGGCTAAGCCGGTTAAAACCGCAGGCCCGCCGTCACCATCATGCCGGCGGTGCCGAAGATAATGAGATCTGATTCTACACGCCCCCATTGCACGCCAATGCTAGGTAGCAGCGCAGGCGCTATGCCTAAATGATTAAAGGGGATCTTGTCGCGGTACTCACCTTTATAGCCGCGCAGTAGCCCACCTGTCAGCTTGGCTCGTACGTTGACCCCTTCAGAAAATTGCCAAAGAGGAAACTCTCGGCCTGCATAGAAGTACCAAGTAGGCTGATCGAAGGAGTTTTTAAACCATGCCGCCCCAGTTAGCCAGCGGTCAGGGTTGTGTAACTCAATACTGACTAGCTTTTGCTGATTGATGTGCTCCGGGTCTGGGTCGAAGTGACGTGTTAACAGGCTGGTTTGCACCAATGTGTGGTCGAGTTCTAAGGTGGGCGGCCAATCTGGCAAAGAAAAGGCTGAGACGGTTGTGCTCAGCCAAAAAATTGCTAGCCCTCCCAGCCATTGGTAATAATGTGGCATGTAATGCTCCTGAAAAAGGGCTCGTTTCTATAAGATCCCGTTAGAGGCGCATTTCGATGCCCCGTTCCGCCATATAGCGTTTTGCTTCTGGTATCGTGTATTCACCAAAGTGAAAGATACTCGCCGCCAGTACCGCATCGGCACCACCTTTGAGTACGCCGTCCACTAAGTGATCCAAGTTTCCTACACCGCCAGAGGCAATCACCGGCACGCTGACGGCTTCAGAAATAGCGTAGGTAACGCCCAGGTCGAAGCCCACTTTAGTACCGTCTCGATCCATACTGGTTAACAGTAGCTCGCCTGCGCCAAATTCCACCATCTTTTTGGCCCATTCGACGGCATCTAAGCCCGTCGGCCGACGTCCGCCGTGGGTGAAGATTTCCCAGCGCGGAGGCTCTCCTTCTTTGGACACCTTCTTAGCGTCAATCGCCACCACGATACATTGGCTGCCAAAGCGCTCAGCGGCCTCGCGAACAAACTCTGGATTGGTAACCGCGGCGGTATTGATCGAGACTTTATCGGCCCCTGCATTCAGCATGGTGCGAATATCATCGCAACTGCGGATACCGCCCCCAACGGTGAGAGGAATAAACACTTCACCGGCGATGCGCTCTACCATGTCGACTGTGGTGTCACGGTTTTCGTGGCTGGCGGTAATGTCGAGGAAGGTGATTTCATCGGCACCCTGCTGGTTGTAACGCTGGGCGATTTCAACGGGGTCACCTGCATCACGGATGCCAACAAAGTTAACGCCTTTCACCACACGCCCGGCATCGACATCTAAGCAAGGAATAATACGTTTCGCTAAGCTCATTCGTTGCCTCCGCTAAGCTGGTCGCTCAAACGCTGGGCTTCTGCCACATCCAGGCTGCCCTCGTAGATAGCGCGGCCTGTAATCGCGCCTAAAATGCCGCTATTGGCGACATCACATAGCGCACGAATATCATCTAGATTGGTGACACCGCCAGAGGCGATTACGGGTAAGCCGCCTTCACGAGCTAGCGCAGCAGTGGCGTCCACATTGACGCCTTGCATCATGCCGTCACGGGCAATGTCGGTATAAACAATGCTGGAAACGCCGTCATTGGCAAAGCGCTTGGCGAGTTCGGTCGCTTTCAGGGTGGACACTTCAGCCCAGCCGTCGGTGGCCACATAGCCATCTTTAGCATCCAGGCCAACAATAATATGGCCTGGGAATGCACGGCACATCTCGCCCACAAAATCCGGTTCTTTAACCGCTTTTGTACCAATAATGACGTAAGAAACCCCTGCATTTAGGTAATGCTCAATGGTGTCTGCCGAGCGAATGCCGCCGCCAATTTGAATGGGCAGGTTAGGGTAGGCGCGTGCTATTGCAGTCACTGCATCGCCGTTCACCGGTTTGCCTTCAAATGCGCCGTTTAGGTCAACTAGGTGCAGGCGGCGAGCCCCTGCTTCTACCCAGCGGGCGGCCATGGCAACGGGGTCATCGCCGTAGGACGTCGCATCTTCCATGCGGCCTTGTTTCAAGCGCACACACTGGCCGTCTTTGAGATCAATCGCGGGAATTACCAACATAGTGAAACCTCTCAGGGCGTCCAGGTGACAAAATTTTCTAGCAGGCGAAGGCCCGCACGGGAGCTTTTTTCAGGGTGGAACTGTACGGCGAAGGTGGCATCGCGGCCAATCGCCACGTGGGCGCAAACCTTGCCGTACTGAGTGGTACCAAACACTTGGGCATCGTCAGCTGCATTGACGTAGTAGCTGTGCACAAAATAGAAGTGTTCGTTATCGTCAATGCCTGCCCACAGCGGGTGATCGTGATGCTGTGCCACGAGATTCCAACCCATGTGCGGCACTTTTAAACGCTGTTCGTAATCATCACGCATATTGGCCGGAAAACGGTCGACGCTGCCATGGAAAAAGCCTAGGCAGTCTACGCCGCCATTCTCTTCGCTGCGTTCCATCAGCATTTGTTGACCCACGCAAATGCCCAACAGCGGCTTGGCCTGGCGGGTAAGAATATCGTCGACTAAACCACGTAGCTCGGTACGTTCGAGCTCGCCCACACAGTCTCGGATAGCCCCCTGGCCCGGTAGCACCAAGCGTGTTGCGCCTAAAATACGCCGAGGGTCGCGGGTAATAATCACATTTTCGTGGGTGACGTGCTCAAGCGCTTTTGCCACAGAGTGCAGGTTGCCCATTCCATAATCGATTACCGCGATGGTCATAAAGCGCTCCTTGTTATCGTTAGCGAGCTACCACTGGCTGTAATACTCGGCATTATAGGCTTCCTTTAGTGGACGGCATCTGCCCCGCCATTCTTGGGTCTTCTGCCACTGCCATGCGTAGCGCGCGCCCAAACGCTTTAAAAATAGTCTCAGCCTGATGGTGAGCATTAAAGCCTTTTACATTGTCGATATGCAGTGTGACACGAGCATGGTTGACGAAGCCTTGGAAAAACTCCCAAAACAGTTGGGTGTCCATGCGGCCAATAGTATCGCGGGTGAAGTCGACATTCATATACAGGCCTGGGCGGCCGGAAAAATCGATAACCACCCGCGAAAGCGCTTCATCAAGGGGTACATAGGCATGTCCGTAGCGGTAAATGCCGCGTTTATCGCCGATTGCTTGGTGAAACGCTTGGCCCAGAGTAATGCCTAGATCTTCGACCGTATGGTGATCATCAATGTGTAGGTCGCCTTTTGCGTCAATGTCGAGATCCACCATCCCATGACGAGCCACTTGATCAAGCATATGATCAAGAAACGGAACGCCGGTGTCACTGCGGAGGCGGCCTTCGCCGTCAAGGTTGACGCTGACCGTAATCTGCGTTTCGTTGGTGTCACGGCTTACCGTGGCAATACGCGCTGACATGTTGCATCTCCTGCGCTGATGCGCACTCTGAGGGGTGTTGGTGGAATGTTATCACCGCTGGATCAAGGCATAACCTGTGGCCAAAGCGACCATTATAGTGAATCGGCGCCCCCATCCGCTACAATGCGCGAAAGGTAGCCGCCTTTGCTGGCGGTAGAATAGCAGCCTTGCTGCTTTGGCAAAGAGGATTTCACCATGCCGGTGACATTGCATTACGTCGACCAGGCCCGTTGGGAAGCAGAAGAGCAGGTGCGTATTGACCTAATACGCATTTATGAAGATGCGCCCAAAGAGCGTATGCCTACACCAACGGTCACCCCTTTTATTGAGCAACATTTAAAAGGACAGCACTTTTTTGCCTGCGCACATTTTAACGATCGGCTGCTCGGTGCCGTAGCAGTAAAAGAAACAGCTGACCGCGCGTGGTGGCTCTCAGAGCTGTGCGTGCGTAAACCCACCCGGCGGCGCGGTGTAGGTACGCGATTAATGGCACTGTTAGGTGAACAGGCAAAACAAGAAGGGCGTGTGCTGCGCATCGAAACGTCGTCGCTGCCGTTAGCGGATCGAGTACTGCTATCCAAGCTCGGTTATCGACCCATAGCCAATGAACCATCCTCACAGCCGGGTGCACCCATCACCAGTGATTTTGTTGAGCTAAACCCAAAAGGAAAAGGGTAATGAATCAGCTACTACGTATTTTGCTGGCCGCGGTAGGTATTTTAGCGATCGTTGCCGTTGCTGCAGTGGTGTATGTCACCACCTTTCTTGATCCAGAAGACTTCAAGCCCCGGCTAACCGCTGTGGTAGAAGAGCAAACCGGCCTGAACCTAGCGTTGGAAGGCCCTATCACGTGGTCGTTTTATCCGCGTATCGGGGTCAGTGTTGAGCAGGCAAGAGCATGGTTGCCAGAGCAAGCCCAGGACGAAATTGCGTTTGCCGCCATTGATCGAGCCGAAGTTAGCGTGGCCTTTGCCCCTCTATTACGGGGCGAAATTGCTGTTGATGGCTTAACCCTGGACGGTATGCGCTTAAACCTTGAGAAGAATGAACAAGGTGAAGGTAATTGGCAGGCATTACTAGAGCGTCTCGCTGAACAGGGTAACGAAACAGCAGAAACGGTTCTGGCACCGGCAAGTGCTGGTCCCAACGCAGATGCTGGTAATTTGTCGGTGGTGCTGAACATTGCCAGCGTGGAAGTGAAGAATGCTGATATCCGCTTCCGTGATGAGCAAAGCCAAGCGCTTTGGCGAGTGCAGCCGCTCAATATTTCAGGCACCAACGTCAATCCTTTGCGCTCTTTCCCCCTAAAAACCATGTTTACGCTAACTAAGCATAACCGCTTAGATGCAGAGGTATTGGAGCGCACGCCTGACCTAATCAGTGAAGTGAATCTTGAAACCCGCCTTCGTTTAGGTTTAAAAGATGAGCAACTAATTTTTGAAAGTACACAGCTAACGACCCGTACGCGTCGTTCTGGAGAAAGCGACCCGCAGCAGCTTAGCCTTAAAGCAGCGGAAATAGTTGCCCGAATGGGTGAGCAACAACTTACGATTCGCGAGGGTGTTGTTGACGCGGGTTTACGTCATCCAGACAATTGGCAGGGTAGCCTTGCGCTCTCGTTGGCATTTGGCTTGGAAAGTGACTTTGCGGCACAAACTGCTCAGCTTAAAGATGCTCAATTAACTGGGCCAGATGGGCTACGGGTCAGTGGGCATCTCAATGTGGAGCAACTACTAGACGCCCCTCAGTACAGCGGCCAACTCACGGCAGCTCCTTTTACACTGCGTCCATGGCTGTCGCGGATGGGGATGACGCTGAATACAGCCAACGAAGCTGCGCTAAGTGATGTGGCGATGACCAGTCCCATTGAAGGTGACATGGCAAGTATCACACTTCCGCGTCTTTCCTTGGTGGTTGATGACAGTACCTTCACGGGTAATGTTTCCGCCGCGTTGGACGGTACTCAATTAGCCTTCAATCTGGAAGGCGACCAGCTAAATATTGATCATTATCTGCCTGGACCCGAAACAGCTCAGCAAGCTAGCCGAGGCTTACTGCGCAGAGCCTTTGCTCAAACCGATGGGGCGCTATTGCCTCAGGCATGGCTTAGCACGCTATCGCTAGAGGGTGACCTAAGCGTCGACCAACTTATGTTGGCCGGATTGACGTTCGATGATACCTCGCTAAGTTTGCGCGGAGAGAAGGGAGCGCACCAACTGACGGCCTTTGAGTCGCGCTTCTATGGAGGTGAACTTAATTCGACAGGCCGTCTTGATGCCACCGCAGAGGTGCTCGAATGGCAACTCTCCCCACGTATCAGTGATGTTCAGGTAGCACCGCTCATCGAAACCTTTAGTGAGGAGGCGTCACCGCTGCGAGGCCGCTTTAACCTAGAAGGAGCGCTGACGACTCAGGGCAATCGCCGTGATGTGCTCACCAGCAATCTTAACGGCGAGCTAAATGCGCAGCTGAACGACGGAGCTATTCTACAAACGAATATCTCTCAGCAAATGTGTGAGGTAGTGGCGCAGCTGGAGGGCGAAGGGACCCTACGCGAGTGGGAGCCTGATACGCGCTTTGAGCGGTTTGACGCGACCTTCCAAGTGCGCAATGGTGTAGTGAAAAGCGACGATTTGCTTATCACCCTTCCCGGCATTGATGTGCAGGGCAAAGGCGACTTCAATCTCAATACGCTAAATTTCACCACTGAAGCGAATGCTAAGTTGGTCGACACCGCTGACGCTGCCTGTAGCGTGAATCCGCGTTTAGAGCAGTTGCCGCTTCCGGTTCGCTGCGAAGGTCATGTAAGCGACGATAAAACCCAGTGGTGCCGATTTGATCGTTTGGCTTTCCAAACAGCGGTGATAGACCTGCTAAGTAATGAAGCAGGCAGCCGCGTTGAAGAAGAGCTGGAAGAACGGCTGGGCGATTCACTGGATCGAATTGATGAGCGCCTGGGAGAAGGCGCTGGTCAGGAACTTCGTGAGGGGATTCGTCGTCTATTTAACTGAGCATTCATGCATGTTTTGAACCGATACAATAAGTGCGCGCCGGCCTTACCGCCGGCGCTTTTTTGCGTGTTAGCCAGCCATATAGCATGGCCAGCTGACGGCTAATCGCAGGGTGCCGTTTTACTGTTTAAGGAAATCCTATGGCCGACATGCCAACGCCGTGTCTGGCGGCGGAAGAGTTTCAACGCCGTTTGCTTACCTGGTTCGACCAGTATGGTCGGCATGACTTACCTTGGCAGTCGCCCCGCAGCGCCTACCGGGTATGGGTATCTGAAATTATGCTCCAACAAACCCAAGTCACCACGGTCATTCCCTACTTCGAACGCTTTATGGCACGCTTCCCTACGTTAGAAGTGCTGGCCAATGCGCCCCAGGACGACGTACTGCACCTATGGACAGGGCTTGGCTACTACGCCCGTGCTCGTAATCTGCATAAAGCGGCCCAAATGGCGTTAGCGTCCCATGGCGGCGAATTGCCCACAGATAGCGTCGAGTCGTTGATGGCGTTGCCAGGTATAGGCCGTTCCACGGCTGGCGCGATCATCGCGCAAAGTTCTGGTCAGCAGGCGGCGATTTTAGACGGCAACGTAAAGCGGTCACTGACCCGCTTGCACGCCATTGCCGGCTGGCCAGGCAAGCCAGCGGTAGAGCGCTCATTGTGGGCGCTGGCTGAGTATTACACACCTGATACCCGTCTTGCCGACTATACCCAAGCCATCATGGATTTCGGCGCCACGCTATGTAAACGCAGCAAGCCTGATTGTCTGATCTGTCCGTTTAACGACGTATGTTGTGCCTACGCCCAAGGTGAGCCGCAACGCTTTCCCGAGTCCAAACCTAAAAAAGCCTTGCCCACGCGTGAAACCGTTATGCTAATGCTGCGGGATAGGCAAGGGCGGGTTTGGTTAGAGCAACGGCCACCCAGCGGACTATGGGGAGGCCTATGGAGCCTGCCCCAATTTGAACGCCATAGTGAGCTAAACGATTGGCTAGCCGATCATGTGGCTTCCCCTGAACGCCATGCACCACTGCCCAGCTTTACCCACACGTTTAGCCATTTTCGCCTATCGATTACGCCTCAGCCGGTTAGTTGCGATAGGCTGAATGGCGTAAGAGAAGGCGGCGTATGGTATGACGTTAACGATCCGCCGGCGCTCGGCTTGGCTGCACCGGTTAAATTGCTGCTGAGCCAGCTAACGCCGTTTGCCCTAGATCCAACGCCAGGGCCATCGCGCTAACGTCACTCGCGTTGTCACTTTTATTCGCGCACTGTTATTCAGAAAGGAGTACACCATGAGCAACACCGTTTTCTGCCGTAAGTACCAACAAGAGCTACCCGCTCTGCCGTTTCCACCGTTGCCGGGTAAGCAGGGGCAAGAAATTCAAGCCACGGTGTCTAAACAGGCCTGGGAAGAGTGGCAAGCGCTGCAAACGCGCCTGATTAACGAAAAGCACCTCAATATGCTTGAGCCTGAAGCACGTGCTTACTTAATGGATCAGATGCAACGTTTTCTAGACAACGAAACCACGGACCAAGCCGAAGGATACGTGCCGCCAACCCAGGCTTAAGTGTTTAAGAAGGAGGGCTGCAAAGGGGTGAATCTTGGCGCAGCCCACGGCTGGTGTGGCTTTTGCCCGTTTTTGACCCTGCCAAGAAGTTCCCTAAGCACGTGACTAGAAAGAAAGTTTCACGAAAGTGTTGACGAAAAGCTGAGTTTTTAGTTTAATACGCACCGTTGGCAGCGGCCAGATAGCTCAGTTGGTAGAGCAGGGGATTGAAAATCCCCGTGTCGGCGGTTCGATTCCGTCTCTGGCCACCAAACGTTGGGGTATCGCCAAGTGGTAAGGCACCGGTTTTTGGTATCGGCATTCCCAGGTTCGAATCCTGGTACCCCAGCCATTGCCAACAAGATTTCTTGTTGATTGCAAAGCTTAACAGTGAAGCAATCATATTCTCAAGAAAACGCGAAGCGCCGACATAGCTCAGTTGGTAGAGCAACTGACTTGTAATCAGTAGGTCCCGGGTTCGACTCCTGGTGTCGGCACCACTGAAAAGTGGTTAAAATCAGAGCGTTAGAGAATTAGATTAAGCCGTCCGAAAGGGCGGCTTTTTCGTATGTGTCTATAAAGTGTCTACAGCGTGGGCACTTTCATAACTGAACTGAATGTAAGCGCGTGGCGTATTTGGCACAGGTTAGCGGGATAATTGGCACTGACTAAGCGTTAGCAAGGCAGGTCATGATATGTATGCTCTGTGGCAACTCTGCAGCGAGGACAATGGTAGTACTGGGGATCTTTATTCAAAGGGGTCAGTCTACCTTCCTGTGAACATAACTGGCATATTGCATGCTTCGGGTTATCTTCAGTCACATACTCGTCTTTGAGTTCTAATACAAACCCACCTTGCTGCGTTTCTTTCAATCGATACTGATTGAAGCGTTCTTCCTTGCTTATCTGTTCTCTTAGCTCCCGGTTTTCATCGATCAACTGTTGATACTGCTGCTGCATCTCAAATAAACCAAACTGGGCAGCAGTGAGTTGATCCATTATCTTGCTGATCGCTGTATCGACACGCACTTTATCGTCAACGTCTTTAGCGGCCCGAGCAAGCTCATACGCAGTTTTGAGGCCTGAGCCTATTGCTAGGATATCAACCATTTCTGTGTCCTGTGGTAGTGACTACTAAATCGCTTAAAACAGCCCTGCCGGTTCTGCATCCACATCCCAACTGAAGATCAGAACCTCTTTGGCGTCTGATCCTTTGCCGCCGCCGACGGTGTAGCGGATGTCGGTGGTTTCGATGTGGTAGTCCGCGAAGATCCGGCGGATGTCTGGGCGGTCGTATCGCTCGATGCACGCTTGCCAGCTTAGGTGCTCAATAAAGGTGCTGGCTAAGCGCAGGTGAGCTGCTGACAGTGGTTCTTCCAGGCGCAGCAGGTTTAGCCCTGGAGGTGTGGTGGTGGCGGTGCCAAACGTCTGGCCTTCGATGCGGGCACCGAAGGCATTCTGCTGTAGATAGTAGAAGCGCGCTGCTCGCTGGATATCAGTGAGCGTTTCCGGGCGTGTCATCTTCAGCCACTCGAACACCTGGCGGCTTGAAAGCGCCCACTTGAACTGCCTGACGAACTCTTCCAGGTGGTTTTGAACGATACGGTATAGGTTCACTAGATCACCGTTAACATCGTTGAGCACTTCCACCTCGGCTGGAGAGGGGCGCAGGAAGAACAGCGCGGCCCCTTTCGACTACGGTGTCACCTGTGTGGTGCCTGCAATTGCGGCATATACCCAGCTCTATCCGCAATGCAAGGTCGATGCCACGCTGAGTGATCAGAAAGTCGATCTGATGTCGGAAGACATCGAACTTGCTATTCGCGTTGGTTGGCTAACCGAGCCAAGCGTACAAGCGAGGAAAATAGGCTCTTTCCGGCAGTTGTTGGTTGCATCACCAAATCTTGAGAAACAGGTGGCGCAGCTCTCCCAGCCTGAAGAACTACTAGATTTTCCGTTTATTGCTAATAAAGCGTTGCCTCATCCGTTGCAGTGGGATTTTTCTCTAAATGAGGGTGGGAGTCGATCCATCCTCATGCGGGCCTCTATCTTTCTCGATGCGACGCTGGCGGTACGCGAAGCGTTGTACGCTGGTGCGGGGATATCGGTATTACCGGATTATGCTAGTGCAGGTGACCTCGCGGCTGGATGCCTTATACATATTTTGCCCTAGTGGAGCTTGCTCTCAGGTGGCATACATGTCGTTTTTCCATTAGCACGTTTTCGCCCTGCGAAAGTGCGCGCTTTTGTCGACATCCTGGCGCATAGAGAGCAGCAGCGGCAGGAGGGCACTTTCATTAAGTGAGCTTGTCACCAAGCCGATGACTAATAAAGATGTACGGCCTCAAACACTGCTACTGGTTTGCCATTGGCGTTTTTAAGCGACAGGGTGCCGCCGTTTACTTGCCAGGCGTCTACTTGCTGAAGTGTGCTGAGCAGTGCCTGTTCATTGCGCATTTGCGTGTCAGGGCAAGCCATCATTGTGGTGCCAACTTGTTCAAACGCTATCCGTTTGCCTTCAACACGGTAACTGCCAATCAAGGTATTGCAGCCAGTTGAGCCTGCTAGTCGTGTTTTTTCTTCATGGAGCACAAGGTGAGGTTCGCGATAGTTGTCAGCGGTGGTAATAGGCTGATTTTCAAGCGTGACCAGTTTCCAATACGTATTGGTTAGCGTTTCGTCAGGCTTGACTGCTTGGTGAATCGCTGAATGCGATTGGCATCCATTGGCAAGCAGTATGGCCATAGTCGATGCGATGATGGATAGTTTTTTCATAAAGCGTTTCTCTAGGTTTCTCATTGTAAAATAGTAATCGGGTTATTAATGTTTTGCTACCTTATCTTATGTCTGATGCTTTGTTATCAAACATTAATCAGATCAGGTTTTATTGTTTTATGTATAAATTAAACGTTGTGCCTTTGCTTTGTTTCTACTTGATTCCCCTTTCTGTTTGGCTAACCTAAAGTGACTTGAGCGATAAAGGCTTTTATATAGTGATCAAATACTATGATGGCTAAAAAGTGCTGAGTTGTGTTTGCCATTTTATTAAGGAATCAAAACTCTAATGTAAGGAATATGAGTTTTATCGAGTGGTTATAAGTTAAGGAGAATTGCACGATGTTCCATCACTCTGGAAAATTACAGTATCCCGTTAAAGTGGATAAGCCAAACCCTGAGTTCGCCATGTTGCTACAACAAGCAATTGGCGGCGTTGAAGGAGAAATTCGAGTAGCCATGCAGTATTTTTTTTAGGCTATGGGAGCGAGAGGCGATGATCGAATTCGCGATATGCTGATGTCAACCGCTACCGAAGAGCTTTCCCACATTGAAATGTTGGGACATGCCGTCGCGCTTAACCTGGAGGGAGCGCCGGTATCGTATCAAGAGGCGACGGCGAAAGACCCTGTTATGAACGCGATTATTGGTGGGGCGAATCCGCGACATTTGCTTTCATCGGGGCTTTCCGCGATGCCGGTTAACGCCAACGGCGTTCCCTTTGATATGAGCCATGTTTATGCCACGGGCAATATTGCTGCTGATATGATGGCGAACGTGGCAGCGGAAGCGGGTGGTCGAGTGTTGGCGTCACGGCTGTATAACTGGACCGACGACCATGGTATGAAGGACTTTCTTTCCTTTCTGATTGCCCGAGATACTTATCATCAGCAACAGTGGCTGGCTGTGATCGAGGAGTTGGGGGGCTTCGAGAAGCAACTGCCTATTCCCAAAGCCACGCCGGAAGACAACGAAGCGACACAACATTCGTATTACTACCTGAATACGTTGTTAGATAAAAAAGCCCCAGAAGGCCGCTGGTCAAATGGCCCATCGTTGGATGGACGTAGTAAATATAGTGTGCGCGATCAGCCTGAACCTGAAGGGCAGGAGCCTAGTCTAGGTAAGGCGAAAGCGAATTCGGGTGCGCAGATAGAACAGATTGACTCTGGCAAGTAAGCTTCGCGCAACGCCTTAATGGCGGCAACTGAGAAAATCTAGGATCCATTATCTATCTAAATTATAACCCTGGCAGGGCTTGCTAGGGTTTTTTTATGATAGGGACAGTGTTATTTAATGTAGCCCGAAAGTTGTGTGCTTATGTTTAAGAGTTATTGGGGGATGTGGCGGAAGTTTTCTGTTACCAACGTGGGTTGTGATGATGGGTAAAATATATAGCGTGATGATCTTGCTCATAATATATGGTTGATGTTGTTGCTAATTTTTGTAAGCACGTTTTTTATTAAAGCAGTTAATGAGGAGGGGTTGTTTTTTAACAAATGTCAATGTTTGATTTTTTTTAATATGTTTTCGGGTTTAAGTTATAAAAGTACCTTGTTTAATTATTGATCATTGACTATATTTTTCTTTGCGCAACTGTTTTAATTATTTTTAGACTGTACTTTTTGACTGGAGTGCACAGTTTTTGTCTAACTACAATGGAGTGTAGAGATGAAAGGGCTTACTGCAGATCGAGTTCCCCTGGCGAACGACATAAGTCGTAAAAGCAAGCTTGGAAGCTTAAGCAATCACGGGGCGTGTATCAACATAGCGCAGGTGCTGGGGTTGTATGGCGAGATGGGGGAGGAGTCTCTTAACTCGCTGTCAAAAATACGCCAGAAGCCTGTAGAGCTAAAGAAAAACCAACAGGTTTTCTCTGTATGCGAAGGTCGTGCTGATATTTTTGTTATAAAAGAGGGGTGGGCAAGTTTATCTCATGCAACAAATTCACGTGGGCAGGATGTTTGTAATATTTTTATGCCTGGCGATATTATTGGTATGCGTGAAAGCTTTTTTGAAAGTCGTGATATTATTATTTTTCCTATTACCAATTGTGAGCTTATAAAGGTTTCTGGTGATCATCTTCATGCGCTTTGTAAAGAAAACGAGGAAGTTAGGAAAGCAATTACATCTTACGTCATGGTGAATGATAATATTACGATAGAGCGTCTCAGAAGCTGTACGCATCATCGATCGGTGGAAAGGGTTGCGCATTTTTTACTTGAAGTTTATGCGCGATTTAAATTCAAAGGGCTTTTGGAAGGTAATGTTTTTGATTTTCCTGTCACGCAGGAAACTGTTGGAGAACTTTTAGGAATGACTAGTGTTCACGTTAGTCGCTGTATGACTGCACTTGAGCAAAAAAAGTTTATTCGTAAAACTCGTAGTAGTGTCAAACTTTTAAAACCCGAAGAAATGGCAAAAAACACAGGTTTTGATAGTGACTTTATTTATGGGCATATTTGTCTTGGCTAGTTTTTAAGAGCCATTGCTAGAGCTTAATTGCTAAGGCTTAAAGAGATTTCATAACACACGTTATAAAGTAGAGCTTATGGGTTGCAAGGGCTAGTCATTTGACTACCCTATTGATGGTGTTATGTACAAGTGAATGTTAGTACATGTTTTTATTGATCTGAAATTTAATCATACAAGGAGTGGATTAGATGACAGTCAGCAACAACCCTCTTAATACCGTCACTGCCCATAAGCAATACTGTGAAATGATGGATATACCGTCGGCACAGCGCGAAACGGTGCAGGATGAGTACCCAACGCGCCTAGCATCGGCGCCAGCTTCGCTAACCCTGCCGCGTCGTGATGCGGTGGTTAAAGGTCGGGATTTAACAGGACCGTTATCTCAAGAACAGCTTGATGAGTTTGAACGCAAAGGGTTTCTGTTTATTCCAAACCTGATTTCGGGCGAAGAGCTGGAGGCACTTTGCCATGAAATGACGTTGTTGATGAGCAATGATGCTTATCGTGATCAAGAATTCAGCGTTACCGAGCCAGAAAGCCACAACATTCGCTCGCTGTTTGCGGTGCACAGGCTTTCGGAGCGTTTAGGTCAACTGGCCATAGACGAGCGCTTAGCGGGGGCTGCCCGGCAGATTATCGGCGGTGACCCTTACGTGCACCAGTCGCGAATTAATTATAAGCCTGGCTTTGCCGGGAAAGGGTTTAATTGGCACTCCGACTTTGAGACGTGGCACGCGGAAGACGGTATGCCGAATATGCACGCCGTTAGCGCCTCACTGATCTTGACCGACAACCATGAGTTCAATGGCCCGCTCATGCTAATCCCTGGCTCTCATCTGGAATTCGTGCCCTGCTTAGGGGAAACACCGGAGGATAACCACAAAAGCTCGCTTAAAGCACAGGAGATTGGTGTGCCCAGCTCTGAAGCGCTGACTCAGTTAGTAGCAAAGCATGGTATTGAAGCGCCAAAAGGTAAAGCAGGTGGTTTGCTACTGTTTGATTGCAACACGCTACATGCGTCTAATGCCAATTTGTCGCCTGATCCCCGTAGCAACGTGTTCTTTGTGTTTAATCGTCCGGATAATCGTTGTGTTGAACCGTTTGCTGCTCCAAGTCAGCGTCCTAGCTTTTTGGCGCATAGGCCTGATGATCGCTGGACGCCCGACGCATAATCTAACGTATCACTAGTGGTATGTATGAAATGCTGTAGAAGAGATTGTGGAACATATGCATAGCTGGGGTAGACTGTTGCGCCTGTCGTTGCGAATGCGGCACGCATAATGAGAAGGAGAAGACCCGCCATGCGTTTTGTTCCACAGTTCACCGATGGTCAGGAGTTTCCCCACGCGTTGGGCAAAGTCGTCTGCGTCGGCCGCAACTATGCCGACCATGCCAAGGAATTGGATAATCCGGTTCCCAATGAGCCACTGTTATTTATGAAACCCGCCACCAGCGTGGTGGACTTGACTAAACCACTTGATCCGCCGTTTTCACGAGGCGATGTACATTATGAAGTCGAGCTCGCGCTTTTAGTGGGAGAGACACTGACCCACGCTACTCAAGATGAAGCAGAGCGTGCCATTGTGGGTATTGGCCTAGCGATGGATTTAACGCTTCGTGATGTACAAACCAAGCTGAAAGAGAAAGGGCATCCTTGGGAAATAGCAAAAGCGTTTGATGGTGCTTGCCCGCTATCTCCGTTCTTGCCGCTAAGCCGTGTACCCAATTGGAATGCGTTGGCATTCACCCTTGAGATTGATGGTGAAGAGCGTCAACACGGGGAAGGTGCCGATATGATCTTTGCGATCCCGACGTTGGTGGCGGAGATGAGTCGCCACTTCACGCTAGAGCCGGGCGACGTTATTTTGACAGGTACACCTGCGGGGGTCGGCGAATTGCCCCGTGGAGCCGCGCTGCGTTTAACGTTGACTGGCGGGCTAGAAATCACCACTAGCGTAGTAGAGTAGTGTGATGGCGATGACGCCAAGTAGTTAAATGTAAGCAGTTAAATGTAAGCAGTTAAATGTAAGCAGTTAAGCGAAAGGCCACTGACATTGTCGGTGGCCTTTTCGTCGGTGTGGTTAACGTTCAGTGGCCGCGATGGCTACGCTAGGCTTCCGCTCGCACTATTCTAAATAGGTATAGCCCTCTAGCCCTTCGCTCAGGCTAGCAGCAAACTTTGCCTGCTCTTGGGTCGAAAAGCCGCTAGTGACCAGTTGTTCGGTGAGCTTTTGTTTTAGTACCCGCGCATCAAAATTCACGTAGGCTAGAACATCGGCCACCGTATCGCCTGCCTGTAGGTTAGAAAGCACCCACTCACCATCTTCACCCAGTGCCGCATCGACGGAGTCGGTATCGCCGAATAGGTTGTGCAAGTCGCCGAGAATTTCCTGATAGGCACCTACCAGGAAAAAGCCTAGCCAACGCTCGTCATCGCTTGCCCACTCGGGCAGCGGTAGCGTGCTTTCCACGCCCTGACCATCCACGTAGCTATCAATACGGCCATCTGAGTCGCAGGTAATATCCTGAATGACTGCGCGACGAGTCGGGGGCTGGTCTAGCCCGCTCAACGGTAGGACAGGGAATATCTGTTCGATCCCCCAAACGTCCGGCACCGACTGAAATAATGAGAAGTTAACGAACAGCTTGTCGGCTAGCTTTTCAGCCAGTTCGTCCATAATTTCTCGGTGAGCGCGATTACGGGTATCGAGTTGACCGCGTAGGCGGGAGCAGGCCGCCATATAAAGCCGTTCGCCTTCGGCGCGGGCATTGATATCACTTAAACCCATTACGAAACGGTCTTGCAATTCACTAACCGCCTGCAAGAGATCATGCCAAGCTTCCACCAGAACACGGGGCTCTTGGCTCTCGGCTAACTGCTCAAAAACCCGCCATAGGGCTTCCACCTGAAGGTCTTCCTGGGAAGAACGCTCTGGAGGCGAATCACTAACGCGCTCTTCGCCAATCACGTTGGTGATCAACACGGCATGGTGAGCCGTTAGCGCGCGGCCTGATTCGCTGATCAGGTGGGGCTGGGGCAGGTCAGCTTCCTGACACAGCTGCGCAAAAGCGCTAACGACGTTACGTGCATACTCCTGCATGGAGTAGTTGGCTGAGCAGTAACTGCGTGAGCGGGTGCCTTCATAGTCGATTCCTAGCCCGCCACCAACATCGACGGTATCAATCGGCGCACCTAGGCTCATCAGGTTTTGGTAAAAACGGGCGCATTCCCGCAGACCACGCTGAATGTCGCGAATATTGGCAATTTGCGAGCCGAGGTGAAAGTGCACTAACTGTAGGCTTTCTAACGCATTTTGAGCGCGCAAGGTCGCTACTACGTCAAGAATTTGGCTGGCTGTCAGACCAAACTTTGACTTTTCGCCACCGGTGTTTTGCCATTTACCCTTACCCACTGAGGCCAGCCGTGCCCGCAAACCAATACGTGGGGTGACTTCCAACTCACGAGCCTCTTCTAATATAAGCTCCAGCTCAGAGAGCTTTTCCACAACCAGGTAAACGCGGTGCCCCAGCTTTTCTCCCAGCAGTGCAAGGCGAACGTACTCACGGTCTTTATAGCCATTGCAGACGATAAGCGAAGAGCCGCCATCAGACAGTGCCAGCACTGCCAAGAGCTCCGGTTTGCTGCCTGCTTCCAGTCCTACACGGCCATTGCCACGCTCGGAAGTAGCGAGTATCTCTTCCACCACGCGGCGCTGCTGATTAACTTTAATCGGATAAACCGCCGTGTAGCCGCCTTGATAGTCGATATCCTGCATCGCGACATCAAACGCACCACACAGCTGCTCTACTCGGTCATGCAGAATGTCACTAAACCTTACTAGCACCGGCAACCGCAGACCCGCAGTTTGCAGTTGACGCACAAGCCCGCTAAGCGGCAGCGCGGGGCCTTCAGCGTCACTGCCTAGCGGACGTACCAGTGCTTGTCCGTGGTCGTCTACATCGAAGTAGCCGCTGCCCCATTGGTCAATATTCCATGTGCGACGGGCGCGTAAGGCCTGGGCGCTGGTGGTCACCGATTCGATCATCAATAAACCTCTGGGAGCGGTAGTGCGCCAAATGCAATGCGCGCTTTTAAAATGGTTCGGAAACGCTCAGGGTCGTGAGGCGTTAGGTCATGAGCAGGTGGATCAACATAAACGACCAGCAGCCGCGATAACCAATACCGCAATGCGGTCATGCGCAGCATGGTAGGCCATAGCTCACGTTCATTCGCGGTGAGAGGGCGGCGTGCCTGGTAAGCGCTAAGAATGGCCTCATAACGCTCAGCGTTCAGCGTGCCATCCTCATTGGTTGCCCAGTCGTTAATGACGATGGCCAGGTCAAATAGCAAATCGCCTGTGCAGCCGTTATAAAAATCGATAATGCCGCCTAGCTGGTCGCCCTCAAACAGCGTGTTGTCACGGAATAAGTCGCCGTGGAGTGCCCCTTGCGGTAGCTCGCCGTGCTGGCTAAAGGCACCTTCAAAGTCATCGACTTCATTTTTCATCAGCGTCTGATCGTCAGGGCTGATATAGGTTAGCACCTTGTGATGCACCGCACGCAGCCAGTGAAGGTCGCGCGGGTTTGGCCGATGGCCAGGAAAACGCTGGGAGACAACATGCAAATGCCCCAGCGTATTGCCCAGTGCTTGGCATTGGGCAAGGTTGGGTGCACTAGGATGCTTGCCTGGTAGGCGTGGAAACAGCAGAGCAGGTTTGCCTGCCAAACTGTGTAGCGCAATACCTTCGCGGTCATGAATAGTGCCGGGCACCGGTAAACGGTGCTCATCCAGGTAATCCAACAACTCGACAAAAAACGGCAGCTCTTCATGTTCGCCCTGTTCAAACAGGGTTAGTACCAGCTCACGACGATCGGTGGTCACAAAAAACGTTGAGTTTTCTGTGCCACCGGCAACGCCTTGTAGCGAAACGAAGCTGCCTACATCAAACTTTTCCAAAAACGCGGCGACCTGAACGTCGCTCAGCGGAGTAAATACAGCCATGAGAATCTCGCCCAGGTTGCTAAGCCCATTATTGTAGCGGCTTGCAGGGTCAGTTGGCAGCGTTGTGTGAGTTTGAAATGCGTTATTCGTAACGGTTGTTTCTGCAGCCATTGGCGTGAACGCGTATCATAGCCAATAGACTTTCTTACTGTGTTGCTAACAATGGAATTGGTTATGGCCCGTGCCCCAATCGTGCTTGTCGATGGCTCCTCGTACCTGTATCGCGCCTTTCACGCGCTGCCACCGTTAACGACCTCCAACGGCCAGCCCACGGGGGCCGTGAAGGGCGTATTGAATATGCTCAAGCGTCTGATCAAAGACTACCCGGAAAGCCCAATGGCAGTGGTGTTTGATGCGCCAGGAAAAACCTTTCGCGATGAGATGTACAGCGAGTATAAAGCTCATCGGCCACCCATGCCGGATGATCTGCGCAGCCAAATTAAACCGCTGCACGCTTGTGTAAAAGCGCTGGGCTTACCGCTTCTGTGCATTGAAGGGGTCGAAGCCGACGATGTGATTGGCACCCTAGCACACCATGCCACCCAGGCGGGTCGTGATGCGGTAATCTCTACCGGCGATAAAGATATGGCGCAGTTAGTGAATGACCACATCACACTGGTCAATACCATGAAAGAAGAAACCCTCGATGAAGCGGGTGTCAAAGAGAAATTTGGGCTACCGCCCTCACTGATCATTGATTTTCTGGCATTGATGGGCGACAAGGTTGATAACATTCCCGGCGTGCCGGGGGTGGGCGAAAAGACCGCCATTGGCCTGCTACAAGGTATGGAAGGCGGTTTAGAAACTATTTACGGTGATCTGGAACGCGTCAAAACACTCAGCTTCCGTGGTGCGAAAACGTTACCGAAGAAGCTGGAAGAGCACCGTGAACAAGCCTTTCTCTCTTACCAATTAGCGACCATTAAGACCGACTGCGAACTCCCCGTGGGTCTGGATGACTTGGATATTGCGCACCCAGACCGCGAAGCCCTGGTGGAACTCTATAAAGAGATGGAGTTTAAGCAGTGGTTGGCTGAACTGCTGGCGGGTAACGACGAGGGTGTTGATGACGTAAAAGGGGGCGAGCCCGCGCCTGATAACATCACTACTGACGCCGCTGAAAGCGCCGTGCCTTCCAGCCAGCGAAATGACCATGTCATCGTTGAGCAAGCTGAGTTCGATGCGTGGTTAGAGCGTTTGAAGCAAGCTGAGCGTTTTTGCTTCGATTTAGAAACCACTAGCCTGAATTATATGGACGCCGACATTGTAGGCGTCGGCTTGGCGCTGGAGGCCGGTGAAGCTGCCTATATTCCACTGGCCCATGACTATCTGGATGCTCCCGCACAGCTTGATCGTCAACAGGTACTGCAGGCATTAAAGCCGCTGCTGGAAGATCCTGAAAAAACCAAAATTGGCCAGAACCTTAAGTACGATATTTCTGTGCTAGCAAACTATGATATTCACGTGGTGGGGCCGCTGGCCGACACCATGCTCGCCTCTTACGTGCTGAATTCCACCGCCACGCGCCACGACATGGATTCGCTGGCGCTGAAGTATTTGGGCGAAAAAACGATCTCCTTCGAGGAGATCGCTGGGAAAGGTGCCAAACAGCTCACGTTTAACCAGATCGCCCTGGAACAGGCGGTTCCTTATGCCTGTGAAGATGTGGATATCACGCTGCGGCTGCAAGAAACGCTCCGCCCTCAGGTGGAACGGGAAGGGCGTTTAGCGGACGTTCTAGATCATCTTGAGCTGCCGCTGATTAACGTGTTGTCGCGGATTGAACGCAATGGCGTGGCACTGGATGCCGAGCGCCTACACGAGCAGAGCCAACAGCTAGAGCGCCGTATTCGTGAGCTTGAAAGCGAAGCATTCGAGTTGGCAGGTCGTGAGTTTAACCTCGGTTCACCCAAACAGCTGGGGCAGATTCTGTTCGAAGAGCAGAAAATTCCGGTGATCAAGAAAACCCCCAAAGGTGCGCCCTCTACCGCAGAGGCGGTGCTAGAAGAGTTGGCGCTGGATTACCCGTTGCCCAAGGTGATTATGCAGCACCGCGGGCTAGCGAAACTTAAGTCCACCTATACTGACAAGCTGCCGCGCCTGCTCAATAAAACTACTGGTCGAGTGCACACTAGCTATCACCAAGCGGTGACGGCGACAGGGCGGCTTTCGTCATCCGATCCCAACCTGCAGAACATCCCGATTCGCACGGAAGAGGGACGCAAAATCCGCCAAGCGTTTGTGGCTCGCCCAGGCTATCGCATTGTGGCGGCAGATTACTCGCAAATTGAGCTGCGCATTATGGCGCACCTCTCAGAAGACAAGGGGCTTTTGAACGCATTTGCGGAAGGGCGCGATATCCACACCGCAACTGCGGCAGAAGTCTTTGGTACCGCGCTTGAAAAAGTCTCTGCCGACCAGCGGCGCAGTGCCAAAGCCATCAACTTTGGGCTGATTTACGGTATGAGCGCCTGGGGCTTATCACGCCAGCTGCATATTGATCGCAACCAGGCGCAAACCTACATCGATCGCTATTTTGACCGTTATCCCGGCGTTGCCCGGTATATGGATCGTATTCGCACCCAAGCTGCGGAAGATGGCTTTGTAGAAACCGTACTAGGGCGGCGGCTGTACTTGCCAGAGATTCACTCGCAAAACCGTAACCGCCGCCAGGGTGCCGAACGCACCGCAATTAACGCGCCTATGCAGGGTACTGCAGCGGATATCATCAAGCAGGCGATGATTGATGTCGATGCATGGCTTGCTGAAGAGGAGTTTGATGCACTCATGGTCATGCAGGTGCACGATGAGCTAGTGTTTGAGGTGGCCGAAGTGCAAGTTGAGGCATTTATTGAGCAGGTGCGGGCGCGTATGCAAGCTGCTGCCACGCTTAGTGTGCCGCTGATTGTTGAAGCCGAAAGCGGCGCCAACTGGGATGAAGCCCACTAGTATTAAGCCCGTTAGGCTAAGTAAGGCTTAAACGTTACGGGCTCGTTACGGGGGATCTAATGCAAAACACCTGCAGCTGAGCTGCAGGTGTTTTTTTAGTTAGGCTTGCGGCTCATGAGTCCTAAGAGCCGTAGAGCCGCAGAACTTAACGCCAGCTTACACGATCAAAAATACGAATCGCTTCTGGGTTGTTTTCACCCAGGATGCTGATGTTGATATCGTCTTTCTCGAAATCACCCCAAGACTCAAGCACCGGGTTTTTCTTGATGCTTTCCACGACGGGGAACTCGTAGTTACGGTCAGCAAGTACTTCCTGAGCTTCGTCAGAGGCTAAGAACTCCAGGAAGCGAATGCCGTTTTCTGCGTTTTGCGCGTTAGCCACTAAGCCTGCGCCGCCAACGTTAACGTGAGTGCCACGATCATCCTGGTTGGGGAAAATCATACCCACTTTGCGTGCGGCTTCGCGATCAGCATCTTCATCGGAATGCAGCATGCGAACGTAGTAATAGTGGTTTGCGACTGCTAAGTCACACTCGCCGCTCGCAACGCCAAGAATCTGATCGGTATCGCCGCCTTCAGGGTCGCGGGCCATGTTATTCACAACCCCCTGGGCCCACTCTTCCGCACCTTCTTCGCCGTGATGCTCAATCATTGAGGCTAGTAGCGACTGGTTATAAATGTTGTTGGAAGAGCGAATGCACACTTGGCCTTCAAACTGCGGATCGGCCAGGTCTTCATAAGAACTGATTTGGCTGGGATCAAAGTTCTCACGGTTGTAGAAAATAACCCGTGCGCGCTGACTAAAGCCAAACCACAGGCCGTCAGGGTGGCGCATTGATTCTGGCAGGCGCTCGTTGAGCACATCAGAGTCTACGCTTTGAAAAAGGCCGTCCTGCTCGGCGCGCCATAGGCGGCCTGCATCAACGGTAAGCATTACGTCAGCAGGGCTAGCAATGCCTTCACGCTGCATGCGCTCCATCAACTGGTCTGAGTCGCCTTCCAGTACATTAACTTCGATGCCGGTCTCTTCAGTGAATGCTTTGTAGAGAATCTCGTCAGAATCGTAATGGCGAGCGGAGTAAATGTTGACCTCGTTAGCGAGCGCGCTACCTGCAAAAGCAGAACCCGCCATGATGGCAGCTACGGTAGCCGTAAGACGTGCTTTTTTCATAACAAATACCCTGAATGTTTATGATAATAAGTTGCATTAGCGACATCGCGTATTGAAACGCTTCTCTTGGTTGGCGTCAAGTTAAATGCTAATGAAACGCATCCTCTGTTTAGCAAGAAGCGTGCATCTCTGCTCAATAGAAAATAGAATGTAAATAACTTTCAACCGTGTTCGCAGCGGCATGCGATTATCATGTCGCGGGTGGACGAGACAATGGTGAAATAATGACGGCAACTGTGTCACTTTCCGATGTGTCGGCTCCTGCATTAGCACTGTCGCTTCGTGGTGTTCAGCATACGTTTGCGGCTAATAAAGTGGTAAAAGGCATCGACCTTGATATCGCTCCAGGCGAGGTTGTGTGTTTACTGGGCCCTTCTGGCTGCGGCAAAACCACACTGCTTAGAATCGCTGCGGGCTTGGAGGTCGTGCAGGAAGGCTCGGTTAGTCTTGATGGTCTATCCATTGCGGCTCCAGGTAAGCGTCACGTGCCGCCGGAAAAGCGCAATGTTGGTCTCGCCTTCCAAGACTCCGCCTTGTTTCCACACCTTAGCGTGCTGGAAAACGTTACCTTCGGTCTGAAAAGTTTGCCCTCTAGCCAGCGCCGGGAACGTGCTCTGGAATTGCTGGCCCAGCTCGGTATGGCCGACTATGCAGAAAGCTATCCGCATATGTTGTCAGGTGGGCAGCAGCAGCGCGTAGCACTGGCGCGCGCGTTAGCACCTACGCCTAAACTGATGCTGTTGGATGAACCATTTTCTAGCCTGGATGCGCGGCTACGTGATCGCATCCGAGACGATACGCTGCACGTGTTGAAAAAGCTTGGCTCAGCAACCCTGCTAGTGACCCACGACCCCGAAGAAGCCATGTTTATGGCAGACCGTATCGCGCTGATGCGAGATGGCAAAATCGTTCAAACAGGCACGCCCCGCGAGCTTTATTGCGCGCCAGTGGACCCCTTTGTGGTGACGTTTTTTGGCGAAGTGAATGAATTAAGCGGCGTCGTTAAGGGGGGCTTTGTCGCCACGCCAGTGGGGCCGGTAGATGCCAGCTGGTTGCCAGAAGGCAGCAACGCCCAGGTGATGATTCGCCCAGAAGCGTTACGCATCAAAGAGCGCGACCTGCCTGTAGAGCCGCATAATCATAGTCATGTGGTCATGGCTAAGCTGTTAGGGCGCTCCAGCCTTATTCACCTATGTGCGCATGGAGAAGATGGCCAGGAAGCTCACCTTCACGCCCGTGTGCCAGGCGTGTTTTTACCCCAGGAGGGGCAGCCGATTGATATCGACTTGGACCACTCCCAGGTATTTATCTTTCCTCGTTAACTTTTTGCTTCCCAATGACGGTTCGCTTCAACTACTCAGCCTGGCTACCGGGGCGCGCCCGGCGCATCGCCAAGCTGAGTAAAATCACGGGTAAGATGCCAACCACCACAATCGTCAAAGAGGCTGTTGATGCTTCTGCTAGTCGTTCATCTGAGGCGAGGCTGTGAGCGCGCACTGCCAGAGTGTCGAAGTTGAAGGGGCGCAATATGATCGTGGCGGGCAACTCTTTCATTACATCGACAAATACCAAAATCCCTGCTGCTAACAGACTGCTACGCATCAGCGGCGTATGTATACGACGTAACGTACCACCTGCGGTTTGGCCCAAGGTGCGGGAGGCGGCATCCATGCTGGGCGTGACCTTGCCAAGGCTTGCTTCTACCGCATTAAATGAAACAGCTAAAAAGCGCACGACATAGGCGTAAATTAAGATAAACGCTGAGCCGCTAAATACCAGTCCGATGATTTTGCCATAGTGTTCGTGTAGCCACATGTTCAGCGAGTTATCCAGCCAGGCAAATGGAATCAGGATACCTACGGCAACTACCGAGCCAGGAATGGCATATCCCATCGCGGCGATACGTGTGAAAAATCGTGCGCTTGGTGAATTGTTGAGCCTAACCCCGTAGCTCAGTAGTACGGCTAGCCCTACCGCGATTAAAGCGGCAACGGTCGCAAGGCTCAAGCTATTCATGGCAAAGCCAATAAACCGCGTGCCGAAAAGGCTATCGCCCGTTTTAATGGCCATATTGAGCAAAATGCCGCTGGGTAGTAAAAAGCCAATAACAATGGGAAGCAAACACGCCAGGGTAGCGCCGAGTGCATGCCAGCCCCGCAGCTGATATTCCGGTAATTGCTGATAGCGGTTAGTGGTATGGAAGTAGCGCCGTTTACCCCGCGAATAGCGTTCTAGAAGAACCAATACAATGACGAAGGTCAGTAGGCAGGCTGCTAGCTGAGCAGCCGCTACGGGTTCTCCTAAGCCAAACCATGTGCGATAGATACCCGTGGTAAACGTATCTACACCAAAAAACTGCACCGCGCCAAATTCGTTAAGCGTCTCCATTAGTACCAGTGAAACGCCGCCGACTAACGCCGGGCGGGCGAGCGGTAGCGCCACGCTAGCAAATAAGCGCCAGGGGCCACGCCCCAGGGTACGGCCAACATCTAATACACATACTGACTGCTCGAGGAATGACGCTCGGGCTAGCAGGTACACATACGGGTAAAGCACAAAAGTGATTAGGGTTGCCGCGCCGCCTAAAGAGCGCACATTGGGGAAGTAGTAATCGCCCACTCGCCAGTCAAGCCATTCGCGCAACATGCTTTGTAGCGGTCCTGCTACTTGGAAAAAGTCCGTATAGGCGTAGGCAATGACATAAGTCGGTACTGCCAGGGGTAACAGCAGTGCCCATTCAAATATGCGCTTGCCAGGGAAGCGGCACATAACGACCAGCCACGCGGTCCCAGCCCCCACAATCAGAGTGCCAATGCCTACCCATAGCACCAGCCAGAACGTATTAGAGAGATAACGTGGTAACACGGTGCTTGCAAGGTGCTGCCAAACGCCTTCCGTCGGCACAAAAATATGGCTAAGAACCACAATAATAGGAAGCGCGACAACGAGGGCAATCAAAAACAGGGCGATTGACCAAGGGTTAAGCGACAGCGAAAGGCGTGAGGCAAAACCTGAAAGCAGGGCCGATGGTGAGCGGCGAGCTGGCGTAGACACGTCGTTGTCTCCTTGGATGAGGGGCAGCTTGGCTCGTCAATGCGAAAAAATAGCAGCTGCAAATAGTATCACTTGCGTTAGGCTGCTGCAGCCAACATTGCGGCTATCAAAAAAATCCCCCCGCAATGCGGGGGGAAGTCGTGCGTTTAGCGTCAGCGGATAGGTGTCACTGATAGCCCACCATCAAACTTGGTAGTCCCGTAATCAAGCTGGGGAAAAGCGCCATCAGTATGCAGGCGAAAATGATAATGGCCACAAATGGCACGACGGCTTTATATAAATCAACAATCTCGACCCCCGGTGGCGCCACTCCTTTCAGATAGAACAGCGCATAGCCAAAGGGCGGCGTTAAGAAGGAGGTTTGCAGTACTACCGCCACCATGACGACGAACCACAGTATGTCCACGCCCATCTGCGAGATAATTGGCAGCATAATAGGGAAGCTAAGCAGCACAATGCCGGTCCAATCGAGGAACATTCCGAGGATAAATACCAGGAACAACATTAGTAGCAGGGCACCGACAGTACCGCCTGGAACCGCTAGCACGAAGTCGCTGATTACGGTCATTCCACCGCCAATCGAGAATACCCCGGTAAACGCCGTCGCCCCGACAAGCACTAACATGACCATCGTTGTGGTTTTGCCAGCTTCAATCAGCGTGTTGTAACAGGTTGATAGCTTGCGGTCGCCGAAGATCAAAAAAAGCAGGAAGGCGATAAACACACCAATAGCAGATGCTTCAGTGGCCGTTGCTACTCCGGTAAACAGTGCCCCCAGTACGCCGAGAATTAACGACATTGGCGGAACAACATACTTGCCCAGCATGATCAGAAGTTGTTTTGTGCTGACTTCAGCGCGCTCTTCTGCCGGTACTTTAGGGCCGTAGCTAGGTTTGAGCCAGCAGATCACCAGCACGTAGAGGGCATACATCATCCCCAACATCAGGCCGGGTACTAATGCACCAGCAAAGAGTGCGCCCACCGAGACCGGCGAGTAGCTCGCCATCAAAATCAACATAATGCTGGGGGGAATTAAAATGCCCAAGCAGCCGCTGGCCATGATGACGCCTGCGCTCAACTCTTTGTTATAGCCATATTTCAGCATCGGCACTAGGGCAATCATACCCATAACGGCAATAGACGCGCCGACAATACCGGTGGTAGCTGCAAGTAAGACAGATACAACAACCACGGTAAGCGCTAATCCACCGCGGAGGTTCGCCAGCAGCAACCGCATGGCATCAAACATTTTTTCGGTGACGCCTGAGTCGTTAAGGAAGCGCGCCATCAGAATAAACAGTGGTATAGCCACTAGTACGTAGTTGTCCATAGCGTTGCCATAGACGTTGTTAATGATGATACCCAGGGTGTTAATGCCAGGCCCTAAATAAGCACCGATGACTGCCATGCCACCCAATACAAAAGCAAGCGGATGACCCATAAACAGGCCAACTAAAAGTCCGCCAAACATCACCAGCGTCAGTAGTTCTGCACTCATGCGGATTTCTCCTCACGCAGTTGCATAATGGCGCGCAGAACGATAGCAACCGCCTGCAACAGAATAAGCACTGCAGCGACTACGATAACGCCTTTCACCGGATACACAGGGATTGAGACCATGCCGTAGGTCGTTTCGCCACGACTGAACGAGCGCTCAAAAAAACGCCATCCGTAAGTCAATAACAGCCAAATGAAAGGCACAAAGAAGATCAAGTAGCCGAGCAGGTCTAGTACGGCCTGCTTTTTACGTGATAGCAGGCGTTTAATAACGTCGACTTCCACATGGGCATGGTGGCGTAATCCATAGGCGGCCATCAGCATAAAGTGGGCGCCAAACAACATTTTGGTGACATCAAATGCCCAGTCGCTAGGGCGGCCAAAGAAGAAGCGCGACACGATGTCGTAAAGCACTATAAGAGTAATGATGGCAATTAACGGTGCGATGATGCGGCCCAGCAGCTCGTTAATTGCATCGATCGCCTTGGCAATCGCATTCATGGAAGGTCTCCGCAGCTAAGCACCAACCGCCCCAGCAGCGCTGGGGCGGCACTTAAACGCCTTATAGGCAGGCTTCGATCTCTTCCAGTGAGGGCAGGTTATCCATAGTGCGGCTCATGTTGAATGGCGCGGTAACATCACGCCATGCCGCATAGTCTTCTAGGTAGGTAATCATGGAGTGATATACTTTTGCATGATCCGGGTGTTCACAAGCACCGCGAACGATCACCTCGTTGGTGATTTCCTGAATGCGCGCCAGGTCTTCCTCGGAGAACTGGTTAATGGTGACCCCTGCATCAATAAACTTGCGTGTGGCATCGGTGGATTCACGCTCCGACCACGAGAGTGACCATGCCATGGTGGCTTCGGCGGCAGTTCTTAGCTTCGCCTGAGTCTCTTCAGACAGAGCGTCCCAAGAATCTTTGTTGATCATAACGCCGAAAACGCTCGCCGACTGGTGCCAGCCAGGCGTCGCCCAGTAATCAGCAACTTCAGCAAAACCTGCGTTAAAATCAACACCTGGGGTAGAGAATTCACCTGCGTCGATCACGCCGCGCTCAATCGCCTGATACACTTCGCCACCCGCCAATGTAACCTGGGAGCCCCCTAGCTCTTCAAGTACTCGGCCCTGGTCACGACCCGATAGACGTAAGCGCTTGCCTTCAAGGTCGGCGAGGCTTTCAATCGGCGTGCGACCCATGAAGCCAGATTCGTTATTGGTGATACCGTAAGGCAAATACACCATGTTGTATTGGCCATAGATTTCTTGATAGAGCTCAAAACCGCCCCATTGTTGAATCCAGTTCAAGTAATCCACGCCGTTAAACAGGCTGGTAGTGGTGGCCAGTGGAGAGAATGCCGGGTTTAAACCTGCCCAGTAGCCTGGCCAATCGCCAGAAGCTTGGATGGCACCGGTTTCGGTAGCGTCGAACACTTCAGTGCCAGGCATTAACGTGCCACCTGCCCGGAAGTTAATTTGTACTTCGTCACCTGCGAGTTGGTTTACAAGGTCTGCCCAGTGCTGATCAATCTTAATCAGGTCAAGGTTCTCGGGCCAGGTAGTGGTCATTGTCCACTGTTCTTGCGCTTGGGCGGTAGAGGTGAGTGCGGCGAAAGCGACACCAGCGGCGAGGCTGGTTAGTGCGAATTTAGTCATCTTTTTCATTGTATGTTTCCTGGTACTTTGGCGGTTGGCGTTATTAGTGTTCATTACCTGAAAGCAGGAAAGTGCAGCGAGCATGGCTTACGTTTACGTAAAGTAAATACCGCTAGGCTGCATCGCTAAGCTAGCACACTCCACCCGCTGCAGCGCAATATCAGTAACTCAAGGAATTTAACGTCATAAACGAAGCTTTTTTTTTAAATTAAGGTCATTGAAAACAATTGTTTGTATATTTTTTAGTCATTTTTTTAACCATATGGTTAGTTCTAAAACCGTTGAAAAACACGTTATTCTACAACCAAAGTTGTAAGTAAAAGACATTCTCAGGAGACGCTATGCGAGCAGGCTGTCGCGTTGACAAACCTAACGCTGTCATTAAGCAAGCATCGGCCTTGGGGCACCATGCCACCCGCTTGCAGCGTCGCCGCTGGCGGGCGCTGGTATGGCTATATGGGCCGACCGATAAGGCTCGCCAACAGGCGCAACGGTTATGGGAAGCGCGAATGTGGCAGGCGCCGCTGTGGGTGGGGGCTGAGCATGAGACGCCGGTGGCGCCGTGTTTACCAGCCCGTAAAGCTCGCACACGGCTAGGGGCGGAACATCAGCTAATCGTCGTAGACGCCAGTGGTAGCCAGGGATTAGACCCAGATGCCCTGGGCGCATTAGCGGGTACCGTGAGCGCGGGTGGGTTCTTGGTGGTCATCACGCCAGACAACTGGGGCGAACAGCCTGATCCTGATTATGCCCGCTTTACCGATCACCCCTGGTGTTGGGAATCACTGAGCGCCCACTACCTTGAACGTTTGGCATCGCTGCTTACGGGTGAGAGCACTATTGTTCATTGGCAGGTGGGTAGCAGGCTTGCGCTGCCTAGGCTGCCTGTTCGAGACTCGCGTGCAACTCCCGTTGACGACGCCGACTGTCTGACTGCCGACCAAGCTCGTGCGGTGAATGCACTAGTGAGACTAAAGCGTCGCCGACCACTGGTTATAACTGCGGACCGTGGGCGAGGTAAAAGCGCGGCGCTGGGGATTGCCTGTGCCCGCCTGCTACAAAAAAGCGTTACGCAATTGGTGGTGACCGCACCCCGACTTAGTTCAGTGGAAAGCCTGTTTGCGCGAGTGGTAGCGCTATGCCCAGAAGGCCAACGGCTCAGCCCGTCGCGCTTTCAACTACCGAGTGGTAGCTCGCTGTGTTTTCTTCCACCTGATGCGCTAAACGCGCAGGTTCACCAAGCAACACTCGGCGGTAGCGGCAGCTATTTACTTGTCGACGAGGCTGCGGCGATTCCTGCGGCAATGTTAGCTCAGTGGCTTGCTGCATTCCCTCGTATCGCGTTTGCAACCACCGTACATGGCTATGAAGGTTCAGGGCGCGGTTTTGCACTGCGCTTTCGCGAGGTGCTCAATCGAAAAGCACCCCAGTGGCGCGAGCTCCATCTAGATTCTCCTATTCGCTGGTCAGCGGGTGATCCCTTAGAAGCAACTATTCAAACGCTGCTACTGCTCAACGCTCCGTTACCCGAGGCACACGCCCGTACTTACTGTCAGACCGCCTCTATAGCGCTTACTCAGGCGCAGTTAGCCAAGCAGCCTGAGTTGTTAGAGAAACTGTTCGGCTTGCTGGTGCAGTCCCACTATCGCACCACGCCTAGCGACTTACGCCAACTGCTGGATGGCCCTGGCACCTCCATTCGCACAATTATCGCAGCTGAAGAGCCCCAGGCCGTCCTGGTGACTCGGGAAGAGGGCGGCTTTAATGCCGCACTTGCTGAACAAGTGGCTCGTGGTGAGCGACGCCCTCAAGGGCATCTGCTGGCCCAGTCGTTGGCAGCACACAGCGGTAGCCGTGAGGCGTTAACGTCCCGCTGGCGTCGGGTAGCGCGCATTGCCGCTCACCCAGAGCGGCGGCGTGAAGGGTTAGGGCGTCGGTTGTTAGAAGACGATATAGCCAATGCTGACCAGCAGGGCGTGGCGCTGTACGGGGCTACCTTTGGTGCCGAAGCATCGCTGCTGCGTTTTTGGCTGGCGCTTGGGTTTGTGCCTGTTCGCTTAGGCATCACTCGGGAAGCGGCTACCGGCGAGTATGCCATTATGGTGGCGCGTGCGCTTTCCAGCGAAGGGCAAGCAGTGCTGGCATCGCTGCGTGATTCATTTGCGGTCTCGTTGATAACACTACTGGCTTTTGAGTTAGCAGCACTGCCAGCATCGATCGTCGCGTTACTGCTGCCGTCGATACCTCGTTTAGCGCTTAGCGCGGCTGAGGTTCAAACGATAGAAGATGTAGCTTACGCTCATCGTGACCCTGCGTTGGCAAGGACGGCGCTTCAGGCGCTGGCCAGAGAGGCTAGCCACTGGCCGCTAGGGCAAGACGTGCAGATTGCACACCAGCAGTTGATCGCCTGGGCCTTCCAAAACCAACCGTTAGCGAAAGCGCATGGTGAGACGGTGCGCCTGATTCGACGTGCGACTCAGCAAATTATTGAGCAGCGCACGCTTTTCCCCAGTAGCTCAGGCGGGTAAAGTAAGCAGGTTATCGATAATGAAGAGTTTCCATGAACGCACATCTAGAAGCCCTCGCGCCACGTTTAGTGTGGCAGCACTTTCGCACACTGTGTAATACGCCACGTCCCTCTGGTCATGAAGCTGCGCTGGTGGCTACGTTGGAGGCCTGGGCTGATTCCCAGGGACTTTCCCACGACCGTGATGACTTTGGCAATCTGCGCATTCGTAAGCCAGCTACGCCTGGCTGTGAAAGCGCGCCAGGCATCGTGCTGCAGGGCCATCTAGATATGGTGGCGCAAGCTAACGCAGGCCATGACCATGATTTCACCAGCGACCCTATTCAGACATATGAAAAAGAGGGTTGGCTATTTGCTGATGGCACCACGCTAGGTGCTGATAATGGCCTTGGTGTCGCCGCTATTCTGGCAGTGCTAGAAGATCCTGAGCTTACTCACGGCCCCTTGGAAGCGCTGTTTACGCTAGAGGAAGAGACCTCTATGGGGGGCGCGCTCAATCTCGCCGAGAACTGGCTGGAAGGGTCATTGCTGCTAAATTTAGACAGCGAAGATCGCGGCCAAGTGTATATCGGCTGCGCGGGCGGCGCTGATGTGGTGGTGAATGCACAGCTTCCCATCACGGCTATGCAAGACAATGAGCAGGTGATTTCGCTGGCGCTGACGGGGCTTAAAGGCGGCCACTCGGGGATGGATATTGATAAGCCCCTGGGCAACGCGAATCGCTTGCTAGTCCGCGTTCTGTGGGCACTGGAAGCCTTTGATGCGCGGTTAATTAGCTACCATGGTGGCACGCTGCGTAATGCCATCCCCCGCGAGGCGTTTGCGCAAATTGCCCTGCCTGCTGATGAGGTTGACGCTGCGCTGGCGATGGTTGAAACGCTTGCCCATACGCTGAAAGCCGAATTGGGCAGTGGCGATAGCAATATGGTGCTTAAAGCTGAGCGTGTGGAGCTGGTTGACGCTGAGCCTCTGACCCGAGATGGCAGTGCGATGCTGCTGGCTGCGCTGCATGCGGCACCCTGTGGGGTCGAACGCATGAGTGCTGATGTGCCGGGGGTAGTGGAAACCTCGAACAATTTGGGCGTATTAAACGTGGAAAGCGGACGTTTCCATCTTTGTGCGTTGGTGCGCTCACTGCATGACAGTGCCACTGATGCGATGGCGGGACGCTTTCAGGCGTTATTTGGCCTGATGGGCGCCAGAGTGAAAGTGGAGAACGGCTACCCAGGTTGGGTTCCCAATCCGCAAAGCCCGTTGCTTGCTACCTTTAACGCCCGGCATGCCGCCTTAATGGGCCGTGAACCCGAGGTTAAAGTGATTCATGCAGGCCTTGAATGCGGCATCTTAGGTAGCAAATACCCGCATTTAGACATGATTTCGTTTGGCCCGCTGATTCGTGGCGCGCATTCTCCAGACGAGCGAGTGGAAATTGAGTCGGTGGCCGAGTTCTGGGAGATGTTGCGCGACTTCATCGAAACGCTGGCGAACTCTCGTTAGACAAATCGCCATAAAAAAAACGGCACCGCTATGGTGCCGTTTTTGATAGTGCTTACCTCAGATTAACGAGGTAAACATCGCGTTATTTGCTCAGGTAAGCGTTGAGCATCCACACGGTTTTTTCCTGCTCGCGAATATAATCACCGGCTTGAGCAGCGGTGCCTTCATCGTCAGCATCCGATGCAATTGCCAGCAGTTCCCGCTGTAATTCGATCAGTGTTTGGTAACCTGTGAGTACGCCTTTCACGCAGGTTTGACCATCATGAACGTCTTTATCTTCCTCAATACGCGAAATTTTCACATAATCGCTATACGCATGAATGGGCTTGTGGCCTAACGTCAAAATACGCTCCGCCACTTCGTCTACTTTGGTGAGCAAGTCTGTATAGAATTCTTCAAATTTCGCATGTAGCTCAAAGAAGTCGCTACCTCGGACATTCCAGTGGTAGCCACGAACGTTCATATAGAAGATCTGATAATTGGCCAGCAGGTGATTAAGTTTCTCAGCTAGTTGGCTTGCGCTACCTTCGTGTAAGCCAATGCTATTCGTATCACTCATATAGTGCTCCTCCATGGTTGGAACCGCTCTGAAACAGTACGGCCATCAAATCGTTTGATTTAGCTTAAGTCGCTTAGCGAACGTTGCAAAACAAGTTTTCTGCATCGCTGCAATAGCGTCATAACATGACCTTGGCGGTGAGCTGGCGACGGCTGACTCATCGCTTACGCAACGAGTACAGCACTGATATGCCTCTGCGTGTGCGTCTAGTAAGAAAGATGTAGGCGACTATCCTGTTTTTCAAGGGGTGGCGTTTCGTCAAGAGCGGCTAGCTGTCCCGCTTACCGAGCTAGCCAAAGCCTTGCGATACTCTCACAGCGATCGGCGAGTAGCTCAGCGGTACGTGGTAGAGCGTCCTCAAGTGTCATCGGGCCATCGGCAAGGGCAAACGCTGCGGTAACGCCTTCTTCTAGACAGGCCTGCCATCCATCACCCAGGCTGCCAGCCAGCACAATGACGGGCTTGCCGTAGCGTTTGGCCGCACGAGCAACGCCAATAGGCGTTTTACCCGAAAGGCTTTGACCATCTAGGCGACCTTCTCCGGTAATTACTACGTCAACGTCAGGAAGCAGGTTGGGTAGCTTGGCCTGCTGCATAATCATCTCAATGCCCGGCGTAAGGGTTGCGTTAAGAAAGCTGCGAGCGGCAAATCCCATACCGCCCGCAGCTCCTGCGCCTGCTAATTCTCTTTCATCGCGCCCCAATGCCTGGGCGCTCTGCTCGGCAAAATGACCAATCGCTTGGTCAAGTGTGGCGACATCGTCAGGTGATGCTCCTTTTTGCGGGCCAAAGACTGCACTCGCCCCACGCGATCCTAGCAGTGGGTTATCGACATCCACGGCAGCTTCAACTTCTAAGCTGTCTAAACGTGGGTCGAGCGTGGAAAGGTCGAGCGTTGCAAGCTGTTGGAGCGCAGCACCACCGGGAGGAAGCGAGTCGCCGTTATGATCTAATAGTTTTACTCCCAGTGCTTGGAGCATCCCTGCCCCTGCATCATTGGTAGCGCTGCCACCTAAAAAAAGCAGTGCTTTCGTGGCACCAGCGTCCAGCGCTGCAAGAAATAATTCTCCGACACCGTAAGTGGTGGTATGCAGGGCATTACGCTGATCAGGGGTTAGGTGCTGCAACCCGCTGGCTTCTGCCAATTCGATAAACGCGGTACGCTGCTCGCTAAGCCAGCCCCAGGATGCTTGACGCGGCCGCCCCAGGGCATCTTGTACCGTTAGTTGACGGCGTTCGGCGTTGGTGGCTGCAATAAGCGCGTCCAAGCTGCCCTCGCCGCCATCCGCAAGCGGGCAAAGGTGAATTGTGGCGGTTGGCGCAGCACGCTGAATACCATTGGCCATGGCGTTTGCCGCTTGTTCAGCACTCACAGCATCTTTAAAACTATCGGGGCAAAGCAGAACATTCATCGCACAACCTCTCTAAAGCGTTGTCACAGATTGTTGGGAATAGTTTTTTGAGAATAGTTTTTTTGGAGCAGTTCTTTGTCATTTATCTTAATGAATGGCTGCTGGCGAGCTTAGCGCGGCGATCGATGACACACCAGCCGTAACCGGGGCGAGAGGATCACTCATGAAGGCAATACTACCGATTAGCATGACGTGCTTGTTAATACTGACAGGCTGCCAAGCAGTGCCAGAGCGCCTTCCTCAAGCGGAGCCTGCCCCTTCGGCAGCCTGCTACTTCTCCACCGGCCAGTCGGCACCGCCCCTAGAGGTGCTGACACAGAGTATTGAAGTGTTGGAAGCCTGGGGCTTTCAACTTGATACGACTGACACCGGTTTGGGGCTGGTGACCGCTAGTCGGCAGCGTGATTTGATTGGCTACTATGACCCTTACGATAACGACTTTGGTTATGGGCGAAGCACGCGGGTATTTGGTGGCTTCGGTTTGGGGAGTGGTGGTTCCAGCATTGGCTTGGGAGTTGGTAGAGGATTTGGCGGTGGTTTTCGCCACCAACCTGTCGAGGTAGAGCGGGTGTCGCTACTGGCACGTGATGGCCATATTCGGCTTTCTCGAGATATTCGCCGCTTTGACCACTTAGGGGATCTGCGTGAATCTTACAGCGCTAGCAATGATGATTTTTGTCAACGCTTCCAAACGGCATTTAAGCAAGTGGCTGCTACCCCGAGGGCGTCATGAAATCACTACGTAAGCGTTTTTTAACGGCCACCGCAGTACTTGTGATTATTACGCTGGCAGGCTGTGCCACTACGCAGCCGCTAGAGCCGCGAGAACTGCGTTACAACGCTTCCCCTGAGCAAACGTTCCGCGAAGCCATTGAGTTAATGATGGAGCAAGGCTATGTCGTGCGGCACGCTGATTTAGCCCTAGGGCGAGCAGAAGCAACGTTAGCCCGTTGGCCAGAGTATCGCTTGCAACTGCAGGTAAGTGAGGTGCCTGGTGGCAGCCGTGTCAGCCTATCGGCTCTGCGTGGTAATCAGCCACTGCCACCGTATGTATTAGATCCCTGGCTGGTTGAGCTGCAATATAAATTAGGAGAATTACCGTGATAGGCGTATTACCTCCGCTTGGTAGCTTACTGAATAAATTTCGCGGTTACTGGGTAGTGCTGGCAATAGGCGTTTGTGGCACGTTAACCAGCAGCCCAGTGATGGCTCACCCACATGGCTGGATCGATCTCAGTGTGCGGGTGATAACGGATGACGACGGGGTAGCCACAGGGCTGCATCAAACGTGGCGAATGGATCCTTTTTACAGCTTGGTGGTGTTTGAAGAGTTGCAGCAGATTCAAGGCAGTAATCTGCAAGAAGGTCTTGATCAGTTAGGCAGTGACATCCGTGATAACCTGTCGCAGCAGCACTACTTTACTGAGGTGCGTGTGAACGGTGAACCGCAAGCGCTGGGAGAGGTGTCTGAATACACTGCGTTGGAGCGTGACGGCCGTTTAACATTTATGTTTATTCTACCGTTGGCATCACCTCAGCCATTGGCTGGGCGAATGCTGGAGTATCAGGTCTTTGACCCAACTTACTATATTGAAGTGGTGCACGAAGAAGAGGACGGAGCACCCTCTGAGCAGGCGCTGATTCTCAATGGTGAGCCCGACTGCCGTTTAAGCGTGTTGCCTGCTGATCCCGATCCGGAACTCGTTATGCAAGCCGCGCTGCTGGACGTGGATGAAACGGGCGAACCAGGGTTTGGCCGCCATTTTGCTGAAACGGGGCGGGTTAAATGCGACTAGCGGAAAACCTGGAAGGTCGTGTATAAAGTGTTACTTTATAACTTTTTGGTGGAGGGGCAATGCCTTTAACGCGGCAACAACTGTTATGGGGAGCGCTTACCGTGTTCGGGGCGCTGCTGTTGGTCGTTATCGTACAGGCTAATTTGCAGGGAGTGAGCTTTCAGTTGCTGGCTTGGCAACGTGATTTACATCGCACCCTAACGCTTGCTATCACCGAGCTCTCCCGCACGCCTTCTACCAACACTTGGCTAACGTTACTAGGGGTAAGCTTTGCTTATGGCGTTTTTCATGCCGCGGGGCCTGGGCATGGCAAAGCGGTACTAGCGACGTATTTGGCATCCCACGGCGGTGCTACCCGCCGCGCGCTGGGGCTCTCTTTTGCTGCATCCCTGCTACAGGGGGTAACGGCCATTGCCATGGTAGCAGTACTCGTTCATGGTCTTGGCTGGCTGACCCGCCAAGCAATGGGTAGCGTGGTGTGGGTAGAGCAAGCCAGCTTTATGTTAGTGGCGCTGTTAGGTGGTTGGTTATGCTGGCGGGCGATAAAACAATTGCGCCAAGCTTACTCAGC
This sequence comes from Halomonas sp. TD01, assembly GCF_923868895.1. Lineage (GTDB taxonomy): Bacteria > Pseudomonadota > Gammaproteobacteria > Pseudomonadales > Halomonadaceae > Vreelandella. The sequence goes on from NZ_OV350343.1 coordinate 1,927,255, forward strand.
CCACGCCAGTGATGCTGTTGATCACAGCCACAGCCACAGCCACAGCCACAGCCATGACCATTCCCACTGCTGCGGTGGCGCTCATCATATCGAGCCTCAACAGGCGCTCGACTGGCGCACAGCGTTGATGACCGTCGGCGCTATCGGTATGCGTCCATGCACGGGGGCAGTACTTATGTTGGGGGCTGCTAGCCTGCTGGGGCAGTTTTACGTCGGTGTCGCTTCGGTGCTCGCCATGTCGCTTGGTACCGGTATTACCGTTTCTGTGCTGGCGCTAGCAAGCATAGTGGCTCGCGGTTGGGCTACTAAGCGGTTACAGCGACAGAGCAGCCGACAGATGGTCGAAAAAGCGGCTGGGTGGGCGGCGCTTGCGGGCGGTGCTCTCATAGTTGCGTTAGGCGTATCGCTTTCCCTGGCTGGCGCCGCCCAGCCAGCCAGCGGTCCATTACTCAACGAGCCACCATCAAGGCAGGGCTCTTTGCTGGGGAAGTAAGTTAAGTCTTTAAACCTTCAATTTGGGCAAGCAACTGCTCGCGGCGACTGCCCTGTAGGGCTAGCTCATAGGGCTCTGGACTGCCGCTTCCCCATACCGGCGCTGGCCAGCTGGCATCATTTTTATAGCGCACCACCAAATGAATATGCAATTGGCTGACGACATTACCTAAGGTGGCAATGTTGAGCTTATCACCGTGGAATGTCTCCTTCATCGCTGCCCCTAACGCTACCGTTTCACGCCATAGCTGGGCTTGATCATCCTGGCTCAGTTCAAAAACTTCGCTAACTGAGTCACGCTTGGGAACCAGAATTACCCAAGGATAGCGCGCATCGTTCATTAGCAGCGCGCGACACAGAGTAAGGTCAGCGAGCGGCAAGGTATCCGCTTCTAGCCGTGGGTCAAGTTCAAACGTTTTCAAATCAGTACTCCTTTACATAATGAAATCATCATAGCAGCTGCTGATTCGCCTTGCTCCTTACCAAGGGCCCGGTAAGTAGAGATCAAAACAGGCGTAATTATTAAAACCTGTTACGCTGAAAGTACTCCTATACGGAAAGGCTTCCGTGGGAGCTTCCCGGCTTTGAATAACTTGTTAAGGAGAACAGCGATGAAAAAGCTATTGGCTGCCAGCTTTATTTTACTGATGACTGCGGGTGCTTTAGCGGGCTGCAATACGATTTCTGGTGCAGGACAAGACGTCCAAGAGGGAGGAAAAGCTGTTCAGGACGCAGCGAGTTAACATTATTTATAACGGATGTTTCTTGGCGTGAATGAGCGGGTTAGGCATAGTTGTCTAGCCCGCTTTGCATTCTGGGTAGTTATTAGCCAAACAAGGAAGAATCATAATGAATCATCCATTACGCTGCGCGAAGAAAAAACTGGGCAGTCTCACTGTATTATTCGCATCAGTAGTTCCAGTGTCGGCCTTGTTAGTGGCATGTGCTGGCTCACCCGATGATGTCTCAGCTCCAGTGCCGCCTACCGTAGGCCAGTCTTCTAGCGTGACGAACACCACCTGTAGTGCTGAAGCAGTGCAGTACGCTATTGGCGCTCCCTTTGATGAAACCAATGTGCCCACATTGCAAAGTGAGAGTGGTGCTCAGCAGGTGCGTGTGCTCAGGCCTAACAGCGCCGCGACCATGGATTACCGGGAAGATCGCCTAAATATTCTTTTAGAAAGTAATGACATGATTGAAGCGCTGCGCTGCGGCTAGCGTAAGATCAGCACCACACAGGCGGCCGTTAACAGCCCCATGGTGATATTAAATAGCCGCCAGGCTTTATCACTTTTGATCCACTGTCCAATAGCGCTGCCAAACGCTGCCCACAGGGCAATGCACGGCAGCGCGACCAATTCCGCGAAACCCGCTAACACCAATGCGTTTACCACTGGCTGGCCATTTTCGGGAAGAAACCCTGCCATCAACGCCAGCCCCATTACCCACGCTTTGGGGTTGGCAAATTGAAACATTGCGGCTTGGAAAAAGGTTAATGGCACCCCGTGCTGAGTCCCTTTGAGGTTTGGCGGCGGTGCAGTGGCTATTTTCCAGGCTAAATACAGCAAATAGGCGCTACCTACCCAGCGAAGTGTTGTCTGCACCATGGGAAAGCGTTCAAACAAAACGCCAAGCCCTAGTGCGATACCGGAAAATAGCAGAAAACAGCCGCCTAAAATTCCCCACATATGAGGCATTGTTCTCCGAAAACCAAAATTCGCCCCTGAGGCAGTCAGCATAATGTTGTTCGGCCCAGGAGTAAGCGTCATCGACATCATGTAAAGCGCTGCAGGGCCAAGTAGTAGCCATTCGTTGTTCATTTTGTATCCATACAATTTTTCGGTTAGGTTGTCTTTTAGTCACTTTTTTAAGCATAATGGCGGTTAAATCTACGTCAAAGGTTTTATTGTCACCATGACAATTTGGGTGCCTTCACTCGAGTGCTTTTCTGGGCCACGCTATCGCGCTATCGCCCAGTCTATTGGCGCAGCCATCTCGGCCGGAGAGCTTGCTCCAGGCGAACGCTTACCACCTCAGCGGCGTTTAGCGGATGCGTTGGGGGTAACCGTAGGAACCGTTACGCGTGGGTATGCTGAGGCAGAACACCATGGCTGGGTAACTGCCCGAGTAGGCAGTGGAACCTTCGTCAAACAACCTGCGGAAAGAACCGTTTTTGATATGGCGTGGCGTCAGAATGATGACAGCGATGTCATCGATTTAAGCTTAAGCTTGCCGCCACCTCACCCGCTTCGTTTACAGGCGTTTAGTGATGCATTAAAGGCAATGAGCGAATCGCCTTCTGCAGTGACGCGGGGAGTTTCCTATCTTGATGCTCGGGGAGCCGAAGGTCACCGCGAGAGGCTGGCGGGATGGCTAGCGCAGTTAGGTATGTCGCTGAACGCGGATGAGCTGTTGATTACTCAAGGGGGGCAGCATGGCATTAGTCTTGTGCTTAGTACGCTGCTGCGCCCTGGTGAACTAATTGCTACCGATGCCTTGACCTATCCAGGTGCGATTAGTGCCGCCCAGCAAGCACACCTAAAAATGGTCGGTATTGCCTTTGATGAAGAAGGCATGTGCATGGAGGCGCTGGAGGCGCAGTGTGCCCGCCAGCCGCCTAGGCTAATCTATGTGACACCCGACCAGAATAACCCTACCGGCGCTTGTCTCAGCGAGGCTCGGCGTGAGCAATTGGTAGCGCTTGCCAGGCGTTATGACAGCTGGCTATTAGAAGATGGTGTGCAGTACTTGCCTGCTGAGCAGCGCGGTACACCGCTGTATCAGTTAGCTCCAGAGCGGACGCTATTTGTCTTCAGTACGGCAAAAGTATTGGCGGGAGGGCTGCGTATTGGTGTTCTGCGCACGCCTAATGTGCTGCTTGAGCGCCTTGCCGCCGGGTTAAGAGCGCAGAGTTGGATGGTGCCGCCACTGATGGTCGATATCGCCTGTTATTGGATCGCTCAGCCTGAGGCAGCTTCGCTGCTTGCGTGGCAAACTGAGGAGCTGGCCGCGCGACAGCAAATAGTGACAGAGATGCTTTCCGGTTACACGCTGGGTCGGAGTCACAACGGCAGTAATGTCTGGCTCACGCTGCCGGAAGGGAGTCGCGCCATCGAACTGTGCAAGCGCTTGCAACTGCAAGGCGTTAAAGTCTCAAGCGCGGAGCCTTTTTGTGTGGGAAGTACGCCCGCGCCCCAGGCAATTAGGATTTGTATTGGCGCTGCTACTGATAGGCAGGCATTAACTCAGGCAGTGAGCGTTATTAAGCAGTGCCTGGCTCAGCCGCCATTGGCAACCATTACCGTGTAACAAAGCTGTTAATAACCAAGCTACTCATAACGGTCTTTCCATCCTTGGTGGTGTATCTGTTCTTTGAGCATTTCGAGAGTGTCGTAAAGCACTTGTTCGGTGACATGCGCACTCGTTTCATCCACAGTTAGCCAGCTGTTGAAGCCTGTTTCGGCCGTGCGCTCAACCAGTTGGCGAAACTCCGCTGAGTGAATGCCCTGGGCCAGTTCATCTACTAACCGTTGGGCAACCCCGCTAAGTGATGCCTGCATAGCGTTTGAGGCGGTTCTCCCCATGGGGAGGCGGTGTAGTTTTTGAATTTCTGGGCTTTCCCGTAGTGTTCGGCTGACTAGGTCATCAATCGACGCCATGATAGCAATCCGATTCTGCTGATAGGCTTGGCCTACCGTCGCCTCCAGACGCTGGGATATTTCATGAATCAGCTGAGTTTTACGAGGGAGGATAACGCGATCAATGACCCGCTCAGTGAGTGAGTCGCTGGCAGTGACCTGTTGCTGTACATTGCTAAGAAGCCGCAGTGCAATGCGATCGGAAAGTTCTTCCAACAGTATGTCGTAATACTTGGCCAAAAAGCGGTAGCTGGACCAGCTTGTCACATCGATTAAGCGCAGCCGGTGCAGTCGGTTTAAGAGAGATACCACGCGTAGTACGCGCAATAAGCGGAACCCGCTAAGGGGGATGCAGCCAAGCACGTCGTACCAGTTAACAAAAGGGTAGAAAAACCAGCGGTGATAGCGCCGCTCGGCAATTGCTACCATCCAGCCCAGCAGTACATCCGCTATAAAAATGCCGACAAAAAACAAGTCGATGGTAATAAAACGGCTGTGGATCACTGTGTCGTAAAAAACGTGAAAGCCGGGTGTGAGGCTGGCAATAGCGTCGTTAATCGGTCCAATCAGAAACAATGAGTCAAATAGTAACAGGCTAAGGTTGATGATAACCGCGGCGAGGATGAAAAAATCCCAACCGATATGCGCATACTCAACGGTTTTAGGTAGCTGTGGGTTGCGCTCCCTGACGGGCATGAGGGCTCCTTGCTCTGCGGTGTGGGTTAGCGTTAAGAGTGCTGCTGGTGGTGGTTTTGATGAGTTAGCAGCTCTTCTTGCTCCGCCTGCTTACGCAGTTTTTTGCGCAGCGCGGCTTTTTCAAATCTCAGTTTCTGTAGCGAAGTTTCCAGCGCAAGTGGCGGCACTATCGCAGGCTTACCGTCCGAGTCTACCGCCACCATGGTGAGGTAACAGCTATTGGTGTGGCGAATCAGCTTTTCACGGATATCTTCGGCCACTACCTTAACTCCGATCTCCATAGAAGAGCGCCCCACATGGTTAACGCTGGCTAGAAAGGTCACCAGTTCGCCTACGTGAATCGGCTGTTTAAACAACACCTGATCGACAGAAAGTGTGACGACATAGTGGCCTGAATAGCGGCTTGCACAAGCGTAGGCCACCTCATCGAGTTTTTTAAGGATAGCACCACCGTGTACTTTGCCACTGAAATTGGCCATGTCGGGCGTCATTAACACGGTCATGGAGAGTTCATGCTGGCCGGGTAGGGCGCTGTGTTCAGCGTGGGTGTCTGACATAAATAAAAACCTTCAGAGATTAAAATGCCCGCCCCAAGGGGCGGGCGCTATGTAGGTAGCTAGAGTTCTAAAGCTATTGCGTCGTTAATGCTAAAACCATACTAGGCCAACGGAAATAATAATGCCGGTGACAAACAGCTGGATTAGGCAGAAACCCATGATGTCTTTCGCTTTCAGGCCTGCGATAGCCAGCACCGGCAGCGCCCAGAAGGGCTGCAATAAGTTAGTCCAGGCATCGCCCCAGGCTACCGCCATGGCCACACGCGAAATGTCAGCACCTAGCGCTTCTGCAGCGGGTAGCATGACCGGGGCTTGAACAGCCCATTGGCCACCGCCGGAAGGCACGAACAGGTTCACAATGCCTGCGCTTAGGAAGGACCAGAATGGCAGCGACGTAGCGGTGGCGAAAGAGACTAACCACTCAGACATGCTCTGAGCCAATCCCGATTGCACCATAATGGCCATAATGCCCGCGTAGAAGGGGAACTGAATAACGATTCCTGCGCCGCCTTTAATGGCTTCATTCAAGCTGTTGAGCAGGTTGCGCGGCGTGCGATGCAGCACAATGGCCAAGAATAGGAACAGGAAGTTGACGACGTTAAGGTTCAATCCTCCGCTACGAAGTAGAAAGTGGTCGAGCAGGAACAGAAGCCCTGGAACGCCCACTAGCAGGGCGAGTGGCATGCTGTTTTCGAGCTTTTCTGCTGGGCGGGTAATACGACCTTGCTGTTCAGGTTCATCGTTTAACAGCTTTGGATCCACATACACGCTGTCTTTTTCATCCGGCAGCATGAAGCGGTTAACCAGCGGTACGGCAATAAACAGACAAACAACAATCGCAAGGTTAAAGAAGGCAAAAATAGTCGAACCGGTACCGATAACACCAATTTGATCAGCGGAGAAGTGGCCCTCTGTTGCAATGGTCAGCGGAATCGAACCCGCAAGGCCGCCATGCCAAACCACGAAGCCAGAGTAAGCGCTGGCGACCAGAAGGCGATAGTCCACCCGTATCAAGCGGGCGAGTTCCTTGGCAAAAAGCGCCCCAACAACGAGACCAAACCCCCAGTTAATCCAACTGGCAGCGAGCGACACGAGCGTGACCAGAATAATCGCGCCACCAGGGCTTTTCGCAGTGCTAGCGATTTTCTGCAAAATGCGTTTTACCGGTGGTGAGCTTGCCAGCATAAAGCCCGTGACTAGCACTAGCAGCATCTGCATTGAGAAGGTGAGTAGCCCCCAGAAGCCATCACCCCACATGCGCAGCACGGCAAGCGGTGTTTGGCGCTCAACGGCTATCGCAGCGACAGACGCAATTAATGTTAGCAGCAGAACAAAGATGTAGGGATCAGGCAAGTAGCGCTCGACCAGCTTAACTGCTGGTTTTGATATGAGTTTTAGCATGAGTGCTCTCTTTATTCGTTATTAGGAAGTGCGTGGCTAATATACGGCGGTACACCGTATTTTTCATCTATTGTCAGGTGCTTACTAAAATGCTTGCTCAGATACTCACTATTACGGTAGCCCAGTTAGTAGCAGCTATGCGTGATGAGCTTCAACGGAGTGGGCCCTATGAGTTTGGCGTTATGTTCTCAGCGTTATAGATTTCCACGCTGAGGGCGCCAATGGTGTTGGCGGTAGCGGTAATAGTAGACAATCAATACCGCCGAACGTGTGAACATAAAAAGCGTAAAGGCTAGCCACAGACCGTGGTTACCAAACCCTTGGGATAGCCACCAAGTAGGTAGGTAAACCGCTAAGCCAATAAAAATACTATTGCGCATTTCGCGCACGGCGGTGGTGCCGATAAAGACGCCGTCTAATAAATAGCTCCATACGGCAATTAATGGCATTACTACCATCCAAGGCAGGTAGCTAGCGGCGGTGGCACGAACCTCTGCCAGCCCCGTCAGCAGGGCAACCAAATAATTTCCCCCTAATGCGAAAGCAAGGGTGGCCGCCGTGGCTGTCCAGAATGAGAATTGCGCTGTCGCCCTAACCGTCGCTGCAAACTCCCGCCAGTCCCGCCGCCCAAAAGCGCGGCCTACTAGCGATTCCGCTGCGTGGGCGAAGCCATCAAGTGCGTAGCTAGTGAGCATAATAAACTGCAATAGCACGGCATTAGCGGCTAACACAGTGTCGCCCTGGCGTGCCCCCTGTGCGGTAAAAAAGGCCATGGCAAACAGTAGCCCTAAGGTGCGCACAAACAAATTGGCATTAACATTAAATAGGGCTGAGTAGGCTGACAGCACCAAAAGCCGCTGCCGTTGAAAGCAGCCTTCCAAGTGACCAAGCTGACGTAGTACCAAATAGCCGCCAAAGGCGAGCGCGCTGTAGTCGGCAATCACGCTGGCCATGGCAACGCCACCGCTGGTCATCCCTAGCCCCACCACAAACCAAAGATCGAGCACGATATTGACGCTGTTGGTCAGCACTAAAATCATTAGCGTGACACGAGCGTTCTGCTGACCCAAAAACCAGCCGAGGATGGCGTAGTTCGCAAGCACTGCTGGGGCTGACCAGAGCCGTATCTCGGCATATTCCCGTGCTAGTGGCGTCGCCGCTTCACTACCGTCTAACAGCCATAGGCCTAGGGAAATCAGCGGCGAGCCAAAGATAATCAGCAGCGCGCCGATAACGACTGCCATAATGAGTGACTGACCCAGTAAATTGCGTACATCACTATGTGCTTCGCGCCCGATTGCCTGGGCGACCAAGCCGGTAGTGCCCATACGTAGAAAGCCAAATCCCCAATAGAGAAAGCTAAACAGTGTCGCGCCGAGAGTCACGGCCGCCAGATAGCGAGAGTCGGGCAGGTGCCCGACCACGGCGGTATCGACAAGCCCTAGTAGAGGAACTGTTATATTCGAAAGAATGATGGGCCAAGCAAGGGTCCAAATACGCACGTCGCAACGACCCTAAGCAGCAGTAATAATGCGGTACTTCTCCATGAGTTTCTCGTGTGTCTCGGGGCGCTCTGGGTCGAGAGGAATGCAGTCCACAGGGCACACTTGCTGACACTGGGGTTCGTCAAAGTGACCCACACATTCAGTGCATAAATTGGGGTCAATAATGTAAATTTCATCGCCAGGAGAGATGGCGTCATTAGGGCATTCAGGTTCGCAGACGTCGCAGTTAATGCATTCGTCGGTGATCATCAGGGCCATGGGCATACCTCACGAATGGCTTTTCGCCCAGGTAGTTATATACCCGAGCGTTTTACTCAACAATATCGATCGTTAGATAGTGTAGTGCTTACGCAGTGCCTCTGCGACCTGCAGATGAACGAGCGGTGAAATATCGCCACCCAGCTTGGCGATTTCTCGCACAATGGTGGATGAAATATAGGAGTTTTCCACCGCTGGGGTGAGAAAAACGCTCTCAAGTTCAGGGTTTTGCGCACGATTCATATTGGCCAGCTGTAGCTCGTACTCGAAATCCGAGACAGCCCGCAGACCACGTAGAATAATGGTGGCTCCCTGTTCATGCATCATGGTGGTCAGCAGCGTTGAGAAGCCGATGACCTCGACGTTCGGTAGGGAAGCACATACTGTTTTGGCAAGCGCAATACGTGTTTCCAGCTCAAGGCTAGGCCGCTTGCCGGGGCTTGCGGCGACCGCAATGACCACCTTATCGAACATCCGCGCACCTCGTTCGATAAGGTCAAAGTGGCCATTGGTGATAGGGTCAAAGGTGCCTGGGTAGACAGCAATATTCACACGTTGATCGCTCATTCGGGCGTCTCCTGTTCGTCAAGCTGACCAAAAGGGTTATCCGCCGTGAGCGAAACGGCGTGTTCATAGCCAGGAATATGAATACGGTCGGCATGGATTTCAAGCTCAGGGCCCTCCAGAACGGCTTCACCGAACTGGTAACGAGGCGCATAGTGCCCACGGTCAGCGCCTTCTAAATAAGCCGCGACATTCTCGCGAACGGCTTCCCGGCGTGTTTTCCAAGCGCTAATGGCTGCGCTGCCGTGGCGTTGTGTGAGCAAGCGCTCGGTGACCTGGGGAGAGAGCACGACGCCAGTGGCATTATTACCACCAAACCCTTTCGCGTTGATAAAGGCGGCATCTGCCTTAAAGGGTAATGGCGTGGTGGAGAAGCGTAGCCGTTTGGCGTACACATCATCCGCGACCGCATCTAAGGTGGGGATGCCCGGCAGTAACCCATGAGCAAAACTGCCCAGAGCGCTTACCAACTGGTCGCCTGCCGCAGACCCCTGGGAGTGGCCGATAAACGCTTTAATGGCAACCACTGGCCAGTTCTCGATACCATTTGCGCGGGCAATTTCATCGAAAACATGGGATTCGGTAGTACGGTTTTTAGGGGTGCTGGTGCCATGGGCATGCAGGAAGGTACGCTCTTTTAGCGCTTTCTCACCTAGCATATCTTTTACCAAAGCGGTTGCCTTGCCCAGGGTGATGTAGTTACCAATGCCGGGTGCGGAAATAGAGCGCTTAAAGCCATCAGCGTTAACGAATACATCAGGCACTGAACCTAAAATATCCGCCCCTAACTCAAGTGCTAACGCGTCGTCCATTAACAGCACGAACTGGCTCGCTTCCGCCATGGTGAAGCCACAGTTGCGTGCGAACGGGCGACAGGCGCGCTGGTAGTCAGCGTCGGTAAGTAGCGCTAGAGAATCCAGCGCTTTCAGGCTGGCGTCATCGGCCAGTGCGCCCATAGCGCGAAAGCCTTCGATGATTTCGGGGGTGATCGGCGCATCTGCCGTGCCCACCATAACGACTCGGCAACGCCCTGCGCGGATATCATCAATCCCCAGGCGTAGGTTATATAAAAAGCTGGCGCAGGCACCTAGGGCTGCACCGGTACTACCCACGCTGCCTAATACGTAGGCATTGAGGAAGTCGGCGGGCATTTGCCCGTAGCCCAGCGGCATTTGCTTAGACGTGGCACGTTGACCACTGACCAAGCTCTTTAGCAAACCGCCCCAGCCTTGGTCATCTAGCTGGCCAATGGAGTTGCCCGCATATACAGCGATATGGTCAGGATCAAGCCGCTGGCGAATTGATTCCCAAGCGAGCCCGCTCGCGCCTAGGCAGTCACTAGCACTAAATACTGCCATCGACAGGCCGCGCGGATGATGCACGCTACGGTAAAGGCTGGCGGGATCGAAGCCACTCGGCAGTTGGGCAGCCGCACGCACCTTTGGCTCTAAGGCGTCAGGCAGTAGAGCACTAAAGTTACCCGCGGGCACGGTGACGGCGACTTCCTTCGCGTCAATGTCCTCTACCTGCCATCCTTCAGGCAGCTGTTCGGGCAGCTGACGGCGGCGCAATGTAAAACGCACCGGTTCAGACAGCGTCATTTCTGCCCGTCGGTTGGCTGGCAAGCCCGGGGCGAGAAAGCGTGGATCCTCGTTGCGCCGAATCAATGTGTGGTTAAGCACATGATCGCGCAAGGATTGAGCAGGGGAGTCAATGGGCTGGCCGGCACTATCATGCCAGCCGTTATCGGAATGCTCGGCAAGGCGCATAAGCGCTGCCAAGCCTTCCAGTGTTTGGCGCTGCTGGTCAGCTGGAAGAGCATCAAGCACGGTGCGGCGGAAGGCCTGGTGGCCCGAGGTTCTGCCGGCGGGATTGATGCCGCCCATGCCGACAATCACCGGTAAGTGTGACAAGCCGGGTTCCTCGTGGTGCGGTGGTTTTTAGTAACAGTTATTGTCAGAGGCATAGCAAAAAAGTGCTGCTCATCTGCGCTTAATAATACTCTCGAGCGTGATCATAGCACCGGGCATACAACGGCGTCATGCCGCGTGCGCGGTAGACTGATAGAATCACGTTTTTTTTAAGCAGGGGATGGCATGCAGCATACATCACGACCCGTGGTTTCCAATCAGCCAGGCCCGCATCAAGATGTGGCGCGCAGGGTGGCGCGTGCCATAGAAAACCCACTGCGAAAGCCAATTGCTACGCATACTCTACAGGCGTTTGAGTATGCGCATACGTGGCTTCAAACGCAGCAAGCACCGCTGATCTTAGATGCCGGTTGCGGTGTGGGTCTTTCAACACGCCGTTTGGCAGAACAGTTTCCATCGCATGCGGTTATCGGCGTCGACCGGAGCGAAGACCGGCTAAGTCGAGACCATGGCGAGTTGCCTGCTAACGCGCTGTTGGTGCGAGCTGACCTTGTCGACTTCTGGCGACTTGCTGAACAGGCAAATTGGGCGCCCGAGCGCCACTTTCTGCTTTACCCTAACCCTTATCCAAAAGCCGCGCATTTAAAAATGCGCTGGCATGGGCATCCTGTTTTCCCCACACTGCTAGCCCTTGGGGGCCACTTAGAAGTGCGCTCCAATTGGCTGCTGTATGTTGAAGAGTTTGCTCTGGCAACCGCCCTGGTAACGGGAAAGCAGGCAACCATTGCATCGTTGGTTCCTAACGGCAGCTATCTAACGCCGTTTGAAGCAAAGTATGATCAAAGCGGACAAACGCTTTGGCGATTACAGATTGAATTGGAGCGGGCATGACGTTTGTATATCTAGTGTTAGCGATTGTTGCTGAGGTTATCGCCACTAGCGCCCTCAAGTCTTCAATGGGATTCACACGACCGCTGCCAAGCATCATGGTCGTTGTAGGCTACGGCGTGGCATTTTATCTGTTGAGCCTGGTGTTGCGGACATTGCCTGTCGGTATTGCCTACGCCATCTGGGCGGGCCTGGGCATCGTGTTGGTCACGCTGGTTGGCATTATGGTTTTCGGTGAAAAGCCTGACTTACCCGCGGTTATTGGCATTAGTTTGATTGTGGCTGGAGTAGTCATACTTCAAGTCTTTTCAAAAATGAACGTGCATTGAGGAAAGTAAGCGTGACGTGCTCAGATATTAAGTGCTCAGATACAAAGTGTTTAAAGGTTAACGATTCTGCCGAGAAACTCTCAGCTTTTAATCATTCGGTTAAATCATCCATACGCCGCTGGCGTCGGACGTTAATGACAAGTATGGCAAGTGCTGCCTTGTGTGTAAGCCCTGCACTGTATGCCGATTTCAGCCGACTAGGCCAGTTAGAGAGTAAGGGGTTTGCAATTAGCGCTGAAGCGCGCTTACTGGATGCGGATACCGGCAGTAATGCATTACTGGGTAGCCTGAATCCTGAGCGTCAGCTGTCGCCAGCCTCCGTTACAAAAGCCTATATGTCTGCTGCGGCACTCAATCATTTTGGGCCCCAGCATCGCTTTACCAGCCAACTGGTCAGTACGGGCAATGTGGAAAGTGGTGTGTTGCGCGGTGACTTGGTATTTGAAGGTGGGGGTGATCCAGGACTCACGACCGAAGACCTTTGGCGGTTAGTACAGCGCCTGCAGCTTGCTGGTGTGCGCGAAGTGGATGGCGCTCTGGTGGTCAGTCAGTGGCGCTTTGGCCCTGTTGAGTGTATTACCACGGATCGCTGTAATGCGCGTACTCGAGTCACCAATGCTTACAGTGCGCCACTCACCTCGGCAGGCGTCAATTTTGGTAGCTGGTGCGCCAACATAGCCCCTGCTGCGACTGCGGGAGAGCCTGCCCGCGTGGGGTTATGCGATAGCCAAGCTCCGTTAATTGCTATTGATAACCAAGTCACCACACGCCCCGCTAATAGCGGCACAGACATCAGCGCAGAGCGCATTACCGATGAGCGTGGTGATGTTCTACGTCTTACCGGGCAAATTTCAACCAATGCGACTGCCCGTGATGTTTACCGTGGGGCTGGCGATGCAGCAGAGAAAACTGCCCAAGTATTGCTGAGCATGCTGAATCAAGCGGGTGTCAGTGTTCGTGACCCCTGGCGGGTCAGCTCAACCCGCCCACCGAGTAGCGCGCAGCGCTTGGCGGCAATTGATAGTAAGCCACTCCAGGAACTGCTGCTGCGTACGATGAACTACTCCAATAATTACATGGCTGACGTGCTGGCGCTGAATCTGGTGGAAACGCCCCAAGCGCAACTGCGCCAAGCGGGGCAAGCGATTGAAACCTACGCACAAAGCTTGTCAGGGCACGGGCCGCTGACGATGCACAGCGGCAGCGGGCTGACGACTGATAACCGTACCTCTGCCCATGGTGTCAATGTGATGTTGGAGGATATGTTTCACCAGAGTGCCCTTTTTCCTAGTTTCGTCGCTTCCTTCCAGTCGCCTGCCAATGGAGTAATGCGCTTTATTCGCCGTGGTTCACCAACGTTTCAAAATAACGTCATGTTGAAGACTGGCACGCTCAATCAGCCGTTTGCTGTTCGCGCCGTGGCGGGTTATTTCCGTACCGCTCAGGGGCGTTGGGGCGTGTTTAGTGTGTTAGTTAACGGCAGTGGTAGTACGCCTTACCTTAGCTGGCCCGAGGTGCTTGATCCCTTATCGTTGGACTTAGATGCGATGATATTAGCCAATTAATCTTAATTTTTACTGCCGAGGCAACGGGCATGAAGCCAGGACATACGGGGTTAACCCATTTACTGCACTCAACGCGTTATTCGTGGAAAGGGCTAAAGGCCGCTTTTAGAAATGAAGCTGCATTTCGCCAAGAAGTAGGCATTACAGCGGTGTTACTGCCGTTCGCTTGGTGGATTGGAGAAGGGCCAATTAGCTGGCTGCTGCTGGTTGGCAGCCTGTTTCTTGTACTGATTGTGGAACTGCTCAATAGTGCCATAGAGAACGTTGTCGATCGCATTGGCACCGAGCATCATGAGCTTTCAGGGCGTGCTAAAGATATTGGCTCGGCGGCGGTTATGCTGTCGTTGATCATGGCAGGCTTAACCTGGGGGCTGTTAGGCTGGCAAAAATTGATTGGCTAAATCGCTTCTACTCAATCCATGCAGTGATTAGCTTCATCAACAAACATAATAGACGCTTGGCAGAGAGGTGGTTATGCAGTTAAACGACGCGTTTTTACCCCAGGAGGTGCTGCCAACAGCGCTTAAGCCCGCTGCACAGCGCGCATGGCAGCGATTAAGTGAAGCGCTTAGCCAAGCTGATAATGTTGCCTCAATGACCAAGCAGCCGCTGCCTTCCAGTAGTTGGGAGGCGCTTTCTGACGCGCGTCGTGAAGCATTAGCTAACGTCGTGGCTGTCTCAAGCTTCACCCTAGAGACCTTGACGCGTTTTCCCCACTGGCTGATTGATTTGGATGTGGCTGGCGAGCTGGATGCAACGGCAAGTAAAGAAACGCAAGCGAGTTGGTTAGATGATGCGCTGGAAAATGCCGATGACGAAGAGGCAATGCACCGCACTATTCGCCGTTTTCGCCGTGCCCGTATGCTCGGGATCGTATGGCGCGACCTTAATCGCCCTGATGGCTACACCATGTGGGACACTGCTCAGGCAGTCTCGTGGCTGGCGGAAGTCTGTATAGAAGCTGCGTTAAGCTGGCTTGAACGTTTTTACGCCCCACGCTGGGGGATGCCTGCGGCCCGCAGAGATGGCTCGTCCCAGCGGTTGGTGGTGCTGGGTATGGGTAAGCTCGGCGCGGGTGAGCTGAATCTATCCTCAGACATCGACCTGATCTTCGCCTTCCCTGAAAAAGGTGAAACCGAAGGCGGTCGCAAGCCCCTTGAGCACCAAGAGTACTTCACCAAGCTAGGCCAGAAACTGATCGCCGCTTTAGATGCCATGACGGCCGACGGTTTCGTATTTCGCGTTGATATGCGGCTGCGCCCACTGGGTGACGGTGGCCCTCTGGTGGGCAGTTTCTCGATGCTTTCCAGTTACTACCAAGACCAGGGCCGTGAGTGGGAACGTTATGCCATGCTCAAAGCGCGACCCGTCGCAGGAGACATAGACGGTGGGCATGAGCTGCTCGCGAGCCTCCGGCCGTTTGTTTACCGCCGCTACTTGGATTTTGGTGCGATTGAGTCGCTGCGTGAGCTCAAGGCGATGATCAATCGCGAGGTAAAGCGGAAGGGCATGCAAAGCAATATCAAGCTAGGGCCCGGTGGAATTCGAGAGGTTGAGTTCGTTGTCCAGGCGTTTCAGCTAATTCGCGGTGGGCGCGATACCGAGCTTCAAGTGACCTCGCTCAAGACCGCCCTAAATCGATTGCCTGAACTGGGACTGTTGCCCCAAGCGGTCGTTGATGAGCTGCTGCCTGACTACGCGTATCTTCGTGATATGGAACACGCTATTCAGGCGCTAGAAGATCGCCAAACCCAAATGCTACCCGTTGATGATGAAGACCGTGAACGGGTTGCCTTTGCTTTGGGACATGAAGATTGGCCTGGGCTCATCGCACGGCTGGATGAAGTGCGCGAACGCGTTCGTCAGCACTTTGATGCAGTGATCGCTGACCCGGAAGAGGATACCGATGCAGAGAGTAGCGACGATAACCTTGGCTTGTCGCAATGGCGGTTACTGTGGCGCGGCGAACTAGAGCAGGACGAGTCGTCAGCGCTGCTTAAGGATGCTGGTTTTCTGGAACCAGAGAAAGCGCTTAAACGGTTGCATGGTCTTTACCATTCCCGCCAGGTGCAAAGCATGCAGCGTATCGGCTTTGAACGGCTGGATGCGCTAATGCCGCTACTTCTGGTTGCCGTCGCGGAAAGTGAGCTGCCGGATAACGCCCTTAGCGGCGTTCAGCCGTTGATTGAGTCGGTGCTACGGCGAACTGCTTACCTTGCGCTGCTGCGTGAAAATCCCCAGGCTCTTGAGCACCTAATGAAGCTGTGCTCGGCCAGTCACTGGATTGCTGAGCAGTTGGCGCGCTACCCGATATTGCTTGATGAGCTACTAACGCCGGACACGCTCTACACTCCCGCTGACAAGTCACGCTTGGCAGATGAGCTACGCCAAACATTGAATCGTCTACCGGAAGATGATGATGAGGCCCAGTTGGAAGCGCTACGCGTGTTTAAGCATGCACAGATGCTTCACGTTGCTGCATCAGATATCGCTGGAACACGCCACCTGATGAAGGTGAGCGACTACTTAACGTATATCGCTGAAGTCATTCTGGATGCCGTGTTAGCAATGGCCTGGAAACATGTCACGCGTAAACATGGTGTTCCAGAAGGCCTCAATACACGAGAGCCAGCGTTTCTGATTGTTGGATATGGCAAGCTGGGGGGCATTGAGCTTGGTTACGGCTCTGATTTAGACCTGGTGTTTCTTCATGATAGCGATGGAAAAGGCACTACCGATGGCGCCAGGCCAATCGATACACCGGTCTTTTTTACCCGGTTAGGCCAGCGCATTATCCACCTCTTAACCGCAGTAACGCCTGCAGGTAGCCTTTACGAAGTTGATATGCGTCTTCGCCCCTCGGGCAATGCGGGTCTGTTGGTGACCTCTTTAGATGCCTTTGCGGATTATCAACGCCAGAACGCCTGGACCTGGGAACACCAGGCGCTGGTTCGTGCGCGCGTTGTCGCAGGTAGTAACGCGCTGGCGGAAAAATTCGATGCAATCCGCGGTGAGATGCTTTGTCGCGAGCGTGATCCGCAAGCCTTGAGAGATGACGTTGTCAGCATGCGTCATAAAATGCGTGATCACCTTGGCTCTCAAGGACAGGGTTCAAAGGGGCAGCCAGATAATGCGGTAGGAGAGGTGTTTAGCCTGAAGCATGATGTGGGTGGCATGGTCGATATCGAGTTTCTCTGCCAATACGCGGTGTTATCACTCGCTCATGACACGCCTGCATTAATAACGTATAGCGATAATATCCGCATTTTAGAAACCCTCGCCGAGAGCGGTCATCTCACCGAGTCAGAAGCGGACCAGTTACGAGAAGCGTACCTCGCTTATCGCAGTCGTACCCATCGTGCGGCGTTGACCGGTGAAAAAACAATCGTTGATGCACAGGCGTTTAAAACCCACCGCGATGTAGTTATCTCACTTTGGCAGCGTTTTCTTGAACCATGATCGGTCATATTCTCGCGACGCTGTTACCCGTGTTCTTAATTGCTGGTTGTGGTGCGGTTTACGGGCGTTACCGTAACCCCGATATTCGCAGCCTCAATACGCTCAACATGGAGCTGTTTGTACCACTACTGGTATTTGCCGTGCTGGCTGATCGGCAGGCACCTTTGGCGGACTATGCGTGGCTTGCCACTGCAGCGGTGGCCGTCGTGCTGGGATCTGGTCTTGTGCTTTGGCCGATCGCTAAATGGCTGTCGTTGGATGCAAAAGTGTTCTTGCCGCCAATGATGTTCAATAACTCTGGCAATATGGGGGTACCGTTATTGGTACTCGCCTTTGGGCCAGAAGCCCTACCGGCTGCTGTGGTCGTGTTTATTGTTGAAATGCTGCTGCATTTCTCAGTGGGTCTTTATATGTTGGACCCACGCACGCCGCTTTGGCGACTGTTACGAATGCCCATTGTAGCCGCGAGCCTGGCAGGGCTAGTGGTTAACGTCGCTGATGTCGCGTTACCGAGTTGGCTGCTGGAAGCGATGCATATGTTAGGGGGCATCTGTATTCCACTGATGCTCTTTGCATTAGGCGTTCGATTGCTGGAAATTGATTTTAATGACTGGCGAACGGGGTTGTTGGGCGCGGTGCTTTGCCCACTTTCTGGCTTAGTGATCGCACTTCCACTCATGTGGTTACTGCCGTTAAATCCGCTACAAACGGCCGTGCTGCTGGTGTTCGCCGCACTGCCGCCTGCAGTTCTGAACTACTTAGTAGCAGAGCAGTATAAACTCGCCCCACAAAAAGTGGCCTCGTTGGTGCTGATCGGCAACTTAGGTAGCTTAATCGTTATGCCGCTGACATTAGCAGCGGCGTTTGCCTGGATTCAATCGCCGCCTTAACAACGGCGGTACAGCAATTGACTAAGGCCGATGGTGATCATCTTTAACTTCGTAACTACCCTCTAACGCATCGTGCTGGCCTGGAGAGGCGTCACTATGAGTATAACTGCCGCCAATATCCTGAGCATGGTCAGCGCGCATCTGCTCCATACGTTTTTTCATTTTATGGCGGACAAACGGCATCATTGCCCAGCCAATAAGCAGGAAAAAGAGCCCAAGTACGACACCAACGATCATCAGTGCGCCAAACGCTAGCCACGTCAGTAACAATTTAAGACTGCCCATTAGGCCGGTCGGCTGGGTCTGAGCTGCCCGTGCACGCCACTGATTAGCAGCTTGCCACGCAGCATTGCGTTGATCGCGATTCATTTGCGGCATGAAAGCCTCCGTCGTTCGTATGCGCCTATTGGAACACAGGTTGGGTATCAAGTTCCTGGCCTGGCTTAACATTTCTTCATTCTGGCTGCGCAGAAATTTTATACGACTATGTTAGGTTGAGGGGCGTGTCGTTTAATGTTTGGTACAAGATTGAGGTTTTAAAACGCCTGCATTTATCGGTACATTTTACTCTGTTATACACAATGCTCATTTAACAGGATGGTTATATGGCAAATCATGGAGGTAAGTCGGTATTTGTCGCATCTGCGGTGATTATATTCGGCTTGGTTGTTATTGGTGCTGCATTCCCAGAAGGCTTTGGTAATGCAGCCCAAGCAGCGCTCACATCAATTACTGAACTGTTCGGCTGGTTCTACTTATTTTCAGTGTTTGGCTTTGTGGTTTTTCTTATTGGCCTAGCACTGAGCAAGTACGGAAAAGTGCGCCTTGGTCCTCAAGACAGTACGCCCAGCTACAGTTTTTTCTCGTGGATTAGCATGCTGCTGGCTGCAGGGTTCGGCGTTGGGCTGGTGTTCTACGGCATGGCTGAGCCAATGACTCACTATATCAACCCTCCTTATGGCGATGTGCCTGCTGAAACAGACGCTGCCGCGCGCTATGCGATCCAGTACAGCTACTTTAACTGGGGCATCCACCAGTGGGCGGCTTTTTCTGTTGTGGGTTTGATTATTGCCTACTTTCAATTCCGGAAAGGGCAAGCAGGGCTGGTGTCTTCCGTGCTCTCTTCGGTGACGGCTAAACATCCCCGAGTTCGCCCATACGCATCATGGCTGGATATTTTTGCCGTGGTTGCCACCGTTATGGGGGTCGCCACCTCGCTTGGTTTAGGTGTTCTGCAAATGAACGGTGGCCTTAATGCGGTGTTTGGTTTGCCGGAAAATGGCTTTTGGCAGTTTGTCATTCTGTTTGTCATGTTCTGTGCTTATATGGCATCAACATGGTCAGGCTTGGATAAAGGCATTAAACGGTTATCAAACCTAAACATGATTTTATGTATTGGCTTGATGCTTTATGTATTAATCACCGGCCCTACCATTGCTATTTTAGAGACCATTACCCTGGGTATTGGCGATTACCTGCAAAACTTTATCGGTATGAGCCTGCGGATTTCGCCCTACAGCGATAATGAGTGGGCGAGTAGCTGGACTATTTTTTATTGGGCATGGGTCATTGCTTGGTCACCGTTTGTCGGTACCTTTGTGGCGCGTGTTTCCCGCGGTCGCACAATCAAGGAGTATGTCTTTGGCGTATTGTTTGTGCCACCGCTATTAGCCTGTCTATGGATAGGCGTATTTGGCGGTGCCGCGCTTCATTTGGAAATGTCGGGCAGCGATGTTGGGTTGGCTGCTGCTACTGAAGCCAATATTACCGTGGCGCTGTTTGAGATGTTTGAGCTAATGCCCTTTACCGGTGCATTGTCGGTAGTGGCTATGATGCTAATCTTCATTTTCCTGGTGACGTCGGCAGACTCGGCCTCATACATCGTGGCGCAAATGACCGATAATGGTTCCATCAATCCGCCTCTTTATAAGCGCATTATTTGGGGCGTATTGATCGCAGCCATTTGCTTAACGCTGATTGTGGCGGGTGGGCTTTCTGGCCTGCAGTCAGCGGCTGTGCTTTCGGCATTACCGTTTACCTTTATTTTGTATATGATGATTGTGGTGCTGGTTCGCGAGCTGCGGGCTGACCGCAAAGCGATGCTAACGCAGCTATATCGTCGCCACGGGGAAACGCCGGTTGGTGCCGATGCATTTGAAGCAGAGCAGTTAGGCGAAGAAGAACGCCTACGCCGTGCCCCAAGCGTCGTCAACCGCCGCATTAATAGTTGAATTATTCGCTTATTTACAGGGAACGCACACATGGATAACGCGTGCTAATGGCCCGGCAAGGACACCACGGTGCCACTAGAAAACAGCCCAAAAGGGTGGTTTTTGATCGTTGGCTGGATCGTCTTGTCACCGTTGCTGTTATTACAGCGATGGTGGTGGGCATTGCCGCCGTGGTCGCACACTGGTTGCTATGAACCGGATTGCCACGGATGGCAAAAGCAGCAATGATCAGCGTGTCACGCTCGGCTATGCCGGGCGTTTGTTTTTTAATGACCGCCCCCGCTGTTCTAACTACATGCCATTTTATCGTCATTAATTAGCGTTCGTTAAAATGGTGACGATGCCACTACACACTTTTTGAGAGAGCCAGCATGCTGCCTGCTAACCCCGCCAAGGTTGCGCCCACCTACGCATCGCGACGTGAAATATTTGGCTGGGCAATGTTTGATTTTGCCAACCAAGCCTACACCTTGCTCATCAT
Organism: Halomonas sp. TD01; assembly: GCF_923868895.1. Classification (GTDB taxonomy): domain Bacteria; phylum Pseudomonadota; class Gammaproteobacteria; order Pseudomonadales; family Halomonadaceae; genus Vreelandella. The sequence goes on from NZ_OV350343.1 coordinate 1,948,080, forward strand.
TACCGTCGTGTTTGGAGAGCTTTTCACGACGGTCATTGTAGGTGATCGAGGTGATGGCTTTCGCCTAGCGAATTTTTTGTGGAGTCTCGCGTTAGCGTTGAGCTATCTAATGGTCGTATTAACTGCCCCGCTGTGCGGTGCAGTGATGGATTATCGAGCAGAAAAAAAGCGCTTTTTATTGATAAGTTATCTCGCAACGGTAGCGACTACCGCCATGCTCTATTTTGTTGAGCCTGGCTACGTGGTGGTGGGCCTGCTGTTAATCATACTTTCAAACTATGCTTACTCGATGGGTGAGTCGTTTATCGCCGCTTTTTTGCCGGAGCTAGGGCCTCCTAATGCGCTAGGTAAGATTTCTGGGTTTGGCTGGGCACTTGGCTATATTGGTGGCCTGTTTGCCGCTGGTTTTACGCTGATGGTGTTAGGGGAGGCGACCGCCGATAACTTTGAACGCATACGTTGGGTAGGTCCTTTTGCCGCTGGCTTTTTCTTGGTAGCGGCAATTCCCACCTTCCTGTGGATGAAAGAGCGCGGTGTGCCGCAACCCCATGGCGTTTCCTATCGGCGTATTGCGTTACAGCGTGTTCGGTCGACATTTGCTGAGCTACGCTATTTTAAAGACTTAACGGTCTTTTTAGTGTCGCTGTTATTCTCAATGGCGGGTGTCTACATCATTATTGCGTTTGCCTTTATTTATGGCGCTCAGGTGATTGGTTGGGAAGAGAGCGTGCGCAATATTATGTTTATTATTGTTCAAGTAACGGCCGCGGCAGGCGCGCTGGGGTTTGGGTTTTTACAGGATAAATTGGGCGCCAAGCGCACATATCAAATGACGCTAGCGCTTTGGGTCATTGCTATTGTTTCGATATGGGCGACGCCAGAGCTAACCGACTGGGTCAACAGCCGTTACGCCGTGCAGTGGCAAGCACAGCACGTTTTTCTGGTAGTCGGTTGTCTGGCGGGTCTTAGTCTGGGGTCTAGCCAGTCAGCCAGCAGGGCATTGGTAGGCGTATTTTCGCCACTGGAGAAGTCCGCTGAATTTTTCGGTTTTTGGGGGCTCGCCAATAAACTGGCAGGCGTGTTCGGGATTGTCATGCTGGGCGTTTTGCAAACGCTAATTGGACTGCAAGCGTCTATCCTATTATGTGTAGCACTGTTTATTATCGCGATGCTGATATGTGCTGGCGTTAATGAACAGCGGGGGCGTGATGCTGCACTTGCCTGGGAAAGGAGCGCTTAGCTCGGAGGTGGCATATGAAAACCCTCGCTACGCAACGTGGCGGTATCGTCATAATGCTACTTTTTTGGGTGCTGCTATTGGCCGCTGGCACGTGGCTGTTGGATGGTGGTTTTGAAAAGGTAATGACGCCGAATGTCCATGTGATGTACGCCTCACCTGATGATGGGCCTGTCAATTTAACGCGTAACCGTGCCGGCCATTTTGAAGCGCCGGGAAAAATCAACGGGAAGCCAGTTACCTTTTTGTTAGATACAGGGGCTACCTATGTGGCTGTGCCCGGCAATTTAGCAAGCAAGCTGGGGCTGGAGCCAGGGCGCAGTGCTTGGTTTAACACCGCGAATGGCCGCGCAGAGGGCACGCTGACACAGCTAGATGAGGTTGTGTTGGGCAACATACGCATGAATGATGTACAAGGGTCTATAAGCCCTGGGATGGAAAACGATACCGTCCTGCTTGGTATGAGCTTTCTTAATTTTTTGACGATTGAAATACGCGGTGGAGAAATGGTGCTGAGCCTGCCTGCGGAGTGAATGTTACTTGTATGCATCGAAACGATGTGCTTAGCTAAAAATTCATGGAAGCAAACCCGCTAAGGAGTAGTTATGGGTATTGAAGTAGGTGGATTACTGGGCCTTATCTGGCTGATTATTGTCGTATGGGCCATTGTTAAAGTCGCCAAGAGTTCAGCCGGTGGGCTGGCAAAACTGTTGTGGATTTTGGCGCTATTATTTTTCCCGTTAGTTGGGCTGATTGCTTGGTTTCTACTTGGCCCAAAAGGGTAGTGGGTAACACGCTATTTATAGATAATAAAAAGGCAGACCACTTCTGTGGTCTGCCTTTTTAGTAACCTAGCTATTAGGCTACCTAACGGATCGTAAAGCGGCTTATCACGCAAGCCGTTTTATTCACTTGGTGGCGCTTTATAATGCCCAGGAATCGTCAGTTTCTCTCCATTAGGCAGATCGCGCACTTGAGTGGGTACGTAAACGCGTTTGATAACACTCTTGGTTTTGCTGTTTCCCATATGTCCTCCTGCTGCCAGATTATCGACAGTTAGCAAAGTCACATTAGCGTTTGGCGGTGCAAGAATCAAGGTACCTAGCAGGCAAACCATTACATGGGGGTGGGAAAGAGTTAAGGGGGCAGGCGTTTGAACGGTTTTGAGGTATCCTGGACGATATTGAAACCTGCGGTTATATAGGGTGAGCGGGTGATAACACAAACTGCCTAAGCGGAGTGAGTATAAAGGATGGTAGACCACTTGGAACAGCAATTTCAGGCGCTTGGGGCTCAAGACGCCGTAATGCCTGATTATCCCGATCAAGATCACGTGTTGATTATTGAAGATGACCAGCGCTTGGCAGAGCTGACCCGCGAATACCTGGAGGCAAATGGCTTTCAAGTGACGCTAGAGGCGGATGGTGCAAAGGGCGTGGATCGCATTTTAACGCTTCAGCCTGACTTGGTGATTTTGGACTTAATGTTGCCGGGCGAGGATGGTTTGGCTATCTGTCGTCGTGTTAGGCCAAACTTTGCTGGTCCTATCATGATGCTAACGGCCCGCACCGATGATCTTGATCAGGTGCTGGGTTTGGAAATGGGGGCCGATGACTATGTGCCAAAACCGGTTCAACCTCGTGTACTTCTAGCGCGTATGCGTGCGCTACTTCGTCGTGCCGATGCGCCAGCGCCTGGTGGTGAAATGCGCCTGCGCTTCGAAAATCTCGAGATAGATAACGCAACACGTGAGGCTTGGCTTTCCGGTGAGCGCATCGATCTCACCAGCGCAGAGTTTGATCTACTGTGGCTGTTGGCGAGCAACGCGGGACGCGTATTAACCCGCGAAGAAATTTTCAATGAGCTGCGTGGTATTAAATACGATGGCCAGGATCGTTCAATTGACGTGCGCGTTTCGCGTATTCGTCCCAAAGTAGGCGATGACCCTAACCAGCCGCACCGGATCAAAACAGTGCGAAGCAAAGGCTATCTTTTTGTGAAAGACAGTTAACTAAGAGAGGTTGACCGCATGCGGCGAGTGCTGGGCCACGGTTCTTTTCTGAGATTTTATCTTCTGCTGGGTTTGGCACTGTGCGTTGTGTTTTTTATTGCATTGGGCGGGCGCTCTTTTATTGAGCAGGTTCGCCGTGAAGACTATCGTGAGCAGCTCGCCGCATTACCTATGTCGTTAATGACGCAGCAGTTAGCGTCAAGTCCGGCGGCTGAAAGAGAAGCCATGCTTGCCCGCTTTTCGGAACAGCTCGGTATGCAGCTCTCACTTAAGCGTATTGCGGATGCAGAACTTAACTACTTTGAGCAAGCTCGCGTTGAGCGAGGCACGGTATTAGTTGCCGAAGAGCCCTGGCAGTTGCGGCAACGCATACCCAACGATGAGTGGATGCTCGAAGCAACGTTTGCCGCTTGGAGTGAACGACAGTGGCAGGGCAGCATGGTGCTACTCGGTGAGTGGCTCGCCGGTATGCCTCATAATGCGCGGGCCGACGCGATCACCTCGCTAGACGCGGGTAGCTGGCCGCTTGTGCTGCTTTCAGCGCTGCCCTCTGACCTTACCCCCGAACAGCAGTTTCAACTCGCTCAAGGAGGCGTGTTGACTCGGCTGGTGTCAGATAAGCTTTCATTGATGCTGCTTTACCGGGTGCCTGGTGATAATCAGTGGTTGCAGGCGGGGCCGACCTCTCGTGGTGATACGCTGCCGGTCAATTTGCACCTGCCTTTGCTAGTCGGTTTGATGGTGGTACTTAGCCTAATTATTTACTTAATCATGCGCAGCATTGAAGCTCGTATGGCGCGTTTGGAGCTTGCTGCGACTAGAATCGCCAGCGGGCGCTTAGAAACCCGGGTGAAAGTTGAAAGCGGAGACTTTTTAGGCCGCCTGGGCATGGCATTCAATGGGATGGCGAATCAAGTTCAAAGCTTGCTTAGAGGTCAGCAAGAGATGATTCGCGCGGTCTCTCATGAATTACGCACGCCGGTGGCTCGTATAAGGTTTGCGGTGCAAATGGTTGAAGATATGACCGACCAACCTGCGATACGCCGCCAGCTTCAAGGTATTGATGCTGATATTTCTGAACTAGACGACTTAGTTGATGAAATTCTCACCTATGCCCGCTTGGGGGGGGAGTCTATTAATGGCGTAGAATTAGAAATGGCCTTGGTTGAGTGTCGGGCAATGGCTGAGCGAGTTATTGATACGCTGTCGCCGTTGCACCAAAGCCTATCGTTAACGCTGGATGGTAGTGCCGAAATTGAGTTGTACGCCGAACCTCGCTATTTACAACGAGCCTTGCAGAACTTAGTCAGTAATGCCTGTCGTTATGGTAAGTCCCAAGTGGTGATTCGCCTATGGGATGAGCCTCATCTTGTGCGTATTGATATTGAAGATGATGGGCCAGGCATACCCCCCGAGGCGCGAAGCGATATCTTCAAGCCTTTTGCCCGGCTTGATGACAGCCGCGCACGTAGCTCCGGCGGCTACGGGCTAGGCCTATCCATTGTGCAAAAAATTATGGCAGGCCACGGCGGTAGCGTCACTGTCGATACCAGTCCTTCACTGGGCGGCGCGCGCTTTACCCTGCTGATTCCTCGTCGCGAGTCGCTGGCTTAATGCCTGACAGCACCGCAAATGACGTCTCTTTGGCGGTGCGCAAAAAATCCTGCATCCAAGGCGCTTCTAAATTCTCCTCCCGAATGGCGGCATAAAGCGTACTCCAAATGCCGTTCTCACTCAGTTTTACGGCGCTAACGTAATCCCGCTCTAAATACTCGGTGAGTGCCCAGTTGGGCAGTGCGCAGACGCCTCTACCGCTGGCAACAAGCTGCATCATCATGATGGTAAGCTCCGCGGTGCGAATTTCCTTTGGTCGCACATTGGCAGGAGATAAAAACTGGGTAAACACATCCAGCCGAGAGTGTTCGACCGGGTAGGTGATCAGCGTCTCCTCGGCTAACGCTTGTGGTTCGATAAACGGACGGCCAGCAAAGGCATGCTGTCGAGCAACCGCCAGCAGTCCCTCATAACGAAACAGCGGCGCGTAGTGAACCCCTTCCAGTGGCTGGGGGTCGGCGGTAATCACCAAGTCCAACTGCTCTCTAGCAAGGGCGGGCAGTGGGTCGAAGTGGTGGCCACTGGGGATATCGATTTCCACCTCTGGCCAATGATCGCGAAAATAATCCACCGTTGGCATCAGCCATTGAAAACAGCTGTGGCACTCGATGGCCATGTGTAATCGACCCTGCTCGGTGCCTGCCAAGCGAGCTAAGTCGCGCTCAGCTTTACGCACCTCGGGCAAAATCTCATCTGCCAGGGCTAAGAGGCGAAGTCCCGCTCGGGTAAATTCCACTGGGCGTGTTTTACGCGCAAACAGCGCGCTGTCAACGCGACCTTCCAAGTCTTTTAACTGGTGGGAAAGCGCCGACTGCGTTAGGTGAACCCGCTCAGCAGCCTCCACTAATGAACCGGTTTCCCGAAGGGCGAGTAGCGTGCGGAGATGGCGTAATTCAATCATTGTGAGTATTTTTCATGGTTGATATTAGAAACTTTAGTTTGATTCATTTTTGTGAGGTGAGCAGACTGTGCGAAATCATTCACGTTGATAGGTTTCATCATGACAGTTTCTCATATTCTCGGCTATCCGCGTATTGGCGCTCAGCGCGAACTTAAAAAAGCCACCGAAGCCTATTGGAAAGGTGACGTTTCACGGGAAGCACTTGAAATAACAGGGCAGGCGCTGAGGCTGTCTCACTGGAATACTCAACAAAACGCTGGCCTCGATTTTGTTAGCGTTGGCGATTTTGCGTTTTATGATCAAGTGCTTAATGTTTCCGTCATGCTAGGAGCGGTGCCCGCGCGTTTTAATGCTCAGCAGGAAATCAGTGCAGGCAACGTCGATTTGGATACCGCGTTTCGCATGGCCCGTGGCCGTGCGCCAAGCGGCACGCCCGTAGCTGCTTGTGAAATGACCAAGTATTTTGATACCAACTACCACTACCTAGTACCTGAGCTGCATGAGGGGCAGGCGTTTACGCTAGCGTCTGACCGCTTATTTAATGAAGTTGATGAAGCCTTACAAGCAGGCTTTACGCCGAAAGTGACGCTAACCGGCCCGCTTACTTGGCTATGGCTGGGTAAGACCAAAGGCAGCGAGTTTGACCGGCTGAGCCTGTTAGACAGCGTGTTGGATGTGTATAGCGAAATTCTGGCACGTCTAGCCACCCAAGGTATTGAGTGGGTGCAGCTTGACGAGCCTGCTCTGGTGCAAGATCTGCCGTTGGCGTGGCAGCAGGCGTATGAGCGTGCCTATCATCGCCTGCAATCGGCACAATTGAAGCTACTTGTTGCAACATACTTTGGTGCGCTGGGTGATAACCTTTCGCTAACCACTCGCCTGCCAGTGGCTGGGTTGCATATTGATGCTGTGCGTGCGCCGGGTCAGGTAGAGAGCGTGATTGATCGTTTAAGCCCTCATCAAGTGCTTTCAATTGGCTTAGTCGATGGCCGTAATATTTGGCGTGCTGATTTGGCAGCCCTACGTGAGCGTTTGCTGCCCTTAAAAGTGCGTTTAGGGCAGCGGTTATGGCTGGCGCCCAGCTGTTCGTTGCTGCACGTGCCGGTAGACTTGTCCCAAGAAACCGAGCTAGATAGCGAGCTGGTGGGCTGGCTAGCATTTGCTCGGCAAAAACTAGATGAGGTGGTGACCCTCGCTCGGCTCATTGATAACCGAACAACGCCCATTGATGAGCAGCGGGTGAGCGAGGCAACATATGCTCTGGATAAGCGTCGGGAATCAACCCGAATTCATCAGCCTGCTGTCAGCTCACGTCTAGCAGCAATAACGCCTCAAGAGAGCCAACGCCAATCACCTTATGCTGCCCGCGCAGCAACACAGCGCAGAGCGCTTGCGTTACCGCTGTTTCCCACCACCACCATTGGCTCTTTTCCACAAACAGATGAGATACGCGCTGCTCGTCGGGCATTTAAAGCCGGTGAACTGAGCCAAACGGATTATGAAGCCCGCATGCGTGAAGAAATTGCCTTCGTCGTAGAGCGCCAGCAAGCACTAGGGCTTGATGTGCCTGTCCATGGTGAGGCTGAACGTAATGACATGGTGGAGTACTTTGGTGAGCAGTTAGAAGGCTTTGCCTTTACGCGCTTTGGCTGGGTACAAAGTTATGGCTCTCGTTGTGTGAAACCACCGATTATTTTTGGTGATGTCACCCGACCAGTACCAATGACAGTGAAGTGGAGCGAATATGCCCAATCGCTCACGGATAAGCCCATGAAAGGCATGCTGACAGGGCCAGTGACGATTTTGCAGTGGTCGTTTGTGCGTGATGATCAACCTCGCGCAACCACCTGCCGCCAGATCGCCCTGGCGCTGCGTGACGAAGTATTGGATTTGGAAAAAGCCGGTATTCGGATCATTCAAATTGACGAGCCTGCGCTACGTGAGGGTTTACCGCTGCGTCATCATGAATGGCAGGTTTATTTAGATTGGGCGGTAGAAAGCTTTCAGCTAAGCGCTGCGGGCGTGAAGGATAGCACCCAAATTCACACTCATATGTGCTATTCGGAGTTTAACGACATCATTGGTGCCATCGCTGCGCTAGATGCGGATGTGATCACTATTGAAACGTCACGTTCTGATATGGAGCTGCTGGACGCTTTCCAGGATTTTGCATACCCGAACGAAATTGGACCAGGGGTTTATGATATCCACACGCCCAATATTCCGGATGTCGCGTGGATGGTGGCGCTGATGGAAAAAGCGTTGGAGAAAATCCCTGCCGAGCGGCTGTGGGTGAATCCTGATTGTGGTCTGAAAACCCGCGGCTGGGCAGAAGTGGAGCCTGCATTGGCGAATATGGTGGAAGCTGCCAATCAACTGCGTCAGCGTTATGCGTAAAAACGATAGGCGGCACGCGATAGAACCAGCATTAACCGATCACCCGCTAGACAAGCAAGTAAGTAGGGGGGGTAAAAGTTAATTCTGAACACAGGTACTTCTGAACACAGGTACTTCTGAACACAGGTACTTCTGAACATAGATACTTGTCATTTAAGCCCCGCTGCACAGGCAGCGGGGCTTGTTGTTTATCTAGCTGTTTGATAGCTAGCTTTTTGAGGCGTAGGCATAGAGCAGTGTTTCCTGGGCGCTGATTGCGTCGCCATTGCCAGGATCTTGCAGTTGATAGCTACCGTCGCTTTTTAGTAGCCAGCTTTGGCAGTTATCGACCAGGTATGTCTCCAAGTCTTTACGTACCCGTGTGGCAAGCTTTTTATCCAGTAGCGGGAAACAGGTTTCTACGCGATGGAACATATTGCGTGACATAAAATCGGCGCTTGAGCACCAGGTTTCTGGTTTGCCGTCGTTATGAAAATGGAAAACGCGGGTATGTTCTAAAAAGCGCCCAATAATCGACCGGACACGGATATTTTCCGAAACTCCCTCGATACCGGGTTTCAAACAGCACATGCCACGAATGATCAGATCGCACTCTACGCCTGCTTGCGAGGCGCGATAAAGTGCTTTGATCAGCTTGGGCTCTGTTAGCGAATTGCACTTAATAATAATGTGCCCACGCTTACCTCTAAGTGCTACCTGAGCCTCACGGTCAATCATTTCGACTAATCGCTCGTGAAGCGTAAAGGGGGCGTGGAGCAATGTGTCGATCTTGCGCGCGCGGCCCATGCCGGACAGCTGCTGAAACACCTTGTGCACGTCGGCGCATAGCGCTTTATTGGCAGTCAGCAGGCTGTAATCGGTATACAGCTTTGCGGTTTTAGAGTGGTAGTTGCCAGTGCCTAAATGCGCATAGTGGCGTAGCTCGCCTTTTTCACGCCGAACGATATGCAGCATTTTGGCGTGGGTTTTATAGGCCATAATGCCATAAATCACTATAGCGCCGGCTTCTTGCAGGCGTGATGCCAGCTGCAGGTTGTCGGCCTCATCGAAACGCGCCCGCAGCTCAATAACGACGGTAACTTCCTTGCCTTGGCTGGCGGCATCGACCAGAGCACTCACAATCGTTGAATCAGCGCCAGTGCGGTATAGCGTCTGCTTGATTGCCAGTACGTCCGGGTCGCGGGCGGCCTCACGCAGTAGGTCTTCAATAGGCGAAAAGGACTGGAACGGGTGGTGGAGCAAAATATCGCTTTTGGCAATGGCGCTAAATAGGCTGCCACCTTTCAATGCTTTTGGCACGCTAGGCGAATAAGGGCGATAGAGCAGCTCAGGCCGGTCGACATCACCTAGTACAGCCATCATACGGGTTAAATTCACTGGCCCTTGAACACGGTACAAGTCACTGCTTTCTAACTCAAACTGGCGTAACAAAAAGCTGATTAAGTCATCTGGGCAATTGTCGGCAACTTCAAGCCGAACACCGCTGCCATAACGGCGGGCTAATAGCTCGCCGCGTAGCGCGGACGCCAAGTCTGAGACCTCTTCTGGGTCGACGGTCATATCGGCATTGCGGGTCAGTCGGAACTGATAACAACCGCGCACACGCATCCCAGGGAATAGTTCCTCTGCATGAGCGTGAATCATCGACGATAGGAAAATATACTCGGAGAAGCCTTCTGCACACAGCGCTTTAGGCAGTGCCATCAAACGAGGCAGTGAGCGAGGTGCGGGAAGTATTGCCATGCCACCAGCACGCCCAAAGGCGTCCTTCCCTTCTAGTTCAACAATGAAGTTGAGGCTTTTATTAACCAAGCGTGGGAACGGGTGGGAAGGGTCTAGGCCAATGGGGCTGATGACCGGCATGATCTCGTTATCAAAAAAATCTTTAACCCAGGCTTTCTGCTCATCGGTCCACTGATCGCGACGGCGAAAGCGTAGCCCCTGGGCTTCCAATGCGGGCAGCAGCGTTTCGTTCAATATTTGATATTGACGGGCAATTTGCTGATGTGCGATTTCCGAGATTTCTGCCAGTACAGCTTTGGGTAAGCGGCCATCTGCGGCGGTGGTATCGTCACCTAACGCCATTTGGTGTTTAAGTCCGGCGACTCTTATCTCAAAAAACTCATCCATATTGGATGAAAATATCAGCAGAAACATCAGCCGATTGAGTAGCGGGTGCGCATCATCCAGGGCCTGTTCAAGCACCCGGATATTGAATTGCAAATGAGAAAGCTCACGATTGAAATAAAGCTGCGGGTCGTCAAGATCCGCTTCCAAATGAGACTCTTTCGCGTGAACTCCGGTGGGCGTACGATTGATGCGCAATGGCAAAACTTCTCCTTCGCCACTCGTTGACTCGCTAGAAAATACTGGCGTGGAATCTGCTGATTGATCGTCCATGGTTGCCCCCGGTAGTGGTTCATACCCATCATAGCGTGATAGCTCATGTTAATAACTATCGTTAATAGGAGTATGCCGGGAAAAGATGACAAACAAGTGTCACCGGTTTGTCATCTTTGAGGCCTGACCCCTTAAGCTAACGCTGTAACAAGCGTGCTGCTTCTAACGCAAAATAGGTCAAAATCCCATCGGCACCTGCTCGCTTGAAGCACATCAGTGATTCAAGAATTACTGGTTCGGCTTCAAGCCAGCCGTTATCGAAAGCGGCGCGATGCATGGCGTACTCACCGCTGACTTGGTAAGCGAACGTTGGTACTTGAAGCTCGCTTTTTACGCGGCGTACGATATCTAAGTAAGGCATGCCGGGTTTTACCATCACCATATCAGCACCTTCGGCGATATCCATAGCCACTTCATGCAGCGCTTCATCACTATTGGCAGGATCCATTTGATAGGTGCGTTTGTCTGCTTTGCCAAGATTAGCGGCAGATCCGACCGCGTCACGGAAGGGGCCGTAATACTTAGAGGCATACTTAGCGCTATACGCCATAATACGCACATTATGCAGGTGTTCTTGCTCTAACACTTGGCGGATGGCACCGATGCGGCCATCCATCATATCGGAAGGTGCCACTACATCGGCACCTGCCTCGGCGTGGGAGAGCGCCTGTTTAAGTAGCGTATCTACTGTGCGGTCATTCTGCACATAGCCGTGTTGATCGAGAATGCCGTCCTGACCATGACTAGTATAGGGGTCAAGGGCGACATCGGTAATAATGCCAAGCTCAGGTAGCGCTTCTTTTAGCGCCCGCACGCTGCGCTGGACAAGGCCGCTCGCGTTATAAGCCTCCTCTGCTAACTCGCTTTTTTGCTCTGCACCGATAACAGGGAAGAGAGCCAGGGCAGGAATACCCAGCGCGTAGGCCTCTCGGGCCTGCTCAATTAGCAGGTCAATCGAAAGACGCTCAACACCGGGCATTGAGGCAACCGCTTCGCGTTGATTTTCGCCTTCCAGCACAAAGACCGGCAAAATCAAGTCGCTGGGCGTTAGCGTCGACTCCTGCATTAAGCGACGGGAGAAATCGTCGCGACGCATACGGCGAAGACGGGTAGCAGGGAAATGGCGGGGAGCAGAGGTGTTCAACGGCTTTCTCCAAACAATCGCATAGACAATCGCGTAGTGGGTGCCCTAAAAGGCTTAACGTGAGTATATCAGTCTCGCACTGCAGCGAAAGCAGGGTTGTGATAGCTAGCTTGTAGTGGCTTTATAGACTGACTAAAGTGAGTCACTCAGCGACGCTAAGTGGCGACGATTTAACAGCGATAATAAGCGCTACGATAAGGAGATAAGCATGACCAAACAGGTAGCAATCGTATTAGCAGGCTGCGGCGTTTTTGATGGTTCTGAAATCTATGAAACAACGCTAACGCTGCTGCGCCTTGATCAGTTAGGGATTGGCTATCGCTGCTTTGCGCCGGATGTCGCTCAGCATCATGTTATTAACCACTTAACTCAAGAGCCTGTAGAAGGCGAACAGCGAAATGTACTGCAGGAGTCGGCGCGCCTTGCGCGTGGTGATGTTAGTCCGATTACTGAGCTAGATGCCGATGATTTTGATGCGGTTATTGTGCCTGGTGGGTTTGGTGTCGCTAAAAACCTGTCTGATTTTGCCGATCAGGGCGATAACATGCAGGTTCTTGAGAGCGTAAAAGAGGCGCTGATAGGTTTTAAAGAAGAGGCTAAGCCCATTGGCTTGATGTGTATTGCTCCTGTTTTGGTCCCGCGCCTGCTTGGCGAGGGAGTCGCAGTGACCATTGGTCATGATCCGGGGGTTTCTGGAGCCATTAGTGCGATGGGTGGCTTGCATCGCAGTTGCGGCGTAGAAGACATTGTGGTGGATCATGAACATCGGGTGGTAACGACGCCTGCCTATATGCTGGCGACCCGAATCAGCGAGGCAGCGACAGGTATCTTTAAGTTGGTAGACCGCATTGATGAAATGATGGGCTAGCGCTTACTGAGTAACCGGCTTCTCGTATGAAAAGCAAAAAGCCTCTGTCATTTTTCAATGGCAGAGGCTTTTTTTGAGCAGTGTGTCGCGTGTGATAGCGCTGTTAAGTCTCTTGTTCCTCAGCGTCATCAGCCTTTGCCTTGCGGCGTACCAATCGGCCAAACAATAGCCCCACTTCATAGAGCAGATACATCGGTATGGCCAACAAACTTTGAGAAATAATATCGGGTGGGGTAAGCAGCATGCCCACCACAAAGCAGCCTAAAATAATGTACGGGCGTTTTTTAGAAAGGCTTTCAACCGTGGTCGCGCCAGACAGTATCAGCAGGAACGTCGCGATGGGGATTTCAAATGCGACACCAAAGGCGAAAAACAGCTTCAGTACAAAATTCAGGTACTGGTTAATATCGGTCATTACCGCAACGTCTTCCGGCCCGGTTTGGGTGAAAAACTCAAATAGCAGCGGAAATACCACGTAATAAGCAAAGGCCGCTCCTGCGTAAAATAGCGCTATGCTGGAGACCAGAATAGGAATGGCGAGTGCTTTTTCGTTATCGTAAAGCCCTGGTGCTACAAACGCCCATGCTTGGTGCAGCACAAAGGGGATAGCAATAAAGACGGCGACTACCAGCGTTAGTTTAAAGGGGGCCAGGAAAGGTGAGGCCACTTCGGTGGCGATCATCTGTGAGCCTTCCGGCAACAATGCCATTAATGGCTCAGCCACAAAGCTGTAGATATCATTGGCAAAGGCGTAAAGGCCAAGAAACACGACTAATATAACCACGACCGCTTTCATCAGCCGCGAGCGTAGTTCAATCAGGTGCTCAATAAGAGGCGCTTGGCCTTGGTCTTTACGCGGCTCTTGCGAATCGCCAGACATGCTCATTGGTGATTGCTATCCTTTGTAAGATCAGCCTTTTTAATATCCGCCTGCTTAGCATTAGCCTTGCTAGGCGCATTCTCGCCGCTAGGATTAACCGCACGCAGCTCATCGGTAGCACTTTGATGAGGCGTTGAAGAAGAAGCTGCTGGCGTGTCTTCGCGTACTGTTTGCAAGGCATCATCTAACCGGGCGCTAGCGTTGGCAACCCGCTGCTCGGTCTCGTTTTGGGTGGCCGGTGTAGAAGCGCTTGAAGAGCTGGAAGAAGAGGGGGCGTCGGCAATGCTCTCAACATCCTGCTTGGCTTTTTTGAGGCTGTCATCGAGCTTTTTCTGTTGCTCGTTGAGTTTTTGACGCAACTCCTCTGCTTCCAACTGAGCGCTGATTTCACGCTGCATACCGGATACCGTACGCTTGATTTTGCCGATCCACATACCTGCTGTGCGAGCGGCTCTCGGCAGGCGCTCTGGGCCAAGCACCAGAAGCCCGACGATACCAATCAGCATCAGTTCAAGAAAGCCGATATCCAGCATGGGTTATTTGCGCTCTTCGTTACGTTCTGTGGGGCGTTCTTCGGCGGCACGCTTCTCTTCTGCTTGAACGTCGTAGGTGTTACCAGCCTCTTCGTGGCTTACTTTCGCCTGAGGTTGGTCGACATCTTTTTTATCGCCATCTTTCTCTTCTTCGTTAATGGCCTTCTTAAAGCCTTTGACTGCACCGCCTAAGTCGGTGCCCACATTACGCAGTTTCTTGGTGCCGAAAATTAGGATGATAATGCCCAGAACAATCAGCAACTGCCAAATACTGATACCACCTAACATATGCATTTCCTCATCAGTGCAGGTTAACGTTGTGTGCGGGACGCTTTTTCGTCATGACCAGAAATACCAAACCGCCGTGCTAGCTCATCTAAAACGCGCTGATGATCCAGTTCAAGGTGCGACAGCATCACCAAACTATGAAACCACAGGTCGGCGGTTTCAGCGATCAATGCTTGATGCGCCTGCTCGCCACCGTGCTCGGCATCCTTAGCAGCCAAAATTGTTTCGGTCGCCTCTTCGCCGACTTTTTCGAGTATCTTGTTCAAACCCTTATGATGCAAGGAGGCAACATAAGAATCTTCTGCACAAGCATGACGGCGCTGCTTTAAGACCTCGGCGAGTGCATCTAGCACTTGCGTCGTCTGGGTAGAATCAGTCATAGGCATCCTTTTATCAATCATCACAGCGCTTTCGCCAAAGACCAGCACTTTCGTCAAAGGCCAACATTGAGGCGCTTTATCTTACTGCCAGGTTGTTTCATTGCCATAGTAGCAACAGCAAGCCTACTCCCGCAGCTGCTAAAACAGGCCATTCTTGAGCCGATGCCCAGCTGCTTAGCGGCTGCCAAGCTAGGGCAATGGCAATCAGGATGAGGCCGATACGCAGCCGATAATGACGTTTATGCTGGCGCGTCAGCTGCTGGTGAACAGCACTAATAGAGGTCACTTGCTGATGACGCTGACGGTGCTCATGTTCCATTCGGCTCAGCGCCTGGTGCGCTAACACGGGCAGCTCAGGCAACTGATGGGAAAGCTCCGGTGCCTGGCGTTTGAGCGACTCCCAAAGGCCGCCGATACCCGCACGCTGTTTCATCCACTTTTCTAGATATGGCTTGGCGGTGCTCCACAAATCCAGGTCAGGATAAAGCTGACGGCCCAGCCCTTCGATGTTAAGCAGCGTTTTTTGCAACAATACCAGCTGTGGCTGTACTTCCATATTAAAACGCCGTGCCGTTTGAAACAGCCCTAACAGCACCTGCCCAAAAGAAATATCTTTTAGGGGCTTTTCAAGAATGGGCTCGCATACGGTACGAATAGCTGCTGCGAATTCGTTGGCGCGCGTGTTTTCACCCACCCAGCCAGACTCGATATGTAAAGCCGCTACTTCGTAATAGTCTTGATGGAAAAACGCTAGTAAGTTGCGCGCAAGGTAGTCCTGATCTTCTCGGGTAAGGCTCCCCACGATGCCGCAGTCGATGGCGATGTACTGTGGATCTTCAGGGTCATCGCAGTTAACAAAGATATTGCCGGGGTGCATATCGGCATGGAAGAAGTTATCGCGGAAGACCTGGGTGAAGAAGATTTCTACGCCGCGCTCAGCCAGCTTCTTAAGATTGGTGCCACGGGCAATAAGGGTGTCTAAGTCAGCCACCGGTACGCCGCGAATACGCTCTTGCACCATGACATGGCGGCGGGTGTATGGCCAATAGATCGTCGGTACAAACAGCAGCGGTGAATCTTTGAAGTTACGCTTGAGTTGCGACGTGTTTGCCGCTTCTTTGTAGAGATCAAGTTCGTCAAACAGTGTGGCTTCGTAATCGCGGATCACTTCTACAGGGCGTAAGCGTTTTGCGTCAGGCACTTTACCCAGCAGTTTGGCGATTTGATACATCAGCGCCATATCCTGGCGCATAATGCGGTCGATGCCGGGGCGAATAATTTTGACGACTACATCTTCACCGCTATGCAGCGTTGCCGCATGCACCTGGGCAATCGATGCAGAGGCGAGAGGGGTTCGGTCAAAGGTAGCGAATGCCTCAATCAGCGACATTTCAAGCTCTTTTTCGACCCGTGCGGCAGCTAATTCGCCAGGGAAAGGGGGCACTTGGTCTTGCAGTCGTTTTAATTCATCGGCGATATCTTCGGGCAATAGATCTCGACGGGTCGAGAGCATTTGGCCAAATTTAATAAAAATCGGCCCAAGCGCTTCCAAAGCTAGGCGCAATCGCTCGCCGCGGCTGCGCTGCCCAACGGGAAACAGCTTTAGAGGAGAAAGCGTCATTAAGATACGCAGCCAGAACGGTAGCCGCTCAATGGGTATCAACGTATCTAAACGATGGCGAGCGACTATCCAAGAAATCTTCAATAACCGCAGACTCATTAGTGCGGCTCCTCAGGGTGCAACTGCTCGGTCGGCGTGGCTGTTAACTGTGTCAAACGCTTATGCAGGCGATTGAGCCTGGCTTCCAGGCGGTCGGTTGCGATCTCAAGTTCGGTCAAGTGATCTCGAAGCACATTGCGCTGTTGGCGGCCGGGTAATAAGCGGGCTTCTTCAAATACGTATTCAGAAACGTCTTGCAGCAGCTCGTCTTTCGCCCTTAGCCCCCAGCGGGTGGCGCGGCGGATACCTTCGGCCAGTGAATGGGCGGGCATATCACCCAACCAACGAGCTAGCTCGCCTTCCCAGTCGATATCCAGATCAAAGAGCAGGTCACGGGTGGCTTCTAATAGGTGAATGCGGCCACGTACAGAAAGCTTGCCATCAAACATCAACCGCTCAATGGAGGCTCCGCTTAACCATTCAGAGAGCGTTTCCGGAGTAAGCTCAACGATGGCGTCGACGTCGGTTTCATCTAGATCATCGCCACGCAGCAGATCAATCCCCGCATGGTGGTAGTGCAGTACCAACTGAAGGTGAGGCTTTTCCAGCCTTACCAGTAGTCGACTACCCGCTAACGCGGACAAGCGCGCAGGCGAGGCCGGATCGCGGGCAAGCAAGGCATTCAACGTGCGTTCACATCCGGCCAGCAACAGGGTCGGGGTGACTAGCATGCTGACCTCATTGTCGGTGATTTCATAATTTAATGCCGCGGTGAAGGGCCACGATACCGCCGGTCAGGTTGGTATATTCAACCCGATCAAGCCCTGCCGTTTCCATCATGCCTTTCAGGGTTTCCTGATCGGGATGCATACGAATAGATTCGGCGAGGTAGCGATAACTCTCACCGTCTCCGGCCACTAGTTCACCCATTTTCGGCAGAAGGCGGAAGGAGTATTCATCGTAAGCTTTCGACAGCAGCGCATTATTTGGCTTGGAGAACTCAAGCACTAGTAACCGTCCTCCGGGCTTTAGCACGCGTGTCATAGAACGCAGCGCAGCATCTTTGTCGGTGACGTTACGCAGTCCGAAGGCAATCGTAATGCAATCAAAACTGTTATCGGGAAACGGCAGACACTCGGCATTGGCTTGTACATACTCAACGTTGCCACCGACGCCATTATCCATCAGTTTGTCCCGGCCGACTCTGAGCATGGAGGCGTTAATGTCGGCTAATACCACTTTGCCCCGCGGGCCAACCAGACGAGAAAATTTGAGTGTTAAATCGCCAGTGCCGCCAGCAATATCCAGCACATGGTGCCCAGGGCGAACGCCTGCGCGCTCAATCGCAAGGCGTTTCCAGACGCGATGGATACCCATAGACATCAAGTCATTCATGATGTCATAGCGCGCAGCTACCGAATGAAAGACATCGGCAACACGAGACGCTTTTTCGTCAACTGCGACTTCCTGATAACCAAAATGGGTGGTGCGTTTTTCAGTGGGGCTCATGGGGCTCTAGCTCCCGAGTTCGAGGCGGTAATAGTCGACCAAAAGGTCGTCGCAATAAATGGTTAGCGACATTGTAGCCTTCTCACCCCCAACTTGTCTGCGCTTCAACTGAGGTGAAGCGTCACAGCTGTTTGAATTGAATGCTGGCAGGTTCGCGAGAGGCACCGGCCTCTTCGAGGCGTTGCAGGTAGTTTTGCCAATAATCTGTTTGGTGCTGAGCCAAGTCGTAAAGATAGTTCCAGCTGTAAAGGCCGCTATCGTGGCCATCGTCAAAATGCAGTTTCAGAGCGTAGTTGCCGGCTTGAGTAATGTTTTGCAGTCCGACATCTTTTTTGCCTACCTGGAGCACGGCAGTGTCGCCGCCGTGGCCACGTACTTCGGCTGAAGGTGAGTAAACCCGTAAAAATTCGACAGGCAGCCGAAAGTTTTCACCCGTGGCGTAGCCAAGTTCTAACTCTCGAGCCTGTTTATGGTAGTGAACCCGCGTTGGGGTGGGGGCATTCGTAGAAATAGGGGCATTCATGGATGACGTCACCTTTTACGATATTGAGCTAAAGCGGATTGACCGGCTATTTACGCTTTAGCAAATGCGTGAAGGCAAGCGCCACGGCTAGCGTTTAATCGACAGGACGCCGATCAAGCACGAGCAACAGGGATGTTGTTCTCGTGCATAACGTTAGACGCAGCGCAGCCTGAATAGCAGCATTTGCGTGCGTAAATAGCGGGCAGGCTGCTGCGGGCTATACCGATATAAGCGCGTTTACAAAATATAGCGCGATAGGTCTTCGTCTACTGCTAGCTCACCCAGTTGGGCATTGACGTAATCGGCATCGATAACCAGAGGGCTATCCATATCGCCGCCTTTAAACGAGGCTTCTTCGAGGAGCCTTTCTAGCACTGTGTGTAGTCGGCGAGCACCGATATTCTCGGTGCCTTCGTTCACCTGCCAGGAGATCTCGGCAATACGCTCGATACCGTCTGGAGTGAACTCGATATCCAGCCCTTCAGTTGCCAGCAGTGCTTGATACTGCTTGGTAAGCGAAGCGGATGGCTCGGTGAGAATGCGTTGGAAATCGCCAGGTGTTAGCGCATCCAGTTCAACACGGATCGGCAAGCGCCCCTGTAGCTCAGGAATAAGATCCGAGGGGCGCGATAGGTGGAAGGCACCCGAAGCAATAAACAGAATATGATCGGTTTTGACCATGCCATATTTAGTTGAAACGGTAGAGCCTTCGATTAACGGCAGCAGATCACGCTGCACGCCTTCACGGGAGACTTCGCCACCGCTGGACTGGCCGCTGCCCTTGGCAACTTTGTCGATCTCATCCAAGAAGACAATCCCATGCTGTTCGACGGCTTCGACGGCGCGGGCTTTAATCTCTTCTTCATTGACCAGTTTGCCCGCCTCTTCATCGCGCAGCAGAACCAGTGCTTCTTTCACCGTTACACGGCGCTGTTCGCGCTTTTGCTGGCCCATGTTGGAGAATAGGCTCTGTAGCTGATTGGTCATCTCCTCCATGCCGGGCGGCGTCATAATGTCGATGCCCTGACCATGGGAAGATATTTCAATATCGATCTCTTTATCATCCAGCTGGCCTTCCCGGAGCTTTTTGCGGAAGGTTTGACGCGTGCCGCTCTCTTCCCTCGGCTGGTCTTCCTGGCCGCGGGGTGGTGGCAGCAGTGCATCTAGAACGCGGTCTTCAGCGGCATCTTCAGCGCGATGTCCGACTTCTTCCTTCGCGTGCTCACGAACCATTTTGATCGCGGCTTCCATCAAGTCGCGAATAATCGATTCGACATCGCGGCCTACATAGCCCACTTCGGTAAACTTAGTGGCTTCGACCTTGATGAAGGGCGCTCTAGCTAGCTTGGCTAGGCGGCGGGCAATTTCAGTTTTACCCACGCCGGTAGGGCCAATCATCAGAATATTCTTTGGTGTCACTTCCGGGCGCAGCTCATCGTCCAACTGCATGCGACGCCAGCGGTTACGCAGGGCAATGGCCACCGCGCGCTTGGCATCTTGCTGGCCAATAATGTATTGATCTAGGGCGTGGACGATTTCGCGGGGTGTCATCTGAGTCATAAAAAGGGCCTCAACGGTCGTTGATGTTCAGCTCTTCGAGCGTCACGTGGTGATTGGTAAATACGCAGATGTCGCCGGCGATTTCGAGAGACTTTTCAGTAATTTCACGAGCAGAAAGCTCGGTGTTTTCCAACAGCGCGCGGGCACTTGCCTGGGCAAAATTGCCGCCAGAGCCAATAGCAATAATGCCGCGTTCAGGCTCAACCACATCACCGTTACCGGTAATGATCAGCGAGGCACTGTGGTCAGCCACGGCCAGTAGCGCTTCCAGTCGGCGTAGCGCTCGGTCGGTGCGCCAGTCTTTCGCCAGCTCAACCGCTGCTTTGGTAAGGTGGCCCTGGTATTTTTCCAGCTGCGCTTCAAAGCGCTCAAACAGGGTGAAGGCATCGGCGGTGCCGCCCGCAAAACCTGCCAACACTTTGCCGCGATAAAGTCGGCGTACTTTACTCGCATTGCCTTTCATTACGGTGTTGCCCAGTGATACTTGGCCGTCGCCTGCAAGGGCAACCTGATTACCGCGGCGTACGGATACAATAGTGGTCATGGAGATAACTCCTTGGGGGAGACTCACGCTCCCGATGACTGATCGGCCATATTAAAAGACCGTAAAAAAAAGCGATTCACAACAAAATGCGGGCGGCTGATAAAAAATCAACCGCCCGCTAAATAAAGCCGCTAGATAAAGTGTTTTTTAAACGGGGCTTATGACGATTAAAGCTCGCCTGGCCCTTTGGTTAAAGTAGTCTGTGGTTAGACTAGTTCTGCAGTTGGATCAGGAGCGGCTCAATGCCTTGTGTGGCCATTAAGTCTTGGGCGCGGTTAAGCTCACGGGTATCTTCATAAGGGCCTACTTGAACACGATGCCAAGTATCGCCATTAGCCTTTACTTCGCTAACTTGGGCAAGCAGGCTTAAGTTGCGCAGACGGCCACGCAACTGCTCGGCATCACTTAACTCCCGAAACGACGCGGCCTGCAACATGTAGCGATTAGGTGTGCTGGTAGCAGGCGCTTGCTGGGCGGCGGCCACTTGCTCTTCGGGTCGCATATTAGCCGCAATGACCTGAGCAATGGGGTCATCGTTCTGACGCGCACTTGCGTTGCTTGTTGCTGTTTCGTTTGTTGCTGCGTTGTTACTTGCCGTCGTTTGTTCCTGCTGTGCTGCTGCTTCAGGACGGTTCACAGTAGACGGTAGCGACACGCCAGGAGCAATGACTTCTGTGTCTGGCAGCAACGTGTAAAACTCAAACGTCGGCATTGCTGGCTCGGCGACGCTCTCGGTCTGGCGCGCTGCGCTGCGCTCATCGCTGTCGGCAGGCTTAGGCAAAACGGTCGCTTGGGGCGTGTCTTCCTGCTCTTGCCAAGGGGCGGTGCCGTGTTGGTGCTGCGCCAGGAAAAAGCCTGCCGCTAAACCTGCCACACCCCACAACCAGCCGGGAATCTTGAATCCGTCACCTGAGCTTTTGCTGGCTTTGCGCTGAGAGGTTGCTCCTCGGCGGGTTGGTTTTTCTTTTGGGCTGGCCATCGCTTACATCTCCTCTGGGGCGCTGACCCCCATAAGGTCGAGACCGTTGCGTAACACCTGCTTGGTCGCCAGGCCAAGGGCTAGGCGAGTGTTGCGCAGGGTATCGTCTTCGACCATGACTTTAACCGCGTTGTAGCACGTGTGGAAATCACCAGAAAGGTCCAGTAAATACTGAGCAACCTGCTGAGGCTCACGATTTTTAGCGGCGTTCTCAACCACTTCTGGATAGCGCGCCAAGCGGTTAAGAACGGCTTTTTCCTGATCGCTATCGAGCAGTGCGAGGTTCGCCAGAGCGACGCCGTGGTTGAAGGGCTGGCCCGCATCTTCGGCTTTGCGCAGCATGCTGGATACCCGCGCGTGAGCATACTGTATGTAATAAACAGGGTTGTCGTTCGACTGTGAGCGCGCTAGGTCGATGTCGAAGGTCAGCTGTGAATCCGCCCGGCGTGCAGCTAGGAAGAAGCGGGTAGCATCACGGCCAACTTCATCAATCAGGTCGCGCACGGTGACATAGCTGCCGGCACGTTTGGAAAGTTTTACCTCTACGCCTGAGCGGGTCACCATCACCATTTGATGCAGAACGTAGTCGGGCCAGCCTTTTGGAATGCCGACTTCCAGTGCCTGTAAGCCAGCGCGAACACGGGTAACCGTGGAGTGGTGATCAGCACCTTGCTCATTAATCACGGTTTTAAAGCCGCGTTGCCATTTGTTCAGGTGGTAGGCCACATCCGGTAGGAAGTAGGTATAACCGCCTTCTCGTTTACGCATTACGCGGTCTTTATCGTCGCCAAAGTCAGTGGTGCGCAGCCACATGGCGCCGTCTTCTTCGTACGTATGGCCATTAGCAACCAGCTTCTCGACGGTCGCCTCTACCTTGCCATCTTGATAAAGCGATGACTCAAGGAAGTAGACATCAAACTCAACGCCAAACGCTTTCAGGTCCAAGTCCTGCTCACGACGTAGCCAAGCCACAGCAAAGGCCTGAATGGCGTCTAGGTCATTAGCATCTGCTTTAGCGGTGACTTCACGGTCATCGGCTGTCACCGTTTTGCCTGCCATATAGTCATTGGCCACATCAACGATGTACTCGCCGCGGTAGCCGTCTTCTGGCCAGCTGGGATCATCTGGCCCAAGGCCCTTGGCGCGAGCTTGAACAGAAAGCGCCAGGTTTTTGATTTGGGCGCCGGCATCGTTGTAATAAAATTCGCGAGTCACATCGTAGCCGGTGGCTTCTAGTAGGCGGCAAATACAATCGCCTATTGCTGCGCCACGGCCATGGCCAACGTGAAGAGGCCCGGTCGGGTTGGCTGAAACAAACTCCACCTGGACTTTCTCGCCTTTGCCGATCAGGCTGCGGCCAAAGGCATCGCCGCTATCGAGCACTTGAGCAACAATTTGAGCGGCCGCATCGGTGGCAGCAAAGAAATTGATAAAGCCTGGGCCTGCGATCTCAGTTTTTTGAAGCGCATCGCTGGCGGGAAGGGCAGCAACCAGTAGGTCGGCAAGCTCGCGAGGTTTCATCGCTGCAGGCTTCGCCAGCATGAGGGCCAAGTTAGTGGCATAGTCGCCGTGAGCTTTGTCTTTGGTGGGGTCAACTTTAATGGTCGGCTGTAAATCGTCGGGCAGCACGCCTTGGTGCTTAAGCGCGGCAATCGCGCCTTCTAGCAAAGTAACAATGGTGTCTTTCATTTAAATATCCGGATGTCGTCGGTGGCGGCGTGTGCATGCGCATATACATGTAAATGGTAATGCAGTTATTCATATAAATGTAAATGCAGTAGCAAAGCGGCCATTATCGGCAATTGGCGCGCAGTTTCAAAGCCGTATTGCGTTACCGGGCGAGCCAATTGCCTTCGATCTACCTGTCTTTACGCGAGAGTTTGCGGGTCAATGTCGATTGACCAGCGCACTTTGCGTGCCTCTCGATTGGCCTCTAGCCACTGTACCAGCCAGTTAGCAGCCGTGTGGCGCTGGCTACGTTTGTCCGCTGCCAGCATGATGTGTACATGATAACGGTTTTGACGGCGCTCCATGGGCGCCGGGACAGGGCCTAAACAGCGCACGGGAAGTTTTACTATTGTTAACCATTCCTGAAGTGCTTGAGCGGCCTGTTGGCCCAAAGCAAGGGCTGCTTCTTCATGGGGGCTTTCAATTCGTAGCAATGCCATAAAGCAAAAAGGGGGCAGCCCGGCGAGTCGGCGCTCTTCCAAAAGACTGCGTGCGAGTGCGCCATAACCGTGTTCAGCAAGTTGGCTCAAATGCGGGTCATCTGGGTGCAGCGTTTGTACCAGTACACGCCCCGGGTGAGCGGCACGCCCTGCGCGACCAGCGACTTGCTCCAGCAACTGCGCGCTGTGCTCCAAAGCGCGAAAGTCGGCAGCGTAGAGCCCGCCGTCGGCATTGACGACGACAACCAACGTGACATGGGGAAGATGATGTCCTTTCGCTAGCATCTGGGTGCCGACGAGCAAGCAAGGCTCGCCTCGCTGAATTTCTTTGAGTATCTGCTCAAAACTCTCTTTTTTACGCGTACTGTCGCGGTCAATACGGTGCACGGTAACGTTAGGGAACAGGCCTTGTAGCGTTTCTTCAGTTCTTTCGGTGCCGCTGCCCAGGGCGCGCAGGTCACCGCTGCCGCATTCGGGGCAAGCATCCGGCAGCGCCCGTCGGCTATCGCAATGGTGGCAGGCTAAGAGTGGGGGCTGGCGGTGGAGTGTCATGCGTGAGTCGCACTGCCCGCACTCGGCCATCCATCCGCAGCTATGACAAGCCAGTGTCGGTGCGAACCCCCGTCGGTTGATAAACACTAGCGCCTGTTTACCTGCCTTTAAGGTGCTTTTGATGGCGGCGATGGCGCTAGGCAGGAGCCCGCCCTGGCGTCGCTGATGACGTAGGTCAATCAACTCAAGCTTAGCTGGTGGGTGCCGGCTAGGGCGTTGGGTAAGCCGCAGATGACGGTAATGACCAGAAAGCGCTTGCTGCAAGCTCTCAAACGAAGGCGTTGCGCTGCCTAGTAGTAGGGGAATGTTGTGGTAGTGAGCCCTGGCAACGGCTAAGTCCCGGGCGTGGTAGCGTAGCCCGTCGTGCTGTTTATAGGAGCCATCATGTTCCTCGTCGACGATAATGGCCCCTGGGTTTTTGAGGGGAGTGAAAATAGCTGAGCGGGTGCCGATAATCACTAGCGCGCGGCCATTGGCAGCGGCCTCCCATACATCCAAGCGCTCTAGATCGGTAAGGCCCGAATGTAGCGCCACTACCGGTACCCTAAATCGGCTCTTGAAACGCGCCAGAGTTTGAGGAGTGAGGCCTATTTCAGGCACCAGTACCAAAGACTGCTTGCCTTTATCGGCGAGGGCTTCTATCAGTTGAAGATAAATTTCGGTTTTACCACTGCCGGTCACGCCTTCAAGTAAGCAAGGATGGTAGCTTTCGAGTTTTTCATGCAGTACGGCAAGTGCTGCGGCCTGCTCTCTATTCAGAGGAAGTGATGGCGAGGCCAGTAGGTTGCCGCCAGCAGGTTGCGCTGCGGTTAGTGTGGTTTCCTGGGCACGGGCGAAGCCTTTTTTTTGCAAGGCTAGAAGCTGTTCACGGGTGAAACCATGAGCAGTGATTGCTCGGCCAGCCAGCCCATGTGGATGCTGGCGCAGCAGGGCATACAGTTCGGCTTGCTTTGGTGCTCGTTGAAGCGGCAGGTCACCCCCTGGTGATAGCGGTAGCCACAGGGTTTGTGTTCGTCCCCCCATGGGGTGGCCTTGGCGAAGCCGGGCGGGCATGGCCAGCTGCATGGTATCGCCTAAGCTGTGCTGGTAATAACGGGCGGCGAAATGGCATAGCCACTGCCAGTCGTTGGGCAGGGGGGCATCGTCGAGCACTTCGCTAATAGCGCGCAGCTTTCCGTGAGGCAGTTCGCTGCTATTGGCCAGTTTTGTTACCACGCCGACCACTTCCCTGCGGCCAAAGGGGACGCGCACTCTAAGGCCTACCTGCCAGCCGCAAACCGGTGGTTGGTGTGTTGGTAAATAGTCAAATAAGCGCCGCAGTGGTGATGGCAGGGCGACTTTTAGCACTTGAAACGGTGCTGAGGTCGCGCCTTGAGGGCGTGCCTGGTTAGAAACAGAGTCGGACAATTGGCCTCCGGCGTTTAGTTTGCTAGAATGCGCGGCCGCTCTGAATCTATAGGATGGAGCGGTTAACCGGTTAGCAGTTTTTTCAAACCCGTATGCGGTGCCTGGCAATGGATCAGGTGGCGGCATACAGCTCATGAGGCTCAAGATGAAACAAGGTATCCACCCGAATTACAACACGGTCACCGCTAGCTGTTCTTGTGGTGCAAGCTTCCAAGTTGGTTCTACCTCTGGTCAGGACTTCTCTCTGGACGTGTGCTCCAACTGCCACCCGTTTTACACCGGTAAGCAGAAGCAAGCGACCACTGGTGGCCGTGTAGAACGCTTTAACAAGCGTTTCGGCGCTGCCGTTAAGCGCGGCTAATCCTAACGGATTTGCGCTGTTGCAAACACACAATGTGTTTTGCAATGAGGCCCACGCTACGGCGTGGGCTTTTTATTCTCAGTGGCTCGCTTTTTCCCTTTCCCTTTCCCTTTCCCTTTCCTGATTGGCCTTTTGAAGACTTATTTGCGCTTAGTGATGACGCATCCATAGCTGCTTTTAAATAGGCACTTTTCCACAGGCTCTTCCGCACATATTAGCCTGTTGAAAAGTTAGCTTTTTTCTCTTTTTTTAGTGGAATTTATTTCCATAAAATGACGCATTGCATCAATAAGCAAACCTTTATGGCTGGCATGTTTATGCATAAGTTGCAGCAAATGATATTGAAAAGTTACGAACATGATGGAAACGGAGTTAAAACGACTGTTTTCCTGCAAAGTTTACTACGTGCTTGAGACGCATGGGTTTTTTCTATATTCTGGAGTGACTTTTCTACTTTAGGCTGATTGGACCTTGACCATGATGGATGCAAATAAGCAAGCGGCTTTGGATTATCACGCTAAACCGATTCCCGGTAAGCTATCTGTGGAGTTAACCAAACCCACGGCTACCGCGCGTGATCTGGCGCTGGCGTATAGCCCTGGCGTTGCTGAGCCGGTTCGCGAAATCGCTCGCGAGGCGGAAAATGCGTATCGCTACACTGGTAAAGGGAACCTGGTTGCCGTCATTTCCGACGGAACCGCCATTCTAGGCCTTGGAAACCTTGGTCCACTGGCCAGTAAGCCGGTTATGGAAGGTAAGGGCGTACTCTTTAAGTGCTTTGCAGGCATTAACTCAGTCGATATTGAAGTGGATGCTGAAAGCCCGCAGGCGTTTATCGATACGGTGGCGCGTATTGCGGACACCTGGGGCGGCATTAACCTGGAAGATATCAAAGCACCCGAATGCTTTGAAATCGAAAAAGCCTTGATTGATCGCTGCAGCATTCCGGTATTTCACGATGATCAGCATGGTACGGCCATTGTGACCGCCGCAGGTATGCTCAATGCGCTGGATATTGCGGGCAAGCGAATTGAAGATGTGAAGATTGTATGCATGGGCGCGGGAGCTGCAGCGATTGCTTGCATGCGTTTGCTAGTGTCTTGTGGCGCTAGTAAAGAGAATTTGGTGATGCTTGACCGGCGCGGTGTTATTCACACTGATCGCGATGGCATTAACGAGTATAAAGCTGAATTCGCCCGCAATACCGGTATGCGCACACTAGACGATGCCATCGACGGTGCTGATGTGTTTATTGGTCTTTCTGGTCCAGGGCTTCTTTCTGCTGAGCAAGTTAAGAAAATGGCCGCAGATCCGGTTATTTTCGCCTGTACTAACCCAGATCCGGAAATTCACCCGGCTGTGGCCCGCGAGGCACGCCCTGATGTGATCATGGCCACCGGCCGTTCGGACTTCCCGAATCAGGTAAATAACGTATTGGGTTTCCCGTTTATTTTCCGAGGTGCTTTAGATGTTCGGGCGACACGCATCAATGAAGCCATGAAGCTGGCAGCAGTCCACGCTCTGAAGGATCTAGCCCGAGAGCCGGTTCCCCAAGAAGTGTTAGACGCCTACGAGCGCACTGAAATGAGCTTTGGGCGTGAGTACATTATCCCGACACCGGTCGATATTCGCCTGCTAGACCGAGTTTCTTCGGCGGTGGCCCAGGCAGCGGTAGATTCAGGTGTGGCGCGCAAACCTTACCCGGCACACTATCCGCTCAAAACCATTAATGATGTTTACGGTGCGTCAGTTGTTTAGCACACATTAATGTACCCACCAACGCCCGTTTATAGCGGGCGTTGGTGTTTTGGGGGCCGGTTTTGTTGATCGGTTTAGTGTTGCTGAGGATATCGCACCAGCCCCTCTTGAGCGGTAGATGCCACCAAGCGTCCATCGCGACGGTAAATATGACCGCGGGCTAAACCACGGGCGCCGCCTGCCCAGGGAGAGTCAATCACGTAAAGTAGCCAGTCATCCAGGCGAGTGTCTTCGTGTAACCACAGTGCATGATCTAGGCTAGCGATGCGCAGTTTAGGGTCAGTGAATTTAATGCCGTGGGGGACTAGTCCTGTCGTCAGTAGGTTGAAGTCTGACGCGTAGGAAAGCAGATGTCGGTGCAGTGCTGGGTCATCGGGCAGCGCTCCGCCAGCTAAGCGGAACCATAGACATTGGCCTGCAGGCGATGCATTGTCTGGGTTGCCCTTTAAATGCAGAAACTCGATAGGGTGGCCTGGGAAGCGGGTATGCTTCACGTCACCACTTTCGATGATGGCTTCCGGTGTGGCTACATTGGGCATCGTGCGTTGGTGGCTAATGCCCTCTTCCTCGCTTTGAAACGATGCGCTACAGAAGAAAATAGGTCGTCCTTTTTGTATGGCGGTGACGCGACGAGTAGTAAAGCTACCACCATCGCGAATCGTGTCTACTTGGTAGACGACGGGGCGGTGAGGGTCGCCGGGACGCAGAAAATAGCCATGCTGTGAGTGTGGGCGGCGATCATCGGGCACGGTGCGGGCCGCAGCTGCTAATGCTTGGCCTAATACCTGACCGCCGTAGAGTTGTGGGAAGCCGAGGTCTTGGCTTTGGCCACGAAATAGCGTCTCTTCAAGTGTTTCCAGCTCTAGTAAGCTTACCAGTAACTTCAGCGCATCGTTCATTCTCGGTATCCTTAGTGCTGTCCGTTTGGCCGCTAATGTTTGCCAGGGTATCTATGCGGCTATGGCACAATTAAAACGATCGTTTTGCTACCTTAGCGGAGTTTGTCTTGATACGCAGCGACGAATTTTACATGCACCGAGCGCTTGACCAGGCACACCTTGCCTTTAAAGAGGGCGAGGTGCCGGTGGGTGCCGTGGTAGTAGATGCTCTAGGCGCTATTATAGGAGTAGGGAGGAACTCACCGGTAGCCAGTTGCGACCCCAGTGGTCACGCAGAAATTCGCGCGCTGCGGGAGGCGGGGCAGCAGGTGGATAACTATCGCTTAGAGGGCTGCACACTATTTGTGACGCTTGAACCATGCATGATGTGTGCGGGTGCCATGGTCCATGCCCGCTTAGCACGCTTGGTGTATGGTGCGGCAGAGCCGCGCACGGGTATGGTCGAATCAAAAGCCAACCTGCTTGCTCAGCCGTGGTTCAATCATCAAGTAGCCGTCACCAGTGGCGTGCTGGCAGCGCCGGCAAAAAAATTGCTAAAACAGTTTTTTGCTACGAAACGCTAGCCCGCTACTATCGTCAACGAGTGGCGGTATTGGGGGTAGCCAATCATTATTCCACGGGTGGAATAATATCAAAGAGTAACAGAGGCTCATCGCTAACCAGCGTTTGCCCCAGCTGGAAGAACTGCTGGCGGCTGCGCTCAACGTACTCAATCATCTCGTAGTAGCGACGAATGTTGCGTACATAAATGACGGGCTCGCCGCCGCGTGCATAGCCATAGCGAGTTTGGCTATGCCATTTCCGTTGCTGAAGTAGCGGTAGTGCTGCGCGTACATCTTGCCAGCTGTCTGGGTTGCCGCCGCGCATTTCGGCGATCTTGCGGGCATCGTATAGGTGTCCAAGCCCCACGTTGTAGGCTGCCATCGCCATGTAGAGCCGGTCATTACCGATAATGCTTTCAGGCAGACGATCTTTAATACTGCGTAAATAGCGTGCACCACCATCAATGCTTTGTGCTGGATTAGTGCGGTCAGCGACGCCCATCTCGCTGGCGGTAGGGTTGGTGAGCATCATCAGGCCACGCACCCCAGTAGGGGACACTGCGTTAGGGTCCCAGTGAGATTCCTGATAGCCCACGGCGGCCAGTAGTTTCCAATCAAACCCTGTATCTCGAGCGGCTTTTTTGAAAAGCTCGGTATAGGTTGGCAGACGTTCATCAAGATGGGCTAAAAACGTGCGCGTTCCCACATACTCCAAATAATCATCATGGCCAAAATAACGGCTGACTAGCTGTTCTAGCGTGCCATTTCCCTGTAGCTCCTCAAGGAACCGGTTAGCAGCTTCCAAGAGGCCCAGCCCGCGCCCGCTGGGCACCGCCCAGGTTAATGATAGCGGCTCTCCCAAGAAGAAGCCGCGCTCGACGTTGGGGAAAAAAAGCCGGTTTAGACGAAACTGATGATCAAAAATAATCGCCGCATCCAGCGTGCCGTTTTCCACCCGCGCCAGCAGTTCTGCTACCTCAAGCTCATGGGACTCTTTCCAGCTCAAACTTGGATAGTCGCGCTGAAGGGCGAGAAGTGCTTGGCTGGTGCCCGCCTCGCTCAGCGTGCCCAATTCCAAGCCAACTAAATTTTCCGGCTCGTTAATGCCGTTCAAGCCGCGGCGGTAAACCACCAATGGCTGCATCTGAATAATTGAACGGGTGTAATGAATGCCAGATGAATCTGGCAGCAAGGGCAGTGCTGCTGCACCCAGGTCACCTTGCCCTCGCACAGCAGGCAACACGCTTTCAGGGTGGTGGCTTGCATTGAGGTTTAAGCTAACGCCCAGGTAATCAGCAAACCGATGCATCAGTTCATATTCAAAGCCAGTTGGGCCTTGGCGGCCTTCATAGTAGGTGGTTGGCGTGTTGCGGGTATGAATGGTAATAAAATCTTTTGCGGTAATCTGGGCTAAATGTTCACCTTGCGATACCAGGGAGGCGCGCGGAACTAACGCTAAGAAAAGCGTAGCAATTACTGCGAAATAGGCGCGAGAACGCCTCATAAAGTGTCGGTAAATCAACGTTAGCATGGTGTCTTGTTGAGGGGAAACAGTCTGTAACGATACCCAGCCTGAGAGAAGCTGTCACCTTGTTGATTTCGTGTGGCCGCCGCTTTCCAGTATCATAGAGAGATTGCCGCGCTGCGGCCCATTGATTTCCTGCACGAACTCTTCCTGCTTTAGAGGCTCCCAGATATGCTCGAACTGCGAGGCGCACCCGCCCTTTCTGCCTTCCGCCATGAACGGCTGTTAACGGTGTTGCGTGAACGTGTTCCCGAGGTGGTGGCGCTGTCCGCCCATTATATCCACTTCATTGACCACCACGAGACGCTGGATGATGCTGCCCAGGAGCGTTTGGCCAAGCTGCTTGATTATGGCAGCCACGCGAGCCAAGACATTCCTGAAAATGCCCAGCGCTTCCTGGTTGTGCCGCGCTTAGGCACCCAGTCGCCATGGTCTTCTAAAGCAACTGATATTGCTCATAACTGTGGGTTGCACCAAATTGATCGCATCGAACGTGGTGTTGATTATCGGGTGGCGCTGAGTGGCGAACCCAGCGTCGAGCACCTGGAGGCGATCAGCGCACTGCTTCACGACCGCATGACGGAAAACGTGCTAGCTGACATTGCTGACGCGGTTAAGCTGTTTGCTCATCACACCCCTGCACCACTGGGCAGTGTCGATATCTTGGAAGGCGGCCGCGAAGCGTTGGCGACAGCCAACCGAGAGTTAGGGCTGGCGCTTGCCGATGATGAAATCGACTATCTGGTTGCGGCCTTTATTGAGCTTGGTCGCAACCCTAGCGATGTCGAGCTGATGATGTTCGCCCAGGCAAACTCAGAGCACTGCCGCCACAAAATCTTCAACGCGGACTGGGTTATTGATGGCGAAGCCCAGAGTCACTCGCTGTTCAAGATGATTAAGAACACCTTTGCGACCTCGCCGGATAACGTGCTGTCGGCTTATAGCGACAACGCGGCAGTGATCAAGGGTAGCCAGGGGGGGCGCTTCTTCCCTACGCCGCTGACTGGTGCTGAGGGAGAGCGGGCTAGCTACAACGCCCACCAAGAGCCCATTCACATTCTGATGAAGGTGGAAACCCACAACCACCCTACAGCGATTGCACCATTCCCAGGCGCGGCGACCGGTTCTGGCGGTGAAATACGTGATGAGGGAGCGACCGGTATTGGCGGTAAGCCGAAGGCGGGCCTTTCAGGCTTTACCGTTTCCAACCTGCGTATCCCCGAGTTTGTACAGCCTTGGGAAGCCTTTGACTACGGCAAACCCGAGCGCATGCAGTCAGCGCTGCAAATTATGCTGGATGGCCCCATCGGTGGTGCAGCGTTTAACAATGAATTTGGTCGGCCTAATCTGACGGGCTACTTCCGTACCTATGAGCAGGATACGTTGAGCGACGATGGTATCGAGCGTCGCGGCTTCCACAAGCCGATTATGCTGGCCGGTGGTTATGGCAATATTCGTGCCCACCATGTGCAAAAAGGTGAGATTCCCGTTGGTGGCAAGCTCATCGTGATGGGCGGCCCGGCCATGTTGATTGGCCTGGGTGGTGGTGCAGCGTCTAGCATGGCGTCAGGCGAGTCTAGCGCGGACTTAGATTTTGCCTCAGTGCAGCGGGAAAACCCGGAAATTGAGCGTCGCGCTCAGGAGGTCATCGACCGCTGTTGGGCGTTGGGCGATAAAAACCCGATTCGCTTTATTCATGACGTAGGCGCTGGCGGGCTTTCTAATGCTCTGCCGGAGCTGGTTAAAGACGGTAATCGCGGTGGTCTGTTTGACTTACGTGCGGTGCCTAACGCCGAGCCGGGAATGAGCCCGCTGGAAATTTGGTGTAACGAAGCCCAAGAGCGTTATGTGCTGGCCGTTGCCCCAGAAGACCTGGAGACCTTTGACGCACTGTGTAAGCGTGAGCGCTGCCCCTATGCGGTAGTTGGCGAGGCTCTGGAGCATCATCATTTGGAAGTTCGCGACGGCCATTTTGATACCAAGCCGGTAGATCTCCCGATGAGCGTGCTGTTTGGCAAACCGCCGAAGATGACGCGTTCGTTTGAGCGTCAGACTCCTGAGCTGTCTGGCGTCATGCTCGACAACCTTGATCTGCGTGAAGCGATGGACAGGGTATTGCGCCTGCCGACCGTAGCATCGAAGAGCTTTTTGATTACCATTGGCGACCGCTCTATTACCGGCCAAGTCGCCCGTGACCAAATGGTTGGCCCTTGGCAAGTGCCGGTGGCCGACGTTGCTGTGACCACCGCAAGCTTCGACACCCACGCTGGTGAAGCCATGGCAATGGGCGAGCGCCCGCCAGTGGCGCTAATTAACCCTGCTGCCAGTGCTCGCCTGGCCGTTGCCGAAGCGATTACTAACCTAGCCGCTGCGCCAATTGCCAAACTGTCGGATGTTAAGCTTTCTGCTAACTGGATGAGCGCCGCTGACCATCCCGGTGAGAACCAGGCGCTTTATGATGCCGTGCATGCGGTAGGCATGGAGCTGTGCCCGGCACTCGGCATTGCCATTCCAGTGGGTAAGGACTCCATGTCCATGCGCACCGCTTGGCAGGAAGGTGACGAGGCTGACGAAAAGAGCATCACATCGCCGCTCTCACTGGTGGTGACGGGGTTTGCACCGGTGACCGATGCGCTGGCGACGCTGACGCCGCAAATCAATCTGGAGCAGGATGAATCTGACCTGATTCTGATCGACTTGGGTAATGGGCAAAACCGCCTAGGTGGCTCTGCGCTGGCGCAAGTCTATGGTCAAGTCGGTAACGAGTGTCCAGACGTCGATGACCCAGAAGACCTGAAAGCATTTTTCGAGGTCATTCAGGGGCTTAACCGCGATGGCAAACTGCTGGCCTACCACGACCGTAGCGATGGCGGCCTGCTAGTCACGCTGCTGGAAATGGCCTTTGCTGCCCATGCGGGTCTGGAAATCAAGCTGGACTGGTTGATTGATGAGCCGGTGGAAGCCTTCAATGCGTTGTTCTCCGAAGAGTTGGGTGCGGTGATTCAAGTAAACCGCGAGCACACTGAAGAAGTGCTCACCCAGTTCGCCGTTGCGGGTATTGAAACGTGTGGTGTCATTGCGCGCCCTCGTTATGACGACCAGGTGCGAGTGACGCTATTTGAAGAGCCGCTGCTGGAAACTACCCGTCAACTGACTCAGCGCACTTGGGCTGAGACCAGCTATCGCATGCAGGCACTGCGTGATAATCCTGAATGCGCTAAGAACGAATTCGATAGCTTGCTGGATGTTCGTGATCCTGGCCTAAGCGCCGCGCCTAGCTTTGATATCAACGATGATATCAGCGCGCCGTTTATCAACACTGCCAAGCCTGCTGTTGCCGTGCTGCGCGAGCAAGGTGTTAATGGTCAGGTCGAGATGGCCTGGGCGTTCCACAAAGCCGGCTTTGACGCAGTGGATGTGCATATGAGCGACATCCTGGAAGGACGTGTTTCCCTCGATGAGTTCAAAGGGCTAGTCGCCTGCGGGGGCTTCTCGTATGGCGACGTACTGGGCGCAGGCGGCGGTTGGGCGAAATCGGTGCTTTTCAATGAGCGAGCCCGTGAGCAGTTTGCGAGTTTCTTCACCCGTGATGACAGCTTCTCGCTGGGTGTGTGCAACGGCTGTCAGATGCTTTCGCAACTGAAATCATTGATTCCGGGCGCTGAAAGCTGGCCTGCGTTTGAGCGTAATGAATCTGAGCAGTTTGAAGCACGCGTGGCGATGGTGCGGGTAGAGAAAAGCCCGTCGATTCTGCTGGCGGGGATGGAGGGCTCTAAGTTGCCGATTGCCGTGGCCCATGGCGAAGGACGTGCAGAGTTCCGCGATACCGCGCACCTGCGCAGTATGCAGTCTAGCAGTCAGATAGCGCTGCGCTATATCGACAACTACGGCCAAGTGACAACCCGTTACCCCGCCAACCCCAACGGCTCGCCGTCAGGGATCACCGGCCTCACTACGCCAGATGGCCGCGTGACCATCATGATGCCTCACCCTGAGCGGGTGACCCGTGCGGTTACTAACTCTTGGCGTCCGGCTGAGTGGACTGAGGACGGCGCTTGGCTGCGTTTATTCCGTAATGCCCGTGTATGGCTGGGCTGATACGTCCTGCCATGCTAAAGAAAAGCGGCCTGCGGGCCGCTTTTTGCTACGAGGGCAATGGGGTAGGGCGATGGTGAGAGTAAAATGAAACGATTGTTTGAAAAACGTTCATCCTCGCGCCACACTCACTTCATAAACGCGTTTATCAGTTTATAAGCGGATTAGCCCGCAAGCCCAGCGATCGCCAATCGGTGGCGAGCCAAAGAACTCTTCAGGGAGCTCGAATGCATCAAATCCTCAATGAACGTGTAACGCTGACCTTCGCCGACCACGTGGCCGAAGTCATGTTGTCGCGACCCGAACATCACAATGGCCTGGATTGGGCCATGATCGATGGCCTGCTGGCGGCCCAGCAGCGCTTGACCCAGCTTAGTGGAGTGCGTGCCGTGGTCTTAAGCGGCGATGGTGACAGCTTTTGCGCGGGGCTCGATATGGCGGCGATCATGATCGAGGCGGAGCGATTGCCCACTCTGCTGGCGCCTGACGAAGCGGGCATCAACCCGGTTCAGCGCTTGGCTCTAGGCTGGCGTGAGGTGGGCGTTCCCGTGGTGGCTGCCTTGCACGGGCATGTCTACGGTGGCGGCCTGCAAATTGCCTTGGGTGCCGATATCCGTATTCTCCATCCACGAGCACGACTGGCGCTGCTGGAGATCGATTGGGGCATCATCCCCGATATGGCTATTAGCGTGACTGGAGCGGCGTTGCGCCAGGATGTGCTCCAAGAACTGGCGATCAGCGGACGCAAGGTGTCAGGGGAAGAGGCCTATCAGTTAGGCCTGGGCAGTCGGCTGAGCGATACGCCCCTGGAAGCCGCCCGGGAAACCGCTGCACTCATCGCCTCGCGTTCACCTCGGGCCGTCGCTGCGGCTCGTGAGCTGTTCGCTCGCGGTCCGGGGCTGGCCCATGGCGATCGTCTGGCCCTTGAAGCGCATTTGCAACAGCAGCTTTTGGCCGGCGCCGAGCATCGCGAAGCGGTGAGCGCACGAATGGAGCGTCGCGCCCCGCGTTTCGACTGACATGCAACCATTCAGCCCTTCCACCGCCCCTGTTTTTGGCACGCCACCCTGCTTGAGACCTTACCAAACGGAGGCGGTAAAGCGTGTGGTGGAGCACTTCCGTGCGACCAGTGCGCCCGCGGTGGTGGTATTGCCCACTGGGAGCGGTAAGTCGTTAGTGATTGCTGAGCTGGCCAGGCTAGCCCGTGGCCGTGTGTTGGTGCTGGCCCACGTGCGTGAGCTGGTTGAGCAAAATCATGCCAAGTACCAAGCCTACGGGCTTCAGGCAGATATTTTCAGTGCAGGTCTTAAGCGTAAAGAAGCCAGCCGACAAGTGGTGTTTGGCTCGGTGCAATCAGTGGTGCGTAATCTGGAGCGCTTCAGTGACGCCAGTTTTACGTTACTGGTGATTGATGAATGCCACCGAGTATCGCTGGAAAAAGATGCCAGCTATCGCCAAGTGATTGAGCATCTGCAGCGTCAGAACCCACAGCTAAAAATTCTCGGCTTAACCGCTACGCCGTTTCGGTTAGGGCAGGGATTTATCTACCACCGCCATCACCATGGCATGGTGCGTGGCGATGAAGCGTGCTTCTTTGCCGACTGCGTCTTTGAACAGCCGCTACGATTGATGGTGAAACAAGGTTTTTTGGCGGCGCCTAAACGGCTGGATATGGCCATTGAAGGCTACGATTTTTCTGCCTTGGCCCCTGCGCCCAGTGGGCTGTTTCGTGAGGAAGAGCTCAACCGTGTTGTTGCCGGTAGTCGCGTTACGCCAGGGATCATTGCCCAGGTGGTTGAGTATGCCTCCGCGCGTCAAGGGGTGATGATTTTTGCCGCAACGGTCGCTCATGCTGAAGAAATTATCAGCTACTTACCTATGAACCAAGCAGCGCTGATTACCGGTGCGACGGCTTCACAGGAGCGTACTTCTCTTATTGAAGCATTCAAAGCGCGTGAGCTTAAATTCTTGGTCAACGTCGCTGTGCTGACGACCGGATTTGATGCGCCTCATGTGGATTTAATCGCTATTCTGCGTCCCACAGAATCGGTGAGCCTTTATCAGCAGATTGTTGGCCGAGGGTTGCGTTTATCGCCGGGTAAAGCCAACTGCTTGGTTCTGGATTTTGCGGGTAACCCTTGGGACCTATACTCGCCAGAAGTGGGCGAGCCAAAACCGGACAGTGACAGTGAACCGGTCCAGGTTGAGTGTCCGGCGTGTGGTCACGCCAATTTATTCTGGGGTAAGCGTGATGGCGAGCTGGTGATTGAGCACTTTGGTCGTCGCTGCCAGGGGTTGGTGGATAACCCCAATCCGACTGCTAAGGCGGGCAAGGGTAGGCAGGGCGCCGATCAAAAGCAGTGTGATTTTCGTTTTCGCTTTAAGGTCTGCGAGCAATGTGGCGCTGAAAATGATATTGCCGCCCGCCGCTGTCACGGCTGCGAGCAACTGCTGGTTGATGCCGACGATAAGCTCAAAGACGCGCTCAAATTAAAAGATGCCAACGTACTGCGAGTCAGCGGTATGCAGTTAGAGGCCACGACCAACGGGCGAGGGCTGCCGCGTTTAAAAGTGACCTACTATGATGAAGATGGCGCGAGCTTGGCGGAGTGGTTTGCGCTGGAAACACCTGCTCAGCGGCGGGCATTTTATGCTGTTTTTTTAAGCAATCACCTGCGTGCCCCAGGCGCTAAGTGGCAGCCTGCTTCGCCGGCCGAGGTGGTCGAAGAGCAGCGACGGCTGCGCCACCCAGACTTTGTCGTTGGCCGTAAAGTCGGACGGCACTGGAAGCTTCGCGATAAGCTGTTTGACTATCAAGGGCGCTATCGCAAGGCGGCTGAGGCAGGGTAGCGATAATGCCTCAATAGGCGACACGCTGTTACACTGGCGAGCATGGACACTTAACTTACCATGGACGTTTAACTAACCATGGATGTTTAACTAAAGGAACACGCCCCGCGTGAGCGAGACGCCAAACGCAACCGTTGATCACGAGCTTATAGAGCCAACTGCTGAACCGGTAGTAGAGGCGCTTGGGCGCCTGTTTGATGAGCCGATCATGCAGCTGCCGGAGGATCTTTACATACCACCAGAGGCGCTGCGGGTGTTTCTGGAAGCCTTCGAGGGGCCGCTCGATCTGCTGCTCTATCTTATTCGCCGTCAGAACCTGGATATTTTGACGATCAATGTGGCGACCATTACTCATCAATACATTGAGTATGTGGAATTGATGAAAGCCATGGAGATTGAGCTGGCCGGAGAGTACTTATTAATGGCGGCTATGCTGGCGGAAATTAAATCCCGCACACTCCTGCCGCGTCCACCGAAGGCAGAAGGCGAGGAGGAAGAAGATCCCAGGGCTGAGCTTATTCGTCGTCTGCAAGAGTATGAACGCTTAAAAGAAGCGGCCGAAACATTGGATACGCTGCCTCGGGTAGGGCGTGACTGGTTTAGTGTGCAAGCGGGGCTGCCACCGTTAGAAGCGCGGGTGATTCATCCTGATGTAGGGTTAGACGAGCTGCTGGGAGCACTATCGGATATTCTGAAACGTGCGGAGCTGGCGCAAGCCCACCAAATCAGCCGTGAGGTTCTCTCTACCCGCGAACGTATGCTGAAAATTATGGAGCAGTTACACCACGATGGTGACCACCAGCGCTATACCCCGTTTGAAGCGTTGTTTACGCTGGAAGAAGGGCGCGCTGGAGTAGTAGTGACGTTTATGGCCATTTTAGAGTTAGCCAAAGAAGCTATGATCGAAATTGTACAGAATGCGCCACTGTCGCCCATTCATGTGCGTGCGCGGCGTGCCGCCCTCACGGATGGAGAAGAGAGCGCATTTGAAGTGGCTGACTCAGACGATGACGCCTCAGAGTCTGCGTTTGAAGAGCGTGCGTTTGAAGAGCCGGTATTTGAACCTGACGAGGAGTCATCGTGAGAGACACCACGTTAGACGATATTATTGAAGCAGCGCTGCTTGCCGCTGGCGAGCCGCTTTCCTTAGAGCGGCTTGAAACGCTGTTTTTAGAAGATGAGTGCCCCTCCAAAAAAGCACTTCGCGACACGTTGTCTCGCCTTGTTTTGCGTCATGAAGAAGGGGCGCTGGAACTCGTGGAAACGGCGTCTGGATTTCAGCTGCGTATTCGGCCTCGTCTCTCTCATTGGGTATCGCGCCTATGGGACGAGCGGCCGCAGCGTTACTCTCGGGCACTGCTGGAAACGCTGGCGCTGATTGCCTATCGCCAGCCGGTAACGCGGGGGGATATTGAAGACGTGCGCGGTGTGAGTGTCAGCAGCTCTATTATGCGCACGCTAGTAGAGCGGGGGTGGATTCGTGTGGTAGGCCACCGAGATGTGCCTGGGCGACCTGCTGTTTACGCCACTACCCGCAGCTTTTTAGATGATTTTGGCCTGAAAACCTTGGACGCATTGCCGCCGATGCATGCATTGGTCAATGCCGAGGATAGCGACATTGCTATTGAGCAAGGTGACAATGGGAATCCGCTAGAAGAAAGCACTAATGGCCAAGAAGAAAGTGCCCAAGAAGAGTGTATTGGTGATCAAGCAGAAAGCATAAGCAACCAAGATGAGACACAACCAGCACTGGACGAAATGCCTGAAACCGTGCAGGATGCGCCACCCCAGAGTGAAGAGATAGCTTCAGCTAAGATTGCTGATCAACACGCCGAGACGGCGTTAACCCAGCCGCTGAGTTTTGCCGATTTAGAGGCGCGCCTAGCGGCACGTGCGCAGCGCAATGACGATGATGCGCGCACGCAGACTAACGATGTGAGGTCAGACGACCATGAGTCAGAGCAATAACACCACGCCCCCCACCAGCGAAAAGCTGCAAAAAGTACTGGCCCGGGCAGGGCTGGGGTCACGCCGTGAAATGGAAACTGCCATTTCCGATGGTCGAGTAAAGGTTAATAGCCAAGTAGCCAAGTTAGGCGACCGAGTAGAAGCCCGCGACAAAGTAAGTTTTGATGATCGCCCTGTGTCGCTGCGGCCCGAAGAGGAAGTGCCGCGCCGCGTGATTATGTACAACAAGCCGGAAGGCGAGTTGTGCACGCGCAAAGACCCAGAAGGGCGTCGCACGGTGTTTGAACGCTTACCACGCCTGAAAGGTGAACGCTGGATTGCCATTGGTCGTTTGGATATTAACACCAGTGGCTTGCTGCTATTCACCACAGACGGCGAGCTTGCTAACCGTCTAATGCACCCTTCGACTCAGGTAGAGCGCGAGTACGCAGTTCGAGTGATGGGTGAGGTCAAGCGCGAGCATATTATTGCCATGGTTGATGGCGTGATGCTAGAGGATGGTCCAGCGCGCTTTACTGACGTACAGGAGTTTGGTGGCGAAGGTATTAATACCTGGTTCCACGTGGTTATTTTAGAAGGTCGTAACCGAGAAGTGCGTCGACTATGGGAATCTCAGGGGCTCACGGTTAGTCGTCTGAAGCGGGTGCGCTACGGCAACATCTTCCTTGATAAGCGCGCCAAGGCAGGTGAGTGGGTTGAGCTTTCCCAAGATGAGGTCGATGACTTGGCCACGTTGGCAAGTCTCGAAACCCGCAAGGTGCCAGCACTAACGCCTGATGAGAAAAACCGCTGGAGCCGTGATAAACACAAGCGCCGCCCGGTTCAAGCAATGCGCAAGCCTAAGCGTAATTGATAATAGTTAAAGGTAATTAATAAGAGTGATTTTGACGGATGCTTATTGGTAAAAGGTAAAAAAGGCTTGCTATTAGTGAGCTCTATCCGTACTATATGCATCCGTTCGAGGGGGTCGTTAGCTCAGTTGGTAGAGCAGTTGACTTTTAATCAATTGGTCGTAGGTTCGAATCCTACACGACCCACCACTCGAACTGATTTATAGCGCCAAGTAGTCAACTAGGTGCGTAGCAAAATTTGGGTCGTTAGCTCAGTTGGTAGAGCAGTTGACTTTTAATCAATTGGTCGTAGGTTCGAATCCTACACGACCCACCAAATTTAACGCCCCTGGTAGCTTGCTGCCAGGGGCGTTTTGCTATTCGGTGATAAAGCGTCCTAACGCACACTTTATGCTTGCAGCGGGCAACGATTTAACACCACAATAGTCTTAGTTATAGCTACCAATGATGTCACGGTAGCGCTGTCCGCGCTAATGGCGGGCAGAGCGACGAGTCACCGCGAGAGACGCAGCGGCTCGTCGCATCGAGTGCGGCGTTTGCGGAGTGCACACGCCGTGACCGGTGTTTAACAGGGGGATTCCCTGTTCGTCACAGTGGTAGACACGATGACTATTATGACTACTCAAGCTGAGCTCGACGCTCCGCTCCCCAGCCCGTACTGCCCCACCCGCATTCCTGCGGAAGACGAGGCGCGGGTAGCTGAAATCAAGCAACTGCTTAAGGCACACAATGCGGTGCTAGTTGCTCATTACTATACCGATGATGCTATTCAACAGCTGGCCGAAGAGACTGGCGGCTGTGTTGCAGACTCCCTTGAAATGGCGCGCTTTGGCGCACGCCACGATGCAACAACGCTGGTAGTTGCAGGTGTACGATTCATGGGGGAAACAGCGAAAATTCTATCGCCAGAAAAACGTGTATTAATGCCCACTCTGGAAGCTACCTGTTCGCTGGATATTGGCTGCCCTGCTGATGAGTTCAGTGCTTTTTGTGATGCGCACCCTGACCGTACCGTGGTGGTATATGCCAACACCTCTGCTGCCGTGAAAGCGCGTGCTGACTGGGTCGTTACCTCTTCGATTGCGGTTGAGGTTATTGAGCATCTTCAAGCCAAAGGTGAAAAAATACTTTGGGCGCCAGATAAGCACTTAGGTGGCTATATCCAGAAAAAGACCGGCGCCGATATGC
Source organism: Halomonas sp. TD01 (assembly GCF_923868895.1). GTDB lineage: Bacteria > Pseudomonadota > Gammaproteobacteria > Pseudomonadales > Halomonadaceae > Vreelandella. The sequence continues at coordinate 1,989,672 of NZ_OV350343.1, forward strand.
TGATGTGGGACGGTGCCTGTATCGTTCACGAAGAGTTTAAGGCAAAAGGGATTGAAGATCTTAAACGACTTTATCCTGAAGCCGCGGTGCTAGTGCATCCAGAATCACCGGATGCCGTGGTCAAACTGGCCGATGTTGCAGGTTCAACCTCTCAACTGATCAAAGCCGCGCAGACCCTGCCCAATGACAAATTAATCGTTGCCACTGATCGCGGTATTTTCTTTAAAATGCAGCAGGCGGTGCCCGATAAAACACTGTTTGAGGCGCCCACTGCGGGTAATGGCGCGACTTGCCGTAGTTGCGCGCATTGCCCGTGGATGGCGATGAACGCTCTGGATAACTTGGCTGGTGCGTTGCGCGACGGGTGTGGTGAAATTTTTGTAGATGACACGCTGCGACTGCAGGCGTTAAAACCATTAGAGAGAATGCTGAATTTTAATGCCTAGCGTATAGGTTCACCATGGCAGCTCGAAGGCTACAGCCCGAATGCGAAGGCATTCGGGCTGTTCTTTTAGTAACGTCAGAACTTCTCTAGTGCCTCGCGATATTCAATGAACGCTTCACGGCGTTGTTCAATGCGTGCTAGTGCCTGTTGGTCGTTCTCTTGCTGCGCAGCATCTTTTGCGATGCTCAACTGACGAATACCTCGGTCAACTCTACCTGTTAGCTGTAAGTGCTCTGCTCGCGCTAAGTGCCCCCAACCGTTATAACCACTACGTCCGGCCGCTTCGGCAAGTAGGTTGAACCCCTGAGGGTTTTCAGGGTACTGAGCAGTCATGTCGCGTAATAATTCATAAGCGGCTTGCGGGTCGCGCTGGAGCTGGGCTTCAGCTAATACCAATTGAACAGGTAAGTAGTTGGGCATGATACGCAGTAGGCGCTGGCTACGCGTAATAGCCTCTTCATAGCGTTGCGCTTCCAGTGCAACAGCGGCGGCAGAAGCAGGTAGCATGCCGTAGTCAGGTAGTTCACGGGCCAGTTGGTCGATGGTTTGCAGAGCGTTGTCTGTTTGACCATTTCGAGCTGCGATTAGCGCTGACAGGTAGCGCTGCGCTTGTTCTTCGCTATTTTCTTGAGCAAGCCGTGAAGCAGCTTGCTGCGGTGTATTGTTATAAATACTCAAAAGCGCGCGGGCACGCATCATGTCGTATAAAGTGTCGCTGGTATAGGCGTCAGCAATATTTAGCTGTGATGCGCGTGCTTGAGCATCGCTTAGTCGGCTATCGCTGACTGGGTGGGTGAGTAAGAACTCTGGTGGCGTGCCGCCTTGGAGTCGTGCCATCCGTTGCATGGCACCGAACATCCGCACCATCGCGTCTGGGTTGTATCCAGCACTTGCCATCGCCTGTAGGCCAATCCGGTCGGCTTCTTGCTCAAAGCGTCGTGAATAAGATAATTGATCTTGGATTAGCGCCGCTTGGGAACCCATAGCGGCGGCCATGCCAGCCTCACCGCCACCGCTAGCGGCAATTAGCATTCCTGCAAGCATCGCGGCCATTGCAGGAAGCTGTGTTTGCTCTGCACGCGCACTGCCCCTGGCGTAGTGTCGTTGAGATAAGTGGCCCAGTTCGTGGGCGATAACCGATACAAAGGCTCCTTCGTCTTCAGCAAAGGCGAATAACCCTGAATTGATGCCTATGACTCCCCCTGGTACTGCGAAAGCATTGAGAGAGCCGCTATCAACCATCACGGTGGTCGTGCGAAGGTTACCAAGCTGGCTATGGGGAGCAAGGCGTGCAACTAGGCTGTTTAGGTAGTCATTTACGATAGGGTCTTGCCACTGTGGCGCTTGGGCACGAAATTGACGAAGCCAAGCGCGACCTAGGCGATACTCCTCGTTACTGACAGAGGTTGAAGCGCCGCCTAGGGTAGGGAGCTGATAATCGTCGAAGCCAAGGCTAGGTGGGCTAACACTGGCGATACTCAGCATAAGCGCTAGCGTGTAGGCTCGGCGAGAAAGTGCGAGTCGAAGGTGCAGCATGGCATCCTCATTGTTCAAGTAATATGCGCAGCAAACAGCGGTGTGACATTGATTCAGGCAGGGAAGTGCCGTTAAATCAAATTCTCAGCGACCTTTCTAAAGAAATAGTTTATGTAACAATGCCGTATTCAAGTAGGTATTTTGATCAAGTAGGTATTTTGAGGGAGAGGGTATGTCCGAGCAAACAGAGTCTAAGTCAAACGATAGCATTAAGCCCGATACAGTATTGGATGCTACCGGGTTGCACTGCCCGCTGCCATTATTAAAAGCCAAACAGGCACTGGCAGGGCTGGCTCCTGGTCAATTACTTGAAGTAAGAGCAACCGATGCTGGTTCGTGGCGTGATATGGCGTCTTTCACAGAGCTTAGTGATCATGTGTTAGAAGCACGCGAGCAGCATGGCGATGTGTACTATTTTTGGATACGTAAAGCAGGGATGTCTCGCTCATGACCATGCGCACTATTCTGAAAAGTTGGATTGATCGCTACTTTTCAGACGAAGAAGCGTTGATTCTTCTCTTTGTATTGATCGCTGGTTTTGCGGCCATTATTTGGTTTGGCAGAATGCTAGCACCGTTTTTCACCGCGCTTGTGGTCGCATTTTTGCTGCAGGGTGTCGTGAGCGCCTTTACCCGGCGAGGTGTGCCCCATTTATTGGCTGTCATCGTCGTGTTTGTGGGGTTTGTCAGTGTATTGCTGACGCTGGCTTTTATATTGATGCCGCTGATATGGAATCAGCTTGTCGGGCTTGTTCAGGAAACCCCTCGAATGTTTGCTAGCGGCCAAGGGTGGCTAGACGAACTTCAAGCCCGTTATCCTAATTTAATAACACCCGATCAGATGCAAAGCTGGATAGGCGTTGCCAGCCGGGAAATTAGCCAGCTGGGACAGCGTGCATTAACACTTTCACTAGCATCGCTTGGCAATATTATGTCGTTGATTATTTACCTGGTGTTAGTGCCGATACTGGTATTCTTCATGCTAAAGGACCGCCAGTCTTTGGTAGGTTTTACGCTGTCGTTGTTACCGCAAAAGCGTACGCTGCTAACCCGTATCTGGCATGAAATGGATCGTCAGATTGCGAATTACATACGCGGTAAATCGATAGAAATCATTATTGTTGGTACGGTCGCTTTTTTTACTTTCGCTTTCTTTGGTTTGCCCTACACCGCCCTGTTAGCAGTGCTTGTGGGTTTTTCTGTCCTGGTGCCATACATCGGAGCGGCGGTGATCACCATTCCTGTGGCAGCGGTTGCAGGATTTCATTTCGGTATCAGTGAGCAGTTTGCTTATGTGCTTGTCGCTTACGGCGTTATTCAAGCGCTTGATGGGAATGTGCTTGCTCCAGTTCTGTTTTCAGAAACGAACAATATCCACCCGGTGTCCATAATTGTCGCAGTGCTGTTTTTTGGCGGCATATGGGGCTTTTGGGGCGTTTTCTTTGCGATACCCCTGGCCACACTGCTCAAAGCGTTGGTGTATGCATGGCCAAGAGGAATTGCAGAGAAAGAAGGAGGAAAGCAGCTTCCAGCGGTCGAACATTAGCAGGCACCATCTCACCGTAGTACGCAAGAGACGAACGGAAAAGGCGCCCGCGGATCAGTCACAGCACTGCTTCGCGCTGCACCCGCGGGTGCAGCTGGCGCTTACCACGCGCTACAAAAACTACCTAGTCAGGGCGGATAAGGTGCCCGCAAAGGATGCGGCGCTTTTGGCTTTATTAGTTGGTATGAAGCGCTTCTGCTGCTGTTAGTACTTCATCAGCATGCCCAGGTACTTTAACGCCGCGCCACTCTTGAACAAGTTTACCCTCACTGTCGATTAGAAAGGTGCTGCGCTCAATGCCAAGATGCTCTTTGCCGTACATTTTTTTGAGTTTGATAACGTCAAACAGCTGGCACACAGTTTCGTCCTTATCGGAGATAAGCTCGAAATTAAAATCTTGCTTTGCCTTGAAGTTCTCTTGAGCACGGATGCCGTCTCTGGAAACGCCAATAATGACCGTGTTAGCAGCATCGAAACGTGGCTTTCGGTCTCTAAAATCGCCGCCTTCGGTAGTGCAACCGGGGGTGCTGGCTTTGGGGTAAAAATAGATGACCACCTGCTTGCCGCGCAGTTCAGACAGCGTCACCGTTGTATCACCAGTGGCTGGGGCGGAAAAGTCAGGTACCGATTGGTTGAGTTTCACTGACATGAATAGCTCCTTTAATGAGGTGGTTTACTTAGTTGATTACACGCAAGTAACGCTATTATGTCAAAGCGAATGAACGCTCGGTATTGAGTGGATGAGAAAACTCTCAGCGCTTTACGCTGTACAGGTTCGAGTCGCCTGAGTACCATTTGCTTTCTGCAGCATTCCTTGGGACGACAGCAAAGTACTCAAGGCATAAAATGGCAGTAAGTTAAATCGCCCCGATGTGCTCGTTCTAATGGTCAGGGCTCGTTTGGACAGGTTCTTATAAACAGAGCCCTTATGGTCGAAGCTTCTCGATTTTCAATGCTCGATTTTAAATGAACATCGTCAGTAGCTTAATTTTATAATTTTGCAGGTGAGGAACAAACGGATGATCACAGGCAGCATTGTCGCCCTGGCGACGCCGATGAAGGTCAATGGCGACATCGACTGGGAGGCGCTTCGTCGTCTGGTGAACTTCCACCTCGATAATGGCACTGATGCCATCGTCGCAGCGGGCACCACGGGCGAACCTACTACTATGTCGTTTGCTGAGCACTTTGATGTGATTCGCAGCGTGGTAGAAGAGGTGAATGGCCGTATTCCGGTGATCGCCGGCACGGGAGCGAACGCCACATCAGAGGCGGTTGAGTTAGCACGCTACGCCAGCGAAGTCGGCGCAGATTACTGTCTATCGGTTTGCCCATACTACAATAAGCCGACTCAGGAAGGTCTCTATCAGCATTTTAAGGCGGTGGCTGAAGGGAGCAAATTGCCGGTAATTCTTTATAACGTTCCCGGTCGCACCTGCTCTGATCTGTATAATGAAACGGTAGTGCGCCTGGCTGAAGTAAAGAATATTATCGGTTTGAAAGACGCTACAGGGAACCTTGAGCGCGCTGAGGATCTAATTACCCGCTTGAAGGGCAGTGACTTTATGCTCTACTCCGGAGACGATGCCACCGCCTGTGACTTTATGTTAATGGGCGGTCACGGCGATATCTCCGTTACTGCGAACGTAGCGCCTAAAGCGATGCATGAGCTATGTGCTGCAGCTGTTGCTGGTGATTCGGATAAAGCTCACCAAATTAATACGCGTTTGATGCCGCTGCATACTAATTTAGGCATCGAGGCAAACCCAATCCCGGTTAAGTGGGCGCTGCATCGCATGGGGTATATGGATGCAGGGATTCGTCTGCCGTTAACTTGGCTTTCGGAAAAGTACCACGCCACTGTTAGTGAAGCGCTGCAGTTGGCGGGCGTCGTAGAGGAGTAGTTCGACGCAACCCCATTGCTACCCGGCGTGCTTTTTTTACTCGCCGGGTACTCGATCTGTTGACTGTTAAGGTGGCTTGATGAGCTCTGTGCTTGAAAAACGTGCGCTTAAATGGATACCGCTGGCACTCGCAACGGCTGTCACACTTGCTGGATGCGCGCGCGATGGTTACTACCACGACCGCAATTTGGATTACACTGAAGCCGCCCCAGCGCCTCCCTTATTACTTCCAGATACCCGCAACACTCAGCGTTATCGTGATGCAATGCCTGTGCCACAGGTGTCAGTGCAGGGTAGCCGTATCGACGAAGCGGCCGAGATTGCCCCTCCTCAGACGTTAACGATTGGGAGTGGTTTAGAACCTGAATTCGTTGAACGTCGTCAGGTGGGTAATCAGACATGGCTTGTGGTTGCGGCAGATACGGGAGCCGTTTGGCCTCAGTTAGAAGCGTTTGCGAATAGTCGCCAGCTAGGTGTGCTGCAAAGCAATGCGAATCAAGGTGTCATAGTAACCTCTCAAGCCACGCTAACGTTACAGAGTGCGCTTAGGGCAGGCAGCAGCGAGGTGCGCTGCGAGCAAGCAGGGCAAAGCGTCGCTGGGTGTCTTGATGCCTTAGAGCAGTATTTAGGTGCACGTAGTGCCACTGCTAGCGCTTCTTCTTGGACGGCTCAACGGCTCGCACAAGAGCAGACGCTTCAAATGCGTCAGCAGGGCGACGAGTGGGAAGTTGTGATCCCCCAATCTATAGATCGAGTTTGGGCAGAACTGGATCACTATCTTGAGCTCGACTTTAGTGTTGAAGGTCAGCGTGACCTATTAGCCACTTCCGCTGAAAACTATGAATTCCTGGTTGAGTACATGACTGAGACTGAGCGGGGCCGCAATCCACTGCAAATCGTCTTCAGCCCCGATGTGCGCCGTATGTCGCAGCAGATTCGTCTTGCCCTTCAATCTAACGGCGATAAGACCATTCTGCGTGCGATTAATGCCAGCGAGCGTAGTTTAAATGCTGACGATCAGCGCGAGCTGCTTGAGCGTGTCTCCGGCTACCTACGTTAATTTTTGATTTTGAAACCCTTCGGAGCCCCTATGGAAAAGCGCCAAGAACTCTACGCTGGTAAAGCGAAATCAGTTTATACCACCGACGATCCTGATTTGTTGGTACTGCACTTTCGTGATGATACCAGTGCTTTCGATGGTAAAAAGAAAGAGTCACTGGCCCGTAAAGGCAAAGTGAACAACATCTTCAATGCTTTTATTATGCAGCGCCTAGAAGAGGCCGGGATTCCTACCCATTTTGAAAAGCAGCTTTCTGATACTGAAAGCTTAGTAAAAAAAATGGAGATGATTCCTGTTGAATGCGTCGTGCGCAACATTGCAGCAGGTGGCCTAGTTAAGCGGCTGGGGGTGGAAGAGGGCATCAGCTTGAATCCGCCTACCTTTGAATTGTTCTTAAAGAACGATGAAAAGGGAGATCCTATGATTAACGAGTCGCTAGCGGAGACCTTTGGTTGGGCAACTCCTGAGCAACTGGCGAAAATGAAGTCACTGACTTTTAAAGTGAACCATGTTCTCAAACAGCTTTTTGCCGAAGGCGACATGCTGCTAGTCGATTACAAGCTTGAGTTCGGTATCTTTAAAGGCGACGTAGTACTCGGTGATGAGTTCTCCCCGGATGGATGCCGTTTGTGGGATGCTAATACCCGGGAAAAACTCGATAAGGACCGCTTCCGTCAGGGTCTAGGCGGCGTTATTGAAGCGTACGAAGAAGTGGCTCGACGGATTGGTATTCATATCGATTAATGGCAGAGCACATCTGTTTTGATATGCTCGCACAGTAAAAACCCGCTTAGGATGCCTATTTCCTAAGCGGGTTTTTCTATTGAGGTCTAAAAGCGCGTTTTATTCGCCTGATGATTCGTCAGTTAGTTCATCGAGCGCCTGTAATCGGTAGCCATAGCCGTAAACAGAAACAAGATTCCAACCAAACTCCGACGTTAGATTAAGTTTTTTACGCACCCGGTGAATATGAACGTCTAGCGTACGTGTGCCAGGCGGATCACTTTTACCCCATACATATTCATATAGGTAAGAACGTGAAAGCGGACTGCCTAGCTGGTTTAGCAGTAGAAATGCTAAGCGGAACTCCTGCCTCGTCAACGATACTTCTTCTCCGTCTACGTATGCCGTTTCACGGTTGGTATTAAGCTTAATACGACCAAACTCTAATGTTTGCTGCTGAGCAACACTAGGAGTGCGTAGTGAGTGGCGCCGAGTTGAAGCATAGGCCCTTGCAGCCAGTTCGCGCGGTCTAAAAGGCTTGCTGATGAAGTCATCAGCTCCCGCATTTAAGGCTTGTATGATATCGGCTTCTTCCTGCCGCAGAGTTACCATTAGGACAGCAGGAATAATCTGTAGGTAGGTTTTCATCCAATTGAGCAGCGCAATACCGGTGCCGTCAGGCAAATGCCAGTCAAGTATGACTAAATCAAACGTATTGCGGCTGGCGGTATGAATAAATGCCTTGCTGGTCTCGAATGAGAAGATGTTTGCTTCTATTCCTCGTTCGGCAAAGCCATCCATAAGCGCTTTTTCAATGCGCTCTGATACCACCTTCTCATCTTCTACTACTGCAATGCGCATAGGCTGTATCCAAGTCAGGTCTCGTCAGTGAAAGTGAGCAGCATAGGTTGCGAATTTGTTCCTAGATCTAGAAAAAGGGCCAAAGTGCCATAGTTAGATACTTGCTCCGAAATATGAGCTTTGCAAGTAGAAAAGCTTGTTAAGCGCTTCTTTTGTTAACTGCTGATGATAACAGCAGGCCTCTGAACGTGCCTGTCAAGTAGTGCTTAGTATCCTCAAGCCCTTTCCCTACCGGTGCTGCAGCAACAGCATGATCAAACTTTAGCATGATCAATCTACGTTGCAGGTTGGCTACTCCCAAGAATACGCATGTCGGCTGAAATGTAAATTGATGAGTGCATCTAAAAAATAAATTTAAGTTAACAGCAGATTTTTTTAGCTTTAATCGATTTTTTTATAAGTTTAATAGTAAGTGCTTACTATCAATAAAGGTGATGTGGTTGTTGGGCTTTAAACGGAAATTGTGTTTTTTAATTGGTGTTTTTGAATAAGAGCTTAAAAGAAAATTCATTAATTTAGAAATTAACGTTTATTCATCTTGTGGAGGCGGTCAACTCCCTATGCTAGCTTCAATATTAAGTAATGTTTCAAGCGGCGGGGGCTTTAGACTATTAATAATAGTTTCATAAAAAATTCTTATGAAACAAAATAATATGGTTTATAAGCCAAGCTGAAAGTGCCAGCTAAGCTAGGTGTTTCATACCCATCGCCCAAGAGACTAGGAAAACTAACTACAAAAAAACCTGGCTATTTTTATCGGAGAAAGGGCATGAATAACGTATTTCGCCTTATCTGGAACCGCACCTTAGGTCGTCTGGTTGTGGCATCAGAAGCCGCTCGCTCTCAGCACAAATCGGGGGCGCGGAAAAGCTTAGTTGGACATATTGAAAGTCCTGGCGTTACACAGAAATGCTTGTTGTTTACCGCAGCGGTCGCTTCGATAGTGGCAGGTAGCTTGGTACTGTCGGAGCCCAGTTATGCTGCTAAAAGCGCAACACTTACAGGGGCTGGCGCCGGGCTCAAAGTCGGTGACGGGACTTTTGCAAATGATGATGGCCTCACTACCTTGTATTGGGGCAATCCCAATGTCATTGGTCTGGGCCTGCCTATTGACTACTCAGGTGGTTTAACCGTGAGTGGAGCAGTGGCTATTGGCACGGACGCTGAGGCGCGCTCCAAGGGGTCTGTTGTTATTGGGGCTAATTCAATCGCTGAATCCCCTGTTGCCAATAATGGTGCATCGACGGTTATTGGCGCCTATTCCTATGCAGGTAGCAATAACAATGTTGTGTTAGGTAACCGAGGGGTTGCGACCGGTTGGGGGGCGATGGCAATAGGCCGAGAGTCTGGCTCATTAGGAAGAAATGCTATTTCATTCGGTAATGTATCGGCTGCCATTGGTGATGGTTCTGTAGCAATGGGGCAGTCGTCACTTGCTTCTGGGCCGCGAGCTATTGCCATTGGATCTGCAGATTCTCTAAGAGATTATACTACCCAAAATACACAGGCTATTGGTACTGACTCGCTCGCTTTTGGTACGCGGGCTGTGGCAAGTCAGCAGGATGCCGTCGCTTTTGGGCGTGAGTCTGGTGCCGCAGGTGTGCAATCTGTTGCCATTGGGACACTTGCCAATGCGGCGGCAAACCGTGCAGTCGCGATTGGTAGTGATACTCAAGCTGAGCTAAATGCTACCGCTATCGGTGATCAGGCGACATCAATCGGTGAGCGTTCTACAGCCCTAGGTTTTTCATCCAGTTCCCAAGGTAATGATTCTGTTGCAGTGGGTAATCAAGCGACTGCGACTGGCGTTAATAGTTTGGCGATGGGTAAGGAAAGCCAAGCCACCGGGACAGATGCATTAGCTCTAGGAACGGGAGCTATCGCTTCGGGTGACAAAACGATCAGTATTGGTTTTGCTAACGAAGTTTCTGGAACAGGTTCTGGCGCTATCGGTGATCCTAATATCATCACGGGCGCAGGCAGCTACGCACTGGGCAACGACAATACCATCGACGCTGACGAGGCCGGTGCGTTTGGTAACCGTAACATCCTTGCGGCTACCGCTGACGGCAGCCGCATTATCGGCAACGACAATAACATCAATGTCCCCGATGCCATGGTGGTGGGTAATAATGCGGATGTCACGCAGGCGGGAGGAGTGGCACTAGGCTCTGGTTCGGTAGCAGATACCGCAGCAGGTATAGCGGGCTATGTACCCTTTGGTGCGACGGCAGCAGACACCGCCGCAATTAATGGTACGGTGGCCACTCAGGCAGCTGTGGATATCGGAAGCCGCCAGATCACCAGCGTTGCGGCAGGTACCGAACTTGATGATGCGGTGAATGTCAGCCAGCTTGTTGCTACGCAAACTAGTGTGGCAGCAGGCACAAACGTTACGAGTGTGGCAGAAAGTGATAACCCTAATGGTGGGACCATTTACACCATCAACGCTGATGGTGCGAGCGTTAGCGCAGGCTCGGCAGCGGTGGACGTCGTCGCCGCTGTACCCGATGCCAATAACGTCACTGACTACGCGGTCGACCTTAGCCAAGCTAGCAAAGATAGCCTGACGCTGGCGGACTCCGCGCTACAGGACGTGGTGACCCAGGTCGACGGTGTTGACGTCAAAACCCTGACCAAGGGCGATAACAACGCCAACTTCGTGACGGGCAAGAATATGGCGCTCAGCCCTGACGGTGCGGGCGGCATTGAAATTGCCACGTTGGACAACGTCACCTTCACGGATGTTAAGACCGACACCCTGACGGCAGGCCCCGTCAACATCGGGGCCACCGGTATCGATGCCGGCAACACCACGATCTCCGGTGTGGCCCCTGGTGTGGCGGGTACTGATGCGGTCAACCTTAATCAGCTAGACGATGCCGCAGCGGCCTCAAAGACCGAAGTCGCGGGCGGCAGCAATATCGCCAGTGTGGATAAAACCACCGGTATTAACGGCCAGGATATCTACACCGTTAACGCCGAGGGCGCATCAGTGAGCGCCGGTTCCGGTGCGGTGGACGTCGTCGCCGCTGCCCCCGATGCCAACAACGTCACCGACTACGCGGTCGACCTTAGCCAAGCTAGCAAAGACAGCCTGACGCTGGCGGACTCCGCGCTGCAGGACGTGGTGACCCAGGTTGACGGTGTTGACGTCAAAACCCTGACCAAGGGCGATAACAACGCCAACTTCGTGACGGGCAAGAATATGGCGCTCAGCCCTGACGGTGCGGGTGGCATTGAAATTGCCACGCTGGACAATGTCACCTTCACGGATGTTAAAACCGACACCCTGACGGCAGGTCCCGTCAACATCGGGGCCACCGGTATCGATGCCGGCAACACCACGATCTCCGGTGTGGCCCCTGGGGTGGCGGGTACTGATGCGGTCAATCTTAATCAGCTAGACGATGCCGCAGCGGCTTCGAAGACTGAAGTTGCGGGCGGCAGCAATATCGCCAGTGTGGATAAAGCCACTGGTATTAACGGCCAGGACATCTACACCGTGAATGCCGAGGGCGCGAGCGTTAGCGCAGGCTCCGGTGCGGTGGACGTCGTCGCTGCTGCCCCCGATGCCAACAACGTCACCGACTACGCGGTCGACCTTAGCCAAGCTAGCAAAGACAGCCTGACGCTGGCGGACTCCGCGCTGCAGGACGTGGTGACCCAGATCGATGGCACTGCGGTTAAGACGATTGATCAGAACGACAATGTCGCTAACTTTATCAGCGGCGATAACATCGAGCTGAGCGATCTGGGTGGCGCGATTGAAATTGCCACTAGCCCGAACCTCACCGCTGATAGCCTGACAATCACCAATGGTCCAACGCTCAATGACAACGGCATTGATATGGGCGGCGATACCATTACCAATGTGGGGGCGCCGATAAACGGTGGTGATGCGGTTAATCTCGATTACTTCGATGAAAACCGCACCCGTTATTACAGTGTCAATGATAACGGAGTCCAGCAAGGTAACTATGACAACGACGGTGCGACCGGCATCAATGCGCTGGCGGCGGGTACTAATGCGCTGGCCGATGGTAATTCCTCGCTAGCCATGGGCGATGGTGCTCGCACAGCGAGTACTGGTGAAGATCAAGTGGCTGTCGGGACGGGGGCCTTAGCGGGAGGTAATAAGTCAGTTGCGATTGGCCAAGGGGCCCGGGCCGCAACAGATTTATTTGATGGCGGCATAGAAGCTGTTGCCATTGGTAGCGGTGCGTCAGCCCAGGGCACTGGTAATGTTGCCTTAGGTTCTGATTCGGTCGCTGATGGCAGCACGCTTGCTACTGCGGCTTACCAGCCGCTAGATTCAAGTGGCAATCCGATTGCAGTTGCAGCGCCCACGGCAACAAGTGAGGTCTCAGTGGGCACTGTGGGTGATGAGCGTCGCATCATCAATGTTGCTGCCGGTGCAGAAGATACTGACGCCGTCAATGTCAGCCAATTAAAGGCGGTTAATGAACTGGCCAGCGCTGGCTGGGATGTTCAAACCAACGGTGACACGGCCACCAATGTGGCGCCCGGCGATACTGTTCAGTTTATCGACGGCAAGAATATTGATATTACTCGCAACGGCGCTGATATCACCGTTGCCACGGCCGACAGTGTGGTCTTTGATGACGTGACCATCACGGGTGGCCCGACGCTCACTGGCGGCGGCATTGATATGAACAACACCACCATTAGCAACCTAGCTGATGGGGTGAATGCTAACGACGCCGTGAACCTAAGCCAGTTGGAAGGCGCTGCTGCCGCTTCAAAGACTGAAGTAGCGGGCGGCACCAATGTGGCCAGTGTGGATAAAGCCACTGGTATTAACGGCCAGGACATCTACACCGTGAATGCGGATGGCGCATCAGTAAGCGCCGGTTCCGGTGCGGTGGACGTCGCCGCCGCTGCCCCCGATGCCAACAACGTCACTGACTACGCGGTCGATCTTAGCCAAGCTAGCAAAGACAGCCTGACGCTGGCGGATTCTGCCTTACAAACCGTGGTCACCCAGATCGATGGCACCGTGGTTAAGACAATTGATCAGAACGACAACGTCGCTAACTTTATCAGCGGCGATAACATCGAGCTGAGCGATCTGGGTGGCGCGATTGAAATTGCCACTAGCCCGAACCTCACCGCTGATAGCCTAGCGATCACCAATGGCCCAACGCTTAATGACAACGGCATTGATATGGGCGGCAATACCATTACCAACCTGGGTGATCCGGTGAACGCAGGAGATGCACTCAACCTCAAGTATTTCGATGAAAACCGCACCCGCTACTACAGCGTTAACGACGATGGCGTTATTCAGGGTAACTACGAAAACGATGGCGCCACTGGCGTAAATGCAATGGCCGCCGGTGTAGAGGCCATCTCTACAGGTGAAAATAACACCGCCGTTGGTTTCAATAGCCAAGCAACGGGTGCCAATGATGCGACTGCTGTTGGGGCTAATGCTCTGGCGTCGGCTCCTGGTTCGACATCCTTGGGGCAGTCTTCTACGGCGACTGGCAGTACAGCAACTGCTATTGGCACTAGAGCGAACGCGTCAGGTTCAAGCTCTTCTGCGATTGGTTCAAACGCTCAAGCGTCGGGCACGGCGAGTGTTGCCTTGGGGCGGCTTGCAAATGCCGCCGGTGAAGATGCTGTAGCGATTGGTAATAGCGCTAGAAGTGATTATCGAGGCACTGCCGTGGGGCCGCTCTCCGAAGCCACGGGAGATAATGCCACTGCGACAGGTTTCTTTTCTAAAGCTAACGGTTACTACGCTGCCTCTTACGGCAGTAACTCTAAAGCTGAGGGGGATTTATCTCTAGCAATGGGTGGGGGCTCGCAAGCAACGGCGGCCAATAGTGTGGCGTTGGGTTCGAATAGCCTAGCCGACGGCAGCACACTGAGCACTGCGGCTTACCAGCCGCTGGATGGTGAAGGCAATCCGATTGCTGTTGCAGCGCCCACGGCGGATAGCGAAGTTTCAGTGGGTAGTGCTGGTAACGAGCGCCGCATCACTAACGTTGCTGCTGGTGCCACAGATACCGATGCGGTCAACGTCAGCCAGTTGAAGGCGGTTAATGAAGTAGCCAATACTGGCTGGAATGTTCAAGCCAACGGTGACACGGCTACCAACGTGGCACCCGGCGATACTGTTCAGTTTATCGACGGCAAGAATATTGATATTACTCGCAACGGTGCCGATATCACCGTCGCCACGGCCGACAGTGTGGTCTTTGATGATGTGACCATCACCGGTGGGCCCACGCTCACTAGCGGTGGCATTGATATGAACGCCACCACCATTAGCAACCTGGCTGATGGGGTGAATGCTAACGACGCCGTCAATCTCAGCCAGCTGGAAAACTCCGCTGCCGCTTCGAAGACTGAAGTGGCTGGTGGCACCAATGTGGCTAGTGTGGACAAGGCTACTGGCGTGAACGGCCAGGATATCTACACCGTGAATGCGGACGGCGCATCAGTGAGTGCCGGTTCCGGCGCGGTGGATGTCACTGCCGCTGCGCCAGATGCCAATAACATCACCGACTACGCGGTGGATCTCAGTCAAGCCAGCAAAGACAGCCTGACGCTGGCCGACTCCGCGTTGCAAACCGTGGTCACTCAGATCGACGGCACTGAGGTGAAAACTCTCGACCAGAACGACAACGTCGCCAACTTCGTCACTGGCGATAACATCGTGCTCAGTGACGAGGCTGGCGGCATCAAGATTGCTACTAGCCCAGATCTTACGGCGGATAGCCTGACCATCAACAATGGTGGTCCGACGCTCAATGACAACGGCATTGATATGAACGATAACCGCATCACCAATGTTGGAGAGGCGGTAGACGGTGGTGATGCCATCAATCTTGACTACTTCGATGCCAACCGCACCCGCTACTACAGTGTGAATGACGGTGGCACTATTGGCGGCAACTTCAACAACGATGGCGCAACGGGCCTGAATGCAATTGCCTCCGGCGTTAATGCCACTGCCAGCGGGGATGGCGCGGTGGCTATGGGCTTCGGTGCCAGTGCCCCGATTCGCGATAGCCTGGCATTGGGCAGTGGCTCGGTAGTGGATCGTGCCCTGGCCCCGGACTCCGGCTTTATTCCAGCCGGGTCCGCGACCATTGAGTTCAACACCACCGATAAAGAGTTGCTCGGTGCGATCTCGGTAGGTGACAGCGACGCCTACCGCCAGATCACCAACGTCGCCGACGGCACCCAGGCGCAGGACGCCGTGACAGTGCGCCAACTGCAAGGCGCGGTGGGCTCAGTGATTACCACCGGCATAAAATATTACCGTGCCAACTCCGATGACCCTGACGCGATTGCGGCTGGAGAAGATAGCCTTGCTATTGGGCCTAATACAGTCACCAATGGTGACAATGGCATCGGCATGGGTAACGGCGCGATTGTCGGTCAAATGGCCCCAGGCGGCACTGCCATTGGTAATAATGCCGAAGTGCTGCTCTCCGATGGCATTGCGTTCGGCACTAACGCGCGTTCTGAAGCTCAGCAGGGCATTGCCCTGGGCGCAGGCGCGACGGTTAGCCACGATCAAAGTGTCGCCTTGGGTAGCAATAGCGTGACAGAGGAAGCGGTGGCCACCAGTGGCGTCACGATTGCCGGTGATAGCTATACCTTCGCAGGCGCCACCCCAGATAGCACGGTGAGTATTGGCAGTGCAGGCAACGAGCGCACGTTGACCAATGTCGCGGCAGGCCGTGTGAGTGAAACCAGTACCGACGCCATCAATGGCAGCCAGCTGTTTGCCTCTAATCAAGCCATTGAAGAGGTCAGTGCGATTGCCAACACGGGCTGGGATATTCAAACCAATGGTGATACAGCGACCAGTGTTGCCCCAGGCGACACTGTTCAGATGCTTGATGGTCAAAACATTGCCATCACCCGCAACGGCACGGATATTACAATCGCCACTGTTGATTCACCGCAGTTCGGCAATGTCACTGTCAATACTGGTGGTGGTGACACCATTAACGGCCTGTCTAACACCACCTTTGATCCTGATAACTTCACCTCGGGCCAAGCGGCCAGTGAAGACCAGCTTAAGCAGGTCAGCGATGTCGCCAATACTGGCTGGAATGTTCAAGCCAACGGTGACACGGCTACCAACGTGGCACCCGGCGATACTGTTCAGTTTATCGACGGCAAGAATATTGATATTACTCGCAACGGTGCCGATATCACCGTCGCCACGGCCGACAGTGTGGTCTTTGATGATGTGACCATCACCGGTGGCCCCACGCTGACGGGTGGCGGCATTGATATGAACGCCACCACCATTAGCAACCTGGCTGATGGCGTGAACGCCCAAGATGCTGTCAACGTTAGCCAACTAGAGGGAGCTGCTGCAGCCTCCCGCACGGAAGTCATTGCTGGCACAAACGTGGCCAGTGTTGGCCAAACCACCGGCGCTGACGGCCAAGACATCTACACCGTGAATGCGGACGGCGCATCAGTGAGTGCCGGTTCCGGCGCAGTAGATGTCACTGCCGCAGCGCCAGATGCCAACAACGTCACCGACTACGCGGTGGATCTCAGCCAAGCCAGCAAAGACAGCCTGACGCTGGCCGACTCTGCGCTCCAAACTGTGGTTACCCAGATCGACGGTACCGAGGTCAAAACTCTCGACCAGAACGATAACGTCGCCAACTTTATCAGCGGTAACAATATCGAACTGAGTGATGATAATGGCGCGATTGAAATCGCCACTAGTGCAGACCTGACGGCGGATAGCCTGACCATCAACAATGGTGGTCCGACGCTCAATGACAACGGCATTGATATGAACGATAACCGCATCACCAATGTTGGAGAGGCGGTAGACGGTGGTGATGCCATCAATCTTGACTACTTCGATGCCAACCGCACCCGCTACTACAGTGTGAATGACGGTGGCACTATTGGCGGCAACTTCAACAACGATGGCGCAACGGGCCTGAACGCCATTGCCTCTGGTGTTAATGCCACTGCCAGTGGAGACGGCGCGGTGGCTATGGGCTTTGGTGCCAGTGCACCGATTCGCGATAGCCTGGCACTGGGCAGTGGCTCGGTAGTGGATCGTGCCCTGGCCCCGGACTCCGGCTTTATTCCAGCCGGGTCCGCGACCATTGAGTTCAACACCACCGATAAAGAGTTGCTCGGTGCGATCTCTGTAGGTGACAGCGACGCCTACCGCCAGATCACCAACGTCGCCGACGGCACTCAGGCGCAGGACGCCGTGACAGTGCGCCAACTGCAAGGCGCGGTGGGCTCGGTGATTACCACCGGCATAAAATATTACCGTGCCAACTCCGATGACCCTGACGCGATTGCGGCTGGAGAAGACAGTCTTGCTATTGGGCCTAATACAGTCACCAATGGTGACAATGGCATCGGCATGGGTAACGGCGCGATTGTCGGGCAAATGGCCCCAGGTGGCACTGCGATTGGTAATAATGCTGAGGTACTGCTCTCCGATGGCATTGCGTTCGGCACTAACGCGCGTTCTGAAGCTCAGCAGGGCATTGCCCTGGGCGCAGGCGCGACGGTTAGCCACGATCAAAGTGTCGCCTTGGGTAGCAATAGCGTGACAGAGGAAGCGGTGGCCACCAGTGGCGTCACGATTGCCGGTGATAGCTATACCTTCGCAGGCGCCACCCCAGATAGCACGGTGAGTATTGGCAGTGCAGGCAACGAGCGCACGTTGACCAATGTCGCGGCAGGCCGTGTGAGTGAAACCAGTACCGACGCCATCAATGGCAGCCAGCTGTTTGCCTCTAACCAAGCCATTGAAGAGGTCAGTGCGATTGCCAACACGGGCTGGGATATTCAAACCAATGGTGATACAGCGACCAGTGTTGCCCCAGGCGACACTGTTCAGATGCTTGATGGTCAAAACATTGCCATCACCCGCAACGGCACGGATATTACAATCGCCACTGTTGATTCACCGCAGTTCGGCAATGTCACTGTCAATACTGGTGGTGGTGACACCATTAACGGCCTGTCTAACACCACCTTTGATCCTGATAACTTCACCTCGGGCCAAGCGGCCAGTGAAGACCAGCTTAAGCAGGTCAGCGATGTCGCCAATACTGGTTGGAATGTTCAAACCAACGGTGATGCGGCTACTAATGTTGCTCCCGGCGATACTGTTCAGTTTATCGACGGCAAGAATATTGATATTACTCGCAACGGTGCCGATATCACCGTCGCCACAGCCGACAGTGTGGTCTTTGATGATGTGACCATCACCGGTGGCCCCACGCTGACGGGTGGCGGCATTGATATGAACGCCACCACCATTAGCAACCTGGCTGATGGCGTGAATGCTAACGACGCCGTCAATCTCAGCCAGCTGGAAAACTCCGCTGCCGCTTCGAAGACTGAAGTGGCTGGTGGCACCAATGTAGCCACTGTGGACAAGGCTACTGGTGTGAACGGCCAGGACATCTACACCGTTAATGCCGACGGCGCGAGCGTTAGCGCTGGCTCTGGCGCCGTGGATGTCACTGCCGCTGCGCCAGATGCCAACAACGTCACCGACTACGCGGTGGATCTCAGCCAAGCCAGCAAAGACAGCCTGACGCTGGCCGACTCTGCGCTCCAAACTGTGGTTACCCAGATCGACGGTACCGAGGTCAAAACTCTCGACCAGAACGATAACGTCGCCAACTTTATCAGCGGTAACAATATCGAACTGAGTGATGATAATGGCGCGATTGAAATCGCCACTAGTGCAGACCTGACGGCGGATAGCCTGACCATCAACAATGGTGGTCCGACGCTCAATGACAACGGCATTGATATGAACGATAACCGCATCACCAATGTTGGAGAGGCGGTAGACGGTGGTGATGCCATCAATCTTGACTACTTCGATGCCAACCGCACCCGCTACTACAGTGTGAATGACGGTGGCACTATTGGCGGCAACTTCAACAACGATGGCGCAACGGGCCTGAACGCCATTGCCTCTGGTGTTAATGCCACTGCCAGCGGGGATGGTGCAGTGGCTATGGGCTTTGGTGCCAGTGCCCCGATTCGCGATAGCTTGGCACTGGGCAGTGGCTCGGTAGTGGATCGCGCCCTGGCCCCGGACTCCGGCTTTATTCCTGCAGGGTCTGCCACCATTGAGTTCAACACCACTGACAAAGAGCTGCTCGGCGCAATCTCGGTGGGTGATGATGACTCCTACCGTCAGATCACTAACGTTGCCGATGGTACTGAAGCTCAAGACGCCGTGACAGTGCGCCAACTGCAAGGCGCGGTGGGCTCAGTGATTACCACCGGCATAAAATATTACCGTGCCAACTCCGATGACCCTGACGCGATTGCGGCTGGAGAAGATAGCCTTGCTATTGGGCCTAATACAGTCACCAATGGTGACAATGGCATCGGCATGGGTAACGGCGCGATTGTCGGTCAAATGGCCCCAGGCGGCACTGCCATTGGTAATAATGCCGAAGTGCTGCTCTCCGATGGCATTGCGTTCGGCACGAATGCCCGCTCCGAAGCGCAGCAAGGTATCGCCCTGGGCGCAGGCGCGACGGTTAGTCACGATCAAAGTGTCGCCTTGGGTAGCAATAGCGTGACAGAGGAAGCGGTGGCCACCAGTGGCGTCACGATTGCCGGTGATAGCTACACCTTCGCGGGCACCACCCCAGATAGCACGGTGAGTATTGGCAGTGCAGGCAATGAGCGCACGTTGACCAATGTGGCCGCAGGCCGCGTGAGTGAGACAAGTACCGATGCCATCAATGGCAGCCAGCTGTTTGCCTCTAACTTGGCCATTGAGCAGGTCAACGCGATTGCCAATACTGGCTGGAATGTTCAAACCAACGGTGACATAGCGACCAATGTTGCTCCAGGAGATACGGTCCAGTTCCTGGATGGCAAAAATGTCGATATCACCCGTAGTGATATGGATATCACCGTGGCCACAGCCGATGACGTAGCCTTTGATAGCGCGATGTTTATTGACGGTCCGACCATCAATGGCGGCGGCATTGATATGAATAACACCACCATTAGCAACCTCGCAGATGGCGTGAACGCTCAAGATGCCGTCAACCTCAGCCAGCTGCAAAACAGCGCAGCGGCGTCGAAGACAGAAGTTGCGGGTGGCACTAACGTGACGGGCGTTGACCAGACCATTGGTGCTGATGGCCAAGCTATTTACACCGTGAATGCGGACAGTGCGAGTGTTAGCGCCGGTTCCGGCGCAGTAGACGTCACTGCCGCCGCCCCCGATGCTGATAACATCACCGACTATGCGGTGGATCTCAGCCAAGCTAGCAAAGATAGCCTGACGCTGGCCGACTCTGCCTTACAAACCGTGGTCACCCAAATCGACGGCACCAACGTTAAAACCCTCGACCAGAATGATAACGTCGCCAACTTTATCAGTGGCCAGAACGTTGAGCTGAGCGACAACGGCGGTGCGATTGAAATTGCCACGAGTCCTAATCTTACGGCTGATAGCCTGACGATAAACAACGGCCCAACGCTTAATGGTAACGGCATTGATATGGGTGGCAACTCCATCACCAACCTGGGCGACCCAGTGAATGATGGTGATGCACTAAACCTTCAATACTTCAATGAAAACCGCGTTCGTTACTTTAGTGTGAACGATAACGGTGTCATCGGCGGTAACTTCAATAACGACGGTGCCACCGGTTTGAATGCGATGGCGAGCGGCGTAGGCGCTATTGCTGATGGCGAGGGTGCAGTGGCCATGGGCTTTGGGGCAAATGCTCTAGTACGTGGCAGCTTAGCGATTGGTAGTGGCTCGGTTTCTGACCGAGCCTTAGCGCCTGAATCGGGCTTTATACCAGCCGGCTCGGCAACCATTGAATTTAACACCACCGACAAAGAACTGCTTGGCGCTATTTCCGTCGGGGACAGCGATTCTTACCGTCAGATTATTAATGTTGCCGATGGCACTGAAGCGTAAGACGCCGTCACGGTTCGCCAGCTACAGGGGGCAATAGGCTCTGTAGTTAATACCGGCACTAAGTATTTCCACGCCAACTCTACGGCGCCAGACTCACTTGCGGCAGGTAACGACAGTATTGCCGTTGGGCCAACCACGGTCACTAACGGTGATAACGGCATTGGTATGGGGAATGGCGCAATTGTTGGTCAAATGGCACCGGGTGGTACCGCCATTGGCAATAATGCCGAGGTATTGCTCTCCGACGGAATCGCGTTCGGCACTAATGCCCGCTCTGAAGCTCAGCAGGGTATTGCCCTGGGCGCAGGGGCGACGGTTAGCCACGATCAAAGTGTAGCGTTAGGTAGCAACAGTACAACGGATGAGCCGGTGGCTACTCAGGGTATTACGCTGATTGGCAATGATTACTCATTTGCAGGTACCACGCCGGATAGCACGGTGAGTGTTGGCAGTGCAGGCAACGAGCGCACGTTGACCAATGTAGCGGCTGGTCGTGTTAGTGAAACCAGCACTGATGCCATCAACGGTAGTCAGCTGTTTGCTTCTAACCAAGCCATTGAAGAAGTAAGTGCCGCAGCCAATGCGGGCTGGAATGTCACCGACGGTACCAATGCCGCCAATATAGGTCCTAATGGCGAGGTAACGTTCACTGGGGATAGTAATCTCACCGTCGCGCAGACAGGCATCGATGATGCCGGTGAGGTGGAAGTTACCCTTAATCGTGACCTTGATCTCGACAGCGTCACCGCCGGCAACAGTGAACTCACCAATGCTGGCCTGCGCGTAGACGATGGCAGCGGCAACCTCACCACCGTCACCAACGATGGCCTCACTATTGCTGGCGGGCCCAGCATCACCGCCAGTGGCGGCATTGATGCTAATAATCAAGTCATTCGTAATGTAGGCGCACCAGTAAACGAAGGTGATGCGCTGAACCTTCAATACTTTAATGAAAATCGTGCTCGTTACTACAGCGTGAACGACGGCGGCACTATCGGAGGTAACTTTAATAACGATGGTGCCACTGGGTTGAATGCCATCGCTAGTGGCGTAGACGCTAGCGCCAGCGGCGAAGGTGCCGTAGCCATGGGGTTTGGGGCGAATGCACCGATTCGAGATAGCTTGGCACTGGGTAGCGGCTCGATTTCTGACCGTGCTTTAGCGCCAGAATCAGGCTTTATTCCTGTGGGTTCGGCAACCATTGAGTACAACACCACCGACAAAGAATTACTTGGTGCGATTTCCGTCGGGGACAGCGATTCTTACCGTCAGATTATTAATGTTGCCGATGGTACTGAAGCGCAAGACGCTGTCACCGTGCGTCAGCTTCAGGGAGCGATAGGCTCCGTGGTGGATACGGGCACGAAGTACTTCCACGCTAACTCCAAGGCGCCTGACTCACTTGCGGCAGGTAACGACAGTATTGCGGTTGGCCCAACCACGGTCACTAACGGTGATAACGGCATTGGTATTGGTAATGGCGCGATTGTGGGGCAAATGGCTCCAGGCGGCACTGCCATTGGCGATAGTGCCGAAGTACTGCTGTCAGATGGCATTGCGTTCGGTACCAACGCCCGTTCTGAAGCTCAGCAGGGTATTGCCCTGGGGGCAGGGGCGACGGTTAGCCATGATCAAAGTGTAGCGCTAGGCAGCAACAGCACCACAGATGAACCGGTTGAAACCCAGGGCATTACGCTGATTGGCAATGACTACTCATTTGCAGGCACTACACCGACGAGTACCGTCAGCGTTGGTAGCGCGGGTAATGAACGCACGATCACCAATGTGGCAGCGGGGCGAGTTAGTGCGACCAGCACTGATGCCATTAATGGCAGCCAACTTTTCGCTTCTAACCAGGCTATTGAAGAGGTAAGTGCTACGGCGAACGCTGGATGGAACTTGAGCGTTGAAGATGGTGACGCTAGCAATGTGGCCCCAACGGGTGAAGTTAACCTCTTAAGTGATGACGGTAACATACTCATTACTCAGGCCACGGTTAATGATCGTGAAGAAGTCGCGTTTGGGCTATCCGATGATTTATCGATCGGTAATAGCCTTACCGTAGGGCAAGACGGGCCTGTTATTAGTAACGAGGGGATTACTAACTTAGCCGAAGGTGATGTATCAGCCGATAGCAAAGATGCCATCAACGGCTCTCAACTTTACGCCACGAATCAGTGGATCGAAGTGTTAGAAAACAGCGTTACGAACGTTGTTGGTGACGGAAGCGATGAGTACATCACCAATAACGGCCTCGGCATTCGCTACGTGCGCACCAACGACAGTGGTTTAGCAGTGAGCGATGCCTTTGCCCAAGGGCAAGGCTCCACCGCTGTTGGTTACGAGGCCGTCGCTTCGGCAGATCGTGCACTGGCGATGGGGTACGACGCGATTGCCTCCCACCAAGGCAGCGTTGCGCTAGGGGAAGGCGCCCGCACTGCCGCTGCGGTTGGTACCGCTTCGGTAGAGATCGCAGGTCAAACCTACCAGTTTGCGGGCGCCTCTCCGGTAGCCACGGTCAGCGTTGGCAGCGTCGGTGCTGAACGTACGGTGACGAACGTCGCAGCAGGCCGAGTGTCGGCAGAGAGTACTGATGCGATTAACGGCAGCCAATTGTATGCCACTAATCAAGCGGTCGGGTCGCTAGGCAACCGCGTCACCACTGTTGAAGGCGATATCAGTAATATCACCAACGACCTGGCAGACCTGGATAACCGTGCGGTGGCGTATGACCGCAACGATGACGGTAGTGTTAATTACAACACCATTAGCTTGGAAGGCGATGGCGGCACGAAGATCACCAATGTTGCCCCCGGTGATATTGCGCAAAATAGCTCGGATGCGGTGAACGGTAGCCAGCTATGGGATGTGCAGAACCAAATCACCAACATTGAACAAGGGGGCTCCAAGTACTTCCGCGCCAATAGCGACGGCCCTGCCGCAGACCCACAAGGTACTGACAGCATCGCCATGGGGCCAAGCAGTGTCGCGGCAGGCGACCGTAGCGTTGCCTCGGGGGCCGGCGCTCAGTCAACGGCTGACGGCAGCGTTGCACTTGGTGCGGATTCCGTTGCTGACCGTGAAGGCATGAACGGTGAGCGTGAGCGCTTCTCCAACGAATCGGTGGCTTCCACTCAAGGGGCTGTTTCCGTGGGTAGCGCGGGCAACGAACGCCAGATTACCAACGTGGCAGGCGGTACCCAAGACACCGACGCGGTTAACGTTCGTCAGTTGGACGCGGTTCAGCGCGGTGCGGTGAACTATGACCGTGATGAAGATGGCAATGTTGACTACAGCACCGTCACGCTGAAAGGTGATGAAGGCACCACCATCACCAATGTGGCGCCAGGTATTAATGCCAACGATGCTGCCAACGTAGGGCAGTTGAATGAGCTTGGCCGTCGCTTTGAAAACGAAATCGTCAACGTTCACGAACGTATCGACAGCGTTGAACGTAATGCTAACGCCGGTTCTGCTAGTGCGATCGCCGCCTCTACGGTGCCGCAAGCCTGGATGCCTGGTAAGAGCATGGTAGGTGTAGGGGCAGGTACCTACGGTGGTGAATCTGCGGTCTCGGTGGGTGTATCGCGCCTCTCAGACAATGGCCGCTGGGTTATCCAAGGTAAGGTGACGGGCGACTCGCAAAGCAACTTCGGCGCAGGTATTGGCGCTGGCTGGCACTGGTAAAGGAGAGCGACGTGAACAACCGTAGCAATCGCATGATGACAAAGGCGGCCCTTGGGGCCGCCAGTATAGCCGCCGTTCTCGTTTTAGCGGGCTGTGCTAGCCCGCCCAACAACGACCGTACCGAATTGCGCGACGCCGGAGATGGCTTTCCGGCGCTAGCGGGCAACTGGTACGACGGCGGACAGTTTGTTGACCCTGAAAACATTTTGCGTATTCGGGAAAGCCAAACAAAAGATCAAGTACGCCAGTTAATCGGTAACCCTCACTTCACGGAAGGGTTCTTTGGTGTTCGAGAGTGGAACTATGTTTTCAATCTCTATACAGGCAATGGAAACGAGTACATTACTTGCCAATACCAAGTGCACTATGACGATGATATGGCGTTAGAAAGCACTCGCTGGCGGGATGCGCAGTGTCCTGCGCTACTAGTGCCAATCGAAGTGGAAGAGATTGCCACTGAGCCGCGTGAAGAGAAGTTGACGTTATCAGGCGATGTGTTGTTTGATTTTGATAGTGATCAACTTTCGTTAGAAGGTCGGCGCGCCCTAGAAAGGGTGGCAGAAATGGTTCTTAATGCCTACTCGTCGCCGAATGTTCGCATCATTGGTTACACAGACCGATTCGGAGATGAGCAATATAACCTGCGCTTATCTCAGTCGCGTGCGGAGGCGGTCGGTAGCTATCTAGTATCACAAGGGATAGAGCGCCGTGACTTAACATTGCTAGGAAGAGGGGAGTCTGACCCAATAGTAGATTGCCCTGGCCAAATGGCCACGCCCAGCGTGAAGGGGTGTTTACGGCCCAATCGCAGAGTGGAGGTAATAGTTACTAATAGTTAGTTAACGGCTAAGCCTTTTAGCAATGCCGATCTTTTAGCCGAAGCTTTTAAAGCTTCGGTTTTTTTGTATGTGTTGCTTTAGTTGGTTTGTGCTTTTTGAAAAATATATTATGGCTGATTTACATGGCTTAACTTTTTATACAGGTTTTAGTTAAGTTTAAAGATTAGTGCTGATTTTTTTATTAACAATCGTTTCATTGTGTTGAGAGTTTGTTATTTTGCTGTAAAAAAATAAATAAACTCCTTATCTAAATGTTTGTTGGGTGTCTGTCGTTTTTTAAGTAAATGCTTATGCAGGATAACTTAAATAACTCTTAGTTGTTGACCTGTTGTTTTGGGAAACACCGCCTGAAATCGATCATTTAGATACCCCGCCTGACAATGCCGTAATTTTTCACATAGGTGGTTCCCCCCGCTGATGTGAAAAGGGAGAAGCGCAATGAATAACGTATTTCGCCTTATCTGGAACCGCACTTTAGGTCGTCTGGTTGTGGCATCAGAAGCCGCTCGCTCTCAGCACAAAGCGGGGAATGGCAGTAAACAGGTAGGACAACCGCCAATACCGGTACAGAAAACGACAGAGTGCCGGTTATTCACACCACTGAAACCCAAAGCACTATTGCTCGCCTGTGCCACGATGTTGTTACTGCCGTTGGGCATTTCAGACGCCGAGGCACGCAAATTTGCCTCAGATGGTGGTAGCTGTGTTTCAGTTGGTGGAGGAACGGTAATTGGAAGATTAGTTACACCTAGCACCACGTTTGATCCTATTGATGGTAGCGGAACTTATTCAACCGTTGCTGGCTGTAATGCCAGTGGTAATGGCCAGTCGGCAGCGACTGTATATGGCACTTTTAGTCAGGTCACTGGAGCTGGTGGGGCAGCATTTGGTTTTAATGTTAGGGCTGCACGTTGGGCGACGGCAATAGGTTTAGAAAGTCGTGCTACCGGCGTGAGTGGCACAGCATTAGGTTTTGGCAGCCAAGCAACGGCGCTTAATGCCGTTGCGATTGGGGGTGCCGGTGGGGATGGCACGACGCCACTAGCAGTGGCGGACTCAACGCTTGCTTCTGGCTTACACTCGATCGCCATTGGAAGTAACGCAGTTCGAGGAGCGCAAGCATTAGGTGGCAATGCGATAGCAATAGGTGGAGAAACCATTGCATCGGAGCTTTCAAGCACAGCCCTTGGAAATAAAAGCCAGGCGACTGGAGCTAGCTCTTTAGCAGTTGGTGAGCGCTCAGAAGCAACAGCACAGTTTGCTAATGCCCTGGGTATTCAATCAAAAGCTGAGGGACTTGCTTCGCTGGCGGTAGGCCCAGCGGCAAAAGCACTGGCAGAAAGTAGTGTGGCGATGGGGCGGCGCTCAGAAGCCACTGAGTTGCAAAGTATCGCGGTAGGTTTTGACTCCAAGGCATCAGGGGTCGACTCTCTGGCAATAGGCACGGGTGCTATCGCTTCTGGTGAACGAAGCATTAGTATTGGTTTTGCTAACGAAGTTTCTGGAACAGGTTCTGGCGCTATCGGTGATCCTAATATCATCACGGGCGCAGGCAGCTACGCACTGGGCAACGACAATACCATCGAAGCTAATAATGCCGGTGTGTTTGGTAACCGTAACATCCTTGCGGCTACCGCTGACGGCAGCCGCATTATCGGCAACGACAATAACATCAATGTCCCCGATGCCATGGTGGTGGGTAATAATGCGGATGTCACGCAGGCGGGAGGAGTGGCACTAGGCTCTGGTTCGGTAGCAGATACCGCAGCAGGCATAGTGGGCTATGTACCCTTTGGTGCGACGGCAGCAGACACCGCCGCAATTAATGGTACGGTGGCCACTCAAGCAGCTGTGGATATCGGAAGCCGCCAGATCACCAGCGTTGCGGCAGGTACCGAACTTGATGATGCGGTGAATGTCAGCCAGCTTGTTGCTACGCAAACTAGTGTGGCAGCAGGCACAAACGTTACGAGTGTGGCAGAAAGTGATAACCCTAATGGTGGGACCATTTACACCATCAACGCTGATGGTGCGAGCGTTAGCGCAGGCTCGGCAGCGGTGGACGTCGTCGCCGCTGTACCCGATGCCAATAACGTCACTGACTACGCGGTCGACCTTAGCCAAGCTAGCAAAGACAGCCTGACGCTGGCGGACTCCGCGCTACAGGACGTGGTGACCCAGGTCGACGGTGTTGATGTCAAAACCCTGACCAAGGGCGATAACAACGCCAACTTCGTGACGGGCAAGAATATGGCGCTCAGCCCTGACGGTGCGGGCGGCATTGAAATTGCCACGTTGGACAATGTCACCTTCACGGATGTTAAGACCGACACCCTGACGGCAGGCCCCGTCAACATCGGGGCCACCGGTATCGATGCCGGCAACACCACGATCTCCGGTGTGGCACCTGGGGTGGCGGGTACTGATGCGGTCAACCTTAATCAGCTAGACGATGCCGCTGCCGCTTCGAAGACTGAAGTGGCTGGCGGCACCAATGTGGCCGGTGTGGATAAAGCCACCGGTATTAACGGCCAGGACATCTACACCGTTAATGCCGAGGGCGCGAGCGTTAGCGCAGGCTCGGCAGCGGTGGACGTCGTCGCTGCTGCCCCCGATGCCAATAACGTCACCGACTACGCGGTCGACCTTAGCCAAGCTAGCAAAGACAGCCTGACGCTGGCGGATTCCGCGCTACAGGACGTGGTGACCCAGGTCGACGGTGTTGACGTCAAAACCCTGACCAAGGGCGATAACAACGCCAACTTCGTGACGGGCAAAAATATGGCGCTCAGCCCTGACGGTGCGGGCGGTATAGAAATTGCCACGTTGGACAACGTCACCTTCACGGATGTTAAGACCGACACCCTGACGGCAGGCCCCGTCAACATCGGGGCCACCGGTATCGATGCCGGCAACACCACGATCTCTGGTGTGGCACCTGGGGTGGCGGGTACTGATGCGGTCAATCTTAATCAGCTAGATGATGCCGCAGCCGCTTCGAAGACTGAAGTCGCGGGCGGCAGCAATATCGCCAGTGTGGATAAAACCACCGGTATTAACGGCCAGGACATCTACACCGTGAATGCGGACGGCGCATCAGTGAGCGCCGGTTCCGGTGCGGTGGACGTCGTTGCCGCTGCCCCCGATGCCAACAACGTCACCGACTACGCGGTTGACCTTAGCCAAGCTTCGAAAGATAGTCTGACGCTGGCGGACTCCGCGCTACAGGACGTGGTGACCCAGGTCGACGGTGTTGACGTCAAAACCCTGACCAAGGGCGATAACAACGCCAACTTCGTGACGGGCAAGAATATGGCGCTCAGCCCTGACGGTGCGGGCGGCATTGAAATTGCCACGCTGGACAACGTCACCTTCACGGATGTTAAGACCGACACCCTGACGGCAGGCCCCGTCAACATCGGGGCCACCGGTATCGATGCCGGCAACACCACGATCTCCGGTGTGGCCCCTGGGGTGGCGGGTACTGATGCGGTCAACCTTAATCAGCTAGACGATGCCGCTGCCGCTTCGAAGACTGAAGTAGCGGGCGGCACCAATGTGGCCGGTGTGGATAAAGCCACCGGTATTAACGGCCAGGACATCTACACCGTTAATGCGGACGGCGCATCAGTGAGCGCCGGTTCCGGTGCGGTGGACGTCGTCGCCGCTGCCCCCGATGCCAATAACGTCACTGACTACGCGGTCGATCTTAGCCAAGCTAGCAAAGACAGCCTGACGCTGGCGGATTCCGCGCTACAGGACGTGGTGACCCAGGTCGACGGTGTTGACGTCAAAACCCTGACCAAGGGCGATAACAACGCCAACTTCGTGACGGGCAAGAATATGGCGCTCAGCCCTGACGGTGCGGGCGGCATTGAAATTGCCACGTTGGACAACGTCACCTTCACGGATGTTAAGACCGACACCCTGACGGCAGGCCCCGTCAACATCGGGGCCACCGGTATCGATGCCGGCAACACCGCGATCTCTGGCGTGGCCCCTGGGGTGGCGGGTACTGATGCGGTCAACCTTAATCAGCTAGACGATGCCGCAGCGGCCTCAAAGACTGAAGTAGCGGGCGGCACCAATGTGGCCGGTGTGGATAAAGCCACTGGTATTAACGGCCAGGACATCTACACCGTTAATGCCGAGGGCGCGAGCGTTAGCGCAGGCTCGGCAGCGGTGGACGTCGTCGCTGCTGTACCCGATGCCAATAACGTCACTGACTACGCGGTCGACCTTAGCCAAGCTAGCAAAGACAGCCTGACGCTGGCGGATTCTGCGCTACAGGACGTGGTGACTCAGGTCGACGGTGTTGACGTCAAAACCCTGACCAAGGGCGATAACAACGCCAACTTCGTGACGGGCAAGAATATGGCGCTCAGCCCTGACGGTGCGGGCGGTATAGAAATTGCCACGTTGGACAACGTCACCTTCACGGATGTTAAGACCGACACCCTGACGGCAGGCCCCGTCAACATCGGGGCCACCGGTATCGATGCCGGCAACACCACGATCTCCGGTGTGGCCCCTGGGGTGGCGGGTACTGATGCGGTCAACCTTAATCAGCTAGACGATGCCGCTGCCGCTTCGAAGACTGAAGTGGCTGGCGGCACCAATGTGGCCGGTGTGGATAAAGCCACCGGTATTAACGGCCAGGACATCTACACCGTTAATGCGGACGGCGCATCAGTGAGCGCCGGTTCCGGTGCGGTGGACGTCGTCGCCGCTGCCCCCGATGCCAACAACGTCACTGACTACGCGGTCGACCTCAGTCAAGCCAGCAAAGACAGCCTACTGCTAGCCGACTCCGCGCTCCAGACCGTGGTCACTCAGATCGATGGCACTGCGGTTAAGACGATTGATCAGAACGACAATGTCGCTAACTTTATCAGCGGCGATAACATCGAGCTGAGCGATCTGGGTGGCGCGATTGAAATTGCCACTAGCCCGAACCTCACCGCTGATAGCCTGACAATCAACAATGGTCCAACGCTCAATGACAACGGCATTGATATGGGCGGTGATACCATTACCAATGTGGGGGCGCCGATAAACGGTGGTGATGCGGTTAATCTCGATTACTTCGATGAAAACCGCACCCGTTATTACAGTGTCAATGATAACGGAGTCCAGCAAGGTAACTACGACAACGACGGTGCGACCGGCATCAATGCGCTGGCGGCGGGTACTAATGCGCTGGCCGATGGTAATTCCTCGCTAGCCATGGGCGATGGTGCACGCACAGCCAGCATTGGGTCAGATCAAGTAGCGGTAGGGACGGGGGCCTTGGCTGGTGGCAATAGATCAATTGCGATTGGCCAAGGTGCTCGGGCCGCAACAGATTTATTTGATGGCGGCATAGAAGCTGTTGCCATTGGTAGCGGTGCGTCAGCCCAGGGCACTGGTAATGTTGCCTTAGGTTCTGGTTCGTTTGCTGATGGCAGCACGCTTGCTACTGCGGCTTACCAGCCACTAGATTCAAGTGGCAATCCGATTGCAGTTGCAGCACCCACGGCAACAAGTGAGGTCTCAGTGGGCACTGTGGGTGATGAGCGTCGCATCATCAATGTTGCTGCCGGTGCAGAAGATACTGACGCCGTCAATGTCAGCCAATTAAAGGCGGTTAATGAACTGGCCAGCGCTGGCTGGGATGTTCAAACCAACGGTGACACGGCCACCAATGTGGCGCCCGGCGATACTGTTCAGTTTATCGACGGCAAGAATATTGATATTACTCGCAACGGCGCTGATATCACCGTTGCCACGGCCGACAGTGTGGTCTTTGATGACGTGACCATCACGGGTGGCCCGACGCTCACTGGCGGCGGCATTGATATGAACAACACCACCATTAGCAACCTAGCTGATGGGGTGAATGCTAACGACGCCGTGAACCTAAGCCAGTTGGAAGGCGCTGTTGCCGCTTCAAAGACTGAAGTAGCGGGCGGCACCAATGTGGCCGGTGTGGATAAAGCCACTGGTATTAACGGCCAGGACATCTACACCGTTAATGCCGAGGGCGCGAGCGTTAGCGCAGGCTCGGCAGCGGTGGACGTCGTCGCTGCTGTACCCGATGCCAATAACGTCACTGACTACGCGGTCGACCTTAGCCAAGCTAGCAAAGACAGCCTGACGCTGGCGGATTCTGCGCTACAGGACGTGGTGACTCAGGTCGACGGTGTTGACGTCAAAACCCTGACCAAGGGCGATAACAACGCCAACTTCGTGACGGGCAAGAATATGGCGCTCAGCCCTGACGGTGCGGGCGGTATAGAAATTGCCACGTTGGACAACGTCACCTTCACGGATGTTAAGACCGACACCCTGACGGCAGGCCCCGTCAACATCGGGGCCACCGGTATCGATGCCGGCAACACCACGATCTCCGGTGTGGCCCCTGGGGTGGCGGGTACTGATGCGGTCAACCTTAATCAGCTAGACGATGCCGCTGCCGCTTCGAAGACTGAAGTGGCTGGCGGCACCAATGTGGCCGGTGTGGATAAAGCCACCGGTATTAACGGCCAGGACATCTACACCGTGAATGCCGAGGGCGCGAGCGTTAGCGCAGGCTCGGCAGCGGTGGACGTCGTCGCCGCTGCCCCCGATGCCAACAACGTCACCGACTACGCGGTTGATCTTAGCCAAGCTTCGAAAGACAGCTTGACGCTGGCGGATTCGGCGCTGCAGGACGTGGTGACCCAGGTCGACGGTGTTGATGTCAAAACCCTGACCAAGGGCGATAACAACGCCAACTTCGTGACGGGCAAGAATATGGCGCTCAGCCCTGACGGTGCGGGCGGTATAGAAATTGCCACGTTGGACAATGTCACCTTCACGGATGTTAAGACCGACACCCTGACGGCAGGCCCCGTCAACATCGGGGCCACCGGTATCGATGCCGGCAACACCACGATCTCCGGTGTGGCACCTGGGGTGGCGGGTACTGATGCGGTCAACCTTAATCAGCTAGACGATGCCGCTGCCGCTTCGAAGACTGAAGTGGCTGGCGGCACCAATGTGGCCGGTGTGGATAAAGCCACCGGTATTAACGGCCAGGACATCTACACCGTTAATGCCGAGGGCGCGAGCGTTAGCGCAGGCTCGGCAGCGGTGGACGTCGTCGCTGCTGCCCCCGATGCCAATAACGTCACTGACTACGCGGTCGACCTTAGCCAAGCTTCAAAAGACAGCCTGACACTGGCGGATTCTGCGCTACAAACCGTGGTCACCCAGATCGATGGCACTGCGGTTAAGACGATTGATCAGAACGATAACGTCGCCAACTTCGTGACGGGCAAGAATATGGCGCTCAGCCCTGACGGTGCGGGCGGTATAGAAATTGCCACGTTGGACAACGTCACCTTCACGGATGTTAAGACCGACACCCTGACGGCAGGCCCCGTCAACATCGGGGCCACCGGTATCGATGCCGGCAACACCACGATCTCCGGTGTGGCCCCTGGGGTGGCGGGTACTGATGCGGTCAACCTTAATCAGCTAGACGATGCCGCTGCCGCTTCGAAGACTGAAGTGGCTGGCGGCACCAATGTGGCCGGTGTGGATAAAGCCACCGGTATTAACGGCCAGGACATCTACACCGTTAATGCCGAGGGCGCGAGCGTTAGCGCAGGCTCGGCAGCGGTGGACGTCGTCGCTGCTGCCCCCGATGCCAATAACGTCACCGACTACGCGGTCGACCTTAGCCAAGCTTCGAAAGACAGCCTGACACTGGCGGATTCTGCGCTACAAACCGTGGTCACCCAGATCGATGGCACTGCGGTTAAGACGATTGATCAGAACGATAACGTCGCCAACTTCGTGACGGGCAAGAATATGGCGCTCAGCCCTGACGGTGCGGGCGGCATTGAAATTGCCACGTTGGACAATGTCACCTTCACGGATGTTAAGACCGACACCCTGACGGCAGGCCCCGTCAACATCGGGGCCACCGGTATCGATGCCGGCAACACCACGATCTCCGGTGTGGCACCTGGGGTGGCGGGTACTGATGCGGTCAACCTTAATCAGCTAGACGATGCCGCTGCCGCTTCGAAGACTGAAGTGGCTGGCGGCACCAATGTGGCCGGTGTGGATAAAGCCACCGGTATTAACGGCCAGGACATCTACACCGTTAATGCCGAGGGCGCGAGCGTTAGCGCAGGCTCGGCAGCGGTGGACGTCGTCGCTGCTGCCCCCGATGCCAATAACGTCACTGACTACGCGGTCGACCTTAGCCAAGCTTCAAAAGACAGCCTGACACTGGCGGATTCTGCGCTACAAACCGTGGTCACCCAGATCGATGGCACTGCGGTTAAGACGATTGATCAGAACGACAATGTCGCTAACTTCGTGACGGGCAAGAATATGGCGCTCAGCCCTGACGGTGCGGGCGGTATAGAAATTGCCACGTTGGACAACGTCACCTTCACGGATGTTAAGACCGACACCCTGACGGCAGGCCCCGTCAACATCGGGGCCACCGGTATCGATGCCGGCAACACCACGATCTCCGGTGTGGCCCCTGGGGTGGCGGGTACTGATGCGGTCAATCTTAATCAGCTAGATGATGCCGCAGCCGCTTCGAAGACCGAAGTCGCGGGCGGCAGCAATATCGCCAGTGTGGATAAAACCACCGGTATTAACGGCCAGGATATCTACACCGTTAATGCGGATGGCGCATCAGTGAGTGCCGGTTCCAGTGCGGTGGATGTCACTGCCGCTGCCCCCGATGCCAACAACGTCACTGACTACGCGGTCGATCTTAGCCAAGCTTCAAAAGACAGCCTGACGCTGGCGGATTCGGCGCTCCAAACCGTGGTCACTCAGATCGACGGTGCTGCGGTTAAGACGATTGATCAGAATGACAACGTCGCCAACTTCGTGACGGGCAAGAATATGGCGCTCAGCCCTGACGGTGCGGGCGGCATTGAAATTGCCACGTTGGACAACGTCACCTTCACGGATGTTAAGACCGACACCCTGACGGCAGGCCCCGTCAACATCGGGGCCACCGGTATCGATGCCGGCAACACCACGATCTCGGGTGTGGCCCCTGGGGTGGCGGGTACTGATGCGGTCAATCTTAATCAGCTAGACGATGCCGCAGCGGCCTCAAAGACCGAAGTCGCGGGCGGCAGCAATATCGCCAGTGTGGATAAAACCACCGGTATTAACGGCCAGGACATCTATACCGTTAATGCCGAGGGCGCATCAGTGAGTGCCGGTTCCGGCGCAGTAGACGTCACTGCCGCTGCGCCCGATGCCAACAACGTCACCGACTACGCGGTGGATCTCAGTCAAGCCAGCAAAGACAGCCTGACGTTGGCCGACTCCGCGTTGCAAACCGTGGTCACTCAGATCGACGGCACTGAGGTGAAAACCCTCGACGAGAACGACAACGTCGCCAACTTCGTGACCGGCGATAACATCGTGCTCAGTGATGAGGCGGGCGGCATCAAGATCGCCACCGCGGATGATGTCACTTTCACTAGCATCAACAGTGACAGCCTCGCCATCACGGGCGGCCCAACGCTCACTGGCGGCGGCATTGATATGAATGGCGGCACTATCAGTGATCTTGCTCCTGGAGTTAACCCGCAAGATGCGGTCAACCTCAGCCAGTTGGAAAACTCCGCTGCCGCTTCGAAGACTGAAGTCGCGGGCGGCACCAATGTGGCCAGTGTGGACAAGGCTACTGGCGTGAACGGTCAGGATATCTACACCGTTAATGCCGAGGGCGCATCAGTGAGTGCCGGTTCCGGCGCGGTAGATGTCACCGCCGCTGCCCCCGATGCCAATAACGTCACTGACTACGCGGTCGATCTTAGCCAAGCTTCAAAAGACAGCCTGACACTGGCGGATTCGGCGCTCCAAACCGTAGTTACCCAGATCGACGGCACCGAGGTGAAAACCCTCGATGAGAACGACAACGTCGCCAACTTCGTGACCGGCGATAACATCGTGCTCAGTGATGAGGCGGGTGGCATCAAGATCGCCACGGCAGATGATGTTACTTTCACTAGCATCAACAGTGACAGCCTCGCCATCACCGGCGGCCCGACGCTCACTGGCGGCGGCATTGATATGAACAACAC
The DNA here is from genome assembly GCF_923868895.1 of Halomonas sp. TD01. Classification (GTDB taxonomy): domain Bacteria; phylum Pseudomonadota; class Gammaproteobacteria; order Pseudomonadales; family Halomonadaceae; genus Vreelandella. The sequence continues at coordinate 2,025,327 of NZ_OV350343.1, forward strand.
CACCATTAGCAACTTGGCTGATGGGGTGAATGCTAACGACGCCGTGAACCTCAGTCAGTTGGAAAAGGTTAGCAGCTCAGCTAACGCAGGATGGAACGTCACCACCTCAAATGAAACAGGTACTGTTAGCAGCAATGTAGGGCCTAACGCGAACGTGGACTTTGTTAGCGGCGATGAAAACGTGGTGATTTCCCATATGCGTAGCGAAGACGGCAGTACTTCGATTGATTATCGTCTAGCCGATGATGTGCGTATCGGTAATAGCGTGTCGGTGGGAGATACATCTATTAGTAACGATGGTTTGGTGATCACAGGTGGCCCAAGTGTCACTACACAAGGTATCGATGCTGGTAATAAACAGATTACCAATGCGGCAAGTGGGGTTGGTGACACCCCGCTGGACGAGCTAGAAGGCGATGCGCTAGGGAATGTCATTAACGCCGGTGATTTGCAAAACGTTGCCAATAACCTTAGTAGCAGTGTCACCGCTGCCAAAACGGAAGTGGAAGCTGGTAACAACATGACGGTTGCTGATCGCATCGGTGATGATGGACAGGTTATCTACACAGTGGCTACCGCAGATGAAGTTAGCTTTGATCAAGTTGATATAGGTAGTGTCAGCATCAATGCAGACAATGTGGATGATAGTGGGAACACCATTATTAGTGGGGTAGGCGAAGGTGGTATTGGTGAAGACAGCACCGATGCCATTAATGGTTCGCAACTCTGGGCGACTCAGGATCTGATTAAGAACCTGGAAGGTGGGGTCATCAACATCGCAGGCGATCTGAGTGACGAGTACATCACTAATAACGGTCGAGGTATTCGCTATGTGCGTACCAACGATGAGGGCCTTGATGTGAGCGATGCGTTTGCCGAAGCGCAAGGCTCCACAGCCCTTGGGTACGAAGCGCGTGCTACGGGTGACCGTGCGCTGGCCATGGGTTACGAAGCAATGGCATCACACCAAGGCAGTGTGGCGCTAGGTGAAGGTGCCCGCACCGAAGCGGCTATGAGAACTGCCTCGGTGGAGATTGGAGGCCAGACCTATCAGTTCGCAGGTGTAAATCCAGTGGCCACAGTTAGCGTTGGTAACGCCGGTTCCGAGCGAACCATTACCAATGTAGCGGCAGGACGGATCAGCGCAACCAGTACCGATGCCATCAATGGAAGCCAGCTATACGCCTCCAACCAGTTTATGGATACGCTCGATGATCGCTTAACTATCGTGGAAGGTGGCTTGGGCGATCTTACTGAAACGGTGGCAGGTATACCCCAAGGGGGCGGAGAAGGCGCAGTCGAGTATGCTCGAAACGATGATGGTTCCATCAATAAAAATACTGTTGAGCTGGCAGGCGATGGTGGCTCCAAAATTACTAACGTAGCGCCAGGCGAGATTGCATCGGGCAGTTCGGATGCAGTTTCAGGAGATCAGCTTCACACGACACGTCAGGATGTCGCTGGCAACACCGCTAATATCGAAGGTAACCGTAACCAGATTGCAGGTAACACTGACAGCATAAGCAACATTAACACCACGCTAGACAAAGGCCTGAATGTCAGTGCCGACCAGGGTGAGCCGGTTAATCGTCAGCTCGGGGATACCGTTGCAGTGACTGGAGATAACAACATCACTACTCGTACTACAGGGCAGGGGGTTCAGGTTACGCTTAATCGAGAGCTAAATGTGAATAGCGTCACCACTGGTAACACCACAATCAATAACGATGGCGTAAGGATTCAAGATGGCCCTAGCATGACGCAAACAGGTTTTGATGCCAACGGCACCACTATTACCAATGTGGCGCCTGGTGTTAATGCTGGGGATGCCGTCAACGTAGGCCAAATGAATGAGTTGGGTCAGCGTTTTGCTAATGAAATCAACAATGTTCACGGCCGCATTGATAAGGTTGAGCGCAACGCTAATGCAGGCATTGCAGCGGTTGCTGCTATGGGGCACGCCCCTTATGTGCCCGGTAAGCTTACTTACCACGTAGGGGGTGGCCACCACGGTGGTGAAAGTGCCGTCGGCATCAACTTTCGCCGTACTGCGGATAATGGCCGCTGGAGCTTAAACGCAGGCATTGCTGGTTCACGGGCAGGTGCCACTATTGGTGTCGGTATTTCAGGGGTGATTGATTAATTCGCAAGCTTGGGGAGAGACTTCTCTCTCCCCAGTTTCTGTTACTAATAGGCTTGTATGACGGAATAGGGCGTGACCATGAAAAATCGATCCACGATATTAGCAATTGGCCTGGTGATCGGGTTAGCAGGCTGTGCTTCAAATGCGTCGCTAACAGACGAGGGGGAAGTTCGCTTTCCTGATTTGGACAGCACGTATCTGAAAACCGGGGATTTTGTCGATCCCGATGATGTACTGCGCATTTCTGAAGGCCAACACAAAGACCAAGTACGTCTATTATTGGGGCATCCGCACTTTAGCGAAGGTATTTTTGGCGTGCGCGAGTGGGACTACGCCTTTAATTTTTATACTGGCAACGGCAATGAGTACATTACTTGCCAGTATAAATTGCTATTTGACCGTGATATGCGCGTCAAAAGCACTTACTGGCGTGATGCACAATGCCCAGCGCTGTTAGTTCCTATCCAGGTGGAGGAATTCGCTATAGAGCCACGCCAAGAGAAGCTAATGCTGCCAGGGGATGTGCTGTTCGACTTTGATAGCGCGCAGCTGACCCTGGAAGGTCGGCGTGCCTTAGAAAGGATAGTAGCAGCATTCGATGAAACCAAGCCGCCCACCAATGTACGAGTGGTCGGCTATGCTGATCGCTTTGGTGATGAACAACACAACCTACGTCTATCCCAGGCGCGGGCTGAAACAGTCGGCAATTACTTAGCTAGCCAAGGGGTGGCGCGTGCCAGCTTAGAGGTGGTAGGAAGAGGGCAGGCCGACCCTGTAGTGAACTGCCCTGGCAGTATAGCGACCCCAAGCGTTAGAGAGTGTTTAAAACCCAATCGAAGGGTGGAGATAACGCTGCAATACGAGAGCTAAATCAACAAAAAAATTCCTCTGTCATCACATTAATGCCCGTGTATGCCATGACCTTTATAGGTAAATGTCACGCGGGCATTTTATTACCTTGCTAACACTTTGCTACAAAAATGATCCGATAATGCAAATAGTTAATTACAGTTAACTAAGTCGGAAGGAGTATTTTCATCTGTTTAGACGTAGTGCTAATGGCACAGTATTAACAATGGTAAAAAACAAAAGTATTTTTTTAGAAAAAGCCGATTGATAAAAAGTTTTAAATGTTAAATGTATTTTTATTAATGTTGTTTGTTTTAGTGTTAGTTGTTGTTTTAGATAGAGGTGGGTGTTTCTTGTTTGTTTTATTTATCAATATAAGTATATGTTTTTATTTGTTTTTTTATTTTATTTTATTATTGGTGCTTTCTTTTTTAACTTTTTGAAAATATTGTTCGTTAGAGAAAAAGGGGTGCTGAAATATTGTAATTAATTTTTAAATATTAAATGTCGTTAAATGCCTGGAGATAGTATCGATTTTTGCTCTAATTACTGAGTATTAACAATCATGTCACTGTGTTGAGTTAGTGCTTATCTAAGTAAGAGAATGTACCCACTAAATAAACGCCTTGAACGGTGCTCATAAGATTCTGTGTTTTTACACAGAGCCTCAAGGGTACCTGCAAAGGTCGTTTGCTTATCTATCGCAGCGCTATGAAATGGTTTTTAACTGCGTGATGGCATTCGACAGTTGCCCAGTCGGAATGATGTTGCCCCAGGTTTGGTTTGCCCCTGAGCTTCAACATCGCACCGAGATGGCCAAGGGAAAAACTGTGCGAGGCGAAATCGCCTCCTCATCTGAATGGTTAGTGGAGTTCTCAGTAAATGAATAACGTATTTCGCCTAATCTGGAACCGTACGCTTGGTCGGTTGGTGGTGACATCTGAAGCGGCACGCAGCCGCGATAAAGCGGCCACACGGCAAGGGGTGGTCGGCCAACTGCCGGCACCGGAAGTCGCCTCAAATATTCCCGCTCTGCTGCGCCCCGTGGTCGCCGCAGTGGCACTCGCCGTTGGCTCAATAACGCTGGTTTCTCCAGTGCAGGCTGATGCGTTAATGAATGCAGATAGCTGTGCCAATCAGGGGTTTAATAACACCCGTATTGGCATTGGCTCTGGGGCGAAAGCCTGTGGTGACGGTTTGATCGCTATTGGCTGGGGTGCTGAAGCGACTGGCGTTGACCTTGTTTTTCCTCCCAATCCTGATGTGCAGAGCGGCGTTGCTATTGGGCGTGCATCCTCCGCGACAGGTGGTGTTGCCATAGGTCATCGTGCTGCAGCGGGTGGATCGAACAGTGATGGGACTAGCAGTGTGGGTACTGCTATTGGTGGTGGTTCTGTCGCGAGGGGGCACCGTTCCATTGCCATCGGCACCGTTGGCAATCGCCCAACAGTTGCGTCAGCCAATTGGGCTATGGCGTTGGGAACGAATGCAACTGCTTCGGAGGTTCGCTCTGTCGCACTTGGGCCGGAGGCAAAAGCTAAAGGTGTAGGCTCTCTCGCCATGGGCGATGGCGCGGTGGCAGAGTCTATACGTGTAACAACCCAGGCGTTGTACGATGCCCCTACCAGTAATCCAAATGGTTACGAGGTGGGTGATTATTTGCCGACCACGGCGGTGGGGGCGGGTGCAACGGCGAATTCAGGGACTGCTATCGGCCATGATGCGGTCGCTGGACGTGAATCTGGAAATGGGGATGGTTTAATTAACACCGGCACGGCCCTTGGTGCTGGTGCACAGGCCACCGGCAACACCTCCATTGCTATTTCGCCCGCTGCTTATGCACCTGCCATAGCTGATGGATTGGGTGCTATTGCAGTGGGGTATGACACCCGGGCAAATGAGCTGGGTTCGCTTGCTATTGGTATTCGAGCGGAAGCAGCCGAAGCGGCTATGGCGTTTGGGTATGGTGCAAAGGCCCTCGGAAAGGGGGGGAGCGCACTCGGTGGTGATGCAAAGGCAACGGGGAATCGTTCCGTTGCCATTGGGGCTGCGGAAGCAGCTAAGGCTGGCGATATCGCCATTGGGGATGAAGCATACGCCGAAGGCGGTGTGGACGGTTCCGGTAACCCTATGTCTGCTCTCGCGGTGGGCTTTGGTGCCGAAGCGGTGGGCGAAGATGCCGCGGCCTTTGGTAATAATGCAAAGGCAAGAGCTAACTATGGTCTTGCTGTAGGTAATTTTGCTGAGGCTAATGGTGTACAGGCATCTAGTCTGGGCAATGGAGCTCAAGCCAATGGCGATTACAGTTTAGCGCTAGGTAATATTGCTAAAGCTAACGGTGTGAGTGCCTCCAGTGTGGGTAATTTTGCTGAAGCCGATGGCGATTACAGCATAGCGCTAGGTGAATTTTCTGAAGCCGGTGGATCCCGTAGTACAGCGGTAGGTAGTGGTGCTAAAGCGAGTGCTGAGAATGCTTGGGCATCAGGTAGCGATGCAGTTGCCAGTGCTAATGGCGCCATTGCTTTAGGTAAGCAGTCACAAGCAACGGTTGAAAACACCGTTGCAATGGGTACCAATGCTGAGGCTTCAGCCACCAATGCAATTGCGATTGGTAAAGATAGTTTAGCATCAGGTGTTGATACTGGTGCCATCGGCCGTGGCGCGGTTGCTACTGGCTCGTGGGCGGTAGGTACCGGTGCTAATGCCAGCAACGGCGGTCAGGCCTTTGGTGAGTACTCCACGGCCAGCGGCAATGTATCGTCTGCCTATGGCTACAATGCAACGGCTACCGGTAATCGGTCTAGCGCGCTAGGTACCAGTGCCAGAGCCGAGGGTGTTCGTTCGGTTGCGGTAGGTGATGGGGCGCTGTCAAGGAATATTGCGCTCACCTCTGTCGCATTGTCAGGCACCTCTAATCCAAATGGCTATAAAGTTGGCGATCCAATGCCCACCGTAGCAGTAGGTGCGGGTTCGCGCGCTGTTAATGGCACCGCTGTTGGGTTTGATGCTGTTGCAGGCAAGGTCGTTGGCAGTACCACTAACTCGGGTACCGCCATCGGTGGTGGTGCGCAGGCTACCGGTAATGCTTCCATCGCTATTTCACCGGCTGCTGAGGCACCGGCTATTGCTGATGGATTGGGTGCTGTCGCAATGGGGTATGACGCCCGTGCAATGCAGCTCGGCTCGCTTGCAATAGGGATTCGAGCAGATGCCAGTGAGTATGGTAATGCCTTTGGTAACAGAGCCAATGCTGGAGATTATGGCGTTGCTAACGGTTTTAAGGCGAACGCAACTGGTGAGCGAGCTATTGCGATTGGTACCGAAAGTCTTGCGTCTGTTGATGATGCAATTGCCGTAGGTACTAATGCTCGAGCCACTGGTGTAGATGCCCTGGCCATCGGTCGTGATGCCTGGGCGGCAGGTTCTGTCGCTCAGGGTGCTGTGGCGCGAGCTGCTAATGGCGGTGCGGCGTTTGGTGATGGTGCTCAGGCAACATGGCGTGAAGACAATGATCCAAATGAGAACCCAGAAACATTTGACGTTTCTGGTGCTGCGTTGGGTAAAAATGCCCTAGCGAACCGTTCAGGTGCTACCGCGCTGGGTGCCAACACGGAAGTGTTAGTGGATGACGGCGTCGCGTTAGGTTCTGGTTCCATTTCAACCGTTGGTCCAGGTGTAAATGGTTACATTCCGGCCACCGCAGATGCGGCACAAGAGCAAGCGATCCTGGATACAGCTGCCGTTCGTGGCGCTGTTGATGTGGGCAGTCGCCAGATCACCAGCGTTGCAGCTGGTACTCAGGATGATGATGCAGTTAACGTCTCTCAGCTGAAGGCCGTGGAAACCATGGCGGCTGAAAGTGGTGTTAACTATTACAGTGTTCAGGATGATGGTACCCCTGAAGGTAACTTCAACAACGACGGTGCCACGGGTTGGAAATCTCTGGCAGCTGGTACCAATGCTAGTGCAACGAAAGATCACGCCCTTGCGGTTGGTGACGGAGCTCAAGCTATCGGGTTCGAGGCTATGGCAATCGGGCGCGAAGCAGTCGCTAGTGGGCCCAATAGCAGTATTGCCATAGGTCAGCTGGCTAAGGCGACTCAAGACTTCGCTATTTCTATCGGCAGATCGTCAGAGGCAACGGCGCAGAACGCTGTTGCACTTGGTAACGGAGCACTGGCTAGGGTTGAGCAAGGTGTTGCGCTGGGTTCAGGTTCGCTTTCTACGGTTGGCGCAGGCGTTGCTGGTTTTGTTCCAGCAGGGGCTGACGCTGCTGATGAGCAGGCTATTCTGGATACCATTGCTACCCGTGGCTCGGTAGATATCGGCAGCCGTCAAATCACTCGTGTAGCTGCGGGCACAAAGGATGGCGATGCGGTTAACGTCGCCCAGCTAAAATCGGTCAATAACTTGGCTGGCGCTGGCTGGGATGTTCAGGTTAATGCGGAAGTGGCCGATAACGTTGCGCCGGGCGAGACCGTCCAGTTTATTGATGGCAAAAACATCGATATTACCCGCGATGGTGACCAGATCATCAAAGTGGCCACCTCTGATAACGTCGAGTTCAATCAGGTAACAATCGGCGACGCCACCAACAATACCGTCATTACCAGCACGGTTGATGGCCTGGATGTGGGCGGCGACAAGATTACCAACGTGGCAGATGGTGAGATCAGCAATACCTCGTCTGATGCGGTTAACGGTAGCCAGCTGTTTGCGACGAATACCAATGTTGATAACAACACTACCAATATCACGAACAACACCACCGAGATTGGTAAAGGCATCAACTTTGGTGACGGTGCGACGGCCAACAACTACGCGCTAGGCGACACCATTAATGTTAAGGGTGATCCCAACGTTACCTCTACCACCACGGCGGATGGTGTACAGCTTGGGCTGGCGGATGTTGTCAATATTGGCTCGACCAATCCTGTCACTATTGATGGTAATAGCGGCACCATTGGCGGCCTGACCAACAAAACCTTCGACCCGAACAACTTCACCTCTGGCCAGGCTGCGTCTGAGGACCAGTTAAGCCAAGTCACTTCGGATCTGACGACCGAAGGTCTGGACTTTGCAGGCAATGAAGGCGCTGATGTTCATCGTGACCTCGGTCAAACACTAGCGATTCAGGGTGAGGCAACCTCTGGCGGTGCCTACACCGGTGCAAACCTGAAAACGGTCACTGACCCGCTAACGGGTGCCATCAATCTGCAAATGACAGATTCGCCTGATTTCACTAACGTCAATGTGACTAATCAGTTGGATGTGGCGGGCGATACCAATATCGGCGGCAATACCACTATCCAGGGCGACACCACGGTGAAGGGCGACACCTTCCTGGGTGACAACTTCTCGGTCGTTAATAACGAAGCGATCTATAACGTTGAACCTGACCAGATCACCAATGATTACCAGGTCACCAACAAGAAGTACGTAGATAACAGCGTGACCGCGCTGGGCGACACGCCGCTGACCTTTATGGGTGACAGTGGTACTCAGTTTGATCGCAAGCTGGGTGAAACTGCCAACGTTAAAGGTGGCAGCATCGGCACATTGACCGATGGCAACATTGGTGTGGTCGCTGACGGCACTGACACTCTGAATATCAAGCTGGCTGAAAACGTTGACCTGGGCCTGAACGGCAGCGTCGTCATGGGCGACACCACCGTTAACAACGACGGCCTGACAGTTGGTGACACTATCGTCAATGGCGACAGCATCACTACCAACAACCTCACCGTGTCTGGTGAAACTAAGCTGGGCGATAACTTCGTCGTTAACAACGAAGGTAACGTCAGCTACACCGGCGACATCATTGATGGCAATAACATCGTCAACAAGGACTATGTCGACGGTAAAGAAACGCACTACTACAGCGTTAACGATGGCGGCACTATTCAAGGTAACTACGAAAACGATGGCGCCACTGGTGTAAATGCAATGGCCGCTGGCGTGAAGGCTGTCGCTACAGGGTTAGAAAACACCGCGATTGGTTTCAATACACAGGCAACGGGTAGTAATCGTGCGACGGCTGTCGGTGCAAATGCTTTGGCGTCAGCGCCTGGCACTACGTCCTTGGGCGGCTTCGCCGCGGCGACTGGCATTAGCGCAACTGCTATTGGCACTAGAGCGAATGCTTCAGGCTTAGGCTCTTCTGCGATTGGCTCAAACGCAAAAGCATCAGGTCTAGCGAGTGTTGCCTTGGGGCAGCTTTCAATGGCAGCTGGCGAAGATTCGGTAGCGGTTGGTTCCTCTAGTTCGAGTGGTTATCGAGGCGTTTCAGTCGGGAGGCAAACTGAAACGTCGGGAGAAAACGGCACTGCTACAGGTTTCTTCTCTAGGGCGAATGGTGACTACGCTGCTGCTTATGGCAGTAACTCGAAGGCTTCGGGAGATTTCTCTCTGGCAATGGGGGCTTCCTCGGAAGCAACGGCGGAAAACAGTGTGGCCTTGGGCGCAGGTTCTGTCGCCGATGGTAGCACGCTGGGCACGGCGGCTTATCAGCCGCTGGATATTAATGGCAATCCGATTGCCGTTGCAGCACCCTCGGCGGCTAGCGAAGTTTCTGTTGGTTCTGCCGGTAATGAGCGTCGCATCACCAACGTTGCAGCTGGTGCGACAGATACCGATGCGGTCAACGTCAGCCAGTTGAAAGCAGTAAATGAAGTGGCTAACACCGGTTGGAACGTTCAAGCTAACGGCGACGTTGCAACCAACGTAGCGCCAGGTGACACCGTTCAGATGATCGATGGTAAGAACATCGCCATCACACGTGACGGCAAGGATATCACTGTCGCGACGGCAGACGATGTCGAGTTCACCAATGTCGACGTGACTGAGAACCTTAACGTTGCGGGCAACACGACCATCGAAGGCGACACCACGGTGAAGGGCGATACCTTCCTTGGTGACAACTTCTCGGTCGTTAATAACGAAGCGATCTACAACGTTGAGCCTGACCAGATCATCAATGACTACCAAGTCACCAACAAGAAGTACGTAGATAACAGCGTGACCGCGCTGGGCGACACGCCGCTGACGTTTGGCGACGATGCTGGCACTACGACGGATCGTAAGCTGGGTGAGCGTCTAGACGTCGTCACCAGCAACGCCAACCTCAGCACCACGCTGACGGATGAGCAGACTCTGGAAATCGCCATGAGCGATGATCTGGACGTCAACAATGTCACGGTTAATGACTCGCTCACGGTTAACGGCCCCACCACCCTGAACGGCGGCACCACCATTGGTGACAGCCTGACCTTGCTGGCGGGCACGACCGTTGACATGGGTGGCAACCAGATCACCAACGTGGCAGCCGGTACCGAAGGCGACCACGCGGTGAACCTGGATCAGTTGACTGACGTCAGCGACGTGGCGAACAAGGGCTGGAACGTTCAGACCAACGGCGACGTTGCAACCAACGTAGCGCCAGGTGACACCGTTCAGATGATCGATGGTAAGAACATCGCCATCACGCGTGACGGCAAGGATATCACCGTAGCGACGGCAGACGATGTCGAGTTCACCAATGTCGACGTGACTGAGAACCTTAACGTTGCGGGCAACACGACCATCGAAGGCGACACCACGGTGAAGGGCGATACCTTCCTGGGTGACAACTTCTCGGTCGTTAATAACGAAGCGATCTACAACGTTGAGCCTGACCAGATCATCAATGACTACCAAGTCACCAACAAGAAGTACGTAGATAACAGCGTGACCGCGCTGGGCGACACGCCGCTGACGTTTATGGGTGACAGCGGTACTCAGTTTGATCGCAAGCTGGGTGAAACCGCCAACGTTAAAGGCGGTAACACCGGCACATTGACCGATGGCAACATTGGTGTGGTCGCTGACGGCACTGACACTCTGAATATCAAGCTGGCTGAAAACGTTGACCTGGGCCTGAATGGCAGCGTCGTCATGGGCGACACCACCGTTAACAACGACGGCCTGACCATCGCTGGTGGCCCGAGCATCACTAATACAGGCATTGATGCAGGTAACACCACCATCACCAACGTCGCACCAGGTGTTGACGGTACGGATGCGGTTAACGTTGACCAGCTGACGAACGTCAGCGACGTGGCAAACAAGGGCTGGAACGTTCAAGCCAACGGCGACGTTGCAACCAACGTAGCGCCAGGTGACACCGTTCAGATGATCGATGGTAAGAACATCGCCATCACACGTGACGGCAAAGATATCACTGTCGCGACGGCAGACGATGTCGAATTCACCAATGTTGACGTGACTGAGAACCTTAACGTTGCGGGCAACACGACCATCGAAGGCGACACCACGGTGAAGGGCGATACCTTCCTGGGTGATAACTTCTCGGTCGTTAATAACGAAGCGATCTACAACGTTGAGCCCGATCAGATCACCAATGATTACCAGGTCACCAACAAGAAGTATGTAGATAACAGCGTGACCGCGCTGGGCGACACGCCGCTGACCTTTATGGGTGACAGCGGTACTCAGTTTGATCGCAAGCTGGGTGAAACCGCTAATGTCAAAGGTGGCAGCATCGGCACATTGACCGATGGCAACATTGGTGTGGTCGCTGACGGCACTGACACTCTGAATATCAAGCTGGCTGAAAACGTTGACCTGGGCCTGAACGGCAGCGTTGTCATGGGCGATACCACCGTTAACAACGATGGCCTGACCATCGCTGGTGGCCCGAGCATCACTAATACAGGCATTGATGCAGGTAACACCACCATCACCAACGTCGCACCAGGTGTTGACGGTACGGATGCGGTTAACGTTGACCAGCTGACGAACGTCAGCGACGTGGCGAACAAGGGCTGGAACGTTCAGACCAACGGCGACGTTGCAACCAACGTAGCGCCAGGTGACACCGTTCAGATGATCGATGGTAAGAACATCGCCATCACACGTGATGGCAAAGATATCACTGTCGCGACGGCAGACGATGTCGAGTTCACCAATGTTGACGTGACTGAGAACCTTAACGTTGCGGGTGATACTGCGATTGGTGGTAACACGACGATCGCGGGCAACACGACCATTGAAGGCGACACCACGGTGAAGGGCGATACCTTCCTGGGTGATAACTTCTCGGTCGTTAATAACGAAGCGATCTACAACGTTGAGCCTGACCAGATCACTAACGACTACCAAGTAGTCAACAAGAAGTATGTCACTCAGGCGGGCGACGACCTGATCGACAACAACCCGCTGACGTTTGGCGACGATGCTGGCACTACGACTGATCGTAAGCTGGGTGAGCGTCTAGACGTCGTCACCAGCAACGCCAACCTCAGCACCACGCTGACGGATGAGCAGACTCTGGAAATCGCCATGAGCGATGATCTGGACATCAACAATGTCACGGTTAATGACTCGCTCACGGTTAACGGCCCCACCACCCTGAACGGCGGCACCACCATTGGTGACAGCCTGACCTTGCTGGCGGGCACGACCGTTGACATGGGTGGCAACCAGATCACCAACGTGGCAGCCGGTACCGAAGGCGACCACGCGGTGAACCTGGATCAGTTGACTGACGTCAGCGACGTGGCGAACAAGGGCTGGAACGTTCAGACCAACGGCGACGTTGCAACCAACGTAGCGCCAGGTGACACCGTTCAGATGCTCGATGGCAAGAACATCGCCATCACGCGTGACGGCAAAGATATCACTGTCGCGACGGCAGACGATGTCGAGTTCACCAATGTCGACGTGACTGAGAACCTTAACGTTGCGGGTGATACCAATATTGCAGGTGACACTATCATTGGTGGTAACACCACCATCAACGAAAACTTGACGGTTGAAGGTGACACCTACCTGGGTGACAGCTTCTCAATCGTGAACAACGAAGCGTTCTACGACGGCCCGGTGACGGAAGATAACCACATCACCAACAAGAGCTACGTGGATAACTCAGTGACCGAGCTGGGCGACACGCCGCTAACGTTTGGTGCTAACGAAGGTGACGACACTGATCGCCGCCTGGGTGACCGCCTGGACATCGTAGGCGAGGAAGATGCGGAAGGTGATAGCAACATCATCACCAAGATCACGGATGAAGAAACCCTCGAACTGGCGCTGAATGACGATCTTAAGATCGGCAACAGCATCACCGTGGGCGACACCTTCATTGATGGTGACAGCGTCACCACCAACAACATGACGGTGAACGAGAACCTGACGGTACAAGGCGAGACCCGCCTGGGTGACAACTTCTTCGTCAACAACGAAGGTAATGTCACTTACACCGGCGACATCACCGAAGGCGACCACATCACCAACAAGAGCTACGTTGACAACAGCGTCACTGAGTTGGGCGATACGCCGCTGACCTTTGCAGGCGACAGTGGTACACCGTTCGAGCGTCGCTTGGGTGAAACCACCAACGTTAAAGGTGGTGCTGAAGGTGGTCTGACTGAAGGTAACATCGGTGTCGTGGCCGATGGTGAAGACACGCTCAACATCCAGCTGGCCGAGAACATCGACCTGGGTGAAGACGGCAGCCTGACGATCAACGAAACGCTGATCGACGGTAACCAAGTCACCACCAATAACGTCACGGTGAATGAGACTCTGACTGTTGAAGGCGACACGTTCCTGAACGAGAACCTAACGGTAGCGGGTAACACCACCATCAACGAAAACCTGACGGTTGAAGGTGACACCTACCTGGGTGACAGCTTCTCAATCGTGAACAACGAAGCGTTCTACGACGGCCCGGTGACGGAAGATAACCACATCACCAACAAGAGCTACGTGGATAACTCAGTGACCGAGCTGGGCGACACGCCGCTAACGTTTGGTGCTAACGAAGGTGACGACACTGATCGCCGCCTGGGTGACCGCCTGGACATCGTAGGCGAGGAAGATGCGGAAGGTGATAGCAACATCATCACCAAGATCACGGATGAAGAAACCCTCGAACTGGCGCTGAATGACGATCTTAAGATCGGCAACAGCATCACCGTGGGCGACACCTTCATTGATGGTGACAGCGTCACCACCAACAACATGACGGTGAACGAGAACCTGACGGTACAAGGCGAGACCCGCCTGGGTGACAACTTCTTCGTCAACAACGAAGGTAACGTCACTTACACCGGCGACATCACCGAAGGCGACCACATCACCAACAAGGACTACGTTGACAACAGCGTGACCGAGTTGGGCGATACGCCGCTGACCTTCGCTGGCGACAGCGGCGAGTCATTCGAGCGTCGCCTGGGTGAGCAGACCAACGTGAAAGGTGGTTCTGAAGGCGGCTTGACCGAAGGCAACATCGGCGTGGTGGCGGATGGTGAAGACACGCTCAACATCCAACTGGCCGAGAACATCGACCTGGGTGAAGACGGCAGCCTGACGATCAACGAAACGCTGATCGACGGTAACCAAGTCACCACCAATAACGTCACGGTGAATGAGACTCTGACTGTTGAAGGCGACACGTTCCTGAACGAGAACCTAACGGTAGCGGGTAACACCACCATCAACGAAAACCTGACGGTTGAAGGTGACACCTACCTGGGTGACAGCTTCTCAATCGTGAACAACGAAGCGTTCTACGACGGCCCGGTGACGGAAGATAACCACATCACCAACAAGAGCTACGTGGATAACTCAGTGACCGAGCTGGGCGACACGCCGCTAACGTTTGGTGCTAACGAAGGTGACGACACTGATCGCCGCCTAGGTGACCGCCTGGACATCGTAGGCGAGGAAGGTGCGGAAGGTGATAGCAACATCATCACCAAGATCACGGATGAAGAAACGCTTGAGCTGGCGTTGAATGACGATCTTAAGATCGGCAACAGCATCACCGTGGGCGACACCTTCATTGATGGTGACAGCGTCACTACCAACAACATGACGGTGAACGAGAACCTAACCGTTGAGGGCGAGACCCGCCTGGGTGACAACTTCTTCGTCAACAACGAAGGTAATGTCACTTACACCGGCGACATCACCGAAGGCGACCACATCACCAACAAGAGCTACGTTGACAACAGCGTCACTGAGTTGGGCGATACGCCGCTGACCTTTGCAGGCGACAGTGGTACACCGTTCGAGCGTCGCTTGGGTGAAACCACCAACGTTAAAGGTGGTGCTGAAGGTGGTCTGACTGAAGGTAACATCGGTGTCGTGGCCGATGGTGAAGACACGCTCAACATCCAACTGGCCGAGAACATCGACCTGGGTGAAGATGGCAGCCTGACGATCAACGAAACGCTGATCGACGGTAACCAAGTCACCACCAATAACGTCACGGTGAATGAGACCCTGACCGTTGAAGGCGACACGTTCCTGAACGAGAACCTAACGGTAGCGGGTAACACCACCATCAACGAAAACTTGACGGTTGAAGGTGACACCTACCTGGGTGACAGCTTCTCAATCGTGAACAACGAAGCGTTCTACGACGGCCCGGTGACGGAAGATAACCACATCACCAACAAGAGCTACGTGGATAACTCAGTGACCGAGCTGGGCGACACGCCGCTAACGTTTGGTGCTAACGAGGGTGACGACACCGATCGCCGCCTGGGTGACCGCCTGGACATCGTAGGCGAGGAAGGTGCGGAAGGTGATAGCAACATCATCACCAAGATCACGGATGAAGAAACCCTCGAACTGGCGCTGAACGACGATCTTAAGATCGGCAACAGCATCACCGTGGGCGACACCTTCATTGATGGTGACAGCGTCACTACCAACAACATGACGGTGAACGAGAACCTAACCGTTGAGGGCGACACGTTCCTGAACGAGAACCTAACGGTAGCGGGTAACACCACCATCAACGAAAACCTGACGGTGGAAGGCACCACGCAGCTGGGCGACAACTTCTTCGTAACCAACGAAGGTAACGTCACATACGACGGTGATATCACCGAAGGCAACCACATCACCAACAAGAGCTACGTGGATAACTCAGTGACTGAGCTGGGCGACACGCCGCTGACCTTTGGTGCTAACGAAGGTGACGACACTGATCGCCGCCTGGGTGACCGCTTGGACATCGTAGGCGAGGCTGATGAGGAAGGTAACAGCAACATCATCACCAAGCTAACGGATGAGGAAACGCTTGAGCTGGCGTTGAATGACGACCTCAAGATCGGCAACAGCATCACCGTGGGCGACACCTTCATTGATGGTGACAGCATCACCACCAACAATATGACGGTGAATGAAAACCTCACGGTGGCAGGCGAAACCCGTCTGGGCGACAACTTCATTGTGACTAACGAAGGCAACGTCACTTACACCGGCGACATCACTGAAGGCAACCACATTGTCAACAAAGACTATGTGGACGGCGGTATCGATGAACTGGGTGATCGCCCGATTTATTTCGCAGGCGATACTGGAGAAAAAGTCGCTAAGCGACTGCGCGAAACACTGACTATCTCTGGTGAACTGGCGGAAGATGCTGATGCAACAGGCGCTAACCTGCGCATCGACAGCGATAGTAAACAACTGAACTTAGTGATGGCGAAGAATCTGACAGATCTGGAAAGCATCACACTAGGTGATACGTTTATTAGCAACGAAGGCATTACCCTTGGCGACACCACCATCAATGGCGCTCGTATCTCCAGCAACAATCTTACTGTGACTGGTGAGACTAAGCTGGGCGATAACTTCTTCGCGAACAATGATGGCAACGTCACTTACACCGGTGATATCACCGAAGGCACTCACATCGTCAACAAGGATTATGTTGACGGTGCTGGTGATCAGTTGATTGCAAACAATCCGCTGACGTTTGGTGCTAACGAAGGTGAGGACACCGAACGCCGTTTGGGTGACCGTCTGGACATCGTAGGCGAGGCTGATGAGGAAGGTACCAGTAACATCATCACCAAGCTTACCGATGAGCAGACGCTTGAACTGGCGCTGAACGACGATCTCAAGATCGGTAATAGCATTGCTGTAGGTGAAGATGGTCCGGTCATCAGCGGCGATGGAATCGACATGGGTGATAACAAAATCACCAATGTGGCTGATGGTTCGGTATCGGCTGATAGCAAAGATGCTATTAACGGCTCTCAGCTTTACCAGTTGGAAAGCATTGTCACTAACGTTACTGGTGATATAAGCAACGAATATGTGACCAATAACGGCCGTGGCATCCGCTACGTGCGCACCAACGACAGCGGCTTAGCAGTGAGCGATGCCTTTGCTCAAGGGCAAGGTTCGACCGCTGTTGGCTACGAAGCCGTCGCCTCGGCTGATCGCGCGTTAGCCATGGGTTACGACGCCATTGCATCGCATCAAGGCAGCGTAGCACTAGGTGAAGGTGCTCGCACCGCTGAGGCGGTAAGCACTGCTTCGATAGAGATTGCAGGCCAAACGTACCAGTTTGCGGGCGCCTCTCCGGTAGCCACTGTCAGCGTTGGCAGCGTCGGTGCTGAACGTACGGTGACCAATGTAGCGGCAGGCCGAGTGTCGGCTGAGAGCACGGATGCTATTAACGGAAGCCAGCTGTATGCCACCAACCAGGCGGTCGGCGCACTAGACAACCGCGTTACCAATGTTGAAGGTGATATCAGTAATATCACCAACGACTTGGCTGACCTGGATGATCGCGCAGTGAAATATGACCGCAGCGACGACGGCAGTGTTGACTACAACACGATTACGTTGGAAGGCGATGGCGGTACGAAGATCACCAATGTGGCACCCGGTGATATTGCGCAAAACAGCTCGGATGCGGTGAACGGCAGCCAGCTATGGGATGTGCAGAACCAAATCACTGACATTGAGCAGGGTGGTTCCAAGTACTTCCGAGCCAACAGTGAAGGCCCTGTCGCAGACCCGCAAGGGGCCGACAGCATCGCCATGGGGTCAAGCAGCGTTGCTGCAGGCGACCGTAGCGTTGCCTCGGGGGCTGGAGCACAGGCCAATGCCGAAGGCAGTGTTGCACTTGGTGCGGATTCCGTTGCTGACCGTGAAGGCATGAACGGTGAGCGTGAGCGCTTCTCCAACGAATCCGTTGCTTCCACACAGGGCGCTGTTTCTGTGGGTAGTGAAGGAAATGAGCGTCAGATCACCAACGTGGCAGGCGGTACCCAAGACACCGACGCGGTTAACGTTCGTCAGTTGGATGCGGTACAGCGTGGTGCGGTGAACTACGATCGCGATGAAGACGGCAATGTGGACTACAGCACTATCACGCTGAAAGGCGATGAAGGCACCACCATCACCAATGTGGCGCCAGGTATTAATGCCAACGATGCTGCCAACGTGGGGCAGTTGAATGACCTCGGTCGTCGTTTTGAGAACGAGATTATCAACGTGCATGGCCGTATCGACAGCGTTGAACGTAATGCTAACGCCGGTTCTGCTAGCGCGATCGCCGCCTCTACGGTGCCGCAAGCCTGGATGCCTGGTAAGAGCATGGTAGGTGTGGGGGCAGGTACCTACGGTGGCGAATCTGCGGTCTCTGTGGGTGTATCGCGCCTCTCAGACAATGGCCGCTGGGTTATCCAAGGTAAGGTGACGGGCGACTCGCAAAGCAACTTCGGCGCAGGTATTGGCGCTGGCTGGCACTGGTAAAGGAGAGCGACGTGAACAACCGTAGCAATCGCATGATGACAAAGGCGGCCCTTGGGGCCGCCAGTATAGCCGCCGTTCTCGTTTTAGCGGGCTGTGCTAGCCCGCCCAACAACGACCGTACCGAATTGCGCGACGCCGGAGATGGCTTTCCGGCGCTAGCGGGCAACTGGTACGACGGCGGACAGTTTGTTGACCCTGAAAACATTTTGCGTATTCGGGAAAGCCAAACAAAAGATCAAGTACGCCAGTTAATCGGTAACCCTCACTTCACGGAAGGGTTCTTTGGTGTTCGAGAGTGGAACTATGTTTTCAATCTCTATACAGGCAATGGAAATGAGTACATTACTTGCCAATACCAAGTGCACTATGACGATGATATGGCGTTAGAAAGCACTCGCTGGCGGGATGCGCAGTGTCCTGCGCTACTAGTGCCAATCGAAGTGGAAGAGATCGCTGCTGAGCCGCGTGAAGAGAAGCTGACGCTATCAGGCGATGTATTATTTGATTTCGATAGTGATACGTTGACGCTAGAGGGACGTCGTGCTGTTGATCAAGTGACTCAAACGATCGCAAGTGACTTCGTGAGCCCAAGTGTGTTGATCATTGGTTATACAGATCGCTTTGGTAGCGAGGCGTATAACCTAGCGTTATCCAACTCTCGTGCTGAAACGGTAGGTGCCCGTATGGCTAATCAGGGGATTAGTCGATCGAGCATTATGACGGCTGGACGTGGTATGGCAGACCCTGTTGTAGAGTGCCCAGGAAGAAGTGCAACGCCAAGTGTGACTGAGTGTTTGAGGCCAAATAGGCGAGTGGAAATTACGGTTACTGAGACGGCTCGTTAGTTGCTTATATAGCGAACTGGTACTAAAGGTAACTATTAACGGTGGGGGTACAACACTATCCCTGCTTTTGAAAACCTAAACTTAGGAAGTTGAATAATGAAGTATGTTGGCTATATCACTACGTTCGTAGCGGCAGTCGCGGTGGCAGTTGGTCTGTCTATATTTAGCATGGGCGTAATGGCAGAACAGCAGGAGCAACCATCTAAGAACACTGTGGATCAAAGCTCAGTGTGTGTAGCAGCAAGTGATGAACAAGCGCTAGGGTGTCCTGAAGGTGGTATGTTCCTGGCGCGTTTGGCCATCAACGAAAGTGACTTGCAAAACCCGCTAATACTTGAAAACCGTGTGTTGAACACGATGGCTCTTTACTGCGATACAAACTTTGAAATTCAGCATACACGCACGGGTGTGCTTTGTGTGCTGACCCATGAGCGTATCGGTACGCCAGCTGAAGATGCTGATGCTATTGAAGCGGTTGAAGAAGAGCCGGTTGAGGAAGAATCGGTTGAAGAAGATTCTTAACCGCATATTTAAATAATTATTCTTATTATTCAATATTCAATTCACATTGATTTAGGAGGTGGTTCCTTATGAGCAAACAGCGCACGACAGGCCCGGCAAAAAGCAGAGCCGCTAGTAAAAGTGAAGCCAATCAAAGCGAAAAAGAAGTAACTGCTAATGAGAGTGAGTCGGCGGTTGCCGTTGGCGAACAAGCAACGCAGCCAACTGTCACGATAGACGGTAAAGAGTACACGCTTGAAAGTCTGGGACAGCAGGGGCGAGAGCAGCTGCAAAATCTACGAGTCACAGACCAAGAGCTACAGCGTTTACAAGATCAACTGGCGATTACGCAAACAGCCCGCAATACTTATGCCCGTATACTGGCAGAAGTGACGAAGTCGGTAACGCCAGTGAAGTAATCTCGCAAGCTGTGAGATTGCTTAATATTGTTGAACGCCCGGTAGACGAAAGTCTATCGGGCTTTTGTGGAGGAAGGCTTAAATATGAGGATGCTACCCTGGTTGAGCCTTATTATTGTCGGGATTAGCACGCTAGCCAGTGCGGATTACGAGGCTGGGCTTGGTGAATATCAGCGTGGCCATTATGCCTCCGCTATCCATGAGTGGCGCACGGCAGCAGAACGAGGTAATTCAGACTCTCAGTTTGCACTGGGAATGATGTTCGAGCGCGGCCAAGGGGTTAGTGCCAGCTTAGATGAAGCCTATAAATGGTATCGACTTGCGGCGGATAATGGGCTTGCAGACGCCCAGGTTAGGTTGGCTGAGCTTTATCTTCTTGAACGTCTTGAAGGTGATTCAGGATTAGCTGCGCAGTGGTTTGAGCGGGCTGCCGAATCAGGCAATGCTGCGGCACAATTTCAACTAGGCTTATTGTATTTGGAAGGGCAGGGCGTTGATGAAAACGCTGAGCTTGCGGCGAGATGGTTTGAGTTGGCCGCTGAGCAAGGGCATGTGGCAGCACAAAACAATATCGGTAGCCTTTACGAAACAGGTCGTGGAGTAGAGCAAAGCTATACTCGTGCGTTTGAGTGGTATGAGCGTGCTGCGAAGCAGAATGACCCGTTCGCGCAAAATAATCTTGGTGCCATGCATGCTAGAGGACATGGAGTTGATCGTAATCATGCCTGGGCGGTTTTTTGGTTCGTTATGGCTGCTCAAGGTGGCAATGATTTAGCGCAAGAAAATATTAATGCCAGCCTACCTAATCTTGAAGAAAAACAAATTGCCGGAAGTCGCGTTAATATTCGTGCGGGAGCAAGTACGGATTTTGACCGTATTGCATCATTGACAAGAGGCACCGCCGTTTACGTGCTGGGAAGTATGGATGGATGGAGCCAAGTCTATTTCCAACAGGACAATGCACCCACTTTAGGTTGGATATCTAATACACTAATTGAGTGATTTTTTAATAGAAATTAGTGCTATTTGAACAGCAAATACATTACCGAGCGTGCCTATGTGTATCAAAGATGGTGGCGTTATGAATAAAAGAAAAAGCTGGAGTAGCTTGAAAGCTAAGTCGCTGTTACAACGTTTTTCAGGCGTTGTATTCGGAAGTGTGTTTTTACTGACTTGGGGGCTTTCCTACGCATCTGATACACACCATCAAGTGATGCCAGGCGATACGCTTTGGGACATTTCCGAATATTATTATGGTACTCCTGACGAATGGCCCACGTTGCAACAATTAAATGCGATAGCTGACCCCTTCAAGCTTCAGCCCGATACCATGGTGGATCTCAGTGATTTCGATCCCTTTCCGCTGTCGGTTCTGTTCCGTTCAGGTGAAGCATGGTTAATCGAAGAGGGTGGTGAAACTCTTTTGGAGAATGGTGACATTATTGAGCTGGGATCTATTATTGAAACCGGAGTAGGCTCTGCTTTGACTTTGCAAATGCGTGATGGTGCCAGGGCGGTAGTGCCTTCTAATTCACGCATTGTGCTAAAGCGTGAAGGGGAGAGAGGAGTCACGTTTCAACTAGAACATGGCGAGATAGAATCTTATGTACCTGCAAATCGCATGCTGAGGCGAGCATACAACATAGAAACAAATACGGGTGTCCTAGGTGTTCGGGGGACTCACTTTCGGGCAAGCTATGCAGACGAAACATTGATAACGTCGGTTTATGAAGGGAGTGTCGCTGCTCAAAATCGAATGGGTACTTCAGAAGCCTCAGTTAGTGAGGGTGAAGGGGCACGTATTGATGAAACAGGGAGTATTCAAGTAGTACGCCTCTTGCGCCAACCAGAGGACGTGGATATCACTTCGCTTTCAAATGAGGCCATACAAATAGATGTTTTGTCTCCTGTGCAGGGACAGGCTTATAGAGCACAAATAGCGAGTGATCCAAACTTTCTAACGATAATACGTGATCAACGCTCTCAAGGCAGCCAGATACAGTTCGAACCACTTTCTCCGGGGTTTTACCATTTGCGAATAGCCGCTATAGATGAGTTTGGTATTGAAGGTGATAGCGCCATTTTCGTTATTCATCATCGTGGTAATCGAGTGTCCGTTAAGCAGGAGGAAAGTGCATGGATATTCGAGTGGCTCCATCGAGCACAAATGACCTATCGCTTGCAGCTAGCAACTGACCGCGAATTTATGAAAGTTTTATTAGACTATGAGCCTCAAAATAATGGTCCTTTAAAAGTAAGCCATTTGCCAGGTCACGAGATATTCTGGCGTGTGGTCAGCTTAGATGAACGTACAGACATGACTGTGGTTCTCGATACTGGAACACTAAATGACACAGGGCAGTAGCCTTTCTAGAGCATTACATCGGCGGTTCGTGATGACATGGTGTGCAATGGGCAGTTTGTTACTGCCCATTGCTTTTTTTCTTTATAGTTTGTCTCCCTTACTGTCTGATAACTTTTTTTATGATGCTTGGCTTTCCAGGCAATCAGAGCCCCCTTCTGCCGATATTTTGGTTGTAGCGATCGATGAGCCCAGCCTGCAAGCATTGGGGCGTTGGCCTTGGCCTAGAGATGTTCACACACAGCTGATTGATCAGTTGAACGCAGCGGGTGTGCAATCCATTGTTTTGGACGTCCTATTGGTTGAACCGAGCCGCCAACCTGAGGAAGATAAGCGGCTTGCCAACGCTATGCAGCGCCATGGAAGCACTTATCTGCCTATGGCACTACTTTCTGACTCTTTATTGGAAGGTAGTGTACGAGATGTCTTAATCCCTCCTCCTCCATTATTATCTGCCGCCAAGGGCGTTGGGCATATCAATGTGATGCTTGATACTGATGGCGTAGCTCGATCAATCGAGTTGCTGATTGAACGTCGTGATGATGTATGGCCACAGCTCATGACCCTTCTTGCGGATGCAGAAAAAACCGAAGAGCGTGATACATCAAATTGGCCAACTGAGGCAATAAGAATACCGTTTCGCGGTCCGGCTGGCTCATATCCAACTGTTTCTTACCACGATGTATTAATGGGGTATGTACCTGCCTCCTTGCTCAGAGACCGCACTGTCTTAATAGGCATGACTGCCCTTGGTTTGGGCGATCGCTACAATGTTTCGTTGTTGTCTTCAGGTTTAATGCCAGGTGTTGAAGTACATGCACACTTGCTCGATGCCTTACGAAATGAAACGTATATACGCCAAGTAGATAGCTGGCTAGGGGCGTTTTTTGCAAGTCTGCCTATTATTATCTTAATGCTATTGGCTTGGTGGCTAAGGTTCCGCTATTTGCTATTAGTGGTGCTATCGCTCGGTGTGGGGGTGTTATTCATTTCTTTAGTAGCGCTGAACTTTAGGTGGTGGTGGCCCCCTTTTGCGAGCTTAATAGCACTGGGTATTGCCTTCATTGCAATTGTTTGGCAGAGCCAGGCTGCATTACTGTCTTGGTTCAAGCGCGAGCTGGAATTGTTATATCAAGAGCCATCTATTTTGCCATTTAGGGAGCCTGATGACATTCGAGGTGAAGGTGGGAAACTGTATCAGCAGTCGCAAGCCCTTGAGTTTGCGTTAGGCCGAATTGTGGAAGGACGGCGGTTTATATTAGATGCAATGCACTCGTTACCACTCCCTATCTTCATACTAAATAAGAAGGGTGAAGTGCTGTTGGCAAATAAGAAAGCATTGGCAATTTGTTGGGAGGGAGGTGAGCCTGCCATCGATCACATTGATGCTTTGCCATCCTTTCTAACCTTTGAAGAAAAAGAGGGTTTTTCGACAATATGGCCGCCCCAGCCAGCTGGAATCATTGATGTCAACGGCGTTCAAATAGGTGGCTTATGTACTGACAGAGATGGACGTACGTATCGACTGGAAATGGGAGAGCTTTCTACAACGACCAATAGTGCCGCTGGAGGCTGGTTAGTGTGGTTGGTTGACTTGACAAGTGAAGTAGAGGCTGAAATGCAGCGATCTAGCATGCTTAGTTTTTTATCACATGACATGAAAGCCCCCCAGGCGAGAGCGTTAGCATTTCTAGAGGCCCAAAAAGATCCAGCATCGGCTGCAACGCAAGCTGATTTTTACAGCTATTTGGAGCAATGCCTTACGATGGGGCTTGGGATGATTAATGACTTTATTAATCTAACGAGGGCTAAGTCATTTGATTTGAAAAAAGAGTTTGTGCTGTTTGAAGATGTTGTTATGGAAGTTCTTGATCAAGTTTATCCACTTGCGAAAGTGAAAAATGTTAAAATAGTCAGCGAGCTGAAAGATGAAGACGGAGCTCCGATAGTTGGCGATAAAAGCTATCTTGCAAGAGCGGTGTTTAATTTAATTGAAAATGCCGTTAAGTATACGCTTTCTGGTGGCGAAGTTAATGTTCATGTGTGCAGGCAGGATCAATGGGTTGTGCTTCAGGTTTCTGATAATGGCGTTGGTATTGAGTCTAAGGAGATTAACGATATTTTTGATGACTTTAGGCGCAGTGATAAAGATGGTGTGGCGGAAGGTCATGGGCTGGGGCTAGCATTAGTTAAAACGGTAGCAGCTAAACATGGCGGTGAGATTTACTGTGAAAGTGAGTTCGGTAGAGGCAGTCAATTTACAATGAAGCTTCCTTTTTGTGAGCTTTAGCCTATTTATCCTCGATGCATCAATTGTTAGTTATTTTTTGAATGCTGACTATATGAACGACGTTGCCTAGTTCAGGAATTTGTTGTACTTGAAAACGAATATTGACATCTCTTAACTGCATGCCATATTCCCGTTCTGGTTGGCCATTATGGTAGGCGGGGCGTGGGTCTTGGCCTAATACTTGGGTAATGAGCTGCCTTAAATCACTAGCATCTGCGCGTTGAGCGAGCGCCGTTTCGGCCGCAGAAGAGAACTCTACGGGGTAAAAAGGTGGTGATGTTGGGGCAAAGCCTGAGCGTGCATGTGGGAGTGCCTCAGTCCAGGGCAGATAAGGTTTGATATCTACTACGGGCGTACCTGTCATCAAATCTGCCCCTTTGAGCAATAGGCGTACACCGGTATGTGTATCAATACCTACTAGCTCAACAAGCGATAGCCCTAAACGGTTAGGACGGTGCGTGCTTCGGCTTGCGAAGACCCCTATTTTTTTATTGCCACCCAGCCGGGGAGGGCGTACAAGTGGGGCCCATTCTTCAGGACTGCGGTGAAAAATAAAGCTGATCCATAAGTGGCTAAATGCTTCTAGTCCACGAACGCTTAACGGTGTGTTGAAGGGGGGCGTTAATACCAGCGTCGCTTTCGCCGCTGTCGCTAGCCCTGGTTGTCGAGGAATGCCAAACTTATCAGGATAATCGCTTTCGATGTAGCCTATTGGGCTAACGTTAAACGACTCATTTATTGATATTTCGCGCATGACACACCTTACGTGTAAGTAAAACCGAAGTATAAAGCAGTCAAGCATCGGGTTGGGATGCAATGACACGTTAAGGTGCGATAAATAGTGGAGATGTAAGACATGCCAAGTACTGACGTGAGCCAAACACCTTCTGCGCCCACTCCACGAATTACTTATCGTGAAGGATTTGCCCGTGACGCAGCTGATCAAGCAGAGGTGTTTTATCACGCTGTGATGCAGGGTGCCGCTTCACACTATGGTGTAGACGAACGCCGAGCTTGGGCGAATGCATTACCACGTGAGGCAAGCGCCTGGGCGGCGAGGCAAACACTCTACACCACGCTGGTCGCAAGCTGTGATGGGCGATGTGTAGGGTTTTTAGAGTTAGACGTTGCGGCCAAACGTATAGAGACAATTTATGTGTGGCCTTCACTCACTGGACGTGGGATCGGTACCACACTGTTGATACACGCTGAGCGTATGTTGCTTGAGCAGGGTGTCTCGCGTGTAGAAATTGAAGCAAGCTCAGTGCTTTATGAGCGCCTGCTTCGCCGAGGATTTACTAACCTCGGCGAGCAGTGGGTAGAACGCAGTGGCGAACTTTTGAAACGCTATCGCTTAGTCAAAAAGCTTAACGCTGTCGAAACCTGAGCGCATCAAACGTCGAAAGTGTGGGTAATGCGCATTGATAGATCGATCGATTTGAGGTCTTTGGTGAGTGCGCCGCTGGAAATGCAGTCAACGCCGGTATCGGCAATTGCCTTTAACGTTGATGCACCGACATTGCCAGAGGCCTCAAGTGTTGCCCGTCCTCCGTTTATTTCGACCGCTACATGCAAGTCTTCCAAGGCGAAATTATCGAGCATAATAATGTCTGCTCCTGCGGCTAGTGCCTGATCAAGCTCCTCAAACGTTTCCACCTCCACTTCTACTGGCAGGTCACTTGCCAGTTTACGGGCTTGCGCAACGGCTGCTTGAATACCACCACAAGCAGCAATGTGATTCTCTTTAATTAAGAATGCATCCCACAATCCAATACGATGATTATGTCCACCACCGCAGTTTACTGCGTACTTTTGGGCTAGACGCAATCCTGGCAGTGTTTTACGAGTGTCCAGTAGGCGAACATTAGTGCCTTCAATTAAATCAACGTAATGTCGCGTTGAGGTAGCCGTGGCAGATAATGTTTGCAGCATGTTCAAGGCCGCACGCTCGCCCGTCAGTAGGCTGCGAGCAGGCCCCTCTAACTCTAAAAAGCACTGATCTGCCTGAAGGAAGTCGCCGTCTGCGGCCTGCCAACGTAGCGTAACGCGGTTATCTAAGCGCCGAAAAATTTCGTCTACCCAGGCAACGCCGCAAAGTACCGCGGGTTCGCGAGTAATGATGTTGGCGGTTGCCCATTGGTGCTCAGGGATTAACTGCGCTGTAATATCGCCAGGGCCAACGTCCTCAGCCAGTAGGCGGGCTGCGCTAGCGCGTATCTCTTCGGCAAGAGCGTTTTCATAATGCATGGCGGTGCGTTCTCTAGGCGTTATTGGGTGTGTTGGGCATTATAGTGAAAGAGAGCGTCAACGTAGAGGAGAGCGTCTCTGTTATGAAAAGAACAACTTTTGAGGGTCAGTGGTCAAGCGCTAGGCAAGTAGTATCGCCCAACTGCGATCAGCGCCCCAATAGTGAGGTCTCGCTGCTACTTATTCATGCTATTAGCTTGCCGCCAGGACAGTTTAGTGGTGATGCCATTGAGGCGCTATTTACTAACCAGTTAAATTCAGGAGACCACCCCTTTTTCGCTGAGATTAAACATCTTAGGGTATCGGCTCACTTTTTGATTCGTCGCGATGGCGAATGCTTACAGTTTGTTGATACGGATCATCGCGCTTGGCATGCCGGGCGCTCATGCTGGCTTGATTCGTACCAAAAGACGTGGCGAACAGCCTTAAATGATTTTTCAGTAGGTATTGAGTTAGAAGGGGATGACGTGACTCCTTTTACCAAAGCGCAATATCAAGTGTTGGTAGCGGTAACTCAATGGCTAATGTCGCGCTATCCACAGTTGGATAAGTCACGCATTACTGGCCATGCCCATGTGGCGCCGCTGCGTAAAACTGACCCAGGGCCAGCCTTTGATTGGGCTTATTATTATCAACAGCTAGATGCTTAGCGCTGGGCGAATAAATTTATCAAAGAGCGTAGAAAATTTAATTAAGTACTTCACTCATAAGTAAATAAAACGGTAGTTTGGCTACATTTTTGAGCGTTTGGTAGATTCGACTAAAGTCTGATTATTTCTTTATGTTGCGGTGCAATACTCTGTTTTCGATAGCCTTTTAGGGCTTACTAGAATTGGCAGAGTGACGACTTTGCGGTATCTTCGCATATACAAAAGGCTAACTTTTACGACAATTGTGTAGCTTTACTACATCAAAAAGTGCGTAGCTTGTTGAATGTAGAAAGAAAACCCCTGCACGACGCTTAGGCGTCGGTGTTTTACCGGCCTGTGGTGGCTAAACACCGCAGCCGCCCCAGGCCCTAAGGGTTGGCGGGGCTCATTGTCATTTATCGTCATTCGGAGAGACCTCTATGAGTCTGGAGACAAGAGAAGATCTCGATCCGCTCGAAACCACGGAGTGGCTAGAATCCCTGGAATCAGTACTGGATCGTGAGGGCGAAGATCGTGCCCGCTACCTGATGACCCGCTTGGCGGATCGCCTGCGCCGGGACGGGATGAAGGTGCCCTTCTCGGTGACAACCCCGCACCGGAATACGATCCCTGTGCATCGCGAAGCACCGATGCCCGGCGATCTGTTTATGGAGCGCCGCATTCGGTCGTTGATTCGTTACAACGCCATTGCTCAGGTCATCCGTAATAACCGCGCCAACCCCGGGCTGGGCGGCCACATTGCCAGCTTTATGTCGTCGGCTACGCTGTACGATGTCGGCTTTAACCACTTCTTCCGCGCCCCCAAAGGCGATTTTGAAGGCGACCTGATCTACATTCAGGGCCACGTTGCCCCGGGGATTTACGCGCGTTCTTATCTGGAAGGCCGCCTGTCTGAAGAGCAGATGGACAAATTCCGTCGCGAAGTCGACGGCGATGGTCTGTCTTCCTACCCGCACCCGTGGCTAATGCCGGACTACTGGCAGTTCCCCACGGTGTCTATGGGCCTTGGCCCGATTCAAGCGATTTACCAGGCTCACGTGATGAAGTACCTGCATCACCGTGAGCTGAAAGACATGTACGACCGCAAGATCTGGTGCTTTATGGGCGACGGCGAGTGTGATGAGCCGGAGTCACTGGGCGCGATTTCCCTGGCGGGTCGTGAAAACCTCGATAACCTGATCTTCGTCATCAACTGCAACCTGCAGCGCTTGGACGGTCCGGTACGCGGCAACTCCCGCGTCATGGACGAGTTCGAAGGCGTATTTCGTGGTGCCGGTTGGAACGTCATCAAGGTCGTCTGGGGGCGTCACTGGGATCCGCTGTTCGAGAAGGACAAGAAAGGCATCCTGCAAAAACGCATGGATGAAGCAGTCGACGGTGAGTACCAGAACTACAAGGCCAACGGCGGTTCGTACACCCGTGAGCACTTCTTCGGTAAGTACCCCGAAACCGAAGCGATGGTCAATGACCTGTCTGATGAAGACATCTGGAAGCTCAACCGCGGTGGTCACGACCCGTTCAAGGTCTACGCGGCCTACCATGAAGCGGTCAACCAGACCAACGGTAAGCCCACGGTCATCCTGGCGCACACCGTTAAAGGCTACGGCATGGGCAGCGGCGATGGCGAAGCCGCCAACGAAGCCCACCAGGTCAAGAGCATGGAGTACGAAGCGCTGCGCAAATTCCGCGACCGCTTTGGTATTCCGATCACCGACGAACAGCTCAAAGACGTGCCCTACTACAAGCCGGAAGAAGACTCTCCCGAGCTTAAGTACATGCACCTGCAGCGGGAACGCTTGAACGGCTACCTGCCGGCCCGCCGCAGTGACTTTGAGGCGCTGGAGATCCCCAGCCTGGACGACAAAACCTTTGCCTCGCAAATGGTGGGTTCCAAAGGGCGCGAAGTCTCGACCACTATGGCATTCGTGCGCGTCCTGAACGGTCTGGTCAAGGATAAGAAGCTCGGCAAACATGTCGTACCGATTATTCCTGACGAAGCGCGTACCTTCGGCATGGAAGGCATGTTCCGTCAGCTCGGCATCTACACCTCGGAAGGTCAGAAATATGAGCCGGTCGATAAAGGCCAGATCATGTTCTACCGCGAGGATCAGAAAGGCCAGATTCTCGAAGAAGGGATTAGTGAGGCCGGTGCGATGTCCGCGTGGATTGCCGCCGCGACGTCCTACAGCAACAACAACGTTACCCTGCTGCCGTTCTACATCTACTACTCGATGTTCGGCTTCCAGCGCATTGGTGACTTGGCCTGGGCCGCGGGTGACCTGCAAGCCCGCGGCTTTATGGTCGGCGGCACTGCTGGGCGTACCACGCTCAACGGTGAAGGTCTGCAGCACCAGGATGGTCACAGCTTGATTCAAGCCTCCACCATCCCCAACTGCCGCAGCTACGACCCGACCTACGCCCACGAAGTGGCGGTCATCCTCCAGGATGGTTTGAAGCGCATGTTCTCCGACAAAGAGAACTGCTTCTACTACCTGACGGTGATGAACGAAAACTACGAGCACCCAGCAATCGACAACGTGCCCACCGACGATATCGTCAAAGGCATGTACCTGCTCAACGAAACGAAAGGCGACAAGGGCCGCGTGCAACTGATGGGCTCCGGTACCATCCTGCGCGAAGTCGAAGCCGCCGCAGAGCTGTTGGCCAACGACTGGGGCATTGGCGCGGATATCTGGAGCGTGACCAGCTTTAACGAGCTGCGTCGCGAAGCGCTGCTGTTGGAGCGTGAAGCCTTCTTGAACCCGGACGTTGAGGGCAACAAGCCCCACGTGACGAAGTGCCTGGAAGGCCGTGACGGCCCGGTGATTGCCTCCACCGACTACATGAAGCTCTACGCCGACCAGGTGCGTGCCTGGGTGCCAAGCGAGTACACCGTGCTGGGTACAGACGGCTTTGGCCGTTCCGACACCCGCGAGAAGCTGCGCTACTTCTTTGAAGTAGACCGCTACTTCGTCACCGTGGCGGCGCTACGTGCGCTGGCGGACCGCGGTGAGCTTGATCGCAAGCATGTCGGCGAGGCGCTGAAGAAGTATGGCATCGACGCCAACAAGCCGAACCCGCTGACCAGCTAAACCGCTGCCCGGCGGGCAAACGCCCGCCGGCTCGATCCGATTTGGAAGGAGCGCGACCTTGAGTAGCGAAATCATCAAAGTTCCCGATATCGGTGGTGATACCGATGTCGAAATCATCGAGATTGCGGTGTCAGAAGGCGACGTCATTGAAGCGGAAGACACCCTAATCACCCTGGAATCTGACAAAGCCAGCATGGACGTCCCGGCCCCGAAAGGCGGCAAGGTGCTCAAAGTGCTGGTCAAAGAAGGCGATAGCGTCTCCGAAGGCGACGACATCGTTGAGCTGGAAGTCGAAGGTGGTGGCGATGCCAAGCCGGAAGCAGCGGCTGACAGTTCCTCCGACGAAGCCCCCGCACCGAAGCAGGAAGAAGCTCCCGCGCCGGCAGCGAAGAAAGCCGGTGGCGGCAAGCAAACGGTCGATATTAAAGTGCCGGACTTGGGTGGTTCAGACAACGTTGAAATCATCGAAGTCGCGGTCAGCGCTGGCGATGACGTCAACGCCGAAGACACTTTGATCACCCTCGAGTCGGATAAAGCCTCGATGGATGTACCCAGCCCGCACGGTGGTAAGATCGTTGCGCTCACGGTCAAAGAAGGCGATACCGTCTCGGAAGGCGACGTGATCGGCCAGATGGAAATCGCTGGTGAAGGTGGCGACAACAGCGAAGACGCGCCGCAAGAGCAAGCCGCTAGTCAAGCCAGCAGCGCGCCGGAAGAAGTGGCCGCTGAAGAGTCTGTCGTTGAAGAAGATAGCGGTAGCGGTGAGCCTGAGCGCAAAGAGATCCGTGTGCCGGATTTGTCAGGTTCTTCTGACGTGCCGATTATTGAAATTGGTGTGGCGGCAGGTGATGAGGTCAACGAAGAAGACCCTCTTATCACTCTGGAGTCTGACAAAGCATCGATGGACGTGCCGAGCCCTTACAAAGGCAAGCTTTTAGAGCTTACTGTGAAAGAGGGTGACACTGTCTCTGAAGGCGATGTGATTGGCTATATAGAAGTAGCTGGTGCCAAGAAGGCAGCCCCTAAAAAAGCGGCGCCGGAGAAAGCTCAGTCCTCTAATGCCAGTCAGTCAAGTGCTAAGCCTACCGCTTCACCAGAAGGTACGCCTAGCCCTGAAGCGCAGATGGCCTCTCATAAGCCCCGCGATGGGAAGCTGGTACATGCAGGCCCAGCAGTACGCATGCTGGCCCGTGAGCTTGGCGTTGACCTTGGTCTTGTTAAGCCTAGCGGCCCGAAAGACCGGGTGCTGAAAGAAGATGTGCAGGCCTACGTGAAACAGGCCATTGCCAGCCAAGGTAAAGCACAAACAGCGGCTGCCCCAGCAGCGAGTGGTGGTGCTGGCATTCCCGCGATACCAGAAGTCGACTTCAGCCAGTTTGGCGACGTGGAAGAGAAGCCGATGGGTCGCCTGCTTAAAATGGGTGCGACCAATCTGCACCGCAGCTGGCTCAATGTGCCTCACGTGACGCAGTTCGACGAGGCCGACATTACCGAGCTTGAAAGCTTCCGTAAAGCCATGAAGGCTGAAGCCGAAGCCCAAGGCGCCAAGCTGACACCGTTGCCGTTTATGGTTAAAGCCTGTGCCTTTGCACTGCGTAAATTCCCCCAGTTCAACGTTAGCCTGAAAGGCGACGGCGAAACGCTGGTATGGAAAAACTACGTGCATATCGGAATTGCCGTGGATACACCTGATGGTCTGATGGTGCCAGTAGTGCGCAACGCCGATAAAAAATCCTTGATTGAGATTGCCAAGGAGATGGCGGAGCTCGGCAAGAAAGCGCAAACCAAGAAGCTTAAGCGTGATGAGATGACCGGTGGCTGCTTCACCATTTCGAGCCTTGGCTCGATTGGTGGAACCGCGTTCACACCGATCGTTAATGCGCCGGAAGTGGCGATCCTGGGGGTGTCGAAAGCGCAGATGAAGCCGGTATGGGATGGCAGTGCCTTCCAGCCGCGCTTAATGATGCCGCTATCGCTCTCTTACGATCACCGGGCGATTAACGGTGCGGATGCCGCCCGCTTTACGGCCTTCCTGGCCGATGTGCTGACGGATATTCGCCGATTACTGCTGTAATCGTCTCAGAGTAAGCCACAAGCGGCGCCCAATAGGGCGCCGCTTGTGTTTAAAACAGTTCAGTAGGCCTGCAAGGAAGGGGTGACCAAAGTACAAGGAGTTGCCACCTGACTGTTTTTGCTTAAGAAAATGTTAAAAAAATGCGTTATCAGGCTTTTGGGGAGTTGTGTCATCCGAACGGCACGGTTATTGTCAGTCCATTATTTAAAATTATTCATATCTAACACTAACATTCAAGGAGCAGTGCCATGCGTTTAATCCTGTTGGGTGCCCCCGGCGCGGGGAAGGGGACTCAGGCTCAATTCATTTGTGAGCAGTTTAAGATTCCTCAAATTTCCACCGGGGATATGTTGCGCGCGGCCATCAAGGACGGCACCGAACTGGGGCTCAAAGTAAAAGAGATCATGAACAGCGGTGGCTTGGTATCTGACGATATCATCATCGATCTCGTCAAAGAGCGCATCAGTCAGCCTGACTGTGAAAATGGTTTCTTGTTTGATGGCTTCCCACGCACCATCCCGCAAGCAGATGCGATGAAAGAAGGCGGCGTTAAGTTGGATCACGTGCTGGAAATTGCCGTGCCTGATGAAGAAATTGTTAGCCGTCTCGCTGGTCGTCGAGTTCATCAGGCGTCTGGACGCGTTTACCATGTCGACCATAATCCGCCCAAAGAACCGGGTAAAGATGACGTGACTGGGGAAGCGCTGATTCAGCGTGAAGATGATCAAGAGTCTACCGTGCGTAACCGTCTTTCGGTTTATCACGATCAAACCGCACCGTTAGTAGACTATTATCAGCAGTGGGCGAAGGAAGATCCTGACGCTGCGCCGCAGTATCATCGCGTAGAAGGTGTAGGCAGCGTGGCTGATATTACTCGGCAAGTAAAAGAAGCTCTTTGCTAAGCATTGATTGCTAGTCAACCACACGATGGCCCGCAGGTTACCTGCGGGCCATCGTCGTTGGTGCCGCGTAAAGGTATAATGGCTGTCTATTTTACGGAGTGCAAAACCGATGTCATCGTTACACCTTCTTGCGCTAGATGCGTCGTCTAGTGCCTGCTCAGTGGCATTGCTACGTCAACAAGTATGCCAGGAAGGAATCCAGCAGGAGTGTTTGACACGTTTTGAGATGACGCCACGTGCCCACACCCGGCGCTTAATGCCGATGGTGGATGACATCCTCGCTGAGGCCAATATTTCGGCAAAGCAACTAGATGCTGTTGCATTTGGGCGTGGCCCCGGTTCATTCACTGGCTTGCGTATCGCTGCAGGTGCAGCGCAAGGCTTGGCATTTGGGCTAGATTGTCCATTGCTGGGTATTTCTACCTTGGAAGCGCTCGCGCTTCAGGCCCATCGCCGCTACCATTTTCGCCATGTAGTGACCGCGCTAGATGCCCGTATGGGCGAGATTTATGCAGCTACTTGGCACTGTTTAAATGACACGCTTAGTTTACAAAGTGACGAAGTGGTCGTCGCGCCTGCTAGCTTTCGTTTACCCACCGAGGAAACCGATTGGGTGGGGGTGGGATCAGGGTTTACGCTGTGGGATGACTTTGCATTAAGCGTACAAACCAATATGTCTCAGCATCTCACTGATCTTGAACCACGGGCAGAAGAGATGGCGTGGCTCGCCGCTCGAGATTTAGAAGCGGGCTTAGGTCAGGCAGCTCATGAAGCCCAGCCGATTTACTTGCGCAACGATGTTGCCTGGAAAAAGCCAGCATGAGCCACATGGTAAGCCCAGAGACGCTTGTGTTGCCTTCAGGATTAGCGCTTGGCTACGTTGATGGCCAATTGGCACTGTCAGGTGATGAGCGCCAATACGGAAAACCGCTTAGCGTGGATTTTGCCGCTGGAAAGGCAGCTCATCGCCGTCAGTTTGGTGGCGGTCGCGGGCAGTTAGTGGCAAAAGCCTGTGGGCTTGCTAAAGGCATTACGCCTAACGTTGTGGATGCCACGGCTGGTTTGGGCCGCGATGCGTTTGTACTGGCAAGCCTGGGCGCAAATGTCTTATTAATTGAACGTGTCGCGGCGATTGCCGCGCTGCTTCAAGATGGCCTCGCGCGTGCCGCAAAAACAGATACGACAGCAGAGATTGCCTTGCGTATGACGCTCCGCCATTGCGATGCCGCTGAGCAGCTGGCTGCCCTTGTGGAAAGCGCGGCCTTTGATCCTGAGGTTATTCATCTTGATCCGATGTTTCCGCACCGTGAAAAGTCGGCGTTGGTCAAAAAAGAGATGCGCTTGTTTCGAGAGCTGGCGGGAGATGACGATGATGCACCGCGCTTATTAGAAGCAGCGCTGGATGTAGCGACGCATCGAGTGGTGGTCAAGCGCCCCCGCAAAGCTCCCCCTATCGATGGCCCTGCGCCGCAGCATACGCTGGAAGGTAAAACGAGCCGTTACGATTTGTATGTCCATCGCTCGCTGGCTCGTCGCTGAGTCGTTTTATCAAGAGAAGGAGTCTCTATGCAGCACGTGTGGCGTGAAGGCAACCGCACTACTCTGTTGCCGGAAGCAACGCGATTTTTGCCAGCTATGTTTGATGCGGTTAGTCAAGCGGAGTACTACGTGCTGGTGGAGCTCTACTTGATGGAATCAGGTAAGTTAGCGAGTCAGATGAGTAATGCGCTGATCGACGCTGCTGAGCGCGGTGTAAAGGTGTTTTTGCTGCTCGATGGTTATGGCTCTATGGGATTGGAACATCGTGACCGCATACGCCTAGAGCAAGCAGGTGTCGCATTACGGTTCTTTAATCCCATTGGTTTTCACTCGCTGGCTCGTAACTTAAGCCGTGATCACCGCAAAATTGTTGTCGTGGATGGAGAGGTTGCGTTTACCGGCGGATTTGGCGCGGTGGATGAGTTTCTGGAAGCATGGTACGAAATTGCGGTGCGCATCGAAGGCCCTGTGGTCGCTGATTGGGAAGGGCTTTTTCGCCGTTTATGGCGTTCCCGGTTAACACGGCAAGCAGGTGATGGGCAGGCTAGTTCAGTGTTGCCGCCACAGCGGACAGCAGTGCATTATGCTGATGGCATACGTGGCCGTGTAATGTCAGCGAGGGGGTATCGTTACCAAGCTATTCGCCACTCGCTCTATGCGCGGGTAAATCAGGCAAACAAGCGACTTTGGCTATGTACACCTTATTTTGTGCCGACCTTCACGCTGCGCCGACGTCTTATTCGCGCAGCACGGCGTGGCGTGGATGTTTGTTTACTATTACCGGGTAGTAAACATGACCACCCAGGTGTGCGCTATGCAGGACAACGGTTTTACCAAGCGTTGTTAAAAGCCGGCGTGCGGATTTTTGAGTTCCAGCCCACGTTTATTCATGCCAAGTTTGTGTTAGCAGATAACTGGGTCAGTCTTGGTTCATGCAACTTCGACCATTGGAATCTGCACTGGAACCTTGAAGCTAATCAAGAAGTAGAAAACCAAGCCTTCGCCAAGCAAGTTCAATCGCTGTTTGAGCGTAACTTTGCCGCCAGCCAAGAAGTCGATGCTGCCGCCTGGGCCGCACGACCCTGGTGGCAGCGAGCCCGAGAGTGGGTCTATGGCGTAGTGGATGGTATTGTCACCCGTCTTAAATAATGTGCGGCTAACAATCGGCTATCGACGCTTTTTACCTTTGGCAGGTGTTTTCTTGCGTGGCTTAGGCTTTGGCGTTTCGGGGGGCACGCGGTAGTGAAGATAAAGATCCAGGACTAATTCTGGCAATTGAGCAACAAAGGTTTCCTGACTGGCCTGATCTTGGGCCATCTCAGCCATTTCTGGCTCATCATCGAATAAACCTGAGAGCGACATAAAGGGCAACAGTAGCGTGGCGGCAGCTTCTTCGTCATCTTGGAACCACGCGCTTTCGTCGCTAAAGACACCTTCCATAAACCCCGCGCACCAGTCGCCGATGGGCGTTTCCTCAGCGGGGATACCATCTAGCGTTAGCTCGAAGGGTAACTCTGGTAAACCACCCTGTTCAAGCACTGCGACGGCGTTGTCACGTAGCAGTGTTAGCAGTTGGATAATCTCGTCTCGTTCGGCATCGTCCCGATAACTTGGCTCTCCCTGAAACAGCTCAGTTAACCATTGGCTGGTGGGTAATTCGCTAGGGGCGACCGCCAATGCCACCAAAAAGCCATGGGCAGAAATAAGATCCAGTGCATCTTCGCCCACTTGCTCGGAGTCAAGGAAATCATCCAACCTATCAAGTTGCTCGTCGTCAAGCAGCGGCTGAGGCGGGGTAGTATTGGGCGACGTTGCTGCGGAAACGTTATTGCGCTCTGCCATAGGGGGCCTCATCATAAAAATCGTCTTTGAGAAAAAGATGTTGATCGGCAACACTCGTTGGCAACATCGTTACTGGTTAGTTTATCACTAATGAAGACTTTACCACTGCCCCCATGGCCTGCTGAAAAACTTGCGACACTATCTTCAGAGGCGCTCATGCACGCCGTGCGAGACAGAACTGATGAAGCGTTAAAACGCTGCCAAGAAGTCTATCCTGCGCTGCCAGCGCCAAAGGTGTGGTTCGACCTAAAAGGTGCCTCAGCAGGGCAGGCGCATCTAGGGCGTGGCGGGCTGCGTTTTAATCCTGTTTTACTGAGCAATAATCGGCAGGCGTTTTTTGACGAGGTGATTCCCCATGAAATGGCGCATTGGTTAGTCTTTCATTTAGCCAATGGCACGCGGCTCAAACCGCATGGTCGAGAATGGCAAGCTGTCATGCGAGACCTGTTTGGCCTTGAGCCTAAGGTGACTCATCGCTTTGATGTTCAGGATGCCCAGTCTCGGCCATATTATTATCAATGTGACTGTCAAACGCATTGTTTCACAGCCAGGCGTCATTCTTTAGTGGTAAAGGGGCGTCGCTATCGCTGCCGTCATTGTGATCAGACCTTGGTCTACAGTGCTTTTAAAAAACCTTGAAAGTGTTTTAACCTATTGTTTTAAATATTAAAAATGTTAATACCAATGTCTAAAGGGAAGCCGGCGTTGGGAGGTTTATGCTAGGTAAATATTAAGCGCGTCGGTGCGACTAACAATAATACCGACACCATTTTCTAGAGAGTGCAATTTCACGGACAGAGGCAACTTCATGAGCGAGCATAAAAACGTCTATCCAGTGCGCGATAGTATCGCTGCCAGTGCATGGGCTGATAAAGATAAATATGCGGCAATGTATCAGCAGTCCATGGACGACCCGGAGAGTTTCTGGGCTGAGCAAGCAAAGCGTCTTGATTGGATCAAGGCGCCAACCAAGATTAAAAACACCTCCTTTGCACGCGATAATGTTGATATTCGCTGGTTTGAAGATGGTGAGCTAAACGTTAGCGCCAACTGCCTAGATCGCCATTTGGAGAAGCGTGGCGACCAAACAGCGATTATCTGGGAGGGAGATAATCCTAACGATTCAAAACATATTACGTACCGTGAGCTTTATGAGCGCACTAACCAGCTGGCCAACGGCCTGAAGTCGCTGGGGGTAAAGAAAGGCGATACAGTGACGCTGTATATGCCGATGATTCCCGAAGCGGCCATGGCCATGTTGGCATGTGCCCGTATTGGTGCAGTGCACTCTGTTGTGTTTGGCGGCTTTTCGCCGGACGCAGTCGCTCAACGGGTGATCGGTGCTGATTCTAAATTGGTTATTACTGCCGATGAGTCGGTGCGTGGTGGTAAACACGTCCCCCTCAAAGAGAACGTTGATTCGGCCCTGACGCGCGATGGCACCGATGTGTGCAAAAACGTATTGGTGGTGAAGCGTACAGGCGGTGATATTGAGTGGCAGGAAGGGCGCGACATCTGGTTTGACGAGCTGGTAGATAAGCAATCTAGCGAATGCCCAGCCGAAACCATGAATGCTGAAGACCCGCTGTTTATTCTCTATACCTCTGGCTCAACCGGTGCGCCTAAGGGCTTAAAGCATACTACTGGCGGCTACCTTGCCTATGCGGCGATGACCCACCAGTACGTTTTTGACTATCAAGAAGGCGAAGTTTACTGGTGTACTGCGGACGTAGGCTGGGTGACAGGCCACAGCTATATTGTATACGGACCGCTTGCCAATGGTGCAACCACGCTAATGTTTGAAGGCGTGCCGAGCTATCCAAGCCATGGCCGTATGGGCGAAATTGTTGATAAACATCAGGTCAATATCCTCTATACCGCGCCTACTGCTGTCCGTGCATTAATGGCGCATGGTGATAACGTGATGGACTCTAGCAAACGTGACTCACTGCGCTTGCTAGGTTCTGTAGGCGAACCTATCAACCCAGAAGCTTGGGAGTGGTTCTATCGCGTTATTGGCAATGAGAAGTGTCCTATTGTGGACACCTGGTGGCAAACCGAAACGGGCGGCATTATGATCGCGCCACTTCCTGGCGCTACTGATCTGAAGCCTGGCTCTGCTACAACGCCCTTCTTTGGTGTGAACCCCGCGCTGGTGGATAATGAAGGCCATAAATTAGAAGGCGAGACGGAAGGCAATCTAGTCATTCTCGACTCCTGGCCGGGCCAAGCGCGCTCCATTTGGGGCGACCACGAACGCTTTGTACAGACCTACTTTTCTACTTACGACGGCATGTATTTTACAGGAGATGGCTGCCGTCGGGATGAGGATGGCTATTACTGGATTACAGGCCGGGTTGACGACGTACTTAACGTCTCAGGCCATCGTATGGGCACTGCTGAAATAGAGTCGTCTCTGGTTGCTCACTCGGCAGTGGCAGAAGCCGCCGTCGTCGGTTTCCCGCACGATATTAAAGGCCAAGGCATCTATATCTATGTAACACTTAATGATGGTATTGATCCCACGGATGAACTCAAGAAAGAGCTGACTCAATGGGTACGTAAAGATATTGGCCCGATTGCATCGCCAGATGTAATTCAGTGGGCTCCTGGGCTGCCAAAAACACGTTCTGGTAAAATTATGCGGCGCATTTTACGTAAAATTGCGGCCAATGAGTGTGATGGCCTGGGGGACACCAGCACGCTGGCTGATCCGTCGGTGGTGGACGAACTCATTGAGCATCGTGCCAACCAGTAATGTTTTTTGCCCCCAGTTATCCTTCTAGTGGGAGCACTTTTAAATGACGGATGTCATTCATTTGCTATATTAAATAAGGCAAACTGGATAGATCCGTTGCAGTGCCGGCCATGAAGCCGGCACTGTTATTTCTGTTTGAATGACGTATCAATGACAAATAGTGCATGTGATGCTTGGGAATGACGAAGCCCATGGGGTACCATGCTTCAACCGTATGAGCCTAGCGTCGCGGCGGTAGCCAACCCCGCTGCTCGAGGAACCGGAGGAATATCCATGGCAGTAGCCCATAAGTTTATCGTCGCAG
Source organism: Halomonas sp. TD01 (assembly GCF_923868895.1). GTDB lineage: Bacteria > Pseudomonadota > Gammaproteobacteria > Pseudomonadales > Halomonadaceae > Vreelandella. The sequence continues at coordinate 2,065,711 of NZ_OV350343.1, forward strand.
ACGACCATCCGCTGTTTCGTGCAGCGCTCACCCAGGCGTTGCGCCAGTTAGCCCCCCAGGCTGAGATTGTCGAAGCCGACACCATGGAAGCCACCACTGAGGTCGTTAATCGACACCCTGATGCTGATTTGATTTTGCTAGACCTCCATATGCCAGGAGCGCATGGCTTTTCAGGTTTGATTCAATTGCGTGGCCAGATGCCCGATATTCCGGTGGCGGTTGTTTCAGGCAGTGACGAGCCCTATGTAGTACGTCGTGCAATTGACTACGGCGCGTCAGGCTTTATTCCTAAATCATCCTCGCTACAGTTGATTGCTGAAGCGGTGGGGGAAATCCTGCAAGGGGAAGTTTGGCTGCCAGAAGCGTTGGCGAACGTCTTAGATGAAACCAGCGAAGAAGAGTCGCGTTTTGCGGAGGCAATTGCCTCACTGACGCCGCAGCAGTTTCGTGTGCTCAATATGCTGACGGAAGGCTTGTTGAATAAACAGATCGCCTATGAGCTTAGCGTCTCAGAAGCCACTATTAAGGCCCACGTGACGGCTATTCTGCGCAAGCTGGGAGTGCACTCGCGCACCCAGGCTGTTATTGCTGCTCAGAAACTTGAAGTGGAACCGCCGAAAGTTTCTTCTTGAAGGGTAAGCTGGATTCCCGATAACCCCCTTCGGGAATGACGGTATGGTGCATCTGTCTCGTTTCGGGAATGACGGTGTGATGCATTTGTCTCGCTGCTCTGTCATTCCCGCGTGCTTTTAGCGGGAATCCATTTTGAAGCAGGCTCCCAGGCATCAGCGGGTAAGGTCAAACTGGATTCCCGATAACCCCCTTCGGGAATGACGGTATGACGTATCATTACGTTTTCCCTCCTGCTCGGCTAGCCTGAAGGGTGCGAGTTAAAAGCGCGCGCAGCGCGGCAGGTTTGACCGGCTTAAGCAGCAGTTGATAACCCGCACGCTTAATCTCTTCGGCCACCGCTTCAGTGCGGTCGGCGGTAATCACAATGCCCGGTACGGCTCCTTCGAAGCGCTCACTGAGGGCCTCGAGTGCCATTAGCCCCGTGACTTCATTGTCCAGATGATAGTCTGCCAAGATGGCGTCGGGGTCGCCGTCCATGTTACGCAGAATCGATTTTGCACCGCCGATGCTGGTCGCGGTAAATACTTCACATCCCCAGCCGCTTAGCATGGCCGTCATGCCCTCTAAAATGAGCGTTTCGTTATCGATACACACAATGCGGGTACCCGCTAGCTTATTACCACTCCGGCGGCTTTGGGGTTCTTGGTCTGCTAAGGTTACTTCACGGGCGGCAACAATGGGAACGCTGACGCAGAATGCAGTCCCCACACCTACCCAGGACCGAACCTTAATTGGGTGGTCAAGCACGCGGCTCATACGGTCGGCAATTGATAAGCCTAAGCCGAGCCCTTTCTCACTCTCTTTATGACGCGAGACTTGATCCAATCGGCGGAACTCTTGGAAAATTTCCGTTAGCTTAGACTCAGGAATACCGGGCCCACTATCCCACACCTCTATGGAAAGTCGTCCTGCTTGGCGGCGACAGCCTAGTAGTACACGACCTTCTTGGGTATAGCGAATCGCGTTGGATAGAAAGTTTTGTACAATCCGGCGAAGCATCTGCGGATCGGAATCTACCCATTGTTGCGTCGGTACGACGACAAGATCCAGTCCACGGTCATCGGCCATTACTTCAAATTCGGCACGCAGTGGACGAATAATATCCGCCAGTGCAAAGTGGCTGCGTCGCGGTGTGAGGGCACCCGCATCAAGCTTTGAAATATCTAGCAGAGTGCCAAGCAGTTCTTCAGCGGCTTGAAGTGAGTTATCAATATGGCTGATGGTACGCTGGGTATCGCTAGCGGTGACGTTCTGCATTAATGCGGAAGTAAACAGCCGGGCTGCGTTCAGCGGCTGTAACAAGTCATGACTGGCGGCAGCCAAAAAGCGCGTTTTGGAAGCGTTAGCATCTTCAGCTAATTGCTTCGCTTGGCGCAGCGCTTGCTCTGCTTCAGCGCGCACACGGTTCTCTTGGCGCAGCGCCGCGTTGGCCTCGGAAAGTGCTTGTGTGCGCTCGCGAACGCGCTCTTCCAGAGTTTCGTTAGTCTCTTTCAAGGCGATTTCAGCTTGGCGGCGCTCAGTAATGTCTTGATAAAGCGCGAAGAAACCTAAAATCGATTGGCTATCGCCAAAGTGGGGCGTATAGGTGACCAGCATATAGCGCATGGCATCATTAACGCGCATTGAGACTTCAAAACTGACGCGCTCGCCTGCCAGCGTTCGCTGAACCCATGGCATGCGCTCTTCGGCTTTTTTTACCGGTAATACGTCTTCGTATCGGCGTCCAATCACGGCATTACGATCAATATCGAAAGCTTGTTCGTAAGCGCGGTTGGTAAATAAGTAACGGCACTCTTTATCAAAGTAGGCAATCAGCGCGGGTACATTATCGGTGTAGATACGGATGTTATTTTCAGAGCGGATCAGCGCCTCTTCGATGCGCTTCTGCTGAGTAATATCTTGATAGGTATAGACAAAACCACCGCCAGGCATCGGGTTGCCTTGGACTTCCAATACGCTGCCATCTTGGCGATAGCGCACATAACGATGGGGCTGGCCGTCGCGAATGTTGTCTAGCAGCAGTTGGACGTGCTCCTCTGGGTCTCCTGGGCCATATTCGCCGTTGTGCGCGTTGTAGCGAAAAATGCGATCCATGGGGGCGCCGACCCGTATCAAGTGATCAGGGAAGCGGAACAGCTCTAAATAGCGTTGGTTCCACACCACCAAGCGCAAATTTTGGTCAACCACGCTAATACCCTGGTTGATGTTTTCAATGGTGGCTTGGAGCAATGCGCGGTTGAACTCTAAGACTTGAGAGGCTTCATCAACGATTGAAATGACATCTGAAATGCCAATGCCGCGCCCCTGAAGTGCTGAGTTAACGACTATTCGTGCTGACGATGCACCTAACACTGACGCAAGAAAGCGTTCGGTAAATTGGATGACGTCGATAGACGCCCGTGAACTATCTTCCATGGGTTTGCCCGCGCGTCGTGCGTAATCCTCAAACGCGCGATCTACTTGGCCTGCCCCCAGAAAACGCTCACAAAGTACTTTAAGGTCGCCAACAGTAGTGGCGCCTGTCCAAGGGCGGTTTACGGATGTTTGGCGGGTTTCAACGCTATCGACAAACAGCGATGCCTGAATACGCTCTACAACCCGCTGAGAAGTCACTTGTGAAACAAAGATATAGCAGAATAAGTTGATACCCAGCGACAGCATGACACCGTGGGTAAATGGATCGCCGAGGTTTAAGCCAAATAGGGTTGTGGGCGATAACCAGTTAAGCCCAAGAGGGCCACCCGCTAGCCATGCTTGAGGAAGCACACCGGCATTGATCATTGCAGGCATTAACAGGCTGTACGCCCAAATCGCAAAGCCTGCGTTCATGCCAACGATAACGCCGAGGCGGTTACCGCGCTTCCAATACAGCCCGCCGATGAGTGCGGGGGCAAACTGAGCGGCGGCCGCAAAGGACAGCATGCCAATTGAGGCCAGCGAGGTGAATTCGGCAATGAGCTGATAGAAGCCGTAAGCCATTGCCAGAACAGCGACAATGGTAAGGCGGCGCGCGCGGAGTACTAAGCGGCCATAGTCGCGAGCTTTGGTGTCGAACCAACGCAACCTGAAGAGCGCTGGGATCACGATCTCGTTAGAAATCATGATAGAAACTGCCACTGCCGCCACAATAACCATGCCTGTCGCGGCAGAAAATCCGCCAATAAAGGTTAAAAGGGTCAGCCACTGCTGGCCGGACGCCATCGAAAGAGCAAGTACGTAAGTATCAGGCTCGACCCCACTTTCCGAAAACAGCAGTAGACCAGCTGCCGCCAAAGGCACAACAAAAAAGGCGACCGCGAGTAGGTAAAGAGGGAATAGCCAGCGTGCTTTCGTTGCATCGTCTGGATGAATATTTTCCACCACTGCCACATGGAACTGGCGTGGCAGGCAAAGTATGGCGAGCATCGCGAGCAGCGTTTGCGCCCAGAAGCTTTGGCCAAAATCTTGATTGGCTAGCTGGCGCTGCAACTCCAATTGACTTTCGGCGTGGCCCATCAGTTCGCCCAGGCCATCAAACATGCCCCAGGTAACAAACGCGCCGAGGACAACAAAGGCCAGCAGCTTTACCAGAGATTCAAACGCTACCGCATGAATCAGCCCTTCGTGGTGCTCCGTCGCATCTGTGTGGCGAGTCCCGAAAAGGATAGCGAAGATTGCCATGACGATAGCGACATAAAACGCTGTGTCGCCAAACAGCGGCGTATGGGTCATATCCGTTGCGTCGGTAAGAACGCTAAAGGTGGTAGACACCGCTTTTAACTGCAGGGCAATGTAGGGCAGGGTACCAATGAGGGCGACTAAACTGGCAAACGCCGCAAGAGACTGTGTTTTGCCGTAGCGGGAAGCAATAAAGTCAGCGATTGACGTGACGTTTTGATGTTTGGCAACGCGAATCATTTTTGCCAGAACAGGCCAAAACAGCAGAAACGTTAAGATCGGGCCGACAAAGATACTGGCAAATGACCAGCCTGCCGTCGCAGCTTGTCCCACCGCGCCGTAGAACGTCCACGAGGTGCAGTAAATTGCCAATGCCAAACTGTAAATGATTGGCCGTCGGCGGCTGGCGCCGTGAGTGCGTGCACGGCGATCACCGAACCAGGCAATTCCAAACAGCACCGCAATATAAAGCAGTGATACCGCGACCAGCAGACCGCCATGAAACATGTCGTCTCCCCACGTTGAAAGCTTCGCCTAGCGACTATCTAATAACCACTATTTAAAAACGATCATCTAAATAAAGGCCCTATTCTAGGCGAAGGAGGGGCATCACGTCTGCTGGTCGGCGGCAAGTTGGCAAACGGTTGTTAACAAAGGGGCGGTTTCCTGTAGCGTGCGGCGTTCGCTTAATTCAGCGTCGCCAGTCTCTGTATTCAGGGGGATTATCTCACGGTGTGTGCAGTTCAAGACATAAGGCTGAGTGGTCAGTATATCGGTATGGCGGCGTTCGAATTGGTAGAGAATAAACTCAGCAATCAACTCATTGTCAATGTGACGAGCGCGTACATTGTCGCTATCAACGATGCTGAATTTAGTCGTCATCGGAAACACAAAGGTCCATGGACGCCACACAGCGCTAGACGTATCGCTGGAAATGACGATGGCAGTTTCAGGTAGTTGAGAGCGCTTGTGTTCAAACCAGCTGTATTCGGTTGAGACCTGATACCCCAGCATGCCCAAGCCACCAAAAACGGGCACAATCCATTTAGGCAGCCGTTTACGGCTAAGCGTTCTAAGTAATAGGCCTATCCCTGCGGCGGCAAGCCCTGCAAATACAGCGGCAACAAGATGCCAGATCATAAAATATCCTTTCTAAATGACATCGGGCTCCCCTAAGGAAGCCCGATTAAGTATCGATTCCGAATCTAATGGCAATGTGCCAAAGAGGGATCCGATTATGACTTAGTGGTCGACCGCTACACCAGCACCTTTCGGATAGCGA